>CANQOL010000013.1 GCA_947625475.1 uncultured Acetatifactor sp.
GCCTATCCTGTGGACCAGACAGGATAGGCATTTTTATTTTCGCTTTTTCTTTCTCTTTTGGAGAAAGGCAAGCAACGTCACAATCTTTCCTGCGATTCACCCTTATTTATTTTTTCCTCTGCCTTTTCCCTGTTTGTTTTGCTATTTGCCGCTTTTTCCCTGCCATTTACCCCCCCCTATTAACGCAACTCAATATAATTTTATCGAGAAACAATAAAAATATATTGACAAACGATTTCGCATGTGGTACTTTGGTAGCGAAGGGACGGGGAGGGGCGGTCAGATTTGCAAAAGGTCATACCCCGGACAGAGAGAAATGCAGAGAATAAGAGGAAAAGGAGACAGGACGATGAAGGATACGGTTCGGGATAAAAAGCTTCTGGCGAGAGGAACCAAGTATCTGCTGGATGTGATGTTTGTGGGAGGGATTGCGCTGACGCTCTCTCTTCCCTGGACGGTCCGCTGGATCGGAGAGTATCTGCCGGAGGTGGAGGCTCACTATGGGGAGCTGGTGCTGATCTATACGGTGCTGGGGATTGCGGCTCTGGTCATTGTGCGGGAGCTGCGCAGGATCTTCCGGACGGTGCTGGCGGAAAACTGTTTTGTGAAGGAGAACGTGGTGAGCCTGCGGAAGATGGGCAAGTGGAGCCTGTTCATCGCCTTTATGTCCGTGGTGCGCAGCGTGGTGTTCCTGACGGTGGCCATGCTGGTGGTGGTTTTGGTGTTCCTCATAGCGGGACTCTTCAGCGGAGTGCTGGCCCAGGTGTTTGAGGAAGCGGTGCGCTGTAAGGAAGAAAACGATCTGACGATCTAGGAGGACGAGGGACAATGGCGATTGTAATCAATCTGGATGTGATGATGGCGAAGCGCAAAAAGGGGCTCACCGAGCTGGCGGGGGAGGTGGATATCACCCTGGCGAATTTGTCCATCTTAAAGAACAATAAGGCGAAGGCAGTCCGGCTCTCAACTCTGGACGCCATCTGCAGGGCCCTGGACTGCCAGCCCGGGGACATACTGGAATATGTGGAGGATCAAAAGGATGAGTGAACAGATCAAACCGGAGGGGATGGGGCAGACAGCGGCGACCGGACAGAGCGCAGGGGGAGCGCAGGGCACCTGGATGGGACAGACAGCGGCGGCCGGGCAGAGTGCAGGGGGAGCGCAGGGCACCTGGATGGGACAGACAGCGGCGGCCGGGCAAAACGCAGCGGGAGCGCAGGGCACCTGGGATAGGCCGGCGCCTGTGGCCGGGGGAGCCTTCCAGGGGAATGGGGGAGCTTCCGGGAGCCCGGAGACAGAGTATTCTGCCCGGATGAGACAGGGTTTTCACATTTTTGGGACGGCAGCCTTTCTCTACGCCTGCTTTTATGCCTTCTGTATGTACCGGAACGCTTCGGGGATCACCTACCCTTTTTTCGTGGCCGGCGGCTTGGCGTATATCTGCTTTTGCTTCTCCAAACTAGGGATGCCCTTGAAAAAAGGCAGTGTCTTTTATATGGGAGCCATGCTGCTGCTGGCCGTTTCCGCCTGCTGCACCGACGACGCCCGGATCATCGGGATGAATAAATGGGGCGTCTTCCTGCTGGGAATGAGCTTTCTGCTGTCCACGGTCTTTCGGACCGGGGGCTGGAAGCTGGGCAAGTATCTGGGGGCCATCTGCGAGACGGCGGTTATGGCCTTCGGGGAGCTGGGCAGGCCCTTCCGGGATGCGGCCTGGTATGTCAGGAACCGGATGAGCCGGAAAAAGGGGAAGCTTTTGTATGTGGCGGGAGGGCTGGCGATAGCCGTTCCCCTGGTGGGAGTGGTATTCCTTCTGCTGACCAGCGCGGACGCAGTGTTTCGGGATCTGTCGGAGCGCCTGCTGGGCCATATCCGGCTGGGGAGTCTGTTTACCGTATGCCTGATGATCCTGGGGATGTTCCTGGCCTGCTACTGTATTTTGAGCTATCTCTGCCGGAAGAGGATCCCGGAGGATACCAAAGACCGGCGGAAGGGGGAGCCGCTGCTGGCCATCACCGTCTCCGGCATACTGACGCTGCTGTATCTGGTGTTCAGCGGGATTCAGATTTTGTACCTGTTCCTGGGGCGGATGCAGCTCCCCGGAGGGTACACCTACGCGGAGTACGCCAGGGAGGGGTTCTTCCAGCTGCTGGCGGTGAGCTTCTTAAATCTGGTGCTGGTGCTGGCGGGCCTGGCCTTTTTCAGGGAGAGCCGGGTCCTGAAGGGGGTCCTGACGGTGATGAGCCTGTGTACCTTTGTGATGATCGCCTCCAGCGCCCTGCGGATGATCCTCTACATTCGGTTCTATTATCTGACCTTCCTGCGGATTTTGGTGCTCTTTGGCCTGGCGGTGCTGGCCCTGCTGTTTTTGGGCATACTGGTAAGTATTTTCCGGGAGAGCTTTCCGCTGTTTGGATACAGTGTGGCGGTGGTGACCCTGTGTTATCTGGCCCTGTCCTTCTCCCGGCCGGACTATTGGATCGCCAGGGTCAATGTGGAGGCCATGACCCGGAGCGAGGATGGCTTTTTCCTGGGGAGGCCCTACCACGATTACCGGTTTCTCAGCACTCTGAGCGCGGACGCGGCGCCGGTCCTGATCCCCTGGATGGCGGAGAACGGCTATGATCTGAATGCCTTTTACCGGGACGAGGCCGACGGTGCCTTGTACGACAGCAGGGAGTATGTGATGGATCGGGATGCCGCGGAGGGCTTTGGATACGTGTATCTGAGGCGGATGCAGGAGCGGACAGGGGAGGGGGGAATCCGGCACTTTAACCTGTCCCGGTACGCACTGGAGACGGAGATCCTCTTTCGGACCACGGAGGGTATGTGAGAAAGGAGCTGGCGATGTCTATGCTTTCGTTTGTTTTGACAGGGATGCTGATACTGATGACTGTGGGGTGTATTGTGCCCCTTGTGAGCAGGCGGCGGGGCGGAAAGCTGTGGGATTATCCGGTGCTGCTCTCCTTTGGGGCGGCCTTCGCGGCGGGGCTTCTGGCCTGCCTGTGGGTGTGCCTGAACGGATTCGCGGAGTCGGATAATGTGCTGTCGAATCTGATGGAGCTTGTGCTGGCGGCGGTGGGAGGGGGAATGTTCGTCTTTTACCCTGCTCTGCTGACCTTAATCAATCTGGTCAGTCTCTTTTGCCTTCCCCGGCAGGGGAAATGGAAGAAGGCCCTCCGGCGCTTTGAATGGCTGACGGTTCTTCTGGGAAGCCTCTACAGCGGCATGTACGCCCTGATCACAGAGATTGACTTTGGAGCCCAGTGGCAGGAGCAGCTCTACAACAGTCAGATCCACCAGCCCATCTGGAGCGGCGGCCTGCCGACGGTGATCCTTCTTGCTCTGACGGGAGTGGCGGGCTATCTGATTCTGGAGCTGGTGCCCCTGGGAAAGCTCCCGCCCCTGGCCGCGGTGCTGTCCATGTCCGCCATGTACCTGGGAATGGGGGAATGTATCCTCTGGTGCGTCCAGATGATGGGACAGGGGGAGTGGGTGCTGTGTGTCTTCCCCGGCAACTGCGTGCTGATTGCCGCAAAGACCGTGCGCAGGGAGCTGCTCCGGTGGAGGGAGCTGGAGAGGGAGAGAGCGGGTGCGGCGCCCGGGACTGCCGGGGCGGAGAAGGTCTCTGCCCAGGGGGCGCCGGGCGGTCAGGCCGCCGGGGGCGCGGACATTTCTGCTGCGGGGCTGCAGGGCGTCCGGAGCGCCGGGAAGTTTCCCCTCCTGCGGCACATTTTGGAGAATGCGCTGCTCTGGCCTCTGCTGGCTTTGGTGCTGGCGCTGCCTCTTCTGGGGATTTTGCTGTGCATCCTGATGCTCTTTGGGCAGCAGCCGGACGCCCTGATCAAGGCTTGGACAGAGACCGCCCAGTGGACCCTTTCCGGGCGCACAGCCCCGCCCAATCTGATCTATGACGAGCATTATCTGTGCACCGTGGCGGCGGGAGGACATGAAAGGCTGGTGAAGCCTCTGCGCATGGGGGAGAGGCACGGCCACCGGGTGGTGGTGAACCGGCAGCTGTGTATTGCCAATGCCTTTGAACAGCTGCTGGAGGAACGCACCCCCGCCTTCCACAGGAGACTGCGGCATTTTTACGATACCTGCGGACTTCCGGTGGCGAGGCTGATCCGCACCAAGTGGGCCGCGGACGCGGTGTATCTGATGATGAAGCCCCTGGAGTGGATTTTCCTGGCGGTGCTTTATCTGTTTGATCCCAGGCCGGAGGACCGGATCGCGGTGCAGTATCTGCCCCGCCGTCAGCCTTAGACGTCCATCCCTTTTCCGGCCGATTCCGGGCCGGTTCATCTGGGCCCGGTCAAACTTAAGAAAATTTATGTACAAATATTCCTGAAATAGGGTATAATGTCCACAGGGGGAGAAACCTCTGTGGACTTTTATGTATGACAATAGAAAACTCGCAGAGGGTGTTTTCTATTATTCCATATGTGCTGGGCGCGGACGTTTGATTCTGCGCTTGGCGGTGGGAAGGAGTATGAGCCGGAATGGGGATTATGAGGAAGAAACTGACAGTTCTTTTATTGACGGCGGCCCTGTGTGTGCAGCTGGCCGCCTGCGGAGGAAAAGAGGCGGGCTCCGGGGAGCAGGACGGCGCCGGCCAGGGCAGCCAGCAGGAGAACACCCAGAATGGGGATATACAGGACACCGGCAGCGTCCAGGACACAGCGCAGGGGGAGGATCCGGAGCAGGCAGCCGCGCAGGCGCAGCTCCAGGCGCTGCGGGATGCGGTGGCGGAGGTTTTGGGGGAGGATTATTGGCCCAACACCCAGATGCCCCCTGAGTTTTTGGCGGACTACGGCCTGAAAGAGGATATGTATGAAGGCTTCCTGGGGGAGATGCCCATGATCAGCGTCAATGTGGACACGCTGATCCTGATCAAGGCCAGGGAGGACCAGGTGGAGGCTGTGGAGGCAGTTTTGAACAGCTATCGGGATGCGCTGGTGTCGGATACCATGCAGTATCCCATGAACCTGGGCAAGATTCAGGCATCCCGGATTGAGGTGATGGGGCAGTATGTGTGCTTTGTCCAGCTGGGGGCGGACGTGACGGAGGGCATGGAGATCGGGGATGAGGAAATCATCCGCCTGTGCCAGGAGCAAAACGAGCTGGCCATCACAGCCATTGAGCAGGCGGCGGCCCGGTAAGGGAGATCAGACCCATGGTATTTAGCAGTGTAGTATTTCTGTTTCGGTTTTTACCCCTGTTTATGATTTTATATTTTGCGGCCCCCGGGAGGATGAAAAATGTGGTCCTCCTGCTGGGGAGCCTGTTTTTTTACGCCTGGGGGGAGCCGGTCTATGTGCTGCTGATGCTGTTTTCCACCCTCTCCGACTATCTGCACGGCCTGGCCATAGGGGCCTGCCGCAGGAAGGGGACGGCCCGGATTTTTCTGGTGAGCTCCCTGCTGATCAACCTGGGGGTGCTGGGCTTTTTCAAGTACGCCAATTTCCTGATCGGCACAGTGAATGCCCTGGGGGGCTGGTCGGTTCCCCTGCTGGATCTGCATCTGCCCATCGGGATTTCCTTTTACACCTTCCAGACCATGTCCTACACCATAGACTGCTACCGGGGGGAGGCCAGGGTGCAGAGGAATCTTCTGGATTTCGCGGTCTATGTGACCATGTTCCCGCAGCTCATCGCGGGCCCCATTGTCAAGTACCGGGACGTACAGGATCAGCTGCGGGTCAGAAAGCCGGATATTCTGGAGATCGCCCAGGGCTGCAGGCGTTTTGTGGCGGGCCTGGCCAAGAAGGTGCTGCTGGCCAATCAGTTTGGGCTTCTGTGGGAGAGCGTAAAGGAGACCCCCTCCGGAGACCTGACGGTGCTGGGGGCCTGGCTGGGGATTGCCGCCTTTGCCCTGCAGATTTATTTTGATTTTTCCGGGTACTCGGATATGGCCATCGGGCTGGGCCGGATCCTGGGCTTTCGGTTCCCGGAAAATTTCCGGTATCCTTACGTGTCCCGGTCCGTCACGGAGTTCTGGCGCAGGTGGCATATTTCCCTGGGAAGCTGGTTTCGGGAGTATGTGTACATTCCCCTGGGGGGGAACCGAAGGGGTCTGCCCCGGCAGATTTTCAATATTCTGCTGGTGTGGATGCTGACGGGCATCTGGCACGGAGCGGGATGGAATTTCCTGATCTGGGGGCTTTGGTTTGCCCTATGGCTGATTTTGGAAAAGGTGTTTTTGGGGAAGCTCCTGGAGAGGCTGCCCGCCGTTTTCGGGCGTGTGTATACGCTGGCGGCGGTGCTGGTGAGCTGGGTGTTTTTCTCCCTGGAGGGAACGGGACGGATCCTGGGATACCTGGGGGCCATGTTCGGGGCGGGGAGCGCGGGGCTGGCAGGCAGGGAAGCCGTTTTCGCCCTGCGGGAAAATTTCCTGCTGCTGGCGGTGGGCGCGGTGGCGGCAACCCCTCTGGCCGGGAGCCTGGCCCGGAGAATGGAGGGGGCAGGCAGCGGCTGGGGCATCGCCCTGTGCCGGGTGCTGGAGAAGCTGATTCTGGCGGGGCTTTTGCTGGCCAGTGTGGTTTACATAGTGGAGGCGTCCTATAACCCGTTTTTGTATTTCCGGTTTTAGGCGGATGAAAAGGGCGGCTTCCTGCGGGCCTGTATGGGGCGCGGAAGCGCTGCGGAGGATAAGATGGATCTGTTGGAAGAGCGCAGAAATGCGGCGGTCACAGTGTTTTTCCTTTTCGGGATCCTGCTGGTTTTGACGGCGGCGGATCTGATCGGGGGAGAGAGGCTGTTTTCCGAGGCGGAAAATCGAATACTGGCGCAAAAGCCGGTCTGGAACACCGGCCAGGTCTTGGCGGGGGAATATGCGCAGGCATATGAAGAGTATGCGGCGGATCAGTTTGTGGGGCGGGAGAAATGGGTTTCCCTAAAGAGCCTTATGGATCTGGCCCAGCAGAAAAAGGAGATCGGCGGCGTGTATCTGGGCAGGGGAGGGTATCTCATCGAACAGCACCTGCCCCGGAATTATCCTGCCCGGCTGGAGGATCAGAAGCTGGCCCTCCTGGAGCTTTTGACAGAGCGGTATCCCCAGACCCTTGTGATGCTGGTACCCACGGCGGACAACGTGCTGGAGAAGAGAATGCCGGCCTTTGCCCCTTACTATGACCAGGAGGCATTTTTGGAGCGTGTCCGGAATCTGGTGGGGGAGAAGCGGTATGTGGATGTGCTGGGCATCCTGCGGGAGCACGCCGGGGAAGAAATCTATTACCGGACGGATCACCACTGGACTACCCTGGGGGCGCTGTACGCCTATCAGGAGCTGATGGGACACACCGGAGGAAGGGCGGGGCGCTACGATCCCGGGGAGCTGGCGGCGGTCTCCGAGAGCTTCCGGGGAACCCTGTATTCCAGGCTCCCCGTCTTTGACAGGCAGGATGAGATCCGCATTTTGCCGGGGACGCAGGCTTATCCGGTGGAGATCACCTATGATTTCGGGAAAAAAGCGCAGAGCTGTTATGAGGACAAATACCTGTCCGCCAAGAATCAGTACGGATATTTTCTGGATGACAGTCACAGCTTTGTGGAGATCGACACAGGGTATCACACGGGGAAAACCCTGTTTGTCATCAAGGACTCCTACGCAAATACCCTGATTCCTCTGCTGGTGCCTGAGTACAGCCGGATCTATGTGCTGGATCCCCGGTATTTTTTCGGAGAGCTGTTTGAATTTATGGATCACTATCAGGAGAGAAGCGGGGAGATGGATGTGCTGGTGCTCTACAACTGTATCCATTTCCTGGAGGATTTCCGGTACTATCCGCAAATCTATGAGCTGACGGGGGAGGGCGCAGGGGCCCAGGCCCGGGCAGAAGGAGGAAATCCATGAGGGCGGTTTTGTTTGATATGGACGGGGTGCTGCTGGATACGGAGCGGCTGGGCCGGGAAAGCTGGCTGGAGGCGGCCCGCAGGTGGGGGATAGAGGATATGGAGAGCTTTTATCCCGCCTGCATCGGCAGAAATCTGGCGGACACCAGGGATTTGTTTACGGCCCATTACGGAGGCCGGTACGATTACGAAGAGTTCCGCCGGTTCACCGGCCGGTGGTTTCAGGACTACATAGACCGGCAGGGGATGCCGGTGAAGGCCGGGGCCCGGCAGGTGCTGGAGGGGCTGAAGAAGGAGGGCTGGCGCATGGGGCTGGTTTCCTCCACCCGCCAGGAGAGAGTGAGGCAGCAGCTGGGGGAGGCGGGCCTGCTCTCTTACTTTTCGGTGCTGGTCACCGGGGATATGGTGGAGCACAGCAAGCCGGAGCCGGATATTTATCTGCTGGGCTGTGAACGGCTGGGCACCCGGCCGGGGGAGACCTACGCGGTGGAGGACTCCTACAACGGGATCCGCTCCGCCTTCCGGGCCGGGCTGCTGCCGGTGATGGTGCCGGATCTGATCGGGCCGGATGGGGAGATGCGTGAGAAGTGCCTGGTCATCTGCCGGGATCTGATTCAGGCGGGAGAGTTCCTTCGCGGGTGGGAGCCGGAGAAAGCGCCTGGGCAGGTGTGAGGGGCAGGCCTTGGAGGGCTTCTTTGCGGAGACGGGAGAGAATGGAACCGGGCCGGGCCGCGGGAGGAAGACGGCGGAAAGGAAGGGTCATATGGCGGATCTGGGAATTCCTCAGAATACCATTGCGGTTTTACAGAAATACGGGGTTCGGGCCCAGAAAAAGTACGGCCAGAATTTTCTCATAGACACCCATGTGCTGGAAAGGATCATGGACGCGGCGCAGATTGCGGGGGAGGATTTTGTGCTGGAGATCGGCCCGGGGATCGGCACCATGACCCAATATCTGGCGGAGCGGGCGGGACATGTGACGGCGGTGGAGATCGACAGGACCCTGATCCCCATCCTGCGGGAAACCCTGGGGAACTATGAGAATGTGGAAATTATCAATGAGGATATCCTGAAGCTGGATATCCGGGCCCTCATCCGGGAGAAGAACGGGGGACGGCCCGTGAAGGTGGTGGCCAATCTTCCCTATTATATTACCACGCCGATCCTCATGGAGCTGCTGGAAAAGAGGCTGCCTATCGCCAGCATCACCGTCATGGTCCAGAAGGAGGTGGCGGAGCGGATGCAGACGGGCCCCGGCTCCAAGGAGTACGGCGCCCTGTCTCTGGCGGTTCAATACTACGCCAGGCCCCGGATTGTGGCCAATGTGCCCCCCAACTGCTTCCTGCCCCGCCCTGCGGTGGGCAGCGCGGTGATACGGCTGGACTGCTGGGAGAAGCCGCCCGTGGAGGTCAGGGACGAGAGCTTTCTCTTTGCCCTGATCCGGGGGGCCTTTCAGCAGCGAAGAAAAACCCTGCCCAATGCGCTGGCAGGGTCCGGGGAGCTGGAGCTTTCCAGGGAACAGGTGGCCGCAGCCCTGGAGGATATGGGGCTGGACGCGGCGGTGCGGGGAGAGCGGCTTTCGCTGGAGCAGTTCGCCCGGCTGAGCAATCTGCTGGGGAGGTAAGCGGGCCGCCCTTGGCATCAGCCTTGGCATCAGCCTTGGCACTTAGCCTTGGTGTTTTGCTGGGCCGGGTGTACCGAGCAGCCGGAAACTTAAGGAAACTGCGCAGGGAGCTAACGGCCCGCCGCATTCCGCAGATCCAGGATCCGCTGGTTGCTGCTCCCCCGAAAGACCAGGGAGATGTCCTTTAGGGATTCCACAAATTCCCCGTCCACCAAAGTGTCGATGCAGGAGAGCATGGGCCGGGTAAATTCCGTGTACACCTTTCCTCCCGGGACCAGGTCCGCGTCGTAGAGATACCCGGTGTAGCACCAGATATCCTTTTGCGGGAGGACGGCCCGGATCCGGGACAAAACCCCTGCCAGCACCTGCTGGTTTTCCGGCTCGAAGGGTTCTCCCCCCAAAAGAGAAAAGCCCTGAATGTAAGCAGGCTTCAGGGCCTTTATCAATTCTTCCTCGGTTTCGGCTGTAAAGGGACGGCCGTATGCAAAATCCCAGGCTTCCGAGTTAAAGCATCCCTTACAGTGATGCCGGCAGCCGGACACAAACAGGCTCACCCGCACCCCCGGACCGTTGGCAATATCATAGGGCTTTATGGCTCCGTAATTCATGGCAGACCTCATTTTCCGAAAATCTTCCCCCCAGGCAGCCGCCTCCCTACAGGTGCAGGACCCGGTCCTTGATCTCCTGGGTGCGGCCCTGGTTCCAGTACTGGGTCCCGATGTAGCCGCAGGTCCTGCGGGCCACCCACATCTTGCTCTCGTCCCGGTTCCCGCAGCTGGGGCATTCCCAGAGAAGCTTCCCGGAGGCGTCCTCCACGATCCGGATCTCCCCGTCGTAACCGCAGCATTCGCAGTAGTCGCTCTTGGTGTTCAGCTCCGCGTACATGATGTTGTCATAGATAAACTTCATCACGGAGAGCACTGCGGGGATATTGTTCTGCATGTTGGGAACCTCCACGTAGCTGACGGCGCCTCCCGGAGAGAGCTTCTGGAACTCAGACTCAAACTTCAGCTTGCTGAAGGCGTCGATCTGCTCCGAAACATGCACATGGTAGCTGTTGGTGATATAATTTTTGTCCGTCACGCCCCGGATGATGCCGAAGCGCTTCTGGAGACATTTGGCAAATTTGTAGGTGGTGGACTCCAGGGGGGTGCCGTACACGGAGTAGCTGATGTGCTCCGCCTCCTTCCACTCCCTGCACTTATCGTTGAGCCGCTGCATGACGCTTAAGGCGAAGGGCCTTGCCTCCGGGTCCGTGTGGGATTTGCCCAGCATCCGCACGCACATCTCATACAGGCCCGCATAGCCCAGGGAGATGGTGGAATAGCCGTTGTACAGGAGCTTGTCTATGGTCTCGCCCTTCTCCAGGCGGGCCAGGGCTCCGTACTGCCAAAGGATGGGGGCCACGTCGGACACGGTGCCCTTCAGGCGCTCATGCCGGCAGCGCAGGGCCTTGTGGCAGAGCTCCAGGCGCTCGTCCAAAATTTCCCAGAACCGGTCCATATCCCCGTTGGAGGAACAGGCCACGTCCACCAGGTTGATGGTCACCACGCCCTGGTTGAAACGGCCGTAGTACTGATGGGAGCCGTCGGGGTTGCGCTGGGAGTCCTCCACCGTCAGGAAGGACCGGCAGCCCATGCAGGGGTACACATCGCCCTGCTTTAACTCCTTCATCACCTTGGCGGAAATATAGTCGGGCACCATGCGCTTGGCGGTGCACTTGGCCGCCAGCTCGGTCAGATACCAGTAAGGGGAATCCTCCGTGATATTGTCCTCGTCCAGCACGTAAATCAGCTTGGGGAAGGCGGGGGTGATCCACACGCCCTTCTCGTTCTTGACGCCCTGGAGCCGCTGGTGGAGCACTTCCTCGATGACCATGGCCAGATCGTCCCGCACCCGGCCCGCCGGCACCTCGTCCAGGTACATAAACATGGTGACGAAGGGGGCCTGGCCGTTACAGGTCATCAGGGTGATGAGCTGATACTGGATGGTCTGGATGCCGCTCTTGATCTCTTGCTTTAACCGGCTCTCGGTGAGCTTGGAGATAACGGCCTCGTCCAGGAACTCGCCGCACTCTGTGCGCTCCTCGATGATCTGGCTGCGGAGCTTCTGGCGGCTGATATCCACAAAGGGAGCCAGATGAGAGAGGGTAAAGGACTGGCCGCCGTACTGGTTGCTGGCCACCTGTGCCACGATCTGGGTGGTCACGTTGCAGGCGGTAAAGAAGCTGTGGGGCTTCTCGATCAGGGTTTCGCTGATCACCGTGCCGTTCTGCAGCATGTCCTCCAGATTGATCAGATCGCAGTTGTGCTCTCTCTGGGCATAATAATCCGAGTCATGGAAGTGGATGAGCCCCTCCCTGTGGGCCCGGACCACATCATCCGGCAGCAGGATCCGCATGGTGAGATCCTTGCTCACCTCCCCTGCCATATAGTCCCTCTGGGTGGAGTTGATGGTGGGATTCTTATTGGAATTCTCCTGCTTGACGTTCTCGTTTACCTGGTCCAAGAGGGAGAGGATATTGTTGTCCGTGGTGTTGGACTTGCGGGTCAGCTCCCGCATATAGCGGTACCGCACGTACTTCTGGGCCACCTCGTAGCCCCGCATCTCCATGATGCCGGTCTCCACCATGTCCTGGATATCCTCCACATTGATGGCGTGAGAACTGCTCTTGGCCCGGGAGGCGATATTCTCCGCGATGGCCGCAATCTGATATTCGTTCAGCTGGTGGATCGGCGTAACCCCGTTGTTGGCCTTCTGCACCGCATTGATGATCTTGGTCCCGTCAAAGGTGACCTCTTCCCCGTTTCGCTTGATGACGTTGGTTTTTACTTCCGTACTCATATGCTATACCCCCTGCCCGCGGCGGGCGTCCGACTGAAAATCCGGCCTGGCTGCCCACCCGGAATCCGTCCTCCCTGCAAATCTCCCCATTTGCAAATTTCCCAATATCTTGTGGTGACTTCGAAAAAAATGCTCTAAATATTGTGCCTACATTCCATCTTACAACTTTTTATGGAAATGTCAAGATGATTTACAGGTAGTTTAAATATTCGTTTAAATTCAGACGAAAAGAAGATTTCGCAGCCGTTTCAGCCCCATTTTGAGCCGCGTCAGACATTTGGCCAGGGTGTCATTTTTGACGATCGCTATCGCGATTATCCTGTATGGCAGGGGAACCAGCCTCCAGTATTTTTCCCCGGCGCTTATATTGGACCGTATTTTTTGAGAGAGATCCGGATCGGGAGTCCCCCTGCCCAGGAGCTGTTCATAGATGACTGTGTTCCATACAATGTACTGCCGGTATAAGTTGGCGAAGCAGGTTTCCGTGATCCTGTCTCTGTCCGCCATCATGATTTCGTAACCGTGGAGCCCCTTCAGATAGTTTTCAATTTTGGAGCTGCCCACGATGCCTGTCCGCAGGATCACATAGTGATACATGGGCAGGCCGCAGTAGCACACCTGCCGGGCGTCTCTTAAGGTCTCCCATGTAAACACCGCGTCGTCGTTGATCGCAACATCCGTGCGGTATCGGTGGGATCCGATGACCTCGCGGCGCCACACCTTGTTCCAGACCATTCCCTCGATACTGTTTTCCTCCCGGGCAATGCTCTCAAAGATATCCCTGTCCGTGAGAATGCGCACCTGGGCCTCTCTGCCGGGCTTGCAGGTTATGTGGGGGGTCCGTGATTCCTTCTCCTTCCTGTAGCTGCAGGCCGAGACGTCTGAACCGGTCATCTCCAGGTTCTGCAGCAGGATCTGATACATGTCCGGATCCAGGTAGTCGTCCGAATCCACAAAAGTGAGAAGCTCTCCCCTGGACAGCTCAATCCCAAGGTTGCGCGCCGAGGAACAGCCTCCGTTGGGCTTGTGGATCGCGCGCACCCGGGGATCTCTGCGCTCATAGCTGTCACAGATCTGGGGCGAGGAATCCCTGGAGCCGTCGTCCACCAGCAGCAGTTCAAAGTGTCTGTATGTCTGCTGCAGGATGCTGTCCACGCACATGTTCAGATATTTCTCCGCATTATAAATGGGGATGATAATGCTTAATAACCGCTCAGCCGTATTCTCTTTTCTGCTTTCAGCGTTTGCGGACGGGGGAAAAAACACAGTTTCCATGGCAGGCTCCCTTATACGGCGCTTTTAAAATCGGCCGGCTTATTTTAAACATAGCATAGAATGATAAAACCTTCAATCATATCTGTAAAAATATGTGGATTTGCCCTTTGCATCGTATTGTTGAATTGTCGGTTGCGATGTGGTACAATGTCCACAGGAAAAGCGTCTGTGGACTTCTGATTCCATGTGCGCCTGGAGGCGCACGGTAATGTGGTATAATAAAACATATTTAATTTTGAAGAAAGAGGAAAGTGCGTTTTGGCAGGTATGGGCTCTGAATGGAAAGAGAAGCAGAACCTGAGGCGGATCGGCAGGCGGGTGGAGGCGCTGTATCTGGTTCTCCTGGGGGTTTATTTGTTTAAAATGTCCATGGATACCACCGTATTCTGGCTGGACTGGCCCTGGCATTTCCAGGATATGCTGCGGATCCTGATGGGCGCGGCGGTGCTGCTGAGGGTCTCCTATTCGGAGATCTTCCGGGGGAAGGAATGGATTTTCTGCGTTGTGACGGGGGTGGGCCTGGGCCTGTCCTTTGCCTCCACGGGATACGAGTTTCTCCTGGAGACGGCCCTGCTGATTGTGGGGGCGTTTGGGATAGACTACAAAAAGATCCTGCAGGTTGGGCTGTGGGTTGAGGCTTATGTGCTGCTGACGGCGATGCTGGGGAGTGTGACGGGGGTTGTCCGGGATTTGATCTATTATGAAGACGGGCTGGCGGAGCATTCCTTCGGGATAATCTACCCGACGGACTTTGCCGCGCATATAGTATTCCTGCTCCTGACGGCCTGGGCGCTGGCCCGGCCCTTCTGGCGTCCGGTCCTGCTGGGGCTCACGGCCGCGGCGGTTGTCTTTCTGGTCCGGTACAACGGCACCCGCTGCGGGATCATTGTTTTGATCTGCACGGCTGCGGCGATGCTCTACTCTCATTATCTGCGCAGGCTTTTTTTCAGAAATCCCGGGAGGAAATGGGCGGATGCCCTCAGGGCCGGTGCGGTTCTGATCTGCCCTGCGGTTATGGTAAGCCTGACCAGCCTGTATGACAGGGAGAACGCGCTGCTGGTGGAGGTGAACAGCTGGATCACCAACCGGCTCTCCTTGGGCAGGGACGCCATGACCACCTACGGAATCAAGGCATTTGGGACAGCCTTTGAGATGGAGGGGAACGGGGGTACGCTCTCCAACTATCACGCGAACTATAATTTTGTGGATTCCTCCTATGTGCTGATCCTGCTCCGGTACGGCTGGGTGGTGCTGGCGCTGCTGTGTGCGGCGGGAGTCTATATCGCTTACCGGGCTCTGCGGGCGGGGAACCGGAGCCTTTACTGGGCGGTCCTGCTGGTCTTTGTGCACAGCATGATTGAACATCATATGATCGAGGTCTGCTACAACGTGTTCCTGCTGCTTGCCTTTGCCAGGATGGACCCGGAGCCGGCGCCCCAGCCGGGGGAGAGGCGCTTCCCGGTGAAAACGGCGGTGAAGGCGGCCTGCTGGGGGCTTTGTGCCGCCGCCCTGCTTGCGGGCGGAAGAAGGATTGTGAGCTATCTGCGGACGCTGGCCTATCTGCAGGGGTGGGCGGACCAGCCCCGGCTGTTTGCGGCTGTCACGGCCCTGGGAGCAGGGATGCTTCTGCTCTTTGTCCTGCTGGTGAACCGGCTTCTGGATGCGCTGTTTGACAGAAAGCGCCTTCCGGGCTTTGCTCTTGGGATGTGCGGCGCTCTGTGTGCCGTCTTTGTGCTGACGGCGGTGAGCTGCGAGCAGGTGCTGGACGCCGGGGCAGGCGTGTACGGAGATGTGCTGGAAAAGGACAGGCCGTATCTGGAGGCCCTCTCAAAGGAGGGCCAGGAGGCATATGTGGGGGATCTGACAGAGCTGTACTGCCGGGAGTTTGACAATGTGCGGCCCAGCGTCCTGACAGGGGACGGCCTGGCCGGGGGGGAGGACGTCACTTATTTCCTGGAGGATCTGCAGGAGCAGACGGTTCTGATGGAGGCGGGCTTCTGGTATGGGGAGCTGCCGGGAGAGAGGGCGGTGTACACAAACAGCCAGAGGTCAAAGCGGGCGCTGGAGAGCGCCGGCGTGGTGCTGGATGAGTATTACAGCAAGCAGCACACGGCGGACTTAAAGCAGATGGCGAGGAAGAGCTACCTGGAGCTGGATGCCCGGGGCGGGGTGGTGCTCTCGGGGGCCGGCCGCCTGGGGGAGGGGCCCAATGCTTTGGTCAGCAAAGGCAATCTGCAGGTGGTGTATGAGCTGGAGCTGCAGGAGAATGCCTACGGGGCCCTGACGCCCGCGGTCATGAGGGTGACGGGAAACACCGGCCGGGTCGACCTGGGGGAGTATCCGGTTGACATCTCCGTCTTTGACGGGACGGGCAGGGGGACCTTTACGGCCAATGTGAATATCTGGGCGAAATTTGAAGGGGTGAGCTTTTGGATGATACCGGCCAGCGGCGTGACCCTGGAGGTGAAGGAGATCCGTTATGGAAAGACACAGTGAGACACAGGGCAGAAGCGCGCTGATCACAGGGATCAACGGCCAGGACGGCTCCTATCTGGCGGAGCTTCTGCTGGAGAAGGGGTATCGGGTTTACGGGCTGATGCGGCGCAAGGCCGCGGCGGATTACGGGAACGTGGAGCATCTGAAGGACCGGATCACGCTCCTGTATGCGGATATGACGGATATGGTTTCCCTGATCCGGGCGCTGCAGATCTCCCAGCCGGATGAGGTGTACAACCTGGCGGCCCAGTCCTTTGTGGGGACCTCCTGGGAGCAGCCCCTGGTTACGGCCCAGATCGACGGGCTGGGTGTGACTCAGCTGCTGGAGGCCATCCGGACGGTGAGGCCCGCCTGCCGTTTTTATCAGGCGTCCACCTCGGAAATGTTCGGGAAGGCCCAGGAGATCCCGCAGAGGGAGACCACGCCCTTTTATCCCAGGAGCCCTTATGGGGTGGCCAAGCTCTACGGGCACTGGATCACCAAAAATTACCGGGAGAGCTATGGGATGTATGCCTGCTGCGGGATTTTGTTCAACCATGAGAGCGAGCGCAGGGGCAGGGAGTTTGTGACCCGCAAGATTACCGACGGGGCCGCCCGGATCCGGCTGGGCCTGCAGGAGTGCGTGGAGCTGGGCAATCTGGATGCCAGGCGGGACTGGGGGCACGCTAGGGATTATGTGTACGCCATGTGGCTGATGCTGCAGCAGCCGGAGCCGGACGACTATGTGATCGCCACGGGGGAGACCAGGACCGTGAGGGAGTTTGCCGGGACGGCCTTCCGGAAGGCGGGCATGGAGCTTGAATGGTCGGGGACGGGCCTGCAGGAGGTGGGCCGGGAGGCCGGGACAGGGAGGATCCTGGTGCGGGTGGATGAGAAGTATTTCCGCCCCGCGGAGGTAGAGATCCTGATGGGAGATCCCTCCAAGGCCCGGGAAAAGCTGGGCTGGAGGCCCCGGGTTTCCTTTGAAAAGCTGGTGGAGGGCATGGTCCGCAGCGATCTGGAGAGGGCCGGGAGAGAGGCCGCCTGCGCGGCAGGAAGGCAGGCGCGGGATTGAATGTGATTTTACTGTCCGGCGGCTCGGGGAAGAGACTGTGGCCGCTGTCCAATGAGGTCCGCTCCAAGCAGTTCCTTAAGATCTTTAAGGGGCCGGGGGAGGAATATATATCTATGGTGCAGAGGGTGTACGGGCAGCTTTTGGCCGTGGATCCCGGCTGCCGGGTGACGGTGGCCACCTCCAAACAGCAGGTCTCGGCCCTGCGCAGCCAGCTGGGGGACGGGGTGGATATCTGTGTGGAGCCCTGCCGGAGAGATACCTTTGCCGCCGTGGCGCTGGCGGCGGCCTATCTGAGGGATCAAAAGGGTCTGTCTCTGGATGAGACGGTGGTGGTCTGCCCCGTGGATCCCTTTGTGGACGGGAGCTTTTTTCAGTGTCTGAAAAGGCTGGAGAGGCTCGCGGGGGAGGGAGAGGAAAATCTGTATCTGATGGGGATCACGCCCTCCTATCCCAGCGCCAAGTACGGGTATATCATGCCCTCCGGGGAGGGGGAGGTCAGCGGTGCGGCCGGCTTTCGGGAAAAGCCCGACGAGGAGACCGCCCGCCGCTATATCCGCGAGGGGGCGCTGTGGAACGGCGGCGTTTTCGCCTTCCGGCTGGGGTATATGCTGGAGAAGGCCCGGGAGAGGATCGGGTTTTCCGACTATGAGGGCCTGCTGGCCGGATATGAGGGCCTGGAGAGCATCAGCATCGACTATGCGGTGGCGGAGCATGAGAGGAAGATCGGCGTGCTTAAGTTCGGGGGGCACTGGAAGGATCTGGGCACCTGGAACACTCTGACGGAGGCCATGGGGGAGAATGTGGTGGGCCGGGCGCTTCTGGGAGGGGACTGCCGGAATCTCCATGTGATCAACGAGCTGAATGTGCCGGTTTTGTGCATGGGACTTAAGGATACGGTGGTGGCGGCGGGCCCGGACGGGATTCTGGTGTCGGACAAAAAGCAGTCCAGCTATATCAAGCCCCTGGTGGACAAAATCGATCAGCAGATCATGTACGCGGAAAAATCCTGGGGGAGCTATCAGGTGATGGACGTGGAGCCGGAGAGCATGACCATCAAGGTTACCCTCCGGCCCGGGCACAGCATGAACTATCACAGCCATGAGCACCGGGACGAGGTCTGGACGGTGCTGGAGGGCAGCGGGTACGCGGTGGTGGACGGGGCCTGCCGCCGGGTGGGCCCGGGGGATGTGGTCCGGATGCCGGCCGGCAGCAGGCACACGCTGGTGGCGGGAACGCAGCTGAAGGTCATGGAGGTGCAGCTGGGCCGGGAAATCAGCGTGAAGGACAAGGTGAAATACGAGGAAGGACGGATCTATCGGGATGGAAAAAGATGCGAAGATTTATGTGGCAGGCCATAGGGGAATGGTGGGAAGCGCCATCTGCCGTGCCCTGGAGCGGGAAGGGTATCACAATATTCTGACCAGGACCCACGGGGAGCTGGATCTGTGCCGGCAGGAGCCGGTGGAACGCTTTTTCCGGGAGGAAAAGCCGGATTATGTGTTCCTGGCCGCCGGCAAGGTGGGGGGGATCGTGGCCAACGCGGAGGCCCTGGCGGATTTTATGTATGAGAACATGCTGCTGGAGATGAATGTGATCCGGGAAGCCTTCCGCAGCGGCTGCCGCAAGCTCCTTTTCCTGGGATCCTCCTGTATTTATCCCAGAATGGCCCCCCAGCCCATGAAGGAGAGCTGCCTGCTGACCTCGGAGCTGGAGAAGACCAACGAGGCGTATGCCCTGGCCAAGATTTCGGGGCTGAAATTCTGTGAGTTCATGAACCGTCAGTATGGGACGGACTATATTTCCGTTATGCCTACGAATCTGTACGGGCCCAACGATAATTATCATCCCACCCACAGCCATGTGCTGCCGGCGCTGATCCGCAGGTTCCATGAGGCAAAGGAGGCCGGGGCGCCCCAGGTGGTCTGCTGGGGAACCGGCACCGTGCTGCGGGAGTTTTTGTATGTGGACGATCTGGCGGATGCCTGCCTGTTCCTGATGGACCGTTACTCCGGGAATGAGACCGTGAATGTGGGGACCGGCAGGGAGCTGACGATCCGGGAGCTGGCGCAGCTGGTGGCCGATGCAGTGGGCTACCGGGGAGAAATCCTCTGGGATGCGGAAAAGCCGGACGGGACTCCCAGGAAGCTCCTGGATGTGTCCAAGCTCCATGCCATGGGCTGGACCCACAAGGTGGAGCTGGAGGAGGGAATCCGCCTGGCCTATGAGGATTTCCTGCATAATCCCATCCGGACGGAGCGTTAGACGGGCGGATGGGGCTGTGACGTCGGAGGGAAAAGAGGTTGTTTGGTGAGATGGATTTTTTGAGAGAGCTGTTTCAGAACCGGATCTTTATGACGGCCGCGGCCGCCTGGTTTGCGGCACAGGTGATTAAGACGGCGATTCACCTGATTCTGACGAGAAAATTTGTGGCGGAGCGCCTGGTGGGCAGCGGAGGCATGCCCAGCTCCCATTCCGCCACGGTGTGCGGCCTGGTTATGGCGGTTTACTATGAGTACGGCGCCGGAGGGTTCCCCTTTGCCGTTTCTCTGATCCTGGCCATTATCGTGATGCACGACGCCATGGGAGTGCGGCGGGAGACCGGCATACAGGCCAAGCTTCTGAATGATATGCTGAAGGTGTTTGAGGATATGGGGCGCGGGGAGATTTCCGCCCATGACAAGCTCAAGGAGCTTGTGGGGCATACGCCCCTGCAGGTGCTGGTAGGGGGGCTGCTGGGAGTCCTGGTGGCGTTCCTTCTGCATCTCCTGTAAGGGCCGTCCGCCGGGGACGGGGCGTACTCTCCCGGCACAGACGCAAGAGAAGGAGAGAGGCTGCATGAAGGTAGTGATACTGGCGGGAGGCTTCGGGACCCGCATCAGCGAGGAAAGTTATCTGAAGCCAAAGCCCATGATCGAGATTGGGGAGAAGCCGATCCTGTGGCATATTATGAAGGGGTATTCCCACTACGGCTTCTGTGATTTTATCATCTGCTGCGGGTATAAGCAGCATGTGATCAAGGAGTGGTTCGCCGACTATTATCTGCACAGCAGCGACGTGTCCTTTGATTTCTCCCAGGGGGGGAGGATGACGATCCTCAACAATGTGTCGGAGCCCTGGAAGGTGACGCTGGTGGACACCGGCCTCAACACCATGACCGGAGGGCGGATCAAGAGGATCCAAAAGTATGTGCAGGGGGAGACCTTTATGCTGACCTATGGGGACGGGGTGAGCGACATCCCTATCGGGGAGCTGCTGAAATTCCACCGAAGCCACGGAAAGCTGGCCACGGTGACGGCGGTCCAGGTGGGGCAGCGGTTCGGCGTGCTGGGGATCCAGGGGGAGGACATCATCACCTCCTTCCGGGAGAAGAGCCAGAGCGACGGCAGCCGGATCAACGCGGGCTTTATGGTGATGGAGCCGGGGATTTTCGATTATATCGAGGGAGATCAGACGGTCTTTGAGAGGGATACTCTGGAGAAGGTGGCCTCCCTGGGAGAGCTGAAGGCGTACAAGTACGACGGCTACTGGCAGTGTATGGATACCAAGAGGGAGAGGGACGCCCTGGAGGCGCTGTGGGCCTCGGGCAGAGCGCCCTGGAAGAGTTGGGATTAGAAGGAGGCAAGGATGCCGGTTTCGATGACAAGCGAAGAGCTGGCCCGGAGGCTGAGGATACATGCGGTGGAGATGGCCCATTTTTCAGGGGAGTCCCACGTGGCCTCCGCGCTGTCCATGTGTGATATCGTGGCGGTTTTGTACCGTCACATCCTGCGGGTGGATCCCGGGGATCCCGGCTGGGAGGGGAGGGACCGCTTTTTCCTGAGCAAGGGGCACGCCTGCTCCGCCCTGTACGCAGTCCTGGCGGAGACGGGTTTTTTTGACCCGGCGCTGCTGAACGGCCAGTGCCAGAACGGCAGCCCCCTCTCCGGGCATGTGACCCGCAAGGGAGTGCCGGGGGTGGAGTGGTCCACGGGCTCTCTGGGGCATGGCTGCTGCGCTGCCGCGGGGGCGGCGCTGAACGGGAAGCTGAAAAAGAAGGATTATCGGGTATACTGTCTGTTGGGAGACGGAGAGTGCGATGAGGGCTCCGTGTGGGAGATGGCTCTCTTTGCCCATCAGTACGGGCTGGACAATCTGTGCGTGATCGTGGACCAAAACGGGATGCAGGCCATGGGGCGCACGGAGAAGGTGGCGGACCACATTGACCTGGCCAAAAAGTGGGAGGCATTCGGCTGGGAGGTGCGTCAGGCAGACGGCCACAGCCACCGGGCTCTGCGGGAGGCGCTGGAGGGGCCTTTGGCGGGGGCGCCCCTGTGCCTGATCGCCCACACGGTAAAGGGGAAGGGCGTCTCCTTTATGGAGAATAACCTGCTGTGGCATTATCGGGACCCCCAGGGGGAATTCTTTGAGAATGCGCTTCGGGAGCTGGAGGAAAGATGAAGAGAGCGTTTGTGAGCGCACTGTGCGGCTGGATGAAGGAAAAAGAAAATCTGTACCTGTTCACGGCGGATCTTGGGTACGGCGTCATGAACCCTCTCCTGGAGGAACACCCGGACCGGTTCATCAACGCGGGAATCTGCGAGCAGAATATGACCTCCGCCGCTGCGGGCTTCGCCGCGGAGGGAAATATTGTATTTACCTATTCCATCGGGAATTTCCCCACCCTGAGGTGTCTGGAGCAGATCCGGAACGATGTGGCCTACCACGGAGCCAATGTGAAGATCGTGGCGGTGGGAGGCGGGTTTGCTTACGGCAGCCTTGGGATGAGTCATCACGCCACGGAGGATCTGGCGGTCATGAGGGCCATCCCCGGGATGACGGTCCTGGCGCCTGCGGACGCCGCGGAGACGGCGGAGGCGGTCCGGCTGGCCATAGAGACGGAGGGGCCCGTGTACATCCGGCTGGGACACGGAGGGGAGCCGAAGGTGTCCCATGAACAGGGGGATATCCGCAGGCTGCTCCGGCTGAAGATACCGGAGGAAGCCCCCCGGAGGGAGGCCGGCGGCGGGCTCCCCAGGGCGGCCCTGCTGGGCACCGGAACGGTGGTGCCCCAGGTGGAGAGAGCGGCGGCTCTGCTCCAGGGCCGCGCCCGGGTGGAGGCATATTCGGTGCCTGCGATAAAGCCCATCGACCGGGAGGGGATTGTGCGGCTTGGCGCTGAGAACGAATATGTGGTCACGGTGGAGGAACACAATATTCTGGGAGGCCTGGGAGGCGCGGTGGCGGAGATTTTGGCGGAGGCGGGGGCCGGCGCCAGGCTGGTGAGGCTTGGCCTGCGGGACGAGTTTACCCAGGAGGTCGGCTCCGCCGAATATCTGAGAGAATATTACGGCCTGGACAGCAGAGGGATTGTCAGGCGCATTGAGGAGCTATTGTGAGAGATCAGTCTGTGAAAAAGATTGTGGTAACGGCGGCCGACTGCTTTATCGGCAGGAGCCTTTGCCGTTCCCTGCTCGCCCGGGGCCATGCGGTCTGGGGAGTGGTGCGGGGAGAGGGAGAGCGCTTCCTGGCGGGGGCAAGGCCCCAGCGGCTGGTCCGCATGGAGATGAAGGATTACGGCTTCCTGGACCGGGAGATCGGGGAGGGCTGTGACATCGGAGTTTTGCTGGCCTGGGATGGCAGCAGGGGCAGGGCCCGGCAGGAGAGGGCGCGGCAGGCGGAGGATTACCGCCGCTCCATGGACTGTCTGGAGAGCCTCCTGAGGCTGGGCTGCCGGGTGATCGTCACGGCGGGATCCCAGGCGGAGTATGGGCCCCAGTCCCTGGACAGGAAGGTGAGGGAGACCGACGAATGCCGGCCCAACACAGAGTATGGGATATGGAAGCTTAAGTTTTACCAGGACGCCGCGGCCAGATGCCGCCAGGCGGGGGCAAGGCTCATCGAACCCCGGTTTTTCAGCCTGTACGGGCCGGGGGATTACGAGGGGACGCTGGTGATCTCCACCCTGCGGCATATGCTCAAGGGGCAGAGCTGTGAGCTCACCGAGTGCGTCCAGTCCTGGGATTTCCTTTATATAGAGGATGCGGTCCGGGCGCTGACACAGCTGCTGCTCTCCAAGGAGGCCCAGGGAATCTACAATTTCGGCTCGGGACAGTCCAGGAGGCTGAGGGAGTATGTGGAGATCATGCACCGGATGACGGGGAGCGCCAGCCCTTTGCTCTATGGGACCGTGCCTTATCCGGAGACGGGGATGGTCCACACCAACCCTTCCGTGGAGCGGCTCTGCGGGGAGCTTGGCTGGCAGCCGGAGATCTCCTTTGAAGAGGGGATCGGCAGGGTCCTGAAGTGGATGAAGGGACAGGGGGATGCCCGGGCTGGCCGGGAAGGAGTATAGAGTATGAAAAAGATCAGTATTGTGGTGCCGACCTACAATGAGGAGGAGAACGTGGTCCCCTTAAGCCAGGCCATTGTGAAGGAGATGGGGGAAAAGCTGTCCGCCTACGATTATGAGCTCTTATTTATAGACAACTGCTCTACGGACAACACCCAGCGGCTGCTGCGGGAAATCTGTGCGGGGAACCCCAGGATCAAGGCCATCTTCAACGCCAAGAATTTCGGGCAGTTCAACTCGCCCTACTACGGCCTGTGCCAGGCGGAGGGGGACTGCGCCATTTTGGTCTGCGCCGATTTTCAGGATCCCATCGAGCTGCTGCCCCGGTTTGTGGAGGAATGGGAGAAGGGATACCGCATCGTCAGCGGGATCAAGACCACCAGCCGGGAAAATAAGCTGATGCGGTTCTTCAGGACCTGCTATTATAAGATGATCAAGAAGATGTCCCCGGTGGAGCAGATCGAGCACTTTACCGGCTTTGGACTGTACGACAGGAAATTCCTGGAGGTGCTAAAGAGCCTGGACGACCCCACCCCGTTCCTTCGGGGGATTGTGGCGGAGCTGGGCTTTAGGAGAAAGGAGATCCCCTATGAGCAGCAGAGGCGCGCGGCCGGGAAGACTCACAATAACTGGGCCTCCCTCTATGACGCCGCCATGCTCAGCTTTACCTCCTACACCAAGGTGGGGCTGCGCATGGCCACCATCATAGGCTTCTGCTGTTCCGCGGTCAGCCTGCTGATCGCCCTGTTTTATCTGGTGTACAAGCTGATCTTCTGGGACCGCTTTGTGGCGGGCACGATCCCCATCCTGCTGGCGGTGTGCGTGCTGGGCTCCGTGCAGCTGTTTTTTATCGGGCTGATTGGGGAATATATTCTGAGTATCAACAGGCGGGTCATGAAACGGCCTCTGGTGGTGGAGGAGGAGCGGATCAATTTCGGGGAAGAGAAGAAGGAAAAGGAGGAAGGATGACATGGATCTGTCCTTTTACCGGGATAAGAGAGTGCTGATTACAGGACACACAGGCTTTAAGGGATCCTGGATGTGCAGGCTTCTGCTGAAGCAGGGGGCGCAGGTGACAGGCTATGCCCTGGAGCCGCCCACTCGGCCGGCCCTCTTCGATCTGTGCGCCCTGGAGGGGCAGATGCGCTCCGTCAGAGGGGATGTGCGGGACCTGGGGCGCCTGAGGGAGGTGTTTGATGAGACCCGCCCCCAGGTGGTGATCCATATGGCGGCGCAGCCCCTAGTGAGGGAGTCCTACCGGGATCCGGCGGGAACCTACGGGACCAATGTGATGGGGACGGTCCATGTGCTGGAGTGTGTCCGGAATACCCCTTCCGTCAGATCCTTTGTCAATGTGACCACCGACAAGGTGTACCGGAACCGCGAGTGGGAGTGGGGCTACCGGGAGAATGAAGAGCTGGACGGATATGACCCCTACTCCAATTCCAAGTCCTGCTCGGAGCTGGTGACGGCCAGCTACCGGCGCTGTTTTTTTCAGGACAGGGAGACGGCCGTCTCCACGGTCAGAGCGGGCAATGTGATTGGGGGAGGGGATTTCGCGGCGGACAGGATCATACCGGACTGTATCCGTGCTGCCCGGGCGGGGGAGGCCGTGCCGGTGAGAAATCCCCGCTCCACCAGGCCATACCAGCATGTGCTGGAGCCGGTGTGCGCCTATCTGCTGCTGGCCATGAGGCAGTATGAGGACAAGAAATACGAGGGAAGCTACAATGTGGGCCCCGGCGAGGCGGACTGCCTGACTACGGGGGAGCTGGTGACGCTGTTCTGCCGGAAGTGGGAGAAGATTTTTGGCAGTGCCCTGGGGTGGGAGGACCGACAGCAGGGCGGCCCCCATGAGGCGGGCTTTTTGAAGCTGGACTGCTCCCGGATCAAGAGGGAACTGGGCTGGACGCCCCGCTGGAATGTGGAGACGGCGGTGGAGAAGACTGTGGAGTGGACGAAGGTTTATCTGACAGGGGGGGATGCGGCGGCCTGCATGGATGAGCAGACAGAGGAGTTCCTGCATGGGTAAGAAGCTGCTTGAACTGTGGAAGAGCGAGTGGGTAGTACAATTTATCCGATTCGGGCTGGTGGGGCTGAGCAACACGGCGGTCAACTATCTGATCTATACCCTCAGCCTCCTTGGCATGCAGAGATTTTCCCTGCTTCCCAAGTGGGATTATCTGGCGGCCCAGGGGATCGCCTTCCTTTTGAGCGTGCTCTGGTCCTTTTACTGGAATAACCGGCTGGTGTTTGCCGCCGGAGGGGGACGGAGGAATCTCTGGAGGGCTTTGCTTAGGACCTATGTGTCCTACTCCGTCACAGGGCTGTTTTTGAACGGCGCGCTCCTGACACTCTGGGTGTCGGGCCTGCATCTCTCTGAGTTTATCGCACCTCTGCTGTGCCTGCCGGTCACGGTGCCCCTGAATTTTGTGCTGAACAAATTCTGGGCCTTCGGGGAGGAAAAAAAGGCGGGGAGCGGGAAGGGCATGTACCTGCTCTATACGGGCGTGTTCGCGCTCTTTACGGTGATAGACTGGACCCAGGTGGTCCTGGCGGGGGCCTATTGGGCGATCACGGTAAACTGCATCGGCTTTCTGATGACGTTCCTGATCCTGAGCCAGTTCTCCTGGAAGGGGATTTCGCCGAGGCCCTATCTGATCTGGCTGTCTGTGTGGATCCCCGGGGCGCTGGGGGCGGCCCTTCTCTGGTATCGGAATCCGGGCAGGATTTATCCCTGGCAGTTTCTGACCGGGACCCTGAATGTGCTCTGTCTGGGAGTGATTGCCATCCGTCTCCTGCAGGAGCGCAGGGAAGGGAGGCTGTGTGTGTCCAGGAGGGGGGCTGTGCCCGCCCTTTGCTGGACCCTCATGACCCTGCTGATGTGCTTCTCGCCCCTGGGCAGTCTCTGGCAGGTCTGGTATCTGGCGCTGTTTGGCGCCTTTTATCTCACCCAGCCCGGCCGGGAGCGGAAGAGGGAGCTCAGGGAGGGGGCCCTCAGCGGCGTCATACTGGGATTTTTGATCCTGCAGGCCTTCGCCTATGGGTTCCGGCCCTACGATGAGGTCCGCTACAAGGGCCTTTTCTACAACTGCAACAACAACGCCCTGATGTATCTGACGGCCTACGCGGCCGTGCTCACCGAAATCTTCCTCTGGACGGGCAGAAAAAGGGGGAGGCGGCGGACGGTCTTCCTGGGGGCTTATTATGTGCTGGCCGGGGGGCTTTTGGGATTCCTCTTTATGACCCTGACAAGGACGGCCCTCCTTGTGGCGGTCTTTGTCACGGCGGTCTTTCTGGCGGTCCTGTTCAGGAAGGAAAGGAGAGAGGGGACGGGCCCCGGCCCGGGGGCTGGCCGGGGGGCCCTGCGGGCGGCTCTGCTGGGGATGCTTGCGGTCCTTCTTTTCCCCGGGGTATTTTTTTCGGCGCGGTATCTGCCGGCCATCCTGCATCATCCGGTGTGGTGGGGCAGTGAGTATGACCCTTCCCGGGTACACTCCTTCGACCCCTGGGATTCGGAAAAATATGTGAGCTTTCAGGAATTCTGGCAGACTGCGGCCGGACGGATCGCGGGAGGCGGGGAAGAGGGCTCCGGCCAGGCGGGGGAGACGGAGGACGCGCCAGGGACCCGGGAGAACGCGGAGGGCGTCCCTGCGGAGGGGGCGAAGGGGCTCTCCGGGCAGGAGGTATCTCCGGAGGAAGGGCTCCCCGGGCAGGAGGCGTCTTCGGAGGAAGAGCTCTCCGTTCAGGAGACGTCTCCGGGGGAAGGGCTCCCCGGGCAGGAGCCTCTGATCAGGGGGGACGGCCCGGTAAGCTCCCTCCAGGTCCGAAAAGCCATTTACCGGGTCTATCTGGAGCATCTGAATCTGAGAGGCCACAGGCTGGAGGAAGGATTTTTCCAGATCACGGAGGACTATCACGCCTACCATGCCCAGAATGTCTGGATCCAGATGGCCTTTTACTACGGCATCCCGGCGGGGCTTTTGTTCCTGGTTTTGACCGTGCTG
This sequence comes from uncultured Acetatifactor sp., assembly GCA_947625475.1. Classification (GTDB taxonomy): domain Bacteria; phylum Bacillota; class Clostridia; order Lachnospirales; family Lachnospiraceae; genus Acetatifactor. The sequence goes on from CANQOL010000013.1 coordinate 27,483, forward strand.
CTGGGGGTCAGGAGCATAGGAGGGGTCTGGAGGGAGCCGGACAATGGCTGGTATCTCTTCCGGCTGCTGGTGTTTTTGGTGTTTTTCGGGTACGGCGCCCTGGAGATCACCTGGAATACGGGACAGGTGACGCTGCTGCTGTTATATTTTGTACAAAAAGACCTCTCCCCGGCGGGGGAGACCGGTGCCGGAAAACGGTGTGAGGATGTGACAGCCTCCCTGGAGCGTCTGGAGACGGAGGGCAGCTGATCGGCGGGGTGGGTTATATCCGGCTTCCGGGCTGCAGGGCGCTTCTCAGGACCTTTCTGACCCTGATGGGAATCTTCTGGGGGGCCTATCTGTGCTGCGGGTGTGTTTTTGGGAGAAAACAGGCGGACGCAAGTGAAAATTGCAATATGAAAGAAGCTATGTTATAATCGCGGAAGAGGGTGCGCCAGTTCGGCGCTTGAAGCAAAAACAGTCGGCAAGGAGGAAAGGAAATGCTAAACAATAAATCCATTTTGATCACAGGGGGGACGGGCAGCTTCGGCAAAGCCTTTACCCGCTATGTGCTGGAAAACTATGACCCGAGGAAGATCATCATTTACTCACGGGATGAGTTTAAGCAGTTCCTGATGCAGGATGAGTTCAAGCAGTATTTGGACAGGCTCCGCTTCTTTATCGGGGATGTGCGGGATAAGGACCGGCTGAGAAGGGCCCTGGAGGGAGTGGACTATGTGGTTCACGCGGCGGCCTTAAAGCAGGTGCCGGCCTGTGAGTACAATCCGGCGGAGGCCATCAAGACCAACATAGGGGGAGCTCAGAACGTGATCGACGCCGCCCTGGACGCGGGGGTGAAGAAGGTGGTGGCCCTGTCCACCGACAAGGCGGTGAACCCGGTGAACCTCTACGGCGGCACAAAGCTGGTGTCGGACAAGCTGTTTATTGCGGCGAACGCCTACGCGGGGAGCAAGGATATCTGTTTTTCCATCGTGCGCTACGGCAATGTGGCGGGAAGCCGGGGCTCTGTGATCCCCATGTTTCACAATATCATCCGCAGCGGGGGGACCGAGCTTCCCGTTACGGATTACCGGATGACCCGGTTCTGGATCACTCTGCGCCAGGGGGTGGAGCTGGTGATCAAGGCCCTGGAGGAAGCCAGGGGAGGCGAGACCTTCATCTCCAAGATCCCTTCCTTCAAGGTCACGGATCTGGCCCAGGCCATGCTGCCCGGCTGCAGGATGCCGGAGGTGGGGATCCGGGTGGGGGAGAAGCTCCATGAGATTATGGTCACGGTGGAGGACGCCCCCAACACCTATGAATATGACAAGCATTTCATTATATATCCGCAGATGGTGTGGAGCGAGCAGAGAAGGGCGGTTCCCACGGGAAAGCGGGTGCCGGAAAACTTCTCCTACAGCTCGGGCAGCAATTCCCAGTGGCTCTCTGTGGAGGATATCCGGGAGCTTTTGAAGACCATCGATCTGGAAAAGTGAGGCGGCAAGGCTGCCGGGTCTGCCTGGGAGAGGGAGAGCGATGGAGAGGGCAAGGGTTGTATTTGAGAACATATGCGTAAAGACAGTGCTGCTCATTGGGGCGGCTCTGTTCTTTGTGTTTGCCTTTTGGGCCGCCAGATACACCCACGACTTTCCCAGGGATCTGACCCAGGAGAAGGTGTACGGGGTCTTTGACTCTATCCCCCGGAACCTTCTGTGGGGGGCGGGGATCCTGGCCCTTTCCGGCCCGGTGCAGGCCCTTTTGCTCAGAGGGAGCCGGGAGAGGAAGCGCAGGAGGGTTTTTTGGCTCGCCCTGGCGGATATGGCCCTGGTGGGAGCGTTTTTGGCCTATTGGGTGGGCACAGGCCATTTCATGCCGGACTCGGATCAGCTGCAGGTGTATTATGACGCCCTGGCCTTCCGCAGGGGAGACTACAGCGATATGCGCAGCTATCTGGAGATGTACCCCCATCAGTACGGGCTGATCTTCCTTTACGAGGGACTTCTGGGCATCTGGGAGAGCTACCGCTTTCTGGAGTACCTGAATATTCCCCTGGTGCTTCTGATCCTGTTTTTGACCTACCGCATTGCGGACGACTTTTTTGAGGAGCCTGCAGTCAGCCTGTACGCTCTGGCGGGGGTGACCTGCTTTGCCCCCCTGATTTATTATGTGAGCTTTGTGTACGGGGATGTGTGCTCCGTCGCTATGGGGCTGGCGGGGATCTGGAGCCTGCACAGATATCTGGAGTCCCGAAAGTCCAGGTACGGGCTGCTGGCGGTCCTGATCGTGACGGCGGCGGTGCTGGTGCGGAAAAACACGCTGGTCCTTGTGACTGCCGCCTGTATTGTGCTGGCGGTGTATGCCCTGCGGCATCTGAGGTGGCAGGCGCTCCTTCTGGCTCTTTTGCTGGCAGTCATCCCTCTTGGCAGCGTCCGGGGGGTGGAGTGGATCTATGAGAAGCGCTCCGGCCAGGAAATCGGCGGGGGGATCCCCTCCATCATGTGGGTGGCCATGGGAATGCAGGAGAGCTGGGGGGGCGCGGGGGTCTACAACGGCTACAACAACTCCGTCTTCCGGGGACAGGCGGGGAGCGATCCTCAGGCGGCCTCGGCCATCGCCGGGGAGTACATCCGGGGAAGGCTGCAGGAGTTCGCCGCAGACCGGGATATGGCATACGAATTTTATCGCTTTAAGCTGCTGGAGCAGTGGAATGAGAGCACCTTCGGGGGGCTGATTATGACCCACTATTTTGACGCCCCTCCCGGCCGGCTGGTGCAGAGCGCCTATGCGGGGGAAATCCAGCAGGGCGTGCTGCACTTTATGAACCGGTATCTCTTTGTGCTCTACCTGGGGGGATTCCTGTTCGCGGCCCTGGGGCTCTTCCGAAAATGGGAGATCGGGAAATGCCTGCCCCTGATCGGGGTGATCGGAGGGGTGCTCTTCAGCCTCATCTGGGAGGCGAAGGGGCGCTATGTGATGCCCTATGCGGTGATGCTCATTCCCTACATGGCGGCGGGGGGATACTATTTCCAGAGAAGCTGCGCGGCGCTTTTCCGGAGATGGACGGCCGGGATCCGGAGAGGGAAAAATAGACGGCTGGAATCCGGGAATGGAAAATAGACGGCCGGGATCCGGGAGTGGAAAATAGACAGCCGGCCGGAAGGGAGGGGACGAGATGGGAAAGGGGCATAGCGGGAAACTGTGGGCGTGTCTTGTCCTGGGCGCTCTGGCGGCTGCCCTGGCGCTTTCCCTGTTCCTGCCCTGGTTTTGGAGGCAGAGGGAGATACGGCGTTTCCGGGAGGGGGGCTACCGGGGGGCCTTTTTGGCGATGTATGACATCTCCACCTACGAGGAGGCGGATTTTGCCGCCTATCGGGGGGTGGACGTGATGAAAATCGGGCGGCCGGTGAAGGGCTGGAGGACGCTCTCCCGGTATCTGGGGGAGCTCCTGGAGTCCCCGGGGACGGTGACGAATCTTTACCTGGGGCTGGATCCGGCGGCTCTGTGGGAGGACGCGGGCAGGAGTGAGGAAACCTGGGAGAAAAGACTGGGGGAGACCCTGCTCTCCCGGCTGTCCCAGAATCCGGATGTGAGCTTTGAGATCCTGCTCCCGGCGCCGCCTCTGCCGGAGTGGACGGCCCTGAGCCGGGAAGAGATGGAGGAACGGCTGGCGGCCTGCGGCAGGCTGATCCGGGAGCTGGATTCCTATGAAAATGTGATGCTGTATTTCCTGGGAGGGGAACAGTGGCTGATCGCCAATCCGGGGAACTACCTGGAGGACGGGCAGACCAATGCCTGGATTTCCCATAAGATTCTGCTGCTCGCCTTCTGCGACCATGAGTATCAGATTGTGCCCGGGAACGCCCAGATTCTGTTTGACCGGCTCAGGGCCCAGGTGGAGCAGGAGAAGGAGTCCCCCACGGTGTATCCGGATCTGTCGGACTGGTGTATGGTTTTCTTCGGGGACAGCACTCTGGCGAACGACAGGGGGAGCTTTTCCGTGCCGGGGGTGGCGGCCGGCCTTTCCGGGGCGCAGACCTACAACTGTTCCATGGGGGGAATGCCCGCTTCGGAGACGGAGGACATGCCTCTTTCCTTTAATCGGATGGTGGACCGCTTCCTGAAGGGGGACGCCTCGGGCCTGGAGCCGGACAGTGTCTTTGCGGAGGGGCTTAAGGAGTATCAGGAAGACGGCCACCGGGGGAAACGGTATTGTTTTGTGGTTGCGTTTGGGCTGAACGATTATTTCAATGGATACTCTCCCGACAGCGGGGAGGATCCCTGTGATATCCGCACCTATGAGGGGGCGCTGCGTGTGGGGGTGCGCACTCTGCGGGAACGCTTCCCGGAGGCCCTGATTCTGGTGATGACTCCCACCTACACCGAATATTTCTCGGGGGGAACGGAGCGGAACGGGTCCGCCGGCGGCGTCCTGACGGACTATGTGGAGGCGGCGCGGCGGGTGGCCCGGGAGGAAGCGGTGCTGTGCATGGATAATTACGCAGGCCTGGGAATTGACGGGAGCAATCAGTCTGAGTATCTCGCGGACGGCTGCCACCTCAACGAGAGGGGAAGATTTCTGCTGGGGCGGCGCATTGTGGAGTATATAGGCGATCTGTAAGGAGAAGGGATATGGACAAGATAGCGGTGCTGATACCCTGTTACAACGAGGAAAAGACCATTGGGAAGGTGGTGGGAGACGTATTCGGCGTCCTGCCGGAGGCGGTGGTCTATGTGTATGACAACAATTCTACGGATCAGACAGCCCGGATTGCCCGGGAGGCGGGGGCGGTGGTGCGCCGGGAATACTGTCAGGGCAAGGGCAATGTGATCCGCCGGATGTTCCGGGAGATCGACGCCCAGTGCTATCTGATGATCGACGGGGACGATACCTACCCCCTGGACTGCGCCGGGGAGATGACGGAGCGGGTGCTGGCCCACAACGCGGATATGGTGGTGGGAGACCGGCTTTCCTCCACCTACTTTACGGAGAACAAGAGACCCTTCCACAATTTCGGCAACAGCCTCATGCGGACCTGCGTCAACCGGCTGTTTCAGTCGGATATCAAGGATATCATGACGGGGTATCGGGCCTTCTCCTATGAGTTTGTCAAGACCTTTCCCGTCTTTTCCCAGGGCTTTGAGATCGAGACGGAGATGACCATACACGCTGTGAATTATCACATGCAGGTGGAGAATGTGGTGGTGCAGTACCGGGACCGGCCCGAGGGGAGCCATTCCAAGCTCAACACCTACCGGGACGGTATGCGGGTGATGCGCAAAATGCTGCAGCTGTACAAAAATTACAAGCCCATGCGCTGCTTCGGGATGCTGGCCCTTCTGCTGATACTGGCGGCGGCGGTGCTCTTTGTGCCCATCGGGAGGGAGTATCTTCTGACCGGCCTGGTGCCCAGGTTCCCCACTCTCATTGTCTGCGGCTTTCTGGTGCTGGCGGGCATTCAGTCCCTTTTTACGGGGATGATGCTGGAGGTTACGGTGGCGAAGGACAGGAGAGATTTTGAGTACCGGCTGATGCGGGTGTGCGGGGAAAAAGGAGATAAGCTGCGGGGCCCGCGAGAGTGACGGGCGGCGGGAAGGAGAAGACGATGCAGGCGAAAGGAAAAGCTTCCTGGCTGTTTTCGGCGGCTGCGGCTGCCCTGACGGCGGCCGCCATGGCGGCTGCGGCCCTGCTGTGCCCTCCCGTCTACTATCTGAACGACGATGTGACCATGCGGCAGATCCTCTCCGGCGCCTACACGGGGAGCCCGGACGGACATGCCGTGTATATGAGATATCCCCTCACGGGGCTCTTAAGCCTGCTCTACCGAATCTGGGGGCAGGTTCCCTGGCTGTCTGTATTTTTTGGGGGCTGTTTTTTCGCCGTGATTCTGCTGGCCGCCGGGGAGCTGCGGCGGCTGGCCGGGGAGAGGGGCTGGCGCCTCTGGAAGGTACTCCTGCCGGGGGGCCTGTTTGCGGCGGGCCTGCTGCTGCCCCATTTTGTGTATCTGCACTACACAGTGGCTGCCGCCGTCCTGGCGGGGGGCGGGATTTTTCTCCTGTCGGGAGGAAGATGGGGAAAGGCTGCCGGCCTGCTGATCCTTTCCTATCTGGTCAGGAGCCAGGTGTTTTTCCTGAGCGTTCCCTTCGCGGCCTTTGTGACGCTCTGGCAGCTGGCGGCCGGAAAGGCGGGCGGACAGGTCAAAAGGGTGCTTCGGCCCCAGCTGATATGCTGGGCGCTGACGCTGGGAGGGGTCTCGGTGTGCCTGCTGATTCACAGCCTGTGCTACCGGCAGGAGGATTGGCGGGAGTATCTGGCCTATAATGCGGAGCGGACCGAGCTCTACGATTACACGGATTTCCTCTCTGCCAAACGTTACGGGAAGGATCCGGGCCGTCTGGGACTGGATGAGAACCGCCTGAGGATTCTGCAGCTTTATGACACCCTCCTGCTGGGGAAGGATGAGGTCTCCCTGGGGGAGACGGCCAGGGCGGTGCGGGCAGATCAGGAGCAGGGACGGGAGGCTCTGGCCTATCTGGGGCAGTGCGTGAGGAAATACTACAACAGTATCCGCTATGATACGGCCCCCTGCAGCTGGGTGTGGCTGGGGGCGCTTCTGGCGCTGGCCGTTCTGACGGCGGCGGGCAGGCGATGGGGAAGACTGGCTTTGCTGGGAGCCCTGGAAGCGGGCAGGAGCGCCGTGTGGGTGTATCTGATCTGGAGAGACCGTTTCCCGGAGAGAGTGGCGCTTGCCCTGTATCTGCTGGAGATCCCGGTGCTCTTGGGACTGTTTTTGCAGACCCTGGGAGAGGGGGCTGGGAAAAGGGAGGAAGGCGGCCCGGGGGAAAAGACGCCATCCCGGCCGGGAAAGGCCGCCATCCCGGGCAGGCCTGCCGGATGCCTGATCCTGCTGGCGCTGGCGGGGCTTTTGACGGCGGGCGCCCTGCAGTGGCGGGACGTGAGCGGGAGAGTGAAGGAACAGGTAAGGCTTCAGCGGGAGTGGGATGCCCTGAAGGCGTACTGCGGACGGCAGCAGGATGCAATGTATCTGCTGGATGTGTTCTCTGTGGTGAGCTACGGGGGCATGCAGTATGAACGGGACGCGGAAAACATGATGCTCCTGGGCGGGTGGATGACCGGGAGCCCGCTGGCGCGCCGGAGGCTGGAGCAGTTCGGGGGGGAGGATGCGGCCCTGGCGCTGCTGGCCTCAGAGGATGTTTATCTGGTGGCACGGGAGGATGGGGGGACGGACTGGCTGGAGGCGTATTTGTCGGAGCGGTTTGGAGAGGCTGCGCTGACCCAGGTGGACAGGATTGTCTGCCCGGGGGAAAATGAGGGCGGCAGGGTTTTTGCGGTTTATACGGTGAACAGATAAAAGGGACGGAGAATACTCCAGATGTTGTTTAATTCCTATGTGTTTTTAATCCTATTTCTGCCGGTGACATGGTGCGTGTACTTTGGGCTGGGCCGCCTTAGGAGGGGCTGGCCCGCCCAGGCATGGCTCCTTGCGGCCTCCTTTTGCTTTTACGGCTATGGGGACTGGAGGCTGTGTATCCTGCTGCTGGGGAGCATCTGCTTAAATTACCTTCTCCACCGGCTTCTGGTGGGGGGCCTTGGAGGCTCCCGGGCCGGCAGATGCCTGCTTGCGGCAGGGATCCTGGCAAATCTGGGACTTCTCTTTTATTTTAAATATTTTAACTTTGTGTTGCAAAACTTCAACCGTTTCCTGGGCACGGATTTTGTGCTGAGGAATATAGCGCTGCCCCTGGGCATCAGCTTTTTTACCTTCCAGCAGATCTCCTTTTTGATTGACAGCGGCAAGCCCGGGATGAAGCGGTACGGGATGCTGGAGTACGCCCTGTTTGTGGCGTTCTTCCCTCAGCTGGTGGCGGGCCCCATTGTGCTCCACCAGGAGATGATCCCCCAGTTTGCGGATCCGGAGAATCGAAGGATCCGCTATGGGAACATGATTCAGGGGCTGGAATACCTGATTCTGGGCTTTGCCAAAAAGGTGCTGGTTGCGGACGTCTTTGCCCGGATCTGTGATGCCGGGTATGAGAATTTGGCGCAGCTCAACAGCCTGAGCGCCTGCGCCACGATCCTGGCCTTTACCCTGGAGATTTATTTTGATTTCAGCGGCTACTGCGATATGGCCATGGGCCTGGGAAGACTTTTTAATATCCGGATCCCGGTGAATTTTGATTCCCCCTATAAGGCCGTCACCATCGCTGATTTCTGGAAGCGCTGGCATATAACGCTGACGCGCTTCCTGACTACATATCTCTACATCCCTCTGGGGGGAAACCGCAGGGGAATGGCAAGGACCTGCCTCAACATCGCCGTTGTATTTACTCTGAGCGGCCTCTGGCACGGGGCGGACTGGAATTTCGTGCTGTGGGGGATGCTTCACGGGGCCGCTATGATCCTGTACCGGCTGGGCCGGAAATGGATAGACCGTCTGCCGGGAGGGCTGCTTTGGTGTGCCACCTTTCTGTTTGTGAATGTGGCCTGGGTGTTCTTCCGGGCGGAGTATTTCCGGCAGGCATTTGTCCTGCTGAGACGTGTATTTGTGGGAGGGGGAGGGCTCTGTCAGTCCTTCCTGCTGGAGGCATTTAGCAGGAATACGGTCTGGATGACACTTCTGGAGAGTACGGCGCGGAGCGGTCTGCTGACCTGGGCCGGGCATACAGCCCTTGCCGGCTGGTTTTTGTTTTGGACGCTTGTCTGTGTGAAAATGCCGTCCAGCCACCAGATTGTGGCCAGGAAGATACGGAGCGGCGCTTATTTTCTGGGACTGGGGATCCTGTTTGTGTGGTCCTTTTTGTGGCTCTCCCGGGTGTCGAAATTTATTTACTTTAACTTTTAAAGGTTCTGTAAAGAGCGGAAGGAACACAGGAAAAAGGGAAGAAATATGGAGGATAAGAAGACCTTTTACAGGCTTGGCAGATATATTTTGGTGTGCTTTTTGGGCGGAATGCTTCTGACGGGAGGCTTTGTGGCGGTGACAGATCCCTTTTATCATTATCATGCTCCCTGGCTGGGGATCCCTATTGTCCTGGACAATGCGGTGTACCAGACCGCCGGTGCCGCCAGAAACCTGCCCTACGACAGCGCAATCGTGGGCACCTCCATGACGGAAAACTTTCATACCGGCTGGTTTGACGGGGAACTGGGCTGGAAAACGATGAAGCTCTCATACTCTGGGGCCCGGACGGACGATCTGAAGGCCATCTTTCAGCAGATCTTTGTCCGGGAGCGCAAATATATTTTTATGGATATCAACGCATACCAGCTTACCGGCGAGAGCACTTCGCCCTATGTGGACCGACCGGAGTATCTGTACGATGAGAACCTGTGGAATGATTATCAGTATGTATTCAGCCATGATGTCCTGGTTCTTGGGCTGGACCGGGTCCTGAAGGCGCTGAAGGGTGTTGCGGACAATGTGGATTCGGCTTACACCTGGGAAGAGGATAATCTGTTCGGCAGGAAGACGGCCCTGGATTCCTGCCGATATACCAAGGAACTGATGCTGGAGGCAAAAAAGAAGCGCGAGGAAGGGGGAGCCGTGGCGGCGCTCAGCCAGGGGACGCTGGATGAAAAGCTGAGGGTCTGCCGGGAGAATCTGGAGAATATCCTTCCTTTTATCGAGGGACATGAGGACACGGAGTTTGTGATTGAGATTCCCCCCTACAGTATGCTCTACTGGGAGCAGGAGGTGCTGAAGGGGGAGCTGGAGGATACGGTCGCGATATACCGGTACGCCATCGAGACCCTGCTGTCTTATGAGAATGTGAAGATTTACTATTTCCAGGATGAGGAGGAGCTGATCACGAACCTGGAAAATTACAGGGATCCCAGCCACCACAGACCGGAGTACAACCGCTATATTTTCGAGTGCATCAGAGACGGAAGGAATCTGCTGACCCGGGAAAACTATGAGGGGCATCTGACGCATATGTACGAGCTGGCCAGAGATTTTGACTATGAGACCCTGTGGGCGCCCTGAGAAGGGCCGGGTTGCATAGGTGTGGAAGGATGTGGTATAATAGCGAGGAAAGCACCGATGGCGCTTGCGGCAATCGGTGCTTGACGAGTATCCCATCGAGGCGCCAGCCGAGATGGGATAATGAAAGAGCATCTGTGGATTCTTGATTCCATGTGCGCCTGGCGGCGCACGGTAATAAGGACTACCTGTAACCCGAAGGGAAAGGATGATAGACTGTGAATGAACCCAGGGAGAAGGAGCCGGTCTGCCTGCGGGATATGACCCGGGAGGATACGGACCGGATCGTGGACTGGCGCAACCGGGAGAGCGTCAGGCGCAATTTTATTTATCAGGAGCTCTTTACCCGGGAGAGCCACGAAAACTGGATCCGCACCATGGTGGAGACCGGCAGGGCGGTGCAGAAGATCATCTGTGAGAGGCCGGACGGCCGCCCTGTGGGGAGCGTGTATCTGCGGGATATTGACCGAAGGCACCGAAAGGCGGAGTACGGGATCTTTATCGGGGAGGAACAGGCCCGGGGAAAGGGCTATGGGACCTGCGCCGCCCGGCTGATGCTGGAATACGCCTTCGGGGAGCTTTCTCTGCACCGGGTGTTCCTGCGGGTGTACGCGGACAATGAGCCCGCGATCCGCAGCTACGAGAAGGCCGGCTTTCAGAGGGAGGCATGTTTGAGGGACGACGTGTACGTCCGGGGGAAGTACCGGGATATCGTCCTGATGGGGATCCTGAATCCCGGGGAAGCGGCAGAGGACTGAAAGAGGGAACAGGAAAAGAGACGGACGCCCGCCGGATCGGGCAAGAGGGAACCGTATGAAAAAGAAGGTCAGCTTTGTAATTCCCTGCTACCGCTCGGAGCATACGCTGGAGCATGTGGTGGGGGAGATAGAGGACACCATGAGGGGAGAGGCGCTGGGGGAGAGGTACAGCTTTGAGCTGATCCTGGTCAACGACTGTTCCCCGGATGGGACCGGGGAAGTGATCCGAAGGCTCTGCAGGGAGAAGCCTTATGTAAGGGGGATCAGCTTTGCCAGAAATTTTGGCCAGCACGCGGCCCTGATGGCGGGGCTGCGGGGCAGCAGCGGGGACTATGTGGTCTGTCTGGACGACGACGGCCAGACGCCCGCCGACGAGGTGGGAAAGCTGCTGGAGGTCCTGGAAGAGGGAGCCGACGCGGTGTACGCCCGGTATGACCACAAGCAGCATTCCTCCTTCCGCAACCTGGGCAGCCGGGTCAACGAGCTTATGCTCCGGATCCTGCTGGACAAGCCCTCCGGGCTGTATATCTCCAGCTACTTCGCGGTCAGGCGCTTTGTGGCAGAGGATATGATCCGGTATGAGAACTCCTATCCCTATGTGATCGGCCTGGTGCTCAGAACCACGAAAAACATTGTCAATGTGCCGGTCTGCCACAGGGAGAGGAAGGAGGGGGCCTCGGGCTATACCCTGAAAAAGCTGCTGGGCCTGTGGATGAACGGCTTCACCGCCTTCTCCGTCAAACCTCTGCGGATTGCCACCTGTGTGGGGGCGCTCAGCGCCTGCGCGGGGTTTTTGTACGGACTGTACACCATCGTAAAGCGCCTGGTCAACCCGGCGGTGCCCATGGGCTTCAGCGCCCTCATGTCTGCCCTGGTGTTTTTTGGGGGGATGATCATGCTGATGCTGGGACTGATCGGGGAGTATATCGGCAGAATTTATATCAGCCTGAACAACTCGCCCCAGTATGTGATCCGGGAGCGGTTTAACTGGGAGAAGCAGGATGAAGAAATTTCTTAGAGATAACGGAAGGGTTTTGGCGCAGGCGGCGGGGATGGCTCTGCTGCCTCTTCTGTGCGCTCTGGCAGCATGCGCTCTGGAGGGACGCTCCCTTTTGGAGGTGTACCTGCCCGCATCGGAGTGGAACGACGAGCTTTTCTATTACAAGCAGGTGGAGGGGATTTTGGCCCATGGGTATCCCTATGGGTATTTCGGCTTCAACGAAAGCCATGCCCTGCAGCTGTCCTTCGCGGCCTGGAGCCCGGTGCTGGTGCTGCCCTGGGTGCTGTTTGGGCTCGTCTTCGGCTGGGGTCTGCAAAGCCCTGTTTTCTGCAATATCCTTTTGATGACTTTGGCCATGTTCCTGTTTGTGCTGCTGGTAAAGCCCTCCTGGAAGCAGCTGGGGCTTCTGGCCCTCCTGTACAGTGTCTTTACCCCCTTTACCAGATACATGCTCTCCGGGATGCCGGAGGTGATCTGCTTTAGCCTGATGATCCTCTATCTGGCCCTGATGACCCGTTATCTGGAGGGGAAGGGCCGGGGGGTGCTGGCGGCCCTCTTTGTGCTGGCCGCGGGGATGACCCTGATGCGGCCCTACCTGATCCTGATGCTGCTGTTCCCCATGGGGGCCCTCATCCGGCAGAAGAAATGGGCGGGGGCGGCGCTCTCTGCCCTGATCTTTGGGCTGACGGCGGGAGCCTACGGGGGGATCAAGCATTATCTGGGAGCGGCCTACTTTACCCCTCTGTTTCAGACCGGGTGGCTCGAGCCCTTTGCCCAGGGCCATATTCTGGCGGGCCTGAAGGGGATTTTGGTGAAGCTGTTCTACGAGGGGAGAACCTTCCTGGCGCTCACCCTGGAGGGCCTGCGAAGCGGGATCGCGGAGGGTGCGGTCTTCGCGGCCTTTCTGCTTCTGCTGGCCCTGCTTGTGTGGCAGTCGGTCCAGGATTTCCGGCGGGGGAGAAAATCGGCTCTGATCCGGAACGGATATCTGGCCTTCTGTTATCTGTCCATGCTGGCCGCAATCCTGCTGATGTACAAGATGAAGGAGGGCAGCAAGCATCTTCTGACCTTTATGGCGGCGGGGATTTTTGCCGTGAGCCTGATGGAGACAAGATTTTACAAGAAGACGGTGATCCTGGGGCTGGTCTGCGTGTACCTGTTTTCGGTGAAGGCGGTCTCGGCCTACGATTATCAGATCCCTTTCCGGAATCCGGAGAGGGTCCGGCAGGTGGAGGCATGGAGGGAGACCTTTGCCCGGGAAATGACGCTGGAGACGGAAGGGGTGCCCAGCTTTGAGAATGTGGTGATCTGGGTGTTTGCCGAGACGGATCCGGCCGGCGGCGGGACGCGCCTCACGGACTGGCAGATCCTGTACGCCCTGCCGGAGGGCTTTGGGATCAGCTGCTGTGAGGAAACCTATGTGAGGGAGCATTTTGAGAGCCTGCAGAGCCGGTATCTGACGGTCCCCGCGGGGGGAGAGCTGCAGAGGATGTGCAAAGAGGCCGGATGGGAGCTGCTGGGAGAGGACGGCAGTGTGTGTGTGTACCGCATAAAATAGGAAGACGGAAGGGAGAAGCGTTTTGAGAGACAGAAGGAAAAGAATGGTCCTGGCGGACTGGGGCATTTTCGGCATATTGCTGGCGGCGTACACCGGAGTGACGGCCTGGCTGTTTTATCATCAGGCGTTTGGGAGCGAGCAGAGCTTTCACTCGGATTTGAGGGTTTATATTCTGGTGATGCAGGGACTGTACCATGAGTGTGTATATCCCTATCCCCTGTTTTTCAAGCTGGGGGCCTTTTTTCATCTGTTTATGGGGCCGGAGACGGCTATGGTGACGGCCCTGGTGATTTTGAACAGCGGCGCCGTGGCGGTGATGAAATATTACCTGCAGAAGAACCTGATCGGGAGAGAGGGCGCTCTGCCGTGTGGGAAAGAGGGGGGCTTCCTGCCGGGAGGGGAGGGCGGACTGCGGGCGCTGATTACGTTTCTGACCTTCGCCCTGTTTTTTGTGTCCATGCTCTTTCCCGTGACGGGGATACAGCTGCCGGGGATCGCCCATCGCTACAAGGGGGTTTTCACACCCAATCCTTACCACAACGCCACCTATATGGCTGCCAGGCCCTTTGCCATTGCGGCCTTCTTTCAGTTCGGGGAGCTGCTGGGGGAGTATGAGAAGGGCTTTTCCTGGAAAAAGGGACTGCTGTTTGGCCTTTCCCTGCTGCTTGCCACTCTGGCCAAGCCCAGCTTTACCATCGTACTGGTGGGGGCGGCCGGCCTGATCATGCTCTGGAGACTGTTTCGCAGCCGTTTCGCCAATTTCCGGCCCACCCTGTACCTGGGGCTTATGTTCATCCCCACCTTTGCGGATCTTTTGTATCAGTTTTTTGGAGTGTTCGGACCGGACGAGAGCGGGGAATCCGGTATGGGCTTCGGCTTTTTGAAGGTGTGGAGCCTCCACTGCGGCAATATCCCGCTGGCCCTGCTGCTGGCGCTGGCCTTCCCGCTGACGGTGTTTGTGTTTCATCACCGGCAGATCCGGAGGGATACGGTCTACCGCTTCTCTCTGCAGATTCTCCTGATGGGGACGGCCATGGCCATGCTTCTGTATGAGAAGGGGGAGCGCATGCAGGATTTCAATTTCTCCTGGGGATATATGCACGGGCTTTTCTTTGCCTTCACGGGGGCGGTCATAGTGCTGGTAAAAAGTACGGTCAGGCGGGAGAAGCCCCTGCCTCTTCTGGCGGGGGAGTGGCTCGTCCTTCTCTGGCATCTTGGCTGCGGGCTGCTTTACTTTAAGAACAGCCTGGCGGGCTTCCTGTACTACTGAGTCCGGAAGGAGAGGGCTGCCGGCCGTCATTTCCGGTAGTAGTCCACAATCTTTTTGACGGCGGCGATGACGCTCTCTGCGTCCCCGTCGGTCATAGAGTAGAACAGGGGCAGGCTCATAACCTCCCGGTAGTATGCCTCCGCGTTGGGACACAGGCCCTTCGGGTATCCTAAGGACTCGTAGTAGGAGTGCCAGTATACGGGCAGATAGTGAACCTGGGAATAGATGTTTTCCCCGTGCAGCGCGTCGAAGAATTCCCGGCGGCTGCACCTTAAGGTATGGCTCCTAAGCCGCAGGATGTATAAATGCCGGGTGGTGTCCGACTCCGGGATTTCCTCCTGAACCTGGATCTGGGGCATGGCCCGGAATGCCCGGTCGTAGCGCCGGACGATCTCTCCCCGGCGGCGGGAAAAGAGAGGGAGCTTGTCCAGCTGGCTGATCAGCAGGGCCGCCTGGAAATCCGTCATGCGGTAGTTGTAGCCGAGGCCCGCCTGCTCGTTGTACCAGGGATCGTCGGTGGGATGGACCATCTGGGACCGGTCCCGGGTGATGCCGTGGCTGCGGGCCAGCACAAGCCGGTCGTAGAGCTCCCTGCTGTCGGTGGTGACGGCGCCGCCCTCCCCGGCAGTGACGGTCTTTACCGGGTGGAAGCTGAAGGCGGTCATATCGGAGAGGCTCCCCACAGGCCGGCCCTTATAGCGGGTCCCTATGGCGTGGGCGGCGTCCTCGATCAGGGTCAGGTGATGCTCCCGGCAGATTTCCCGGATTTCATCCAGCCGGACGGCCTGGCCGGTAAAGTCCACTGCGATCACCGCCCTGGTGCGGGGGGTGATACAGGCGCGGATGGAGTCCGGGTCAATGTTGTAGGTGGCCGGGTCGATGTCCGCGAACACGGGGCGTCCGCCGCAGTAGAGGACGCAGTTTGCGCTGGCCGCAAAGGTGATGGGGGTGGTGATCACCTCGTCCCCCGGGCCGATCTGAGCCGCCATGGCGGCTATGTGCAGGGCGGCGGTGCCGCTGCTGACGGCCACACAGTATCTGGCCCCGGTGATGCGGCAGAGCTTTTCCTCCAGCTCCCTGATTTTGGGGCCGCAGGTCAGGTCCCCCTTTCGCAGGACTTCCGTCACCGCCCGGATATCGTCCTCGTCAATATAATGTCTGCCGTAGCTGATGGGGGCGGGGCGCACCGGCTTTCCTCCCAGAATCGCCAATTTTTCCATATGAGCCGTCCTTTCGGTCCGGTGTGGCACCGGCCTTTTTTGTTTTCATTATAGCACCCGGAAATACTCTTTACAAGGCGGGCATCGGGACAACTTCCAAAAAACAACTTTTCTAATTTACGGGAATGTGATACTATTAAGAAAGATATGCTTATGAAGAGGAGCCGCGGCCCGGAGGTGTATGTTTTCGAGATGAAGGACAGGATCTATATCTGCCACACCTATTACCATGTGTATGTATCTTTTTTGAAGGAATTGAATCTTCCCAGGGAAAAGAGGGGGGGCGCCTCTCTGATCCTGAGCCGCCTCTCCAACAATTTTGAGCGCCTGAAGGAGAGGGTGGAGAGCACGGGGCTTTTTGAGGCGGTGTTTGAGTACGACGAAAAGAGGGATACGGCCTTCCCCCAGCTGGCCAGATACCGCAGGGACAGCGGGAATCTGGCGGTCAATCTCTGGAACCGGATCCTCTTTACCCGGAAGTTTGCCAGGGCCCTGGCCCCGGATGTGCCCGTTGACCTGAGGGAGTACGGGGATATCTATGTGTACTGCGATTCGGACCCCATCGGCTTTTATCTGAATCAGTACCGCATCCCGTACCACGCCCTGGAGGACGGCCTCAACTGCTTGAAGAACTATGACGCCGCCCGGTACGACAATCGGGGGCATTTCGGCTTGAAGGCATTTCTGTCCAACACCTGCAACCTGATCTTTATTCAGAACGGTTACGGCAAATACTGTCTGGACATGGAGGTCAACGACATTTCCCTGCTCAAATATCCCTGCCCCAAGTATATCCAGCAGTCCCGACGGGAGCTGACGGACCGGCTGACCCAGGAGGACAGGGATCTGATCCTGAAGGCCTTTGTCAGGGACTTGGAGGGGCTGAAGCGCCAGATCCGGGAGAGCGAGGGCGTGGGGGACAAGATTTTGATTCTCACGGACCCCCTTTGTACCTTGGAGATCCGGGAGAGGATCTTCCGGGACATTATCCGGCAGTTTTCCGGGGAGGGAAAGGTCTTTTTAAAGCCTCATCCCCGGGACGAGCTGGACTACAGGGCCCTTTTCCCGGAGTATCCCCAGTTTGACCCTACCATGCCCATGGAGATGCTGAATTTCTTCCCGGGGCTTCACTTCCGCAAGGTGGTGGGGGTGCTGACGGAGATCAAGTCCCTGCAGATTGCGGACGAGCTGGTGCGGCTGGGGGAGGATTTTATGGACCGGTACGAGGACCCTCTGGTCCACCGGCAGAACGAACAGATCTGACAGGAAGGACGGCGGTATGAGACAGATATTAAAGAAGTTGAATGTTCTCCTGGACAAGAGGCAGAAGCGCGCCATGGCGGGCCTGGTGGTGCTGATGATCATCGGCGCCGGCCTGCAGACGGCGGGGGTGGGCATGATCCTGCCCGTGGTCCAGGTGGTCATGGACCGGGAGGCCATCCTGAAGGAGGGGCTGCTCAACGACCTGTACCGTCTGCTGGGGGGAGGGAGTGTAACCCGCTTTACCGTGCTGGTCATGCTGGCTTTGATTCTGGTGTTTATCTTAAAGAACGCCTTCCTTTATTTCCAGCAGAAGCTGACCCTGGCCTTTGTGTACACCAATCAGTTCCGCACCTCCGAGCGGATGATGAAAAATTATCTGCGCAGGGGCTATGAATTTTATCTGAGCGCGGACACGGCGGTGGTCCAGCGGAGCATTACCTCCGACGTGAACAATATGTACGCCCTGATCCTGGCGCTGCTCCAGCTTGCCTCCGATGGCATTGTGTTTGTGTTCCTGGCGGCCTTCTGCTTCCTCCGGGACGCGGCCATGACGGTGCTGATCGCGGGGGTGCTGATCCTTCTGCTGGTGGTGATCAAAAAGGTGTTAAAGCCCATCCTGCACAAGGCCGGGGAGGACAACCAGAATTACTACAGCGGGCTGTTTAAGTGGATCTCCCAGACGGTGCAGGGCATCAAGGAGGTGAAGATCTCCTGCAAGGAGCAGTATTTTGTGGAGGAATATGTCAAGTGCGGCAGGGGCTACGTGGAGGCGGTGCAGAAGTACAGCCTCTACAACAATGTGCCCAAGCTCCTGATTGAGACGGTCTGCGTGATCTGCATGATCGGCTACATGCTGTTTATGGTGCTGACAGGGGTGGACAGCGGGGATATGATGCAGACCATCACCACCTTTGCGGCGGCGGCCTTGGTGCTCCTTCCCTGTGTGAACCGGATCAACAATCAGATCAACAATATCTCCTACTTTGAGCCCTTCTTTATGGGGGTCAGCGACAATCTCCAGGACGAGATCAGCGGGGAGAAGGTGGACATGTCCTACGCCACCGACAGCGACGAAAAGCTGCCGGTCCGTGAGAGCATCCGGTTAAAGGGGATCACCTACGCCTACCCGGGCACCCGGAAGCTGATCCTTGACCGGGCGGAGCTGACGGTGCCCATCGGAAAGAGCGTGGGGATCGTGGGCACCTCCGGGGCCGGCAAGAGCACCCTGGTGGATGTGCTGCTGGGCCTTCTGCAGGTGCGGGAGGGAGCGATCCTGGCGGACGGGGTGGACGTAAAGACCCGCTACCGGGCCTGGCTGAAGAATGTGGGCTACATCCCCCAGATGATCTTTATGCTGGACGACACCATCCGGCGCAACGTGGCCTTCGGCGTGCCGGAGGAAAAGATCGACGAAAACCGCCTCTGGGAGGTGCTCCGGGAGGCCCAGCTGGACAGCTTTGTGAAGACCCTGCCGGAGGGGCTGGATACGGGCATCGGGGAGCGGGGCATCCGGCTCTCCGGGGGCCAGCGCCAGAGGATCGGCATTGCCAGGGCCCTGTACAACGATCCGGAGGTGCTGATCCTGGACGAGGCCACCTCCGCTCTGGACAACGATACGGAGGCCGCCATCATGGAGGCCATCAACCGGCTCCACGGCCATAAGACCCTGATTATCATTGCCCACCGGCTCCAGACCATTGAAAAGTGCGATCTGGTGTACCGGGTGGAAAACGGGAAGGCCCTTTTGGAGCGGGGAGAGGGGGCGGCCCTTTGAAGCTCAGTGTGATTGTGCCTGTCTACAATATGGAGGGGGAGGGGAAGCTCCGGTTCTGCCTGGAGAGCCTGGTGAACCAGACCCTTCGGGAAAAGGGAGTGCCCTACGAGATTTTGGCGGTGGACGACGCCTCCACGGACGGCTCCCTTGAGGTGCTGCGGGAGTATGAGAGCCGCTATCCGGGACTGGTGCGGGTGTTCGCCCACCCGGTGAACAAGCGCCAGGGGGGCGCCAAGAATACGGGGCTGGCGGCGGCCCGGGGGGAGTGGGTAGGCTTTGTGGACAGCGACGACTGGGTGAGCCCGGACTGCTATGAAAAGCTGCTTGGGAAGGCCCGGGAGAGCGGGGCGGATCTGGTGGGCTGCGATTACTGCCTGGTGAGAGAGCACACCTTCACCCCGGGGGAGACGGTGCAGAACAATCACCTGGATCAGACGGGAGCGGTGGATCTTGAAAAGCGAAGGAGCCTGCTGATCCGTCCCGGCAGCATGGTGATCAAGATTTACCGGCGGCAGGTGATCACGGAGAACGGCCTGGATTTCCCGGAGGGGATCTTTTACGAGGACAACTGCGCGGGGACGGTATGGGCCCTGTATTTTCAGCATTTTGAAAAGGTGGAGGAACCCCTGTACTATTATTACCAGCATCAGGCCTCCACGGTGCACAGGGTGACCCGGGAGAGATGCCGGGACCGGATGCAGGCGGCCCGGCTGATGCTGGAGGAATGCCGGCGCCGGGGCTTCGCCCAGATCTACGGTCCGGAGATCGAGTACCGCTTTACGGAGCTGTACTACGCCGTCACCCTGTTCTCCTACATGCTGGGAGTAAAAATCCCCAGGCTTTCCTTTGTAAAGGAGCTGAAGAGAGGGGTGCTGGAGGAGTTTCCCCGTTTTCAGGAGAATCCCTACTATCAGAAATATACCGGCCAGGAGCAGAAGAGCCTGATCGCGCTTCAGGTCAAGTCCGACTGGCAGTTCTTTTGGTGGTATCTGCTGAAAATCTGGGTGCGCAGGGCAAAGAAGGCCCTGGGAAGGAGCGGGAGGAAAGAGGCGTGAAGAGCATAGCCATTATCACTGCCAGGGGGGGCAGCAAAAGAATCCCCCGGAAAAATATCAGGGAATTCTGCGGGAAGCCGATTCTGGCCTATTCCATAGAGGCGGCCCTGGGGGCCGGGGTGTTCGACGAGGTCATGGTCTCCACCGACGATGAGGAAATCGGGGAAATCGCGGCAAAATACGGGGCCCGGGTGCCCTTTTACCGGAGTGAGAGGACCGCGGGGGACTTCGCCACCACCAACGATGTGCTGCTGGAGGTGCTGGGGGAGTACGAGGGCCGGGGGGAGCGCTTTGACCTGGGGTGCTGTATCTACCCCACGGCCCCCTTCCTGACGCCGGAGCGGGTGCGGGACGCCGTAAAGCGCCTTGCGGACTCCCAGGCCGACACCCTGATTCCCGTGACGGCCTTCTCCTATCCCCCCCAGAGGGCCATGGTGATCCGGGAGGGGAGGCTTGCCTTTTTGTACCCCCAGTACCTGGACAGCCGCTCTCAGGATCTGGAGCCCCATTATCACGATGTGGGGCAGTTCTATGTGTTTCGGACGGCTTCCTTCCAAAAGAACCGAAGGCTCATGGTGGGGGATATCCTGCCCTATGTGCTCTCGGAGCTGGAGGTACAGGATATTGACAATCAGACCGACTGGGAGCTGGCCCAGCTCAAATACCGTCTGCTGAGGGGAGAGGGAGATGAAGCCTAGGATCGCGCTGCTTTCCAATGTGAATATGAGCTTTGTGGTGCGCCTCCTTGAGAAGGAATGGGAAATCTACCGGGGGGAGGGCTACGGCAACGAGCTGGGGCTGATGCTGGATCCCGGTTCCTCCTACCGGCGCTTTGATCCCCAGATTACCTTCCTGATTCTGGATCTGATGGAGCTTTTGGAGCATGAGACGGGGCCGAAGGAGAGCGCCGCCCGGATCAGGGAGTGGTTCGGTCTCCTGGAGGGAGCCCTGGATCCCGGAAAGCTGTACTATCTCTCCGACGCCTATCTGTGGGGGCCGGAGGCGGGCCTGCTGGAGCCGGCGGCGCGCCAGAGGCTGGAGGGGCAGTGGATGGAGGCCCTTCTGGGGCTTGGGGAGGTCCATCCCAATGTGCGGATCTTTCCCTACCGCGATCTCATCTGCCGCATGGGGGAGGGGGCGGCCTTTTCCCTGAAAACCTGGTATATGGGGAAAATCCTCCACTCGGGGGAGGCCCAGAGGCGCCTGGCGCAGGAGCTGGCCTACCGGGCCCAGCTTCCCGGGCGTGTGCCCAAAAAGGTGCTGCTGCTGGATCTGGACAACACCCTGTGGGGCGGCCTGGCGGGGGAGAGAGACGTAAGCCCCATTGCCCTGTCCCAGGAGGGGGAGGGACTGGCCTACAAAAATCTCCAGAGGGTGATCAGGAGGATGCAGGAGACGGGGGTGCTGCTGGCCATTGTCTCCAAAAACAATGAGGAGGACGCCCTGGAGCTGATCCGGGAGCATCCCCACATGGTGCTGCGCCCGGAGGATTTCGCCGCCTGGCGGATCAACTGGGAGCCCAAGGACCGGAATATCCTGGAGATAGCCGGGGAGCTGAATCTGGGGGAGGATTCCTTTGTGTTCTGGGACGACAGCCCGGCGGAGCGGGAGCTGGTGCGCCAAAGGCTCCCTCAGGTGACGGTGCCGGAGTTCCCGGAGAGACCAGAGGATTTGGCGGGGGCCATGACAGAGATATACCGGATGTATTTTGAGAAGGACATTGTCACCGGGGAGGACCGGGAGAAAACCCGCCAGTACGCCCAAAACGCCGCCAGGAACCGGCTTCAGAGCACGGCGGGGGACTATGAGGAGTATCTGCGCCGGCTTCAGATCCGCATCACGCGGGTGGATCCGGCCCGCCATCTGGACCGGCTGGTGCAGCTGGTGAACAAGACCAACCAGTTTAATCTGACCACCCGGCGCTATCAGCGGGAGGAAATGCAAAAGATAGTGGAAGAAAACACCAAAAGGGTGTATCTTTATAGAGTGGAGGACTGCTTCGGGGACAACGGCGTGACGGGGGCCCTGATTGTGGATCTGTCGGGAGAGCTTCCCATGGTGGAGGAATTTGTCTTAAGCTGCCGGGTGATGGGGCGCAGGATCGAGTATGCCCTGGCCCAGGACGTGGAGAGGGATCTGCAGGCGGCGGGGTATCCGGGAGCGGTGGGGCGCTATCTGCCCACCCCCAGGAACAAGCCGGTGGAGGAGCTCTATGAGAAGCTGGGATACCGGCTGCTTCGGGAGCTGCCCCAGGGAGGGAAGGAGTATGAAATCCGCTTCTCGGACAGGCCTCCCCGCCAGTATTTTGCACAGATCCTGGAGGAACCTTAAGACCGGAAAGAGGCTCGGAGCACAAACGCCCCGGAAGGGAGAAGCTATGAAGGAAAAAATCATCGCCCTGATAGAAGAGGTGCTGCAGGTTCCCCCCGGAACCGTGGGGGAAAACACTCGGATGGAGGATGTGGAGCAGTGGGATTCTCTGGCCCATGTGATGCTGATCGGGGAGCTGGAGGCAAAGCTGGGGATTTCCATCCCTCTGGAGGAAGCCGTGGAGATAGACTGCGTGGCCCAGATTCTGGAGAAAGCGGGGGCGCTGTGAGCGTCACGCTGCGGGGGCTGGAGGATGGGGACCTGCAAAGGATCATGGACTGGCGCATGGACCCGGAGATCACCCGCTACATGAACACAAATCCCAAGCTCACCCTGGAGGGGCAGAGAAGGTGGCTGGAGGGCATCCGTCAGAACCCGGACGTGCGCTACTGGATGATCCGGGTGGAGGGCCAGGAGGCGGGCGTCATCAATCTGACGGGGCTCTCCCGGCCGGACGGGGTCCTGGGCTGGGCCTACTATGTGGGGGAGAAAAGGCTGCGGAGCCTCAAGACGGCCCTCTCCCTGGAGATGAGCCTGTACGATTATATTTTCGGCGAGCTGGGAAAGAAGGCCCTGGTGGGGGATATCTTTACCCTGAACCGGGGAGTGATCCAGCTCCACCTCCTGTGCGGAAGCCAGATTTTGGAGGAAAAAAAGGCCCATGTGTGCAAGGAGGGCGTCTGGTACGACGTGACCTTTATGGGGATTACAAGGGAGAGATGGGAGCAGATCCGGGGGCAGAAGCGGTACGAGAAGATTCTGTTTCCCCCGGTTTAGATCCGGCCAAAAAGGAAGGGAGAAGCCTATGAACAAGGAGATTTATATAGGAAACCGGAAAATCAGCCAGGATTCCCCGGTGTTTATTGTGGCGGAGATGAGCGCCAACCACCTGATGGACTTTGACCGGGCGGTGGAGCTGATGCGGGCGGCCAGGGAGGCGGGTGCGGACGCGGTGAAGGTGCAGACCTACCTGCCGGATACCATCACCCTTGACAGCGACGCCCCCTGTTTCCAGATTACCCAGGGCACCATCTGGGACGGGACCACGCTCCATAAGCTGTACGAGTCCGCCTACACCCCCTGGGAGTGGCAGCCGAAGCTGCAAAAAATTGCCGGGGAGCTGGGCCTTCTCTTCTTTTCCTCCCCCTTTGACCCCACCAGCGTGGATTTCCTGGAGCAGATGAACGTGCCCGCCTACAAGATTGCCTCCTTTGAGATCAACGATATCCCCCTGATACGCAAGATCGCCAGGCTGGGCAAGCCCATGATCTTCTCCACGGGGGTGGCCTATCTGGCGGATATCGAGCTGGCCATGCGCACCTGTCAGGAGGAGGGCAACCGGGATGTGATCCTGCTCAAGTGTTCTTCGGCCTACCCTACGCCCTATGAGGATATCAATCTGCGGACCATGCCCCACATGGGAGAGACCTTTGACTGTCTGACGGGCCTGTCCGACCACACCATGGGAACCGCCGTGGCGGTGGCGGGAGCGGCCCTGGGGGCCAGAGTGGTGGAAAAGCACCTGACCCTGCGAAGGAGCGACGGAGGGGCCGACGGGGCCTTTTCCATGGAGCCGGAGGAGTTTCGGAGCATGGTGGAGGGGATCCGCACGGTGGAAAAGGCTCTGGGAAGGGTGACCTATGAGCTGACGGACAGACAGATCCACAGCCGGGACCATGCCCGCAGCCTGTTTGTGGCCAGGGATATGAGGGCGGGGGAGGTCTTTACCCCGGAGAACCTCCGCTCCGTCCGGCCCTCCTGCGGCCTCCACACCAAGTATTATGAGGATATTCTGGGAAAGAAGATCACCCGGGACGCCCCCTTAGGCACCCCCATGTCCTGGGATCTGGTGGATTTCTCATGATCCTGATCCGGGCGGACGGGGGAGCGAAGGCGGGGGCCGGCCATCTGATGCGGTGCCTGACGGTTGCGGACGCCCTGAGGCGTGAGCCTGAGAGGCCTTCTGCCGGCGCGGGGAAAGCCGGGGAGAAGGAGATCCTCTTTGTCTGCGCGGACGGTGAGTCCGGGGATTTTGTGTCCGCCCGGGGCTATCGGGCCCTGGTGCTGCACACGGACAGCCGGGATCTGGAGGGGGAGCTTCCCGCCTGGGAAGGGCTTCTCGGGGAGCTGCCCGGCGCCCCCGGGGCAATCCTGGCGGACAGCTATTTTGTGACGGAAGGGTATCTGAAGGCCCTGGGGCGCTTTGCCCCGGTGGCTCTGCTGGACGATATGGCCCTGAAAAGCTGGCCGGCGGACGCCCTGATCAACTACAATGTGTATGCCCGGAAGGAGATGTATGTCTCCGGGCCGGGGCAGGGGGCCCGGCGCCTTTTCCTGGGAGGGGACTATATTCCCGTCCGGCCCCGGTTTTTGGAGCAGCCCTATCAGGTCCGGGACAGGGTCCGGGAGATCCTGATCACCGTGGGAGGCGGGGATCCGGAGAACATCACCGGGCGGATACTGGAGAGCCTGTGGGATCCGGCCTATGAGTATCATCTGGTTTTGGGCAGGTATCATCCGGGCAGCCAGGCGCTGGAGAGGGAGATCTCCGGGAAGGGGAATGTGGCCCTTCACAGGGATGTGCAGGATATGGCGGGGCTCATGGCCCGGTGCGATCTGGCGGTCACCGCGGGGGGCACCACCGTGTACGAGCTCTGCGCCCTGGGACTTCCCTTTGTGTGCTTTTCCTGTGCCCCCAATCAGGAGGCCCTGACGGAGTACATGGGCCGGGAGGGCGTGGGGGGCTTCGCGGGGGCTTATCACAGGCAGCCCCGGGAGACCCTCTCCCGGATGGCCGGAGAGGTACGGGCCCTTGTCCGGGATCCGGACCGCAGGCGGGCCGGATCCCAAAGGGGGAAGGCCCTGGTGGACGGCCGGGGGGCCCGGCGGATCGCCGGGATCCTTCGGGAGCTGGCGGGAGAGTAGAGAGGGCGGCATAGGAGAGGACATGAGAGAGAGCGGACGCGGACAACGGCAGAGGGGATCGGCGGGGATCCGGCTTTGGCAGGGCCTTTTGGGGGCGCTGCTCCTTGCGCTTCTTTTGATGGGACTGGGGCTCCTTTCCGCCCTGGGCCGCCCGGGAAGGGTTTTGGAGGCGGACATTCTGTTCTTGGGGGACAGTATCGCGGGAAAGTGCAGGGACGAGACCTCCGTGACGGCCCTTCTGGAGCAGGCCGCAGGGAA
Organism: uncultured Acetatifactor sp.; assembly: GCA_947625475.1. Lineage (GTDB taxonomy): Bacteria > Bacillota > Clostridia > Lachnospirales > Lachnospiraceae > Acetatifactor. The sequence continues at coordinate 52,914 of CANQOL010000013.1, forward strand.
AAGGGTGTTCAACGGGGCCCTTGGCGGCACGACCCTGAGCTGTCAGAACAGGGAGCACCGGGACACCGTTATGAAGGATGCGCTCTCTCTGGAGGGCCTCACTGAGGCCCTGGTGTACCGGGATTTTGGCGTGCAGAAGAATGTGACGGTCCGGGAGAACGGGACGGAGAGCTTCGGGGAGCTGGTGGACCGGCTGGAGGCCCTGGATCTGCCGCGGGTGGAGCTGCTGGTGCTGGAGTACGGGACCAACGACTACTTTGCCGGGTCGCCCATCGCAAACCCGGAGGATCCTTTTGACAAATACACAGTGGAGGGAGCCCTGCGCACCTCCCTGGCGCTGCTTCGCGAGAAGGAACCCTCCCTGCGGGTGCTGGTGCTCAGCCCAACCTACAACTGGTATCTGAACACCGGGAAGACCTGCGAGGATATCCAGTTTGGCGGAGGGTATCTGAAGGAGTATGCGGACGCCCTGGAGCGGGTGAGCGGGGAGTTTGGCCTGGAATTTTTGAATCTGTACGAGGATTTTTATCCCCATGAGTCCTATGAGGACTGGAGGCTCTACACGGAGGACGGGGTCCATCCCAATCAGGCGGGCCGGGAGAAAATCGCCCGGGCCGTGGGGGAGTATCTGAGGGAACACCCATAGATGATCCCCGGGGGGATATTTTGAGAAGGAGGAACGGTATGCTGAGCCCTGCGGAAGCCGGGAGGCTTGTGAAACAGAAGGTAAAACCCCAGTGGCGGGCCGCCTTTTGGTCGGTTTTGATCCTGGGCCTGCTGATCCATCTGCCCATGATGGTGCGGGACATTCCCAACCATGACGGTCTGGCGAGCATGTACTTTGACCAGAATATGATCACCTCCGGCAGGTGGTTCCTCACGGTGGCCTGCGGGATCTCATCCTACTATACGCTGCCCTGGCTCATAGGGCTTTTAAGCCTGCTCTATCTGGGGCTGGCGGGGGCGGCCCTGGCAGAGTTTTTGGAGATCAAAAGCAGCGGGACTGCGGCCCTGGTGGGAGGGCTGCTGGTATCCTTCCCCGCCCTGGCCTCGGGCTTTGCCTATGTGTTTACTCTGGACGGATATATGCTGGGACTGCTTTTGGCGGTGCTGGCCCCTCTCCTGACCAGGAAGCTGCGCTTCGGCCCGGCGGCGGGGGCCCTCTGCCTGGCCCTGAGCATGGGGATCTATCAGGCGTATGTGGCCTTCGCGGCCCTGCTGTGTCTCTACGGCGTGGGGATGGCGGCCATGAGCGGCAGAGATCTTCGGGCAAAGCTGCGGGAGAGCCTGCGCTACCTGGAGATGGGCGTCCTGGGGGCTGCGGGCTACTATGGGATGCTCCGACTTCTTTTGTGGATCCAGGGGAAGGAGCTCGCCTCTTACCAGGGGATTGACCAGGCGGGAGAGGGGGGCGGCGGCCTGTCTGCCGTCCTTGGGCATATGTACACGGACTTTGCGGCCTTCACCTTAAAGGGGCGGGTGCTGATAAACAACGGTTTTTCCCTGGCGGCCCTGGCGCTTCTGGGGATAATGGCCCTGGGGGCGGTGCTGGGACTGGCGCGGCGAAAAAAATGGTGGAAGAGTATATGGTTTTTCGCTATAATGGGTGTGATGGCGGCCGGGATTCCCGTTGCGTCCAATCTGATCCTGGCGGTGTCCCCCCAGGTGACCTATCATCTGCTGATGCGGTATCAGTGGGTGCTTTTCCCGATCCTGCTGACGGCCTTTGTGAGCCGCTGGGGCGGGGGAGAGGGCAGATGGGGCTGCCTGCGGGAGTGGGGGCTGCTTGCGGGGGCGGGGATCCTGATCTTTAATTTTGCGGTGACGGACAATATTGCCTACTCCAACCTGCAGAAGAAGTATGAAAAGACCTACGCCTACTGTCTGCGGCTGCTGGACCGGATTGAGCAGACAGAAGGGTACTACCGGGGGATTCCCATCGCCATGGTGGGCGTGGTGGGGGACGAGCCCTATCCGCTCACGGATATCACCGGGAAGGTGACCGGAGGCATGATCGGCATGAGCGGGGATCAGCTGCTGTACACGGGGAGCAATTACCAGGCATTTATGCAGCACTATCTGGGGGCGACCCTGAACTTTCTGCCGGCGGACGCCATGGCGGAGATGTACTACAGTCCCGAGTATCGGGAGATGGAGAGCTTCCCGGGGAAGGATTCCATCCGTATAATAGACGGGATCCTCTATGTGAAGACGGAAAACCGGGAAGAAGGGGAGGAATAGGGATGGCACTTTTGTCGGTCGTACTGCCCTCTTACAACGAAGAACAGAATATTGCCAACACGGCCAGGGTCCTCAGGGAGCTTTTGGAGGCGGAGGGGATCGAGTATGAGCTTGTCTTTGTCAGCGACGGCTCCGGGGACGGGACCTACCGGGAGATCCAGAGGGCCTCGGAGGCGGACCCAAGGGTCAAGGGAGCGTGCTTCAGCCGCAATTTCGGCAAGGAGGCCAGCATCTTTGCGGGGCTGAGGCTCTCCCGCGGGGATGCGGTGGTGGTCATGGACTGTGACCTGCAGCACCCGCCGGAGGTGATTCCCCAGATGTGGAAGCTCTGGCAGGAGGGCTATCAGGTAGTGGAGGGGGTGAAGTCCAGCCGGGGCCGGGAGAGCCTGGGACATAAGCTGTCGGCGGGACTGTTTTACCGGATCATGAGCCGGCTGATCAGGATGGACATGAACGCATCCTCCGACTATAAGCTCCTGGACCGGAGAGTGGTGGATGTGCTGCTGGCGCTCCCGGAGCGGAACACCTTTTTCCGGGCCCTGACCTTCTGGGCGGGCTTTCCCACGGCTTCTGTCAGCTACGAGGTCCGGGAGAGGCAGTTCGGGGAGAGCAAGTGGTCCTTCTTCAGCCTGATGCGCTACGCGGTGAACAATGTGACCAGCTTCAGCACCATGCCCCTGCAGCTGGTGACGGTGACGGGGCTGCTTTTCATCTGCTGCAGCGCAGTCCTGGCGGTGCAGACCCTGGTGCGTTACCTGACAGGCACCGCGGTGGAGGGCTTTACCACCGTGATTTTGCTGATTTTGATCGTGGGGGGCTGCCTGATGCTCAGCCTAGGCATCATCGGGCACTATATAGCCCGGATCTACGAGGAGGTCAAGGGGCGGCCCAAGTACATCATCAGCCAGGTGACGGAGAATGTACAGGGGGATGCGCTGGGGAGCTGGAAGTAGGAAGAATCCGGCAAAGGGAAAGGGCCCGGGAGATGTCCGGCACATGCCCGGGGAGAGGTGCGGAAGGGTGAAAAAACGGATCGTCAGCATAGAGCTGCTTCGGATCATAGCCATGATGATGGTGGTGCTGCTCCATTATCTGTCCAAGGGGGAGCTTTTGGAGCCCCTGACGGGGCCCCTCACGGCTCAGGGCTTTACGGCCTGGCTCCTGGAGTCCTTCGCCATCGTGGCGGTGAATGTGTATATGCTGATCAGCGGGTATTTCCTGGTGGAGTCCGGCTTTCAGCTGTCCCGTCTGGTGCGGCTGATCTGCCAGGTGCTGTTTTACAGCCTGGGGGTCCCTCTGGTGCTGCTGGCCCTGGGGGCGGTCCGCCGGGAGGATCTGGTCCTGTACCGGCTTTTGCAGTATCTCTTTCCGACCCAGATGGTACACTACTGGTTTGTGACCGCCTATGTGACGATGTATCTCTTCGGGCCGGTGCTGGCGGCGGGGGCAAAGACCCTCACCAGACGTCAGCTCCAGGGGGTGATCCTGTGTCTGCTGGCCTTTTTCTCTGTCAGCAAGACGGTCCTGCCCGTGCGGCTGGAGATGGACAATCTGGGGTATGACGGGCTCTGGTTCATGTGTGTTTTCCTGGTGGCCGCCTACATCCGGCTCTACGGGATTCCCTTTTTCCGGGACAGGAGAAGGAGTCTTGTGTGCTACGGCCTCTCCTGCGCGGGGATTTATGCCCTGACAATGGCGGTGCGCTGGGTATACCTGGAGACGGGGCGTCTGGAGAACTATATCCAGGCGGCCTACAGCTACAACCATCTGCTGGTACTGCTGGGGGCGGTGTCCCTGTTTTACGCCTTCCTGAACTGGAGGATGGAGGGGGAGGGCAGGCTGGCCTCCCTGATCTGCGGGATAGGGCCCTGCACCTTCGGAGTGTACCTGCTTCACGAACAGATCGAGCTGCGCTTCCTCTGGCCGGGCTGGCTGGGAGCTGCCTTGACGGAAAATCCCCCGGTCATGGTGCTTCGGGCCGCCGTGAGCGTGCTGACGGTGTTTGCCCTGGGGATCCTGGTGGATCTGTGCAGGAAAAAGCTGTTTGACGGGGTGGAAAGCCTGGTGCGGCCAAGGAGAGAGAGGCGATGATGGGTAAGTTGTCTTCCGGATGGCAGAACTTTTTCAGGTTCCTGTTTCCTGTGATTTTGCTGCTGTATCCCCTGCGCCATATCCGGGTGGGGGCTGAGTGGTGGGACACGGGCTACAACTATGCAAATTTTGTGTATATGGACCGGATGGATCCCATGTGGCTCTTTAGCACCTTCCTGGGGAACGCCCTGGGACATTTCTTCACCCTGCTCCCCCTGGGGGACCGGATGCTGGGACTGAATCTGTACACGGGCCTGGTGGTGAGCCTGCTGGCCCTGGGAGGGTACTTTTTCTTCGTGAAAAAGGTGGGGCTGCCCCGTCCCCTGGTATTCTGGGGGGAGGTGCTGGCAGTGAGCTTCTGCTGGTGCCCTGCGGCCCTTTTGTATAATTATCTGACCTATGTGCTCTTTGGGGCGGGGGTGGTGTGCCTGTACTGCGCCCTGGAGCAGCCGGGGCCGGGAAGCCGGAAATATTTTGTGCTGGCGGGGATCTGTCTGGGACTGAATGTGTATGTGCGCTTCCCGAATCTGGCCCAGATGGCTTTGATTCTGGCGGTCTGGGCCATGGCCCTGATCCGCCGGGAGAAGCCTGGAAGGGCTGCCGCCTGGACCGGCTGGTGCCTGCTGGGTTATCTGGGGGGATTGGCCCTCGGCTTTGGCGGGATTGCCCTGCGCTTCGGGCCGGGAGAGTATGCTGCCGGGATCCGGCGGCTCTTAAGCATGCCCCAGGAGGCGTCCGAATATACCGTCGTCTCCATGGCGGTCTCCCAGATCCGCAACTATTGGCAGAACCTGATCTGGCTTGCCTATTTTGCGGGATTTGCGGCGGTGGGGCTTGCGGTCTACCACCTGCTTCCCCGCAGCTGGAAGTGGATTAAGAACCTGGGCTGTCTGGGGGCGGTGTGCTGCTTCTTTTACTATATGATTCTGCAGAATATGTATAATATGAAGTACAGCACCAAGGCGAGCGTGTTTCAGTGGGCGGCCTTCCTGCTGACGGCCTCCCTGGCGGGAGGGCTGACTGTCATCTTCAGCAGACGCTTTGCCCCCAGAGAAAAGCTGCTGGCGGGACTGGGGATCCTGGTGATTTTGATCACGCCCCTGGGCAGCAACAATCACCTGTACGCCTCCATCAACAACCTCTTCTTTGTCCTGCCCGGGACCCTGTGGCTGCTGGTGAGATTCCTGCGGTTTCTCCCGGATGAGGTGCGGATGTGGAAGAGAAAGGGCCTGGGATGGGAGCAGGTCCACTGGAAAAAGCCCTTGTCCCTGTATCCTCTGAAGGCGCTGCTGGCGGCCATGCTGGCCATGATTACCTTTCAGGGAGTGGCCTTTGGCTTCGGATATGTGTTTTCGGAGACGGACGGAGGGGAAAATCTCCACACGCCGGTGGAAAACAACCGGGTGCTGGCGGGGATCCTCACCTCTCCGGACCGGGCGCAGCTTTTGACGGATATCACGGCCTATGTGCAGGAGGAAAAGCTGACCGGCCGGCAGGTGATTCTCTACGGCCAGATTCCGGCCCTGTCCTACTATCTGGAAATGCCCTTTGCCATCACTCCCTGGCCGGACCTGGCCTCCTACAACTACAGCGTGATGGAGAGCGATTTATCCGCCATCGCCGCCCGGGCCCGGGAGAAGGGGGAGGAACTGCCGGTGGTGATCCTGGAGAGAAAGCAGTACGCCTTCCTGACAGGGGGGGAGAGGGCCCTGGAGGAACTGGGGGCCTCCCAGAAGGAGAGAGAGAGGATACCCGGGGACAAAAAGCTGGCCCTTTTGTCCCGGTTCATGGAGGAACACGGCTACCGGCTCACCTATGAGAGCAGCAAGTTCTGCCTGTTTCAGGCGGGAATGAGATAGATGAAAAAGGAATGGAGAGGAATATGATCAATTTTAACGTACCCCCCTACACGGGGAAGGAGATCGAGTATATCAGGGAATGCGTGGAGGTGAGAAAAATCTGCGGGGACGGGCCCTTCACGGCCAGGTGCAGCCGCTGGATGGAAGAGCATACCGGCACGGCCAAATGCCTGCTGACCACCTCCTGCACCCATGCCACGGAGCTGGCGGCCCTGCTGTCCCAGGTGGGGCCCGGGGACGAGGTGATTATGCCCGCCTACACCTTTGTGTCCACGGCGGACGCCTTTGTGCTGCGGGGAGCGGTGCCGGTGTTCGTGGATATCCGTCCGGACACCATGAATCTGGACGAGAACCTGATTGAGGATGCCATCACTGACCGGACCAAGGTCATTGTGCCGGTGCACTACGCGGGCGTGTCCTGTGAGATGGACAGGATCCTGGAGCTGGCGGAGAAATATCATTTGACGGTAGTTGAGGATGCGGCCCAGGGGGTGATGTCCACCTACAAGGGAAGGCCCCTGGGGACCATCGGGGATTTCGGATGCTACAGCTTCCATGAGACCAAGAATTTCAGCATGGGCGAGGGCGGCGCGCTGCTGATCCGGGATCCGAAGTACGTGGAGGAAGCGGAAATCATCCGGGAGAAGGGCACCAACCGCAGCAAATACTTCCGGGGCCAGATTGACAAGTACACCTGGGTGAACCACGGCTCCTCTTATCTGCCCAGCGATATGAACGCGGCCTATCTCTACGCCCAGCTGGAGCTGGCCCGGGAGATCACCGCCGACCGGATGGCAAACTGGAACCGCTACCGGGAAAATCTGGAGCCCCTGGCCAGGGAGGGCAGGATCGAGCTGCCGACAGTCCCCGGGGAGTGCGGACACAACGCCCACATGTTCTATATCAAGACCCGGGATATAGAGGAAAGGAGCCGGCTGATCGCCTATCTGAAGAGTAAGGAGATTATGACTGTGTTCCACTACATCCCCCTGCACACGGCCCCCGCGGGGCTCCGCTTCGGCCGCTTCCACGGGGAGGATGTCTACACCACCCGGGAGAGCGAGAGGCTGCTGCGGCTGCCCATGTATTACCAGCTGCAGCCCGGGCAGGTGGATTATATCTGCGAGCAGGTGGAACACTTCTACAGAGAGCATTGAGGAAAGGAAAACGGATCCATGCGGAGCTTGGCGGAGCGTGTGACAGGGGTGCTCAGGGGCCTGCTGCTGGCGGGCATGGGCCTGCAGCTTTTGCTGGGGGCGCTGTGGCTTTTCGGCAATATGGGGGCCCTTCCGGAGTTTGAAGAGAGCTTTCTGTATCTTCAGGCGGCCGGCGGGGAGGATGCCTCTGGCGTCAACTTTATAGGAACCGGGGGGGAGAGCGCTCTGTATGCCCTGCTGGTCAGAGGGGCGGCCGGGCTGGAGAGGGCGCTGGGAGTGCCCTGCCAGGTGTGGCTGTATCTGGCCCAGCTGGGTGCGGCCTTTGCCGCGGGCTATGTCTTTCTGGGGGGCTTTCTCTGCTCCCGGCGGGGACGCCTGTTCGGCAGCGGAGTGCTCTTGACCGTCCCCCAGATCCTCCAGTGTCACCTGGCCCTCCTGCCGGAGTCCTTTTTGTGCTCCTGCCTGCTGCTTGAGCTGGCCCTGTGCCTGGAGGGCGCCGGGAGCGGTCGGATGGCCCGGCCCGGGAGGATGACGGCGCTGGCGGCCCTGTGGCCGGTTCAGGCCCTGCTGGCACCCGGCCGCTGGTGGCTGGGGCTGCCGGTCCTGTGCTTTTGTCTCTGGCGGATCTGGGGGGAGAGAGGGAGCTGCGGGGGGAGACGCCTGTGGGGCAGCGCGGGGATTCTGCTGGCGGGCGGGATTCTCTCTCTGGCGGCTTACGGGACGGCCCCGGGAGGCCAAAGCGCCCTGACCCTGAGGGAGGAGTGTCTGGTCAGCGCGGCCAGCCGCTTTTGCTGGCCCTATGTGGGGGAGGATTATTACCGGCTCCCGGAGACGGTGCGCCGGCGGGTGGATCTGATCCAGGCCAGGGAGGCCGCCAAATATGCGGACGGGATCCGGAGGGAGCTGTTTCCCGCCTTGGAGACGGAGCTCTCCCGGGAGGATGCGGCCCTGGTCTGCCGGGAGCTGGCGCTGTATGGGCTGAGGGAGCGAACCCGGGACAACGCAGCGCATATCCTGTGGGATCTGGCGGGGTATCACGCTTCCAGCCTGGTGCTGCCCGTTTGGCTCGCGGGGGGAGGGTACGACTCCCTCACGGCCCTCAACTATGGACAGATGAAGGCACAGACCCCGGCTCTGACGAAGGCTTATGTGTGGTATCACAGCCGCTTTTTTGCCCTGGGGCTTGGGGCTGCGCTGGGGATATGGCTGGCTGGCCGGGGGAAGAGGGATAAGGGCAGCGGGAAATGTCCCGCGGGGTGGATCGTCATGTGCGCCGTGATGCTGGAGCTTCTGATCCTGGAGAGTCTCCTGCGGGGGGCCGGGCTGATGGATTACAAAAGGACTGCCGTCACGCTGTGTCTGTGGTATGTGCCCCTCCTGCGGGCGGCTCTGGCGGACCGGCGGCAAAGGGGAGCGCATACTTCGCAAGGGGTGTAGGAATGAAAGAGAACAGAGAAAAGACAAACCAAAAGGAGAGGGGCCTTTGGCCGGCGGTGGCACTGCTGCTTGGGGTGCTGGCCCTGCTGACAGGGCTGAACGTGTTCTTCGGGGACCATTGGCTGGATTCGGACATGGCGGCGGAGATGGTCTTTTCCCGGCTCCTGGCCCGGGAGGGACGGCTGATCGCCACCCCGGACTGGTATTATTCCACGGAGTTCCGGGTGCTCTACACCCAGCTGATTATGACGCCGCTGTTTCATGTTTTCTCGGACTGGCACCTGATCCGCTGCCTGACAAACCTGATCACCTACCTGCTGATGATCGCCGCCTATCTGTACTTTACAAAGCCGCTGGGGCTGAAAAAGAGTCTGCGCCTGTACACCTGCGTGCTTCTGCTTCTGCCCTTTTCCGAGACCCTTGTGACCCATATGCAGCTCGGCAACACCTACATGCCCCATGTGATCCTGATCCTGTTTGTGTTCGGCATGTTTCTCCGGCTCTCGGGCAGACGCTTTTCCCTGAGACAGACGCCCCTGCTGGGAGGGTATCTGCTCCTTTGCCTGGTCTGCGGCCTTTCCGGCGTGCGCTACCTGCTGGCCCTGCAGGCGCCTCTGGTGCTGGCCTCCCTGGTGTATCTGGCGGGCTCCCGGGAGTTTCGTTTGTTTCGGGAAAAGCCCGGGCGGCAGCAGGCGGAGCGCCTGTTTTCCGGGGAGAGGCTCGCTTATCTGGCCTGCAGCCTGGCGGGGGCTCTCAGCGCGCTGGCAGGCTACGGGATCAATGTGACATATGTGGCGCGCACCTACGATTTTCAGACCTACGAGGCATCTAACTTCATCAAGGTCTTCCAGGGGGTGCTGCTGGAGCGCCTCCAGGACACTGTGGGGAATCTTCTGATGCTCTTTGGCTATATCGAGGACAAGAGCTTTCTCTCCCTGCGGGGGGTGATCTCCCTGATCGCCTTTGCGCTGCTGGGAGGGATATTAGCCCTGACCGTCCGCTGCGGGAAGCTCCTTAAGAGCACGCCCGGGGAGGGAGAGGCGGGGCAGGAGGGGCTGGCCCCCCAGAGGTTCCTGCTGCGGTTCTTTATTGTCGCCTTTGCCCTGAACACCTTTGTGTTCGTGTTCGTGACGGGGACGATTGTCTCCCGGTACTATATCACGGTATTCCTGTTTGCGGCGCCCCTTTTGGCCGTGTATTTCCAGCGGGAGACGATTCCCCTGGACAGGATCCTCACCGCGCTGTTTCTGTGCGTCTGCCTGGGCCTGGCCACGGCAAAGTGCGTCTACTCCTTTGTGGATAAGGATAAAAACGCCCAGGAGAGGGAGGTGGCCCGTTTCCTGCAGCAGGAGGGCTACACCTTCGGCTATGCCACCTACTGGAACGGTAATATTATGACGGAGCTGACCGACGGACAGGTGGAGGTGGCCAATATCCATCATCTGGAGGATCTGTCCTTCTTCCGCTGGTCCAGCCCTAAGTTTTACTACGGGGAGGAATATCACCGGGGCAAGGTGTTTGTGCTGCTGACGGCCCAGGAGGCGGCAGAGAGCGGGGAGCTGCCCTGGCGTCAGGCGGGAGAGACGGTTTATCAGGACGGCAGCTACGTGGTCCTGCACTATGAGAGCAGGGAGGAACTGTTTGAGTGAAGCCGGCGGATCGGATCAAAAAAAACAGATGTAAGCTGCTGATACTTTTTCTGGTGCTGGCGGTGCAGAGCGTTTTTATCTCCCGGAAGGAAGGGTATCACATGGACGAGCTTCTCAGCTTCGAGCTGTCCAATGCCCAGTATAATCCCTGGATCGTGCCCACCCAGCCCGTGGGGCGCCTGGCTAAATTCATGGATCAGGAGATTGAGGGGGAGGACATCCGGCAGACCCTGGGCAATCTGTGGGATGCGGCCCTGGATGTGATCCAAAACCGGGGAGAAAGCCGGGCGCTCACCTATCAGGCGGACGTGTATCCGGAGCCGGTGTGGATCACGCGGCAGCAGTTTCACGAATATCTCACCGTGGGAGAGAAGGATGCCTTCAACTATTTCTCGGTGTATTTCAATGTGAAGGACGACAATCATCCGCCGGTTCATTTTATGCTGCTGCACACGGTCAGCTCCCTGCTGCGCGAGAGGATCTTCCCCTTCATGGGCTGTGTCATCAATCTGGCGGCAGTGCTGGGGTGTTGCGGCCTTATGATGGGCATGGGGGAGCTGCTGGAGAGAAACGGCCGGGTCAGAGAGGGAGCCCGGTGGGGCTGTCTGGCCGCCGCCCTGTACGGCTTTTCCTCCGGGGCCGTCGCCACGGTGCTGCTGATCCGCATGTACGCTCTTTTGACCCTTTGGTGTGTGCTCACCCTGTATCTGCATTTGAAAAAATGGCTGGAGGGGAGCTTCGCAGAAAAAAACAAGGGCCTGATCGCCGTGACCGTGCTGGGCTTTTTGACCCAGTATTTCTTCCTGCTCTACTGTATCCTGCTGGCGGCTGTGACCTTTGTGCTCTGCCTGCGGAAGGGGCGGAGGCGGGAGGCGTTCTGCTATCTGCGCTCAATGGGGGCCGCCGCTGTGATCGGAGTGGGGATCTTCCCCTTCTCCGTTGGGGATGTGCTCTCCAGCGGCCGGGGAGTGGAGGCCATCGGCAATCTGACCTCCGGCCTTGGCGGCTACGGGGAGAGACTGAGGGCCTTCGGAGAGATTCTTTTGGTGAGAGGATTTGGGGAGAAGCGGGTGGGGCTGGTGCTGGCCCTCCTGCTTCTGGCCGCCGCCGCAGTCTGGCGGCTCTGGCGCTGGGACAGGGGGCGGGAGATCTGCTGGATGCTTCTGCTGCCGCCCGCGGGATATTTCCTGCTGGCTGCAAAAATGTCCCCCTATCTGGTGGACCGGTATGTGATGCCGGTGTTCCCCTTCCTCTCCATGCTGCTGGCGGGGGTGCTGGCGGGGGCGGCCGGGCGGATCTTCGGCGCCGGAAAAGAGGGGCGCCGGAAGAGAGGGGTGCTGCTTTTTTGTATCGCCTGCGGCCTGGCGGCCCTGCAGGTGAGGGCCTACGACGGGGAATATCTCTACCGGGGGTATGAGGGGCAGCTGGAAACGGCTGTCCGGTACAGGGAGCTGCCCTGTATCTGCGTGTACGAGGGCTACGGCTTTTATGACAATCTGCTGGAGTTCCAGACCTATGACAGGACCCTCCTGCTCAAACCTGAGGAACTGCGGGAGAGGCGGGATGCCTCGGATCTGGAGAGCCTGGAGAGGGCGGTGGTGCTGATCAAGCAGAATGTGGATGCGGGGGAGGTCCTGAGAGATCTGGCACGCCGCGGCCTGGAGGCGGAGGAACTGCCGGTGGAAAGCCCCTACGGGGACCGGATCTATCTGTGCCGGAGAGCCGGGTAAGGAGGAATGGAATACAGTGAAGATAGTGTTGGGAATGGCCAGCCTGGGACTGTGGCTGGCGGTGATCCCTCTGTGTGTGGGATATCTGCCCGCCGTGCTTGCGGGGGAGGGGCGGCGTGTGCGCCCGGTGTACTGGTGGCTGTCCGGCCATGTGATCCTCTGGGCCCTGTTTGAGTGGATCTGCGTGCCGCTGATCCTGACGGAGGATATGGGGGAGGAACATTTTTCCCCGGTGGTGATATGCTTCGCCGCAGCCGGCCTCCTGCTGGCCCTTTCGGGGGCCTGCCTGTGCCTGAGAGGGCTGCGCAGGGGCGCCTGGAGCCCTGCTCTGATCCGGGGCGGCCTCTCCGGGAACAGAATGGGGGGGAGCGCTTCCACCTGCTTTTTTTGGATCCTGGCGGCGGGGCTGATCCTGTTTCAGCTTGTGATGGCCATAGTCATGACCTACTGGGACGGGGACGACGCCTACTATATCGCGGTGGCAAATCTGGCTGAGGCCAGCGGGACCATGTACAAAAAGGTCCCCTACTCCTACGGGATGACATTGCTGGACAATCGGCACGGGCTCGCCCCCTTTCCCATCTGGATCGCTTTTCTGGCCAGGGTCTCGGGAATGCCTGTGGCGGCGGTGGCCCACACGGCCCTTCCGCCGGTGCTGATCGGGATGACCTACGGGATCTTTTATGAGATCGGGAGCATTTTGTTTGCGGGGCGCAGAGAGAGGCTGCCCATCTTCCTGGGATTCACCGCCCTGCTGGTGATCTTCGGGGATGTGTCTATTTACACCGCAGAGAATTTTATGATCGCCCGCAGCAGGCAGGGCAAGGCCGCTCTGGGCAGCATCGTGATCCCCATGGTGATCCTTCTGTTTCTGCGGATCCTGGAGAGGCGCAGGGAGGAAAGGCACCCGGGCGCGGCCCTCTGGCTGCTGCTTGCGGCTGCTGTGACGGCGGGATGCCTGTGCAGCACCATGGGGACCTTCCTCATGTGCCTGTTTTTGGGGATCCTGGGCCTGTGCGGGGCCGTCTCCTACAGAAGCTTCGGGCTCCTGTGGAGAACGGCGCTGTGCTGCCTGCCCGCCCTTTTCTTTGCGGGGCTCTATTTTGCCATCGGCTGACGGGCTGATTTTTCAATTGGGAATTTGTGCCGGAGCGCCGCAAATTCTCCTGATGGCAGGTGAGGAATCGCGTTCGCGGATTTCTCACCGCCCCGCCGCGGGGAGCGCTTCGGAATGGAGATTACTATGTGGGATACCATTGTCAGCCTCTTTAGAGGCTATATGGGGACAGGGCTGCTTATGATCTGGTTTCTGGCGGCGCTCGTCTACCTGTTCTTCCGGGAGAAGGACAAAAATAAGAGGATCCTGTTCGTGTACGCGCCGGCCCTGACCCTGCTGCTGTTCTGGAATCCTCTCTTTGCAAAATTTGTGTACACCTATGTGGGGGATGAGATCTACTACCGGATCTTGTGGCTTCTGCCCGTGACTATTGTGACGGCATACCTGGCCGCCCGGCTGTGCGGCGCCCTGGCGGGCGGCAGGCGCCTCCTTTTGGCGGGGGCATGCGCGGCTTTGGTGATGCTGTCCGGCAGCTGTATTTACAAAAATCCCTTTTTCCACCGGGCGGAGAATCTCTATCACATGCCTCAGGCGGTGGTGGAGATCTGCGATGCCATAGAGGTGGAGGGCCGGGAGGTGATGGCCGCCTTCCCCGGGGAGATGCTCCAGTTTGTGAGGCAGTACTCCCCCGTGGTGTGCATGCCCTACGGAAGGGAGGCCCTGGTGCCCCAGTGGAGGCTTGGGAACCCCCTCTTTGACATTATGTGCACGGATCCCATCGACGTGGAGGCCCTGGCCGCCCTGGCCAAGCAGAACCTGTGCCACTATGTGATTATCCTCCAGGGCAGGCCCATGACGGGCTCCATGGAGGACTATGACTATGTGCTGTTCGGCACCTACTGCGGCTACGATGTGTACCTGGATACTACCGTCTACAGAGGGCTATAGATGGAAAAAGCAGCACAGATGTGCTGCTTTTTCCTATGAAAAACCACACGGATGTGTTGATTTTCCCATAAAAAATCACACGGATGTGCCCCGTCGCGCAGAGCGCTCCGGGATGGGATTAAGGGACAAAAATGGCGGGGACGCCGGGCCCCTTACTGGGCGTCGGACCCGTACACGGTGCCGTCAAAATACTGGAGCGCATAGATAAACCGGTCCGCCAGCCTCTGGCGGCCCTTTTTGTTCAGGTGCAGCTGACCCTCCAGATACTGGGGGGCGTTGTCCTCGTTGACCGTGCCATAGATATTGTCCAAAAAGCTCACCCGGTATTCGTAGGCCACCCGCTCCATCATCAGGGCGTAGGTGGACAGATTGTACCCGTCCTCCACATACAGCTTGATATCGCTGCTGATATAGTTCCCGTCGTCATCCAGGGCATAGGCGTAGGTGGGGGACATGACAATGATCCGGATGTGAGGGAAATACTGCTGCAGCAGGTAGATCCCTGCGGCCAGATTCCCCGTGTAGGCCGTCAGATCCATGCTGTTGTCCGGGTTGTGGAGCTCTCTTCCGTCCAGATAGTCGCTGGCGTCGTACATGATGGCCACCACGTCCACCAGGGAGAAGTCGATGGAGCAGAGGGTGTCCACCACCTCCCGGGCGTCCGGCGGGGCGTTCTCCCCCAAATTGTCGATACATTCTCTGTAGAGGGTGGGGTCCTGGCTGATCGCCAGCATCACCAGCCAGTGCAGGGTGAAGGCGTCTTCCGGGTTCAGGCCGGGGTCAAGCCCTTCCTCCAGGGCGGTCAGATGGGAGCCGGCCACGGCACAGTTGTACACTTTGGCGCCGGAGCTCTCTGTGATCATGGCCGCAAGGCTGTCCCTGGCGTCCCGATCGTCCGCAAAAGGGCTGTTGCCGAAGGCCACCACGGTGGTGACCCCGTCGTCCACGGGCTTTTCTCCGCCGGAGTTGATCAGGGGAAGGATGGTGTCCAGCACCTCCACCTCATCGTCGGGGTTCAGCTCTCCCGGGTCGTAGTTGCCGTCCACCCGGTTGCCCCAGGTCATCACCTTGTATGCGGCCACGCCCACCAGGAGCAGAAAGACTGCCAGCAGAACCAGATGCCAGTTGACCCGAAGGATGTATTTGCTGAAAAAGTCCTGGGGCTCCTGATCGGGATCCTCCTGCGGGGAATCTTCCTCTGGGGAATTTTCCTCCGGGAAATCCTCCTGCGGGAAATCCTCCACAGGGAAATCCTCCTGCGGGGAATTTTTCTCCGGGGAATCCTCCTGCGGCAGGGCTTTTTGGGCTGATGTCTGGGAAGGCGTTTTTCGTTCCCGCACCCTTTTTTGAGCGGGAGGATTTGTCCCGGCCTCGGGTGCCTTTGGAGAAAAGCCGGGAAGCTCGTCTGGCCCCAGCTGGTCGAAATCCAGGATCTCTATATCTGGAATATGGGATGTCACAGTCTCCTGTGACGGTCGGTTTCGTTTCATATGGGCTCCTTTTTGGGAAAATGCTGCAGCATGTATTTATTTTACTATTATAAGTCCGGAATGTCCACAATATAAGAAAAATTTAAGGAAGTTCTGCATTTTCCCATGCCCGGATAAATTCGGTATCGGAAAGCAAGGCATACCATTTGAATATCAGTCATTCAAAAAAGTTGACGTAATGGGAATAAACAGTTATCGCATCTGTCAAATCCGGGATTGAACGCATAGAAGTTCTTGCTGTTCAGCTTCTCGGTAGTGATCTTGAGGGCTTCTCCGAAGCGCTGGAAGTGGCGGGATCACTCCCGCCACTTCCTAGATAGAAAACTTTTTTACTTCTTCCTGTGTAAGCTCAACCAGCTTCTTCCCACATCTTTTTGCATATCTTGATAATTCAAGCAAATTCACATGACAAGATGGTGCATTAACATATGGACTGGGTTGTTCAAAATAGCTTTGTGCCGGAACCTGATTTTCCATAAATTTAGGTCTCGTTCCATTCATAATGATACACCTCCAATAGATTTTTTGCTTGTTCTTCGTCAATAAAAAACTGGTATTGATGAAGCATTCCCAAATACTCTGCATGAAATACATCCGTATAATGCCTTAATAATTCTTCATTAGCGGCAAAACCATGAATTGCTCCTTCATATCCCCATTCAATTGATTTATCGGCAGCTATGGCAAAAAGATGACCACCTACACCAACATATTTCTGACTGCCATATTCATGCTTGTTGTTTTGAGGAGCAGTACAAGCCCAATGAAGATAAGCAGCATGGGAATCCTTGTCATTTCTGACACCTACCAAGCCTTGTATGGTATTGTCATCCTTTAGAGCAAGCGCATATACTTCAACATTCTTTGGTATTTCGTTCCAGTTAATGTGCCATCCATTGGCCTTCTGGAATTTCTTTAAATAAGTACGACTTTCGATTTTGAATACGACAGTTTCCTTGATATCTCCTGTCACAGTGTCTTTCAGACAAGGAACAATTTCATCAATCCAAATGTCGATACATCCTTGTTCAAGTGCAGTCATATAACCACCCCTTATATATTATTTGTGCTTGATCAATGTAAACACAGTAAATCAAGGTATTTGTGAAACGAAAATATATCACCTTTTTTAGGCGCATACTATCAAATAGCAATTGATTGATACAACCCTTGGTTTATAATAATCATTCTGTACTTCTAGAAAACTTTATAAATTCATATGGCAATCCTATATCCTCTGAATATCTACAGATTTCTAACTTTTCGTCATCATTCATTTCGTTATAGAAAGGACGGTCTGATACCTTCCAGAATGTTTGAACTTCGTCTATTTTTAATACATCACCCCATGAAGCGTTTTGTCAAGTGCTTTTTTGAATTATTGACGCAATTTCTTGTGAGAGAGCGAAAGTGCAAAGTGCAAAGGGTCTGCGTTTTGCACTTTCAGCTTGCGGGTTCGGGCGACTGCTTCTTTTTGAGGAAGTTATACCATTGACCGCCGACACGCCTTGCGCCCAAAATGCCGCCCATGTTGCGCTTGGCGTTCTGTACCGTCCTCTCGGATATTCCGGCTTCGGCTGCGGCTTTTACAATGTCCTCGCTGGCAAGTTCTTTCCCATCTGCAAGCAAATCCAGTATTAGCCTTTCTGCCTGTTCGGTCTTGGTGGCAGTATTTCCGCCCGCGCCAGATAGCAGCTCGTCGGCGGTGATGTCGTATTCGCCTATCCACGAAAAACCTGTTTCCGGGTCAAGGCAAAAAGCTACAGGCTTGCCCTCCGGCGCAAGGGAAGATTTGTCATGGACGATAACGCGCACATTCGGCTCCCGCTTCACGCGCCCGATCAGCAGGACGCTCCTTGCTGCGGCGCGGAAGTCGATAGAACCTAAGCCCCGGTATGCGCTCTGCCCTCCGGCAGCTTTGTTGAGGTGTCCGATAAGGATAACGGCGCACCCGGTACGCTCGGCAACATCGGCAAGGCGGCGGAACATGGGGCGCACTTCGTTTGCCCTGTTCATGTCGGTTTTCTCGCCCATGTACGCCTGTATGGGGTCAAGGATAATCAGCCGCGCCCCGTTCTGCGTGATTGCTTTCTCTATGCGCTCGTCGGACAGGGTAAGTTCCCGCTTGGCTTCATCAATTACAAGTACCCTGTCAAGGTCTGCGGCGGCTTCTATCAGGCGGGGCTTGACGGTATCGCCTAAACCGTCCTCGGCGGTCTGGTAAATCACTTGAAAGGGCTGCATGGGTTTCATGCCCGGAAGCGTCCCGCCAGTGGTGCAGGCGGCGGCAAGGCGTAGGGCAAAGGTAGTCTTTCCCTCGCCGGGGTTGCCCTGCACAATCGTCACTTTCCCAAAGGGGATATACGGCTCCCATAGCCATTCCACGGTCTGTGTGTCAACTTCACTCATGCGGATAATCTCAACCGTTTCTTCCTGCGGCGGCTCTTTCAGTCCATAGATAGCTTCGCGGAGATACTTCCCGTCTGTGATTTCTCCCCGGCGCGTCTGTACCTCGTTCCAGTC
>CANQOL010000014.1 GCA_947625475.1 uncultured Acetatifactor sp.
TGCTATAATCAGTCATGTGCATAACCTCCTGTGCGTCCATGTATGTGTCATTTACACTTAGAATTATGCACTCCACCTTGCAGAACCGTACTCCATGCCATGCCGGAATTTCTTGGCATTTTTGGCTTTAAAATACACCACAAGGCGGAGCGCAATGCCGCACCCTGCCCCTATCAGAAGGTCTTTCGGGTAAAAACTTGGCAGCGGATTGGAGAATAAACCCTCCAGCCCCTCCATGACCGCCATCATCTTTGCGGAAGCGTCCTGCCCCGGCGATACCCGCCACAGCCACGCTATTTTGTCGCAGAAATACCCGGTAAGGATATAAGGAAGGCACATCAGGATAAGTTTCTTTTTGTCGATGTTACCTGTCTTTGCCTTGAACTTTTCGGGAACTGATTTTAAGTCTTTGGCAATACCGTCTATAATCTTGCTCATAACGACTGCCCCCTGTCCTTCTGGTGTTCCCTTGCCCTTTCCCGGTTCTTGTCCTTCCCCAGTATCTCCCGGAACTCTGCCAGCTTCTCCTTTACGGATATGCGGTTGTGCTTCTTCTCATTAACTTTTACAAACTCCCTGAATGCCTGTGTTATCACGTCGGCATCTTTGCCCTTGAAAAATACCATGTACTTCGGAGGTTCAACCGTCTTGTCCTTTTTCACAGCAAAATCTACATTATATTTCCTTGCCACTCTCTCAAAAGACTTAATGTTGTTATCCGTAACCTCAATGCTCGAAGCACCCATACCCTGACCGACCAGATCTTTGACTGATACTTTCCCATGAGATGCCTGTTTTCCCTGTTTGCGGTGTTCCAGATACATCTTCATTGCCTTTTTCAGCACGTCGGCAGTCAGCCGGGAAGATTTAAACACAAGGGCAATCGTTTTCTGTGTCACTTCTTCCTGCATGGTTTCCCTCCTTCTTCTTTATTGCTGCGCCCACGTCAGGGTGGAACATACAGCCTGTGCAGTAAATATTTCATAAATACCCCTTTCCACTTCTGGACTTTTTGTCCAAAAGTTTTCAAACGCAAAAAGGGCAGCTACAAACCGCTGTTTACGGTCTATAACTGCCCTTACGCTGTTTACCATATTCAATTTACCTGTACCGGATCACCGGACACTGCTTCGTCTTTTTCCCGACTTTCCTGCGTTCCAGAGCAAAGACCATATCCCCGGTACGCTCAAAATATCCTATATCTTTCTTCCAGCTCATGCCGCATTTACAGTGCTGCAAGCCGATAAACTGCTGTTTCATCTTCCTGCCGCAGTTCGGACATACCTTTTTGCTCATACTCTTTTTCTTGGTTTTCGGCTTGTCTGTATCGTCTTTCTTTTTTTCTGCCTTTTCCGGAAGCCCGTTCTCTGCTATCCTTGTTTCATAACGTGGCAATCTGTAAAGATACAGGCTGTATATTTCATCAAAAGAAGCCTTTTCCGCTAACCCCTTTACCCTCTGGTAGATTTGCCCCGCAATTTTTTCACAGTCCTTTCCTTCTGGCAGCTTACCATGCTCCCTGTAATAATCACAGGTCTTTTCAAACATACAGTCTGCTATTTTTGCTTTCTGTTTCTGCTTTAAGTCTTTATATGTCCTGTCTGCCCTTTTCAGCCGCTTCTTTTTTCCCAAATGGTTCAACTCCTGTCTTTTATCCTGATGAAATCCATTTTATCAGATATTCTTCCGGAATTGTAAAAAATGTCATGGTTTCCACCCTCAGATAATTCCGCCGCACAGTGCAAGGAAGTAATCTTTTTTCTTCGTGATTTCCTCCTGCCTGTCTTTGGAAAGCGTCTGGAATATCTCGTCATAGTCCAACTCCGCAAGCGGCGTTCCAAGCACAGGTGTTAAAACTTCATGTTCATACCATATCCGCCAAAGTTCCTCAAACAGCTCCGCACTGTCCGAAAATACCACAGCGGAATCAAAGCCTTCGCCCTCATTGAACCATTGCAGGCGGACAAAGCCGAACCTCCCGGCATCCGCCACCATTACATCTGCCAGCTCATACAGTTCTGAAAACGCACCGGCTACTTTCCGGCATCTTTCCCGCTGTTCTTCCGTAATATATTTTTCTGCCATATATGCTCCTTCCCACTTCTGGACAAAAAGTCCAAAAGTTATCCATTTTCCTTTAAACAGTAAATTGTACAGAGGTCAGCATATAACATAGCTTCCCCGCATTTTATCGTGTCAAACAAAAGGCACTGGAACAGCACATCACGCACTCCCTCCAGACTGGCAATGCCCCGTTCTTTATCTGAAAAGCCTGTGCCTGGAATATCCATATCCGCCGATACTGCCCGCCTTGCCGAGATACAGTGCGTGTAAAGTCCGAGGATATATTTATCTGACATAGGGAAAGCGAATGTCTCCTGCCCGTCATACGTTACCCGGTACTTTTCCTGTTCCCCTTCTGGCAGTTCAAAGCAGCACCGCACCGTTTCCAGATAAGTATGCCCGTCAAAATCCGGCTTTATTTTCTTCCCATACCTGCGGATTGCGGAAAATATGTTATTCCGGTCAATAAAAGAACGGGTACGCTTGAAAGCTGCTTTTTTGCCTTTCATATCCATGTAAACATTATTCCCCGTCCCTTTCCCGGCAAACCTGCCATAATCGCCTGTCCGCAACAGGTAGGACAGTACCTCTAACAGCTTTTCTCTTGATACAATCTCCTGATAAGGGGAATTGCTGAAATCTATTTTCACAAACCTTAATGGGCAGCTTCCCTTTGCAACCTCCCGTTCCATTACCCGGTCAACATCACGCATTGACTCCATTTATCCATCTCCTTCCGGTTCGGGATTAAATAATCCCTTTTCCTGCCACCCTCCGCCATACATATCATGCTGTACCAACTGCTGGTAATAATGGTTCATGGTATTCGGCGCATTGTAAAGGGCAGTCACCATGTACGCCCTGATGTTGGTTATCTTTGTTGTGGTTTCCTTCATGCAGCCAATCACATACTCCAAATGGGAGCTGTTCAGCTTTAGGAATTTTGACTTCACAAGCTCATAAGGGTAATCCTCCCCGTTGACCTTTACCGTCCTCCGTTTCACGCACACAATCTCACAGATCACCTCATAAAGTTCCTCATACAGCCCCTTTTCGCTCCAGTCACCGTATTTCATGTGATGCTCATACTCAATATTTTCTTTGATGATTTCCATGTAAGCAGTGGCATCATCCATCACATCAATCATATCATTATCCGGCTTGCCATGCTCGGATTCCCCTATCTCCTGATTAGATTGATTGATAGGATTGGTATAGCTCAAATCAGTATAATTAGTATTGTTATAATTAGGGGAAAAACTTTTTACTTCTTGAAATTCAGTTTTTTTATCTCCGGAAGTTAAATCTCTTTCCCTCTTGAAATCAAATTCTTTAATTTCCTGAAGTTCAATTTCTTTACTTCCAGAAGTTAAATTCTTTTGCTTCTTGAAATTAAAATCTTTTACTTCTATGGGAACATCAGTGTTTGCAGGCTCTTCTTCCGTCCTTTTCTCCGGTAATGAAGAAAAATTCTTCACATAAATAATATCCGGCTTTCCCAGCCCCCGCCTTTTCTTCTCAATCAGACCAATGCCATTATCCGAATCCAGTTCCTTTATTATTTTAGTACAGGTAGGCTTGGAACAGCCTAAATCTTCCGCCATGTTCTCCACCGCATAAATAATATATGCCCTGTTTTCATCATCCAGCCACCCGTTTTTCATTGACAGTGACATTCTGTCGAGCATCAGACCATACAGGAGCTTGGCATCACTGCTAAGCCCCTTAAAATACTTATCCTTTATCAGCAGGCGGGGAACACGATAAAAGGAAAACTGCTCCGCTTCGATGCCGTAATAATAATCGAATTTTATCGTGCCATCCATGCCGATGCACCTCCCCTCTACTGATTTCCTGTGCCATTTCTGGCACTCCACTCGTCCAGCAATTGAATGATGATGCCCTCTATTTCCTCACTGCTGTAATCCTCCGCAAAATATTCACTGATTTTATCCGCTTTCAATGTCACCTTGCGTTCCTTCGGTTTTTCCTCTGTCAGTATCAGGCGCACCATTGCAAAGGTAAGCTCTCCGGTCTTGCCATATTCCTTAATTTTTGCCGACTGCACCATGCTGATGCTGCATCCCTGTTCCTCAATGACATCCTGTACCCACTGCTGTGCTTCCTCCGTCAGAAAGGATATATCCACGCCCTGTGAAAAACCTAATTTCTTAGTGTCCACCATTTCAAGAAGCTCATCGGAAAGCCTTGACAGCCATATATACCGCTGAACCTTTTTCGCATTCTCCCCGGCAGCTTCCCCGACTTCATCAAGGGTGTTCTTCCCTGACTTTTTCCCCTGATGCTTCATGGCTTCATATTTCATCTTATAGGCTCTCGCCTTTTCGCTTGGTAAAATGTCCTCCCTCTGAATGTTGGAGTCCACCATGATAATTGTCGCTTCATCATCGGTGTAATTGCGGACAATCACTGGCATCTCCGTTTTTCCGGCAAGCTCTGAACCCCGTTTCCTGCGGTGTCCGGCTATGATTTCATAGCCGCCGCCCGCCCTCGGTCTTGCAATGCCCGGAACCAGCACACCATACTGGCGGATACTCTCCGTTGTTTCCTCCATCTTCTCATCGTCCACCACCCGGAAAGGGTGGTCTTTGAATGTATGAAGGTCTGCAAGCGGCGCATTGATAATCTGTTCAGCAGAGCTTCCCTGCCCCGCAGAACCGCCGAATAAATCCTCAAATTTCTCTATCTT
Source organism: uncultured Acetatifactor sp. (assembly GCA_947625475.1). Lineage (GTDB taxonomy): Bacteria > Bacillota > Clostridia > Lachnospirales > Lachnospiraceae > Acetatifactor. The sequence goes on from CANQOL010000014.1 coordinate 4,775, forward strand.
AACTTTTGCTGCGCTTCCTGCTTTTGCATTACTGCCCATTTCCAAGCACCTCCTTTGTCAGAGAAACATAAGCTGCCGCTACCTTCCCTTTTGGATCATGCTTATAAATGCTGACACCTTCCGCAGAAATCTCCGCCGCCCTTACCGAAATGGGGATACTGTTCGTAAATATCCTTACACTGCTCCCATAGGCTTCCTTCAGCATGGAACTGATGTCCTTTGCATAGTTCGTCCGGCTGTCCACCATTGTCAGCAATATGCCCTCAATCTCCAGCTTCGGGTTAATCTGCCGCTTTACCTTGCCAACTGTCTTAATGAGCTGCTGTAAGCCTTTAACGGGCAGGTATGCCGCCTGTACGGGTATCAGTATGCTGTCAGCACAGGCAAGGGCATTTATGGTAATCATGCCCAAAGAGGGCATACAGTCTATCAGGATATAATCGTAACTCTCCCTGACTATCTCTATGTACGACCTCAGTACCGTTTCCCGGCTCATGACATTCACAAGGGAAACCTCCAGACCGGATAATTCGATATTTCCCGGCATTAGGTCTATCCCTTCCTCATGGTGCAGGATACCCTCTTTCGGCTCTACTTCCCCGTCATTGATTAAATCCCCCATAATGGTTGCAAGCGTGACTTCCAAAGTATCCGGCTCTGTATAGCCAAGGCTTGCAGTAAGGCTTCCCTGTGCGTCTGCGTCTATTAACAGCACTCTTTTACCCTGTTTTGCCAGTCCTATTCCTAAATTGCTTGTTGTGGTGGTCTTGCCCACTCCGCCTTTCTGGTTTGCGATTGCGATTATTTTACACATGATTTCATTCTCCTTTGCTTCTGCTATGATTCTTTTATGTTGCTTTTCCTGACTTCCACATAAGCCCTGTAATATTTCTTTGTCCCTTTGTTCGGGAACAAATCAGAAAATTCCGTCACTTCGATTTTGGAATTTCTCCTTAAAATCTTTCCGAACCACTTAATATCGTTCTTTGTTCCCATAAGTCTGACCTTTAACATCAATCCTGTCCTCCAAACATAGCGTACAGATTATGGTTATACGTTGCGTACTCCGGATACCGTATCTGTACCGCCTGCCAAAAATAAGGTGCGTAGGCACAGCAGAACAGTTCCTCCACTGTGTAATTCCTACACTCGTCCACCTGTTTCTCCGCATCGTCATAATCAAGAACGCTTGGCGTACCATTGCAGTATAGGTTGAATGCCATTCTGACCACCTTTACGCTTCCGCTGGTCTGCCAGCCTTCATGCAGGCATTCCGTTTTTACGTTGCCTGTCTTAAAATCATAAATGCTTTTAATGTTCCTTCTTGTGTCATTGCTGATACCAAGACAATATACAAGCGCCTTGTGGTACACATCCTGATACCTGACCTCTTTCAATTTCTCATAGTAGAATTTCTCATGTGCTTCGCTGATAAAAATAATCGCTTTCTCTGCTCCTAACGCTGTACTGCTCATTCTTTTTTCCTCCATTTCTTATTTTGCTTTGCTGACCATAACAAAAAGGACACTTCCCTAAAATTTCTTTTAGAAAAATGTCCTTATAGTACAAAATATTGAATTGGATTTATGAGTACAACTATTCATTAACGCTTATTATTCTTCGTTATGCGTTGTAAAATTGTTGTAAATTTGTTGTAGTTCGCAACTTCAAATACCGCAAACCCTTGATTTTACTGGATTTTTTAATCGACTGTTCGCATTGTCGGGAACAGCAGCACATCCCGAATAGCCGGCGAGTTGGTCAGAAGCATCACCAGCCGGTCGATCCCGTATCCGATTCCGCCGGTGGGGGGCATGCCGATCTCCAGGGCGTTCATGAAATCCTCATCGGTGGTATTGGCTTCCTCATCGCCTGCGGCCAGCGCCGCCTCCTGGGCCTTGAATCGCTCCCGCTGGTCCACGGGATCGTTCAGCTCCGAGTAGGCGTTGCACATCTCCCTGCCGTAAATGAAGAGCTCAAACCGCTCCACATAGTCCGGGTTGTCCGGCTTTCTCTTGGTCAGAGGCGATACCTCCACCGGATGATCCATCAGAAAGGTGGGCTGAATCAGGTGTTCCTCCACATACTCTTCAAAGAACAGGTTCAGGATATCGCCCTTCTGATGGCGGGGCTCGTAGTGTATGCCCTTCTCATCCGCAATTTTCTTTGCGGCAGCGGTATCGGGGATCCGGTCGAAGTCAACCCCCGTGTACTGCTTCACGGCGTCCACCATGGTCAGGCGCGCAAAGGGCTTCCCCAGGTCAATCATTTCCTCCCCGTAGGGAATCAGCGTGGTGCCGCAGACCTCCTGGGCCACATAGCGGAACATGTTCTCCGTGAGCTCCATCATGCCGTAATAATCCGTGTATGCCTGATAGAGCTCCATCAGGGTAAATTCCGGATTGTGCCTCGTATCGAGGCCCTCGTTGCGGAACACCCTGCCGATCTCGAAGACGCGCTCTAAGCCGCCTACGATCAGGCGCTTCAGATACAGCTCCAGGGAAATGCGGAGCTTCACATCCTCATCCAGCGCATTGTAATGGGTTTCAAAGGGTCTGGCCGCCGCGCCGCCCGCGTTTGCCACCAGCATGGGCGTCTCCACCTCGAGAAACCCTTCCCCCTCCAGATAACGGCGGATGGCGCTGATGATCTTTGAGCGCTTTATAAAGGTATCCTTCACCTCCTGATTCATGATCAGATCGGTGTAGCGCTGGCGGTACCGAATGTCCGTGTTGGTCAGGCCGTGGAACTTCTCCGGCAGAATCTGCAGGCTCTTGCACAGAAGAAGGATCTGGGAGGCATGGACGGAGATCTCTCCGGTCCTGGTCTTAAATACCTCTCCCTCAATCCCCACAATGTCCCCTACGTCGTACTTTTTGAAGTCCGCATAGGGTTCCTCGCCCACACAGTCCCTGGCCACATAGACCTGGATATTGCCGGGCATATCCTGCACATTGCAGAAGGAAGCCTTCCCCATGATCCGCTTGGACATGATCCGGCCCGCCACTCTCACGGTTTTGCCCTCCAGCTCCTCAAAGTTCTCTTTGATCTGGCTGCTGTGATGGGTCACCTCATAGCGGGTGATCCGGAAGGGATCCCTGCCCGCCTCCTGCAGCGCGGCCAGCTTGTCTCTCCTGACCTGCAAAAGCTGATGGATGTCCTGTTCCTGTACTCTTGTATTCTGCGCCTCTGCCACGTTTTCCACTCCTTTTTGCGGGCATCATACCCGGTCAATTGCTCCTTTGAATCTCTATCACGGTGTAGTAAAGCACGCCTGCCTGGGTCTCCACCTCCACGGTGTCGCCCACCTTGTGGCCGATCAGGGCCTTGCCCACGGGGCTCTCGTTGGAGATCTTGCCCTTCAGGCTGTTGGCCTCTGTGGAGCCTACGATCTTGTACTCAAGCTCCTCCCCGTACTCTATGTCCAGAATCTTTACCCGGCAGCCGATGTTGATCTTGTCCAGATCCACCTCGTCCTCCACCACTACCTCCGCGTTCTTCAGGATCTTCTCCAGATCCTCAATCCGCGCCTCTATATCTCTCTGCTCGTCCTTGGCGGCGTCATACTCCGCGTTTTCGGACAGATCCCCCTGCTCTCTGGCCTCCTTGATCTTCTGGGCCACCTCCTGGCGTTTGTTCACCTTCAGTTCATGGAGCTCGTCCTCATATTTTTTTAACCCCTCATAAGTCAAGATGTTTTTCTTTTCCATTTTCTCTACACCCTTCCTTTTATAGTATCGTTATTCCGCTCTCATCCTATGTCCCTGATTATCTTTCGTATTGTACTGAATTTTCGCAATAGTGTCAAGAGTTTCTTTCATTTCTCTCAACCAAGCCTCCCGCAGGGAGAGATATTCCACTCCCCCCTCCCGGGCGCTTTGGCTGCGGCGCTTCTTCTCCGAGGCCCCAAGATCCAGCCACAGGCTTCCCCGGGGGAGCTCTATGGCCGGGATATCCTCCGTCAGTCCCAGATCCAGTATCAGGCAGGGTCCCCGGCCCCGCTCCCGCAGGGCCCGGCGGCAGGCCCTTTTTTGCTCTTCCCTCTCTTCCCCCGCCGGCACGCATCCGGCCATCAGGCCATACTCTTCATAGATCTGCTCCCGCCATTCCTCCCATCCTCTGGGGAGATAGGGGAGCACCAGCGTCAGACCTCTCACCCGGCGCAGGCACCCTGCCAGAACCGGCAGCAGCCCCGGCTCATATCCCAGCACCAGAATCCGGTCAAAGAATCGGTCCCGGCAGCCTCTCAGCAGATACTGCAGCTGCTGCACACCCCCGTATTCCTCAAAAACCGGCAGCCCCCAGAGGTTTCGCCACCACCAGAGGACTCCGGCCTCCTTAAGCCATTCCTCAAAGCCTCCCTCGTAGACCAGGAACCCCTGATCCCAGCGCTCTCCCAGAGCCCCCTGCGCCTCCAGGGCCCGGATGCCCTCCCGCATCTCCCACTGGAGCCCCGCCAGCCACCGGGCCTGCCGGGGGCAGCCCCGTCCGGCCATCTGCAGGTAAATGACCTGATAGGGGGGCAGCTCCCGGGAAAAAATCCGAAAAGCAAATGCCTCCCCCGCAGCCCCGCGGGATATATTTTTACTCATTTCAAAAAGCAGTATTCTGTCCATATCCCCATTCTATGAACGGGAAATGAGGGTTATGACCGGCTAGGCTTTCCCTTAAGGGAACATCTCCAGGATGCAGCGCTCCAGCTCTTCCATGGTCTGAACCGTGTTGATCCTTCTGCGGAAGGCGGCGGAGTGAGGATACCCTGACGTATACCAGGCCAGGTGTTTGCGCATCTCCCGCACCCCCGTGTACTCTCCCTTGTAAGCCGCCAGAAGTCTGGCGTGCTCCAGGGCCGTCTCCCGCACCTGCTCCGGCCCGGGGCCCGGCAGAAGCTCTCCGGTTTCCAGGAAATGAACCACCCTGCCAAAGAGCCAGGGATTTCCCTGGGCGGCCCTGCCGATCATCACGCCGTCACAGCCGGTGTAGTCCAGCATGGCCCTGGCCGCCTGGGGACTGTCCACATCCCCGTTGCCGATCACAGGGATGTCCACCGCCTCCTTCACCCGGGCGATGATATCCCAGTCCGCCTTTCCGCTGTAAAACTGCTCTCTGGTTCTGCCGTGGACCGCCACCGCCGCCACTCCGCAGTCCTGGGCGATCCGGGCGATCTCCACCGCGTTCACATGATCCCCGTCGTAGCCCTTTCGGATTTTCACCGTCACAGGCTTTTCCACCGCCCGCACCAGCTTCCGAAGAATCTCTTCCGCCAGCTTCGGCTGGCGCATCAGGGCGCTTCCCTCCCCGTTCCCGGTCACCTTGGGCACAGGGCAGCCCATGTTGAAATCCAGAATGTCAAAGGGCCTGTCCTGGATCCGCCGGGCCGCCTCGCTGACCACCTCCGGCTCCGAGCCGAAGAGCTGAAGGGAGACCGGCCCCTCCTGGGGATGGATCTCCATGAGGGCCTGTGTGTTCTTGTTGCCGTAGCAGATGGCCTTGGCGCTGACCATCTCCATACAGACCAGTCCGGCTCCCTGTCTGCGGCACAGCAAGCGAAATGGCAGGTCTGTGACACCTGCCATGGGGGCCAGTATACAGTTGTTGGCCAGCTTTATCCCGCCAATCTTAAGTCCGCCCATCTTTCCCGGCTCCTTTACTCTTCCTTCTCCAGCAGCCCGGACACATCCTCCTTCAGGATAAAAATCCGGTAGTACAGGCTCAGGGACTCCAGCAGATCCTGGCGTTTTCTCCGGATCTGGGACACCAGCAGCCCGCTGGAAACCTCGTCATAGTAGTAATCGTCCTCCGCCGCGTTGGTCTCCAGGGACAGGGAGCCGTCCGGCTCAAACACAATCGTGAAGATCCCTCCCACTTCCTCGGTGAACAGCACGCAGATAATGTGCAGCTCGTCCTTGATGGAATCGGGGATGGCGTTAAATTTTTCGTTGAAATAATACTTGCGCTCATAGGCGTTGGCCCCGCAGAGCACGATTCTGTTCTCGTCCATAGCTTCCTCACACATATCCGCAGACGCCCCGCACGGAGACCTCCCCTGCGTAGACATAGGCGGTTTCCCCGCCCTCCCGCTCCACCGCCAGCTCCCCGGTGGAGGTAATGCCCCGGGCAGTGCCCTCCCACTGCCCCTTTGGGTCCAGCACCCGCACACAAGCGTCCCTGTTCACCAGCCTGGCATCGTAGCTCTCCAGCAGAGGGGTCAGATCCCCCGCCCGCATAAAGCTCTCATAGTCCGCCTCAAACGCCTCCATCACATACTGGAACAGCCTGGCCCGGTCCGCCGGCCTGCCGCATGCCTGCTCCAGGGACACCGCCTTGTCCCGAAGCTCCTCCGGGAACTCCTGGGCCCCCACATTGATTCCCACCCCGATGACCAGATAGTGGATAAAGTCCCGCTCCAGGCTCAGCTCCGTGAGAATCCCGCAGACCTTTCTGCCCTCCATAATAATATCGTTGGGCCACTTGATGCCGGCCCCTTTCCCTGTCTCCCGCTCCAGGGCCGCCGCCACTGCGTGGGCCATCACCAGGGTCAGCATGGATGCCTTCTGGGGAAGGATCTCCGGGCGCAGCAGAATGGTAAAGTAAAGGTTGACCCCCTTCGGGGAAACCCATTCCCTCCCCCGCCTGCCCCGGCCCGCGCTCTGGCTGTCCGCCACCGCCACAAAGCCGTGGGGGGCTCCCGCCTCCCCCGCCGCCTTGGCCACCCCGTTGGTGGAGGCCACGCAGTCGTAAAAGGCCAGGCTCCGGCCTGCCCACCCGGTGTGGATCCGGCTGACCAGCTCGTCCCGGCCAAAGCAGGAGCCCTCCGCCAGGCGGTAGCCCCGGTTGGGTGCCGCCTCAATCCGATACCCCTCCCTGCGCAGCCGGTCTATGACCTTCCAGACCGCCGCCCGGGTTACGCCGAAGCGCTCGCAGATCTCCTGCCCGGACACATAGCCGTCCCTCTCCCGAAGGAGGGATAAGATTTCCGCCTTCAATCCCCCACCCCCTAGGAGAGCTCTCCGGCTCCCAGAGTGGCAGCCATCACGGCCTTGATGGTGTGCATCCGGTTCTCCGCCTCCTGGAACACCAAAGACTGGGGAGACTCAAACACCTCATCCGTAACCTCCATCTCCGTGATGCCGAACTTTTCGGCAATCTGGGCGCCGATGGCGGTCTTCAGGTCATGGAAGGCAGGCAGGCAGTGCATAAAGACGGCCTGCTGCCCCGCGTTCTCCATCACATGGGCGTTGACCTGGTAGGGGCGAAGATCCCGGATGCGTTCCTCCCAGATCTCGTCCGGCTCTCCCATGGACACCCACACGTCCGTGCAGATCACATCCGCCCCCTTGGTCCCCGCCTCCGGATCGGAGGTGAGGGTGACGGAACCGCCGGTCTGCCGGGCGATCTCCCGGCACTGCCCTGTCAGCTCCCGGCCCGGGAAATACTTAGGATCGGTGCAGGCGGTAAAATGCATCCCCATCTTGGCACAGGCCACCATCAGGGAGTTGCCCGTGTTGTAGCGGGCGTCCCCCAAGTAGGTAAGCCGGATTCCCTTCAGCCTGCCGAAATGCTCCCGCACCGTCAGCAGATCCGCCAGCATCTGGGTGGGATGAAACTCGTTGGTGAGGCCGTTCCAGACCGGCACATGGGCGTACCGGGCAATTTCCTCCACAATCTCCTGGCCGTATCCCCGGTACTCGATTCCCTCAAACATGCCGGAGAGGACCCGGGCCGTATCCGCGATGCTCTCCTTTTTCCCGATCTGGGAGCCGGAGGGATCCAGGTAGGTGGTCCCCATGCCCAGATCGTGGGCCGCAGTCTCAAAGGCGCATCTGGTCCGGGTGCTGGTCTTCTCAAAGATGAGGGCCACATTTTTCCCCCGCAGGGTATCCACGGGGATCCCCTTCTTTTTCTTGTCCTTCAGCCGGGCCGCCAGATCCAGCAGATAGAGGATTTCCTCCGGCGAAAAATCCAGCAGCTTCAGGAAGTCTCTTCCCTTTAAGTCCATATGATGTGCCTCCCTTTTTCCGTATCTGTATTCCCTTGGAACCTGCAGAGCCCCCGCTTTTCTTCCTGCCGCGGCTTTGCGGATGTTCCTAAACGTATTACTAATATACAGCATCCGTCCCCTTTTTTCAACCCAAAAACCGCCCGCCCCAGAAATCCAAAGGCTGCTCTGCCCCGGAAACTGCAAAACCGCCGCCTTCCGGAAATTCAAAACCGCCATCCCCCGGAAGTCCCGGAAGATGGCGGTCACGGCCTTTTTGTACCCGCTGACTATTTGGTGCTGGTCTGCTTCACCGTCTCCTTGAAGGCGGCCGCCACACTGGCGATGCCCTGGAGCTCGGCGGGGAGCAGGATGGTGGTGGCCTTGCCGTCCGCCACCTTCTCAAAGGCTTCCAGGCTCTTTAACTTCAGCACAGCCTCGTCGGCCCCCGCGTCCTTCAGCATCCGGATACCGTCCGCGTTGGCCTGCTGCACCTTCAGGATGGCCTCCGCCTCACCTTCCGCCTCGCGGATCATTTTCTCCTTCTGGGCCTCTGCCCGCAGGATCGCGGACTGCTTCTCAGCCTCCGCCCGCAGGATCGCGGACTCCTTTTCGCCCTCTGCCTCCAGGATCTTGGCCTTCTTGTCGCCCTCTGCCCTGGTCACGGCCTCACGTCTCTCACGCTCTGCCTTCATCTGCTTCTCCATGGCGTTCTGGATCTCCGCAGGAGGGATGATGTTCTTTAACTCCACACGGTTGACCTTGATGCCCCAGGGATCCGTGGCGATGTCCAGGGTGGAGCGCATCTGGGTGTTGATGATCTCACGGGAGGTGAGGGTCTGATCCAGCTCCAGGTCGCCGATGATATTTCTCAGGGTGGTGGCCGTCAGGTTCTCAATGGCCATCATAGGATTCTCCACCCCGTAGGTATACAGCTTCGGGTCTGTGATCTGATAGAACACCACCGTGTCAATCCGCACGGAGGCGTTATCCTTGGTGATCACGGGCTGAGGCGGGAAGTCCGCCACCTGCTCCTTCATGTTTACCTTTCTGGCCACCTTATCGATAAAGGGCACCTTCAGGTGGAACCCCACAGACCAGGTCCCCTGGTAAGCTCCCAGACGCTCGATCACATAGGCCTGCGCCTGAGGCACAATCTTGATGCAGGAGACTAAAATCCCCAGCACCAGAATAACCAGCACAATTACAATTGCTACCATATCTTCCTCCCATCCGCCTACTCGGCACTGCCCTGGCTGCTCTTCGCAGAGGGCTCCATCTGCTGCTCGCGCACAATCAGCTTCACGCCGCTGACCGCCGCAACCACTACCACTGTTCCCACCGGAATCCTCTGAGAATCGTCCCAGCTCCTGGCGCTCCACTCCTGGCCGCTCACCGTCACCTGTCCCAGGCCCTGCAGGTTGTCAATCTCGCTGACCACAATGGCCTGCCTGCCGATCATGCTCTCCACGTTGGTCCTGACTCGGTCCTTGTTGAAATACTTGACCGCAATGGGCCGCGTGAAAAACAACAGCAGCAGAGCCACCGCAATGAACAGCACCGCCTGCAGCCAGAAAGGCGCACCCACCGCCGCCGCCAGGATCGCCACAAGCGCCCCGCCGGCAAACCAGATAGTGGTCAGTCCCAGTGTGGCCGCCTCGATCCCGATGAACAGGATCAGCAGCACCAGCCAGATCATGATCTCCCTCATAGACACCCTCCTTTGCACTCCGTTTCCCTGAAGAAAACCTTTTTTCTATTTTCAGGTTAGTTCCAATATACTACAGTTATGCGCATTTCGCAATATTTTTATAAGTGCGGCGCGGTATTCCGATGATGGGAAAAGCGCACGTTAAAGGGGGATAACGTGCAGATGGGGAGAAAAATAAGGGACAGGCTCCCGCCTGTCCCCAGCTCTGATCCCTCTCGGTTTCCGTCAATAGAACACATGGTTCCCGATCACCAAGCCCTCCCGGCCGTTGTTTCTCCTGAAGTGGGTCAGATCGCCCACATTGGACACGCCGGAGATAGCCTCCTGAGCCGCACGGATACAGCTCTCCTTAATCTTGCCGGACTCATAGACCCTGTTCACCTTGCCGCTCATAGCGGGGGTGAACTGTCCCGACGCATAGATCACGCCGTGAATACTGTCCGGATAGGCCGCGCTCCTGACACGGTTCATCACCACAGCGCCCACTGCCACCTGGCCCTCATAGCTCTCGCTGCCGGCCTCACACTGAATCAGCGCCGCCAGAAGGAGCGTGGTGTCCGCGTCCGTGGTATACTCACCGTAATTCACATGCCGCTTGGCCTCCAGCTCCGCGGCCTCGCGGGCCTTGATTTCCTCCATGGTCTCACCGGCATCAATCTGGAAATCCAGCTTCACATACTCGGAGTCCACGTAGCCGTCCTTGCCCTCGTAGTCCATGCAGACCCAGCCGTTCTCGTCCACACTCATGACCTCCACGATCTCGCCTCCGGCCAGCACACCGTAGACGTCCGCGTCCGTGCTGGGCTGTTTGCGGATCTTCAGCGCATCCGTGTCGATGGCGGCGATCATCTTGCCCACCTGGTTGGCCAGATCCTTGGCGTCATCCTCAAACAGAAGATATTCGTCCTTGGCCCATCCCACCACATTGCCGGACTGCAGTTTGGTCCAGCCGTCCTTTCTCTCCAGGATCCTGCCTCCGCAGTCCTTGTACAGCATTCCTACCTTTTCCGAATCCTCGCTGGCCTGCTCCCTCACATTCAGGGCGTTCTTCACATTTGCCATCACCAATGTGCTGGGCTCCTGAGGCTCGGGGGCCTCGCTCAGTTCCTTCTCCGTGGCGCTGATCAGCTCCTGCGCGCTTTCGCTTGTGTTCAGTATGGCAGCCATGCCGCCATTTAAATAGTCCAGGTAATTCACATTGCCGCCAGCGTGTACGGTCGTGCCTGTGCCCACGGCCAGCGCCAGGGATAACATTGCCCCTGCCAGCCTCACAGGCAGCCTTCTGCCTCCTGCCATTTTCTTACCCTCCGACAAATATTCATTATTGTAACATTTTCCCCTGGAAATATATCCATTTGTTAACTAAAATATTACAATAATATTAAATTTGTTACGGATGTTATCATAGCAAAAGCATATAGGCTTGTCAAGAAAAATTTTTTGCCCCGGATCGCGCGCCTGCAGGCCTCAAGGCTTTTCCGTCTCCGGCGGCCTCTACAGGCCCCGCGACGCCTCCACGCAGGCCTCCACCGCATCCATGACCGCTCCCCGCAGTCCCTTCTCTTCCAGCACCTTCACCGCCCGGATGGTAGTGCCTCCCGGCGAGCAGACCATATCCTTCAGCTCCCCCGGATGCCTGCCCGTCTCCAGCACCAGCTTGGCGCTGCCCAGCACGGACTGAGCGGCAAACTGATAAGCCTGACTGCGGGGCATTCCCGCCGCCACCGCCCCGTCCGCCAGAGCCTCGATGAACAGGAATACATAGGCCGGGGAGCTGCCGCTCACCCCCACCACCGCGTCCATCAGCCGCTCCGGCACCACCTGGGCCGTCCCAAAGGAGCCCAGCAGCCCTAGGACCAGATCCAGCTCCTTCGCCGTCACAGCTTCCCCGGGGCACACAGCCGTGCAGCCCTCCAGCACCAGGGCGGGGGTGTTGGGCATACAGCGGATCAGCTTCCGTCTCTCCCCGAAAGCATCCTCCAGAAAGGCCAGGCTCTTGCCCGCCGCTATGCTCACCACCAAGGTGTCGGGCCGAACCGCCTGGCGGATCTGGCCGATCACTTCCCCCAGCAGATGGGGCTTTACCGCCAGGAACAGGATATCCGAGGCGGCCGCCGTCTGGGTATTGTCCTCACAGATGCAGATCCCGTACTGCTCCTGCACCCTCCTGCAGGTCTCCCGGGTTTTGGCGCTGCCCAGAATATCCTCCTTTTGCGCCGCGCCCTTCTGGAGCATTCCTCCGATCATGGCGCAGGCCATGCTGCCCAGTCCGATAAATCCGATTTTCATTTCCTTCTCTCCTTCCCTGCGGGCCGGCCTTACCGCCGCTCCCCGCCCTTCTGCTTCCTCTGGCGGTGGACCTCATACATCAGCAGGGAGGCAGCCACCGCCGCGTTGAGGGACTCCACCTGACCCTCCATGGGGATCTTCACATAGGCGTCCGCCAGCCGGGCCGTCTCCCTGCGAAGCCCGCTCCCCTCGTTTCCGATCAGGAAGGCCGTCCCCCCCTGAAAGGAAAAGCTGTCGTAATAGCGCTCTCCCTCCAGATGCGCCGCGTAGACCCTCACTCCCGCCCGGCGCAGCTCACCGATGGCCTGCCCAAGATCCGGGACACAGAGGAAGGGGACCCGGTAGACAGAGCCCATGGTGGCCCGGATTACCTTCGGATTAAAGATATCCACTGTGCCCTCCGAGAGAATCACCCCCGTCACTCCGGCCCCCTCCCCGGTGCGGAGGATGGTTCCCAGATTGCCGGGATCCTGCAGGTCCTCCAGCACCAGGAACAGCGGATTCTTTTCCTCCAGGAGAGCCTCCAAGGCATACTCCGGCCTGCGCAGCACAGTCAGGATCCCCTGGGGTGTCTGTGTGTCCGACATGCGGGCAAATACTTCCTCCGACACGGTCTCACAGGGAAGCTCCTGAAGCCTTTCCCTCAGTTCCGGATCCTCCATCAGCTTTTTCTGCAGGTTTTCCGTCAGATAAACCTCCCTAACCGCCTCCCTGGGCGCCTCCCGGAACATTTTCACGCCCTCCGCCAGGTAAATCCCGTCCCTGCGGCGCTCTCTGGCCTTGGACTGCCATACTGCAATCCTCCGTATTTTTTGATTCGCGGTGCTGGTGATCATCCTCCGCCTCCCCGCCCGGTATCCCACACAAAAAGGCTGTCATGCCCCGCTCTCCGGCGCCGGCACGACAGCCCCTCAAAAATCCACAGAACTCAAAGGATGCGGGCCACGTTGTACTGATACTCGTCAATGTTCTTCTGCATGCTCAGGGCTTCTTCAATGTCGTAATCCACGAACTCTCCGTGCCTGTGAGCCACCACCCGGTTCGACTTGCCCGCCGCCAGGATATCCACTGCGTAGGAGCCCATCATGGAGGCGTAATAGCGGTCCTTACAGGTGGGACTGCCTCCCCGCTGCATGTAGCCCAGGATGGTCGCCCTCGTCTCGATGCCCGTGGCCGCCTCGATTCTCCTGGCCATGGAGGTGGAATGCCCGATGCCCTCCGCGTTGATAATCAGGTGATGGGTCTTGCCCTGCTTGCGGTTTGCAATGATATGATTGACAATGGCCTGCTCGTTGAAATCATATTTCTCCGGCAGGAGGATGTCCTCCGCTCCGTTGGCCACGCCGCACCAGAGGGCGATATAGCCCGCGTTGCGGCCCATCACCTCGATGATGCTGCAGCGCTCATGGGAGGAAGAGGTGTCCTTCACCTTGTCGATGGCCTCCATGGCCGTGTTCACCGCCGTGTCAAATCCGATGGTGTAATCGGTACAGGCGATATCCAGGTCGATGGTGCCGGGCAGGCCCACCGTGTTGATCCCCAGGCTGGCCAGCTTCTGGGCCCCCTGGTAGGAGCCGTCCCCGCCGATGACCACCACCCCGTCGATGCCGTGCCTGCGGCAGATCTCAGCGCCCTTCTGCTGCCCCTCCGGGGTCATAAACTCCATACACCGGGCCGTGCCCAGGATGGTGCCGCCCCTCTGGATAATGTCGGAGACGTCCTTGCGCTCCATATCTATGATTTCTTCGTTGAGAAGTCCCAGATATCCCTTCTTGATTCCCTTTACCTTCAGGCCCTTGGCAATGGCCGTGCGTACAACAGCCCGGATCGCCGCGTTCATTCCCGGCGCGTCCCCTCCGCTGGTCAGCACACCGATGGTCCCCACCTTGCTCTGCATGTCGCCACCTCCTTGCTGTCTCCTATTTTAATCTATTTGAGGCAGGTTTTCAATACCGAGTTATGCGATACCTGACGTTTTCTGCCCCAAAGAGAGCGCTGAGCTTCTCCTTCAGGGCCCGGTCAGCGTTCACCCTGCGGTCCAGCACCTTGTAGTTTTTAGTGCTGCGCAGGTAGATCACCACCCGGTCCTCCCCCGGGAGATCCCCGATGGCCTCCAAAAGTTCTTCTTCCCTGCGCCGGTAGTCCTCCAGAGTGTCAAACTGCAGCCACACCCCCTGGGGCAGGCCGGGGGGCCGCTGCCCGGCTTCTCCGCCTTCCGGGGCGGGGGCCTGCTGCCCGCTCTGGCTGCGGGATCCCTGCCCGCTCCCGGCTTCTCCGTCTCCTGAAGCAAGAGCCTGCCCGGCCCGGCTGCGGGGCTCCTGATGTCCGCCTCCGTATGCCCGGCGGCCTCCGAAGCCGGAAACCCCTCCCCGGCCGGGGAAAAGGGGCCCGGGCCCCTGGGCCTCCCGGAAGCCGGCAATCTGGGAGCAGATCAGCTTGGCGTCCTTTTCCTCCTCCACAGACACCCGCCCCTTCACAAAGATCTTGGCGTCCTCCGTCAGCAGCTGGGCGTACTTCTCGTAGTCCTTGGGGAATACCACCACCTCCACGCTGCCCACCAGATCCTCCACGGTCAGAAAGGCCATAATCTTGTCGTTCTTGGTATATTTGACGGTCTTCTCCGAGATCATGCCCCCGATCACCGCCGTCTCCTGGTCCTCCACCAGGGTCCTGCCGGTCTCCTCATCCAGGGAAAAATCGTTGGTGGTCCGGGTGATATGCCTCTCCAGCAGCTCCTGATACTCCTCCAGAGGATGGCCGCTCACATAGACCCCCAGCACCTCCTTCTCGAAGGCCAGCAGCATCTCCCTGTCGTACTCCCCCACCTGAGGCATCTTAATGTCAAACTCATCCCGTTCCTCTCCCGAGGCCACGTCAAAGAGGCTCAGCTGCCCTGCCAGGTGGTTCTTTTTGTCCCGGGTGATATTGTCCAAAATCTGGGCATAGACGCTCATGCACTGCTTCCGGGTGCTGCCCAGACTGTCCAGGGCCCCTGCCTTGATGAAATTCTCGATGGCCCTCTTGTTGATCTCCCCCGACGCCATGCGGGTGATGAAATCCTTCAGGTTCACAAAGGGGCCTCTCTCCCGCCTTTCCTCCACGATCCCCTGGATCACCGGCCGTCCCACGTTCTTGATGGCCGTCAGGGCATAGCGGATGGCGCCGCCGGCAGGATAAAAGCCGCTTTCCCCCTCGTTGATGTCCGGGGGAAGCATCCGGATCCCCATATTCCGGCAGGTGAGGATATACTCCGACACCTTCTTGGGATTGTCGATGACGGAGGTCAGAAGAGCCGCCATAAACTCCACCGGATAGTAGTATTTCAGATAAGCGGTCTGGTAGGCCACCACCGCGTAGCAGGCCGCGTGGGATTTGTTGAAGGCGTACTTGGCAAAATCCATCATATCGTCATAGATCTGCCCGGCCACCTTCTCGTCAATGCCCTGGGCCAGGCACCCCGGCACCCCCTCCGCCTCGTTGCCGTAGATAAAGTTGGCCCGCTCCTTCTCCATGACCGCCTGCTTTTTCTTGCTCATGGCACGGCGCACCAGATCGCTCCGGCCCAGGGTATAGCCGCCCAGATCCCGCACGATCTGCATCACCTGCTCCTGATACACAATACAGCCGTAGGTGGGCTCCAGAATGTGCTCCAGCTGAGGGCAGGCGTAGACCACCGTGCCCTGATTGCTCTTGCCCCTGATATATTTGGGGATAAAGTCCATGGGGCCGGGCCGGTACAGGGAGATGCCGGCAATCACATCCTCCAGGCTCTGAGGGCGCAGCTCCTTCATAAAGTTCTTCATCCCCCCGCTCTCCAGCTGGAAGATGCCCTCCGTGTGTCCCGTGCCGATGTAGGCAAACACCGCCCCGTCGTCGTAATCCAGGTGCTCCATATCCAGGCGGGTTCCCGTATTTTTCTCCACGAAATCCACCGCATTTTTGATCACTGTCAGGGTCCGCAGGCCCAGGAAATCCATTTTTAAAAGGCCCAGTTCCTCCAGGGTGGTCATGGTAAACTGGGTGGTGATGGAGCCGTCGCTTCCCCGGGAGAGGGGCACGAACTCGTCCACCGCCCGGGGGCAGATCAGCACCCCCGCCGCGTGCATGGAGGTATGTCTGGGCAGACCCTCCAGCCGCCTGCACATATCGATGAGCTTTTTCACCTGCTCGTCCTGCTCATAGAGCTTTCGCAGCTCCGGATTTTTCTCCAGGGCCTGATCCAGGGTGATTTTCAGATCCCCGGGCACCATCTTGGCGATGGAGTCCACAAAGGCGTAGGGCAGGTCCATCACCCGGCCCACATCCCGGATCACCCCCTTGGCCATCAGAGTACCGAAGGTGACGATCTGGGCCACCTTCTCGGAGCCGTATTTCCGGTTCACATAGTCGATGACCTCCTGGCGTCTCTCAAAGCAGAAGTCGATATCGATATCCGGCATGGAGACACGCTCGGGATTTAGAAAGCGCTCAAAGAGCAGGTTGTAGCGGATGGGGTCGATATTGGTGATTTTCAGACAGTAGGAGACAATGCTTCCCGCCGCCGAACCTCTGCCGGGCCCCACAGGGATCCCCTGGGTCCTGGCGTAGTTGATGAAATCCCAGACGATCAGGAAGTAATCCACATACCCCATGGTGCGGATCACGTTCAGCTCATAGTCCAGCCTCTGGGCCAGGGTCATGCCTGTGTTCCCCGCCGGGGCGTTCCCGTCCCCGTAGCGCTCCGCCAGTCCCTCCCGGCACAGGGCGTTTAAGTAGGTCCAGGAGTCAAAGCCCTCCGGCACCTCGTAGTGGGGCAGCTTGGTGACCCCGAACTCGATCTCCACCTGGCACCGGTCCGCGATCCGCTGGGTGTTCTCCACCGCCTCCCAGGCGTAGGGGAACAGCCCCTTCATCTCCTCCTCGCTGCGCACATAGTACTGGCCCGCCTCGTAGCGCATCCTGTTTTCGTCCGAGAGCTTTTTGCCGGTCTGGAGACACAGCAGGATATCGTGGGCCTCCGTGTCCTGGGCATAGGTGTAGTGCACATCGTTGGTGGCTGCCAGAGGGATATCCAGCTCCCGGCTCATCTTGAGCAGCTCCATGTTCACCATGCGCTGCTCCGGGATCCCGTGATCCTGCAGCTCCAGGAAATAATTGCCCTTTCCGAAGCACGCCTCATAGCGCCTTGCGCACTCTCTGGCTTCCTCCTTCAGGCCCTTTAAAATATACCGGGGCACCTCCCCCGCCAGACAGGCGGACAGGGCGATCAGGCCCTTATGGTATTCCTCCAGGACCTCCATATCCACTCTGGGCTTATAATAATAGCCCTCCGTAAAGCCCTTGCTGACGATCTTCATCAGGTTAGCGTAGCCCAGATTGTTCTCCGCCAGCAGCACCAGATGGTGGTATCTGTCCTCCCCGCCGCCGGGCTCCTTGTCAAAGCGGGAGCCGGGAGCCACATAGATCTCACAGCCCAGGATGGGCTTGATCCCCGCCTCTCTGGCAGCCCGGTAAAAATCGATCACCCCGTACATCACCCCGTGGTCCGTGATGGCCGCGCTGTCCATGCCCAGCTCCTTCACCCGCTTCACATATTCCTTTATCTTGTTGGAACCGTCCAGCAGAGAATACTCTGTGTGGACGTGCAGATGTGCAAACGCCATAGCTTACCCCCTGCCCTCCCTGCCCGCAGATCCCGCCCCGGCCGTCACTGCAGGTATTTTTTTAACAGCTCCGCCTTGTCCAGCCTCTCCCAGGGCAGATCCAGATCGTCCCGGCCAAAGTGCCCGTAGGCCGCCGTCTGCCGGTAGATGGGCCTGCGCAGATCCAGCATCCGGATAATCCCCGCCGGGCGCAGGTCAAAGTTCTCCCGGATGATCTCCACCAGTCTGCTCTCAGGGAGCCTGCCCGTGCCGAAGGTGTTCACCGTCACCGAGGTGGGCCTGGCCACGCCGATGGCGTAGGAAAGCTGGATTTCGCATCTGTCCGCCAGCCCTGCCGCCACAATGTTCTTGGCCGCATACCGGGCCGCGTAGGCCGCGCTCCGGTCCACCTTGGTGCAGTCCTTGCCGGAGAAGGCGCCGCCCCCGTGCCTGGCAAAGCCGCCGTAGGTGTCCACAATGATCTTGCGCCCCGTCAGGCCGCTGTCCCCGCTGGGCCCGCCGATCACAAAGCGCCCGGTGGGATTGACAAAGAATTTGGTGTCCTCATCCACCATATCCGCCGGAAGGATGGGGTCAAACACATACCTTTTGATATCCCGGTGAATCTGCTCCTGAGTCACCTTCTCATCGTGCTGGGTGGAGAGCACTACCGCCTCCAGCCTAAAGGGCCGGCCGTCCTCCCCGTACTCCACGGTCACCTGGGCCTTCCCGTCGGGCCGCAGATAGGGCAGAGTGCCGTCCTTTCGCACCTCAGCCAGCCTTCTGGTGAGCCTGTGGGCCAGAGAGATGGGGTAGGGCATATACTCCGGCGTCTCATCGGCGGCATAGCCGAACATCATGCCCTGATCCCCGGCGCCGATGGCCTCCAGCTCCTGATCGCTCATCTGATTTTCCCTGGCCTCCAGGGCCCGGTCCACTCCCATGGCAATATCGGGGGACTGCTTGTCCAGGGCCACCATCACGGCGCAGGTGTTCCCGTCAAAGCCCTTCTCGGATGAGTCGTAGCCGATCTCCGTCACCGTCCTTCTCACGATGGCGTTGATATCCACATTTGCCTTGGTGGTGATCTCCCCCATCACCAGCACAAAGCCGGTGTTGGTGCAGGTCTCGCAGGCCACCCGGCTCCCCGGATCCTGCTCCAAAACGGCGTCCAGCACCGCGTCGGAAACCGCGTCGCAGAGCTTGTCCGGATGTCCCTCCGTCACAGACTCCGAGGTAAACAGATACGTTCCTTTTCTCATATGCACATCTCCTTTTGGATACAAAAAGATCCGCTGCAACAGCGGATCCACATCTCACGGTACGCAGATCCTCTTATTGTTCAAGTTTGACTCGCTCAGGTTGGCACCTTCCTCGCAGGGGGTTGCCGTGGCTTCACAGATCCTATGTATCTCCACCACTCTGAATAAGAGAAATCCTATTAAGTTGTCCTGCACTGCCCACTCACTACCTTACACTGTCCGGGGCCGCTTGTCAACCGACTTTCAGCTTAAATTTCTGAAGCTCCCTCTCCGAAGAGACCTTCTCGATCTGGGCCCCCAGCGCCCGGAGCTTTAAATGGAAATCCTCGTAGCCTCTTTCAATATAGTGGATGTTGTCCACCACGGTAATCCCCTCCGCCGCCAGGCCCGCGATCACCAGGGCGGATCCCGCCCGCAGATCCGGGGCGTACAGCGTGGCCCCCGTATATTTTTCCACCCCGTCGATGATGGCGGTGGTGCCCTCCACCTTGATGTCCGCCCCCATCCGGATCAGTTCCTCCACATACTTGAAGCGGTTCTCAAAGATGGTTTCCGTCACAATGCTGGTCCCGGAGGAAAGTCCCAGGGCAACCGTGATCTGAGGCTGCATGTCCGTGGGAAAGCCCGGGTAGGGCAGGGTCTTCACGTGGGTGTGGCGCAGGGGCTTGGAGCACACCACCCGCATGGCGTCGTCGGTCTCCTCGATCTCGCAGCCGATCTCCAGCAGCTTGGCGCTGATGGACTCCAGATGCTTGGGAATCACATTCTTTACCGTCACATCCCCCTTGGTCACCGCGGCGGCAAACATAAAGGTGCCCGCCTCGATCTGGTCGGGGATGATGGTGTACTCGGAGCCGTGGAGCTTAGAAACCCCCTTGATGCGGATCACATCCGTACCGGCCCCCTTGATGTTGGCCCCCATACTGTTCAGGAAGTTGGCCAGATCCACCACATGGGGCTCCTTGGCGGAATTCTCGATGATCGTCTGGCCCTCCGCCAAAGTGGCGGCCATCATCACATTGATGGTAGCTCCCACGCTGACACAGTCCATATAGATATGGCTCCCCACCAGGCGCTCCGCCCTGGTCTTGATCAGGCCGTGCTCAATGCGCACCTCCGCACCCAGGGCCCGAAATCCCTTGATGTGCTGATCGATCGCCCGGCTTCCGATATCGCATCCTCCCGGCAGCGCCACCTGAGCCTGCCTGTATTTCCCCAGCAGCGCCCCCAGCAGATAGTAGGAGGCCCGGATCATTTTAATATTGTCATCCTCCACCACCAGGCTGTGCACCTGGGAGGCGTTCAGCGTCACGCTGTGCCTGTCTATCCGCTTCTCCAGAACTCCGATGCCCCGCATGGCCTCCAGCAGCACATTGGTGTCCCGCACGTCAGGCATATTTTCTATATGAACGGTCTCGTCCGTCATAAGAGAAGCAGCAAGAATAGGAAGCGCAGCATTCTTAGCGCCCCCTATCTCCACTTCTCCCACCAAAGGACTGCCGCCCCTGATCGCATATTGCTCCATCCAGCTTTACCTCTTATCTATGACTCCAGAAACATACCCGCGGCAGTCTCTGTCCTGTCTTAATTCCTACATATATATCATAACCATTCCGGCTATGGAACATTTCTTTCTTATCTCTGCTTAGTATAACACATATTTCCATTTTGTAAAACAGAACGTTTGTTTGACCGGCAAAAGCGCCTAGTTCAGATAATTCAGAGGATTCACCTGTTTGCCGCCGATCAGGATCTCAAAATGCACATGGGGCCCCGTGCTGACGCCGGTGTTGCCGCTCAGGGCAATCCTCTGGCCCTGCTTTACATAGTCCCCCACCTTCACCAGCACCTTGCTCAGGTGGCCGTACCGGGTCTGCCGGCCGTCCTCATGGTCAATGTAGACCACATAACCGTAGCCGCTGCCCCAGCCGGCCTTGGATACCCTGCCGCCGCAGGAGGCCACCACCGTGGTGCCCACAGGAGTCGCCCAGTCCACACCCTTGTGGTTGGTGCTGGCGCCCTTCTTGGGGGCGGTGCGTCTGCCGAACCGGGAGGTGAGCCGTCCGCCGGAGATGGGCTTGATGTAGGTGGGCGGAATCTTGGTGCCTCTCTCCACCACCTTGGCCACCGCCTCCATGACAACCTCCTCCTTCAGGATCTCCCGGTCCGTCTGGGTGTCATTTACAAAGGTCTCCAGCGCAATGATCCTGCGGAAGCCCGCAGAGGGCTGCTGGCGCACCACCGTGTCCGTGGTATACCAGCCGTCGTTGTCAATGTAGACGACAGGGGCATCGTAGATTTCCTCATAATAGTTGACCTCATGCCTCTCCACGGAGAGCTCCGGCTCCGGCACGGTGATGATCAGCTCCTGGCCCACCCGTATCACCGTATTCTCGTCCTCCAGGCTCTCATTCATCTCGACGATCCGGTCCATGGGAATATTGACCTTGATGGCGATCTCCGAGAGCGTATCCCCGGATTCCACCGTGTAGATCTGCTGCTGCTCCTGCTCCACGGTCAGCTCCTGGACCGCCTGCTCCAGGCTTGTGAGCTGCCCGGAGGGCAGGTAACACTCCGCCACCTCCACCTCCTGGGGAAAGCTCATGTCCAGGATCCCCAGCTGATAGTCCTCAAACTCCTGGGGCTCCTGCTCCCCGGCCGCCCCGAAAAGCTCCTCCAGCCGGGCGCTGATGCCCGCCTTGAACATCCCCGCCTCATTCCAGAGCTGCCCTCCCTCCGGGACATGGGAGCTCTCCCCCCCGTCTTGTCTGGAGCAGACATCCGCCGTCAGTACATGGAGCTTTCTCTCCCCGTTGGAGGAAAACCCGATGCCGAAGCTGCCCGACGCATCGTAACGTCCCACCGCCGCCTCCAGAAGCCGGCGGACTTCCTCCAGGTCCCCCAGGTTTACAATGTACTCGTTTACCTTCAGGGTATAACAGCGCCGGGCAGTCTCCAGGACACTGTCCTCTAACACCTGAATCAGACGCTCCCGCACCTGTTCCTCATCCTCCGCGCTGCCCCAGAGGATTTCCTCCCCCCGCACCTCCAGATCGGCACGCAAAAAAACCAGCTCCGGAGACTGGGACGCCACCTGGGCCCTCGCCTCCCAGAGCAGCTCCCGGGCCCTCTCCGGGCTGGACACGGCGCCTATCTCCTGTCCGTTCACCGTCATATGAAAGAGATTCTCCCCCTCATATGTGAAGCGCACATACCCCTTCATAAAAAGAAGCACGGCAAACAGGCACAGCAGATGCGCCCTTATATACGATCCCTTTAATGTCTTACGGTATTTTGTAATCCTCATTGCCTTCCGTTTCTATCTCAAATCCAAAAAGTATCTCTCCGTCATCCGCGTCTCCGGACGCTGTATCCAAAGGATCCCACCTTCTCCCCGGTGACCAGATAAGACCCGTGGGAGTATACGATAGGCTCCGCCTTCTCCAGGTGGAATTTCCCTTCTGCGTCCATATACCTCTCGTCCGCATGCACCGCCAGCACCCTTGCCAGGAACAGATCATGGCTTCCCAGAGCCTGCACCTGCGTCACCTGACACTCCAGATTCACCGGGCTTTCCCCGATCAGCGGCGCCCTCACTTTCTCCGCGGGCGGGGCCGTGAGCTTCATCTCCCTGAACTTATCGGTCTGCCTGCCGCTTTTGATCCCGCAGAAGTCCGTGGCAAAGGCCAGCTCTCTTGTAGTCAGGTTGATCACAAACTCCCCCGTCTCTCTCAGGATCCCGTAGGAATATCTCTCCGGGCGCACGGAGATGGACACCATGGGCGGATCGCTGCAGACCGTGCCCGTCCAGGCCACCGTGATAATATTCGGATTCCCCTCCCGGTCCGCCACGCTCACCATCACCACCGGCAGCGGATACAGCATATTGCCCGGCTTCCACAGCTGTTTTGCCATAGTATCTCCTTTTTTCAGGGACGCGATACCTCAGGCCTCCCGTCCGAAGCAGCAAAAACTCTTTTACCTCCATGTCACAGCACATGGAAATACAAAAGCAGCTGGAATATCACCCCCGCCGCCGCCACCAAAAGGGCCGCGGCGCTCAGGCCCATCACTGCCTTCAGCTTCCCCTCCAGAACGCTTACCGATTTCTCCAGGGATGCGTTTTGTTTGCCCGCTTCCTCCACAATCACCGCCTGCACGTTCCGATAGACTTTCACATTCTCCTTATGTACATAGTCCCCTATCTGCTCTCCCTGGGTATTCAGGCTCTCCTTCAGTGTCTCCTGGATCTGCCCTGTCCCCAGCTGCATTTCCTGCATCCGGCTGATCCCCGTCTCCACCAGCCGGTCGATCTCCCCGGTATTGACCTGGGCGCTGCGGATCTTTTCCTCCCCTGCCGCCAGGATTTCCTCCAGCCTGCGCTGGTTGGCCGCCGCCTCCTCGTTGAGCAGGCGCATCTCCTTGAGGCCCTCGTTGTACTGCTTCACCTGATTCTGCAGCCTGCGAAGCTCTTCCGCCTCCGCCGCTCCATTGGCCCGGATGATCTCCGCCGCCGTCAGCTTATGGGCCAGCTTATCCATAAAGTTATCCATTTTTCCTCCTCCAGACCTGTTCACCGCCGTCTTCCTCCCGCCGAAAGCCGCCCCGGGCTGCTCCCGGTTTTTTGTTATTTTACCATTTTTCCCTGCACAATACAACCCAAACCTTCCCCCCGGGACATTTTCCTTCCCTTCAGGACATTTTCCGGGGGGATCCGCCCTCCCTATCCTCCCGGCGCCAAATATAGGCCCTCATTTTTGTGCAGATTGTATATTTTTCTGCCGATTTGTTTTTGACTTTTGTATAATTCACCAATAATTAACACTGTGTTCATGATTCGTTCATATTTTCCTGATATAGTTACTTTATCAAAGAATTCCATCCTTAATAATTACGAGTACAGATAATTTTTTCATAATAGCCCGGGTGCCGGAAGGCATCCGGGCACTCCTCATTTCAGGGCCTCCTTCCGCCTGGGACGGGGGAAGAATGTCTGGTTCTGACACCTTCCGGCATCGTACTTCCGGGCCTCCTTCCGCCTTCGGCAGGGGGAGAATGTCCCGTCTGCGACAGATTTCCGCCGCACTTTCCCCTGGCGATTTCCTCAGATCTATTGAAATCGGCGGCACGCTGACATATAATAGATTCCGTAGAGCGGGCGGGGCCCGCTCTAAAATCAGGTTCATTCATAAGGAGGAGTCATTATGAAAAAAACACGCTTTCGCAAAGCGGCAGCCCTTCTGCTGTGCTTTGCCATGGTGCTGGGCTGCAGCGCCTGCGGAGGGCAAAAGGATGCCTCGCAGGGGGCAGACGGGTCCTCACAGGTGACCGCCCAGGAATCCGCCGAGGCCGGCCAGACGCCTGCGGAGGAATCCGGCGAAGCCTCCCAGGAATCCGGCGAAACTGCCCAGGCCCCTGACGGGGAATCCGGGGAGGACGCCCCCCAGCGGGAGGCCGCGGTGATCACCCTGTATTCCACCAACGATATCCACGGAGTGGTGGCGGAGAGTGCTGACGACGGGGTCATCGGCCTGCCCCAGGCGGCGGCCATAGCAGCCTCCACCGAGAACGCCATTCTTCTGGACGCCGGGGATGCCACCCAGGGGGCCAGCTTTGCCACTGTGGACAGCGGTGCCCATGTGATCGAGGTGATGAACGCCGCCGGCTACAAGGCCATGGCGGCAGGCAACCACGAATTTGATTACGGCGCCGAGGCACTGACGGCCAACGCCGCGCTGGCCCAGTTCCCCATTCTTTCCGCCAACACCCTAAAGGACGGGGAGCCCCTGCTGGAGAGCCATACCGTTGTGGAGGCAGCCGGATACCGGATCGGCATCATCGGCATCACCACCGCTTCCACCTCCACCTCCACCAACCCGGCGAAGCTGGAGGGCATCACCTTTGAAAACGAAATCGAAACCGCAAAGGCCCAGATAGCGGAGCTGGCGGAGAGTGTGGATGCCATCGTTCTTCTGGCCCACTTAGGCGACAATCCCCTTGCCACAGACGTCACCTCCCAGCAGCTGCTGGAGGGGCTCTCCCCTCAGGAGCTGGCGAAGGTAGCTGCCGTGATAGACGGCCACAGCCACACCATTGAGGAGGCAAAGGAGGGCTCCGTTCCCATTGTCCAGACCGGTACCCAGAACAGGGCCCTGGGCGTTGTCACCCTCTCCTTCGACGGGGAAGGCGGCTTTACCGCACAGGGAGAGGTGTGGGATTACGAGAAGGCGGCGGCCTTTGCCCTGAACGAAGAGGGTGAAGCCGCGAAGGCGGCCGTTACGGCAGCCTACGACAACTGCATCATCGAAATCGATCCTGTCCTGGCCCAGGAGGTGGCCCGTACCGGCGCACCCATCTGGGGCGGATACATTTACTACGATTATTCGGAGCCCCGGATTGTGGAGACCACCATGGGAGATCTGGTGGCGGATGCCTTCCGGTATTACGGCCAGATGTTCGCCGACCAGAACAGCCTGCCCCTTCCCGTGATCGGCGTGGAGAACGGCGGCGGCATCAGCGCCACCCTTCCCTACGGGATTGTGACCAGGGGAGATATTCTGAACGCCTTCAATCACGGGAACACGGTGGACGTGATCCGGGTGTATCCTTCTCAGCTCTACACGGCGCTGGAGCTGGGCCTTGCCATGACCGGCCAGGACGACACAGGCCTTCTGATCTGTGAAAAGCCCTCCGGCAGCTTCCTGCAGGTGTCCGGCATCACCTACACCTACGATCCCGCAGGGGAGCCGGGAAACAAAGTGGTTTCCGTGGTCCTGGAGGACGGCACGGAACTCTCCCGGGACGATGAGGAGACGGATCTTCTGGTGGTCACCAACAACTATGTGACTACCTTTGACGGATTTAATTCCACCATGAAATTCGGCGAGCTGGGCGGCGAGGACGCCATCGTCATGGATTACATTCTCCATCTGACCAACGACGGAGCGGACACCCTGACCGTCGACAGACCGGCGGGCCGGATCCTGGTGGAGGGAGACAAATCGCCGGAGACCTACGACGTGGTGATTCCCGTCCTGGCCCCGGAGGGAAGCGAATATGACTTCACCGGGACGGAGTTTGAGATTGTCATCGACAACGAGGCTCCCGAAAAGGCGGTCTGCGAGGCGGACGGCCTGCATCTGACCGTTTCCAAAGGCGCCCACACTTTTTATCTTGCGGAGTCTGTGGATGCCGTGCCGGTCTACACCAACAACTATTCCGGCTCCGGCACGGTCACAACCGCCGACGGCTATTATCATCTCTACTTTACGGTGGATCCCCAGACCTTAGAATGAGGGCATCCTTGGGATAAAAAAACATCCCGGGGATAAAAGGACATCCCGGGGATAAAAAGATTTCCCTGGGATAAAACCGGCATAGGATAAGCCCGGCATTCGGTTCAGGCCGGCAAGAGAGCAAAAAAGAAGGGGCTGCACACGCCAGAGCAGGCGGGCAGCCCCATTCTGTTTCCTGTTTCTATTTTCCGGCCATATCTCTTTTTCCTCTTATCTCCCCTTTTATGCTTCCCTTCCCTGCTGCTCCTTCCGGTATCCGCCCTGGCTGATGGCCTGGATTTCCTCGTTGAGGGAAAGCATCCGGGCGTCCAGATCCGACACCAGCCTGGCACACTCGATGAGCTCGTTTTTAATGTCCTCCGGGGCCTCCCCCTCAAATTTATAGTGGATCTTGTGCTCCAGGCTGGCCCAGAAATCCATGGCAACCGTCCGGATCTGGATCTCCACCTTGGTGTCCACAATCCGGTCCGACAGATACACGGGCACCGACACAATCATATGGTAGCTCTTGTAGCCGCTGGCCTTGGGATAGGTGATATAGTCCTTCACCGCCAGCACCCGGATATCCTTCTGCTCTCTTATCATATCGGCCAGCCGGAAAATGTCCGAGGTAAAGGAGCAGATCACCCGGATCCCGGCGATGTCGTTTATGTACTTCACCATGTTCTCAATGGTAGACTCGTAGCCGTGGCGCTTCAGCTTTTTGACAATGCTCTCCGGGGTCTTGATCCGGGATTTGATATGCTCTATGGGATTATACTGATGCACATGCTGGAATTCGTCGTTTAAGATCTCCAGCTTGGTGTTGATCTGCTTCAGGGCGGCGTTGTAGGTCAGATTGACCGCCATCCAGCTGTCTATGCCGTTGTCGTTTTCCACTACTCTCAGTTCCATGCTGACTCCTTCAAAGGGGTTGATATATTCAGTATAACATAAGCTGCCTCAAAAATGTATACGGCAGCGGCAATCTTTATCAATTTTTAAGAGATTTTCTCCTTCTTTTGCCCCAACCGGCCCCATTGGCCCCAACATCATATGTATATTTCCGTTTTCACAAAAATATGACGGCGCCGGCTTGCTTTTCCGCGCGGCAGACATTACAATAAAATCATTGAGGGAGCAAGGAGATACCGTGTGAAAAATCACACTGATGGGCTGATTTTTCACATGAGAATTGCAGCGCTCCGGAATGGGGATTATCATGTTTCGACTGTGGGCAAGAGAGTGGAAGGATAACCGCATGGTGCGGGATACGGTGATCGAGGACGGCAGCGCGGACAGCCGCACCCACAAGGTATTCCGGGCGCTGGATCAGATCTGCGTCCAGTTTGACCTGGGCCGGCCCATCTGGCTGGATTCCAACATCCGGGATTTTAAGCGCCGCAGCAGGACCCGTTTTACGAAGGACAGCTTTGTGGAGGGGATCGATTTCGATTTCCTGGAAATCCAGGTGATTGAGGAAGACTAAAGGCCCTTTCTCTCCCGGACATTCAGAAGCCTTTTCTATTTCTCAGATTTTTTCTAATTTTTCTGTTGACAGATACCCTGAATCTTTGTATGATATAGGCATCCCATAACATAGTTTTGAATACTACATCATAAGTTGTGGAATAATTTTAAATGTAGTTTATGAAATAAAGGAGGTATGTCTTATGCAGATTACAATCCGGGAGCCGGGGAGCGCCCTCACACATTTTGCCGCCATGATGCTGGCGGTATTCGCCTCGGTGCCTTTGCTCCTGAAGGCATTTATCTCCCTGGGGGAGCGAGGTCTGATCGCCATGTCCGTCTTTATGACCAGTATGATCCTGCTCTACGGGGCCAGCGCCACCTACCACTCGGTCAACCCCGGCGCCCGGGCCCTGCGGATCTTCCGCAAGGTGGATCACATGATGATCTTTGTGCTCATCGCCGGATCCTACACCCCAGTATGCCTGCTGGTGCTGGAGAGGCCCCTGGGCTACACCCTGTTCGCAGTAGTATGGGGCATCGCGATCCTCGGCATTTTGATAAAAGCCTGCTGGATCACCTGCCCCAAATGGTTTTCATCCCTGCTGTATATTTCCATGGGCTGGGTGTGCCTGTCCGTGTTCGGCACCCTTTGGAACACCCTTCCCAGAGCCGCCTTCTGCTGGCTTCTGGCCGGAGGGCTTATCTACACGGCGGGCGGCGTGATCTACGCTTTAAAGCTCCCCCTGTTCAACTCCCGGCACAAATTTTTCGGCTCCCATGAGATCTTCCACCTGTTTGTCATGGGAGGGAGCCTGTGCCACTTTGTGTTCATGTACCTCTACGTGGCCTGAGCTTTGCTGTGCCCCCGGCCCGCTGCGCGGCCGATGCCTGCTGCGTTCCCGGCCCGTTATGCGGCCGATGCCTGCTGTGCCTCCGGCCCGCTGCGCGGCCGATGCCTGCTGTGCTCCCGGCCGTTACGCAGCCTGAGCCCTACTCCCTGTATCCGTTGGGGTTCTGGCTCTGCCACCTCCAGGAGTCCTCGCACATATCCAGGATGCCGTACTGGGCCTCCCAGCCAAGCTCCTTTTTGGCCAGGGAGGCGTCCGAATAGGAGGCGTCCGCATCCCCCGGCCGGCGGTCCACAATCACATAGGGGATCTTTACCCCGCTGGCCTTCTCGAAATTCTTCACAATATCCAGCACACTGTAGCCCACTCCGGTGCCCAGATTGTAGATCTTCAGCCCCGCCTTTTCCTCTATCTTTTTCAGAGCCTTCACATGGCCCCGGGCCAGATCCACCACATGGATGTAATCCCGCACGCCGGTGCCGTCGTGGGTGTTGTAATCATTCCCAAACACATTCAGGCGGGGGAGCTTGCCCACCGCCACCTGGGTAATGTAGGGCATCAGATTGTTGGGGATCCCGTTGGGGTCCTCCCCGATGGTGCCGCTCTTGTGGGCCCCGATAGGATTAAAATACCGGAGAAGGATCACATTCCAGGCCGGGTCCGCCCTCTGGATGTCGGAGAGGATCTGCTCCAGCATGGACTTGGTCCAGCCGTAGGGGTTGGTGCACTGCCCCTTGGGGCATTCCTCCGTAATGGGCACAAAGGCCGGATCCCCGTAGACCGTGGCGCTGGATGAGAAGATAATATTCTTCACCCCATGGCGTCTCATCACATCCACCAAAGTCAGTGTCCCGGCAATGTTGTTCTGATAGTACTCCCAGGGCTTTTTCACAGACTCACCCACCGCCTTCAGGCCGGCAAAATGAATCACCGCGTCCGCCTTCTCCCGGTCAAAGATCTCATCCAGGGCCTGCCGGTCCAGAATATCCGCCTCATAAAAGGGGACGGCCTTTCCCGTGATCTTCTCCACTCTGCGCAGGGATTCCCGGCTGGAATTGCTCAGGTTGTCCACCACAGCCACCTCATAGCCCGCCTGCTGCAGCTCCACCACCGTGTGGCTTCCGATGTAGCCTGCGCCGCCTGTCACCAATATCTTCATCTTCATCCTCCTTACAAAATCACACCGTTCTTCTGCAGCAGCGCTTTGGCGCTCTCCACGGAGTCGATGCCCGTTTTATTCTTGATGGGTGCGAACTCCCGGCTGCGCTCCACCTCAAAGGGCAGGCAGGAGTCCAGCTGATGGATCATATCCAGCACCAGATTTTCAAACTTGTAGCCGTTGGGAGCATCCGGCTTTACCAGATTTCCGTCCTGATCCAGATAAGGGATCTTCTTCTCCACCACGTGGAGGGGCATGTTGGAGGCCATCATATGCTCCAGATCCTCTTCCCGGAACAGATAATTCAAAATCACGCCGAAGTTGTAGGCGGGATCCCCCTTCTCATCCCTGGTCTCCATGAGCTCCTTCGTCAGGTCATAATACTCCACAATGGAGGGCCGCCCGTCCTCCAGGCAGATCACTCCCACCTTCTCGTCCGGGGCGTTTTTGCGCACCACCTTGGCTCCCACGGCGCAGCCCTTCTGGATCGTAGCCCCCACGAAACAGGGATCCGCAATCCTCTGGAGCACATTGTCCACGGCGAACACATTCAGCCACTGGATCCCCTGGGACTTTACCAGCTCCAGCAGGCCGCTTTTCTGCAGGGAGATAAACCATCCGCCGTTGCCGTTGGGGGAGGTGGACAGTTTTCCCTTTTCCTCCAGGTAAATCTTCCCCTCATAATCCGTGGCCGCCGCCATCTCCTGCTTAAAGAAATGGACATACTCCCCGTTGTAGCCAAAGAATGCGTGCTCCCGAAGGAATGACTCCGTGGCCTCCCGATTTTTGTCGCTGGTCATCACAAAGAGATGGATCCAGCAGCCCGCCTGCTTCACCACATCCATCAGATTGTTGATCAGGCACTGGAAAATATAGAGCTCCCTGGTGATTCCCACATTGTACATGCCCTTGGGGGCGTCGGAGCCCAGGCGGGTTCCCATGCCTCCCGCCAGGAGCACCGCTCCCACCTTTCCCGCCCGGATGGCCTCCAGGCCGGTGGCCGTAAAGCTGTCAAAGTTCTCCCGGATCTCGCTCAGCTCCATGGCGGCCAGGGGAGTGATCACCCCCTTCTTTACCAGTTCCTCCCGGTGCCTGCACTTCTCCAGAATACTCATATCCGTGGCTTCGATCTGGTCCAAGAGGGCGCGCCTCTGCTCTTCTCCCAGTTCCTCATAATATTTCAGGACCTGCTCCTGTCCGTATTTGGCCAGCTTCTCTTTGGCCTGCTCCAGGGTCATTCCCATACGCTTATCCTCCCATCTGCCCCCGCTCTCTCCCCGGCGGGAAAACCTTTGTTTCAGTATAGCACCTGGCCGGGGCGGTGACAATAGCAAAATGCCGGGGCGGGCGCCGCAGCCCCCGCCACTGCCAAAAATTGCCGAAAAATTTCAAAAAGGTACTTGAAGTATCCGGCAAATTGTGTTATCTTAAAATAGAAAGGGCGCCACCGATAGATGGCTGGCCCGTTCAATTGTTAAGCTATGAAATAGCCGCTCAAGTTTGCTGAACCGGGGCGGCTATTTCTGTGTCTTGTCATTATCTCTAAATGCCGGGGCGGGCGCCACAGCCCCGCCACTGCCGGAATTGCCGAAAATTTTCAAAAAGATACTTGAAATATCCGGCAAATTGTGTTACTCTAAAAACAGAAACGGGTGCCACCGATAGATGGCTGGCCCGGTTATGAAACAACTAAGAAATAGCCGCTCAAGTTTCTGGGACCGGGGCGGCTATTTCTGTGTCTTATCATTATCTCTGCGTCCGATGGCGTATCCAATGCTGAAGCAGGCCAGCCCTATGCTGTCTAAAGGGAAAGCTGGGAGAAAAAGTCCCCGCCCGGGTCCGTCCCCTGCCTGCAGCGCAGCAGGGCCGCCTTCAGCTCCGGGTGGTCCTCCCCCACATCCGCCAGCATGTCCTCCAGATTCCCGGCCTGGGCGCAGCCGCAGTCCAAAAACAGCTGCCGTCTCCTGTGATCCTCCGGGTACTCCTGCCAGAGCACCAGCCATGCTTCCTCCCCGGCACAGCCCTTCGTGTGGTTTTTTAAATATGCTCTCAGATACTCCCGGAAGGGCTCCTGAAGGCCCCCGTCCCACAAAAGCCGGAGCATGGCCAGCCGCACCTTCTTCCGGCGCCTGCCCGAGAGAAATGCCTCCAGATCTGTGCTGCCGTAGTCTTCCTCCCCGCAGAGCACCTGTTTGGAGTAGCCCTCCCGGTCGTCCTCCTCCATCACGGCCCGCAGGCGCGCGTCCCACTTGTACAGCCACTCTTCCCCGCCCACCGCGCCGGGCTCCATCAGATAAGGGGCCTCCATCCCCGTCACCGCCGCGGCGAGAAGTCTGCCGTACCCCGTCTCCGGATCCGTGCCCGTCTCGATGCTCTGGAGGGATCCGCACTCCAAAAACAGGGATCTGCCCAGCGTCACAGGCCGTCCGGGCATAACCACCCTCTCCAGGCTGGTGCAGTAGGCAAAGGCCCAGTCGCCGATCCGGCAGATTCCCTCCGGCAGCAGAATCTCCCGCAGATCCTTGCAGCTTAAAAAGCACTTTTTATCCAGGGCTGTCACGGGAAGCTCATCTATCCGGCCGGGCACCTGCACGCGCCAGGCCCGCCCCCGGCAGCCGGTGACGGTGATCTCCCCGCCCTCACTGCGGTAGGCCAGAACCGTGTCTCCCTCCCTGTACTCTCTCTCCTGCATAGATGTTTTCCCCCTGTTTTCTCCGCTTCCTGTATACAGTTCCCCCGCTTTTATCCGCAGTCTTCCCTGCTTACTGTCCGCGGTCTCCCCTGCCTTTTGCCCGCGGTCTTCGCTTACTGTCCGCGGTCTCCCCTGCCTTTTGCCCGCAGTTTCTCCACTTCCTACAGATCCAGGGCACTGATCCTCTCCAGGATCCGATCCTGGCGCTCCCCCAGCATCAGCTCCCCGCTGCAGCGCTGGTAGTCCGGGCTGCCGAAGGAGGCGATAAAGCCGGCGCTGCTGCTGTTGGCGGTGAGCTCCGTCACCAGAATCAGCAGCTCGTTCCCCTTCTCAAATGCCTCTTCCACAAAAGCAAACAGGCAGTGGAGCCTCGCCCCAGCCTTCCCGGTCTGCTCCTGCATACCGGCCACCTCTCTCTCAAACCTTCCCTTCAGATAGGCAAAGCATGCCTCCCCCTCCGGGGCTGCGGCCGCCCAGAGCTCCCTGCGGGCCTCCCTCAAAAAGACCAGGATGCGGCCAAATTTCCTCTTGTCCGCCGGGGAGAGGGCGCCCGCCCGCTCCAGAGATGTCTCCCGGTTCTTCTGGGCCTCTTCAAGCCCCTCCAGGAAGCGGCAGACTTCCTCCAGGGAAACAGAAGGATCCGAAGAGACCTTCTGCCTGACCCCCAGCAGCAACACCCTCACCTCCTTCAGATAAGCGCCCCGCTCCATGACCTCCTGCATGTCCGCCAGAATCCTGTCGATGAGCATCCCCAGCAGGGAAAGCCGCTCGTCGAAGGCCGCCGCCCGGGCCCGTCCTATGGCCTGAGGGGATGCCTTCCCCTCCAGAATATCCTGCACCCGGTAATCCTTCCTGTACTTCTGATACAAATCATAGTAGGCGGAAAATTCCCGGGCAATCCTCTCGTTTCGGATATACTGCTCCACCAGGGCTTCCTCCACGGCCAGTCCCTCTTCCTCGTACTGAAGAAGGATCTGGGAGAGATCCTCCCAGCCTCTGGCCGTCACATAGCTTCTGCCCCTTGGGGTAGTCTCCATATGATAGAAAAACTCCTTTTTCAAATCCAGGAAATTCAGGATGGCGCCGTGGAGACGCTTCTCCCTGGCGTACTCCCGCCAGATGCGCAGATCCGGCTCCACCTGGAGGATCCGCAGGCGGTCCAGAGTGGCCACGTCGAACTCCCGGACGGACTTGTTGTACTCCGGGGGATTCCCGGCGGTCACAATGACCCAGCCCTCCGGAACCTGGTGGCGGCCGAAAACCTTGTACTGGAGAAACTGCAGCATGGCGGGGGCCAGCGTCTCCGACACACAGTTGATCTCGTCCAAAAACAGGATCCCCTCCCGGATCCCGCTCTCCTCCATGGTCTCATACACGGAGGCGATGATCTCGCTCATGGTGTACTCGGACACGTCAAACTCCTGCCCCTGATAGGTTTTGTGCAGGATAAAGGGCAGACCTAAGGCTGACTGCCGGGTGTGGTGGGTCATGGAGTAGGCCACCAGACCGATTCCCATCTCCTGGGCAATCTGCTCCATCACAGCCGTCTTGCCGATGCCCGGAGCCCCCAGCAGAAAAATGGGACGCTGGCGCACCACCGGGATCACATACTCCCCCTGCTCCCCCTTTTTGAGATAAATGTGTACCGTGTTCTTGATATAATCCTTCGCCTGTCTGATATTCATATGTCTGTCCTTCCTGCCCTAGCTGC
The DNA here is from genome assembly GCA_947625475.1 of uncultured Acetatifactor sp. Lineage (GTDB taxonomy): Bacteria > Bacillota > Clostridia > Lachnospirales > Lachnospiraceae > Acetatifactor. The sequence continues at coordinate 38,793 of CANQOL010000014.1, forward strand.
CAGCCCCTCTTTTGCCGGCCCCTGCTGCCGGGCCTTTGCTGCCGGCCTCTGGCTGCCGTTCCCTTGCTGCCAGCCCTCTTTTGCCTGCCTCATGCCGCCGGGCCTTTGCTGCCGCCCCTGCTGCCTGTCCTATTCCTCGCTGTCCAGAATAACCTTCATGCTCCAGGGCGGCACCGGGGCCCTCTGCCGGTCCTCGTCCAGAAAAGCAAAGATCACATCGAAATCCGGCATCCGCTCCGGGTAGATCCCGTAGCCGTCCGTAAAATAAATCAGCCCCTTCAGGTTCTCAAACTCCCCCTGCCGGGCCAGTTCCTCCACATAGTCAAACACGGGGCGGAAGTCCGTGCCCCCGAAGCCCGTCAGCTTCCCCGTGCGCAGAAACGCCTCAAAATCCTCCTGGCAGGTGATCCTCGTATCGCTCCTGACCTGTTGGTCGCACTGAATGATATGCACATTGATCCGGGAGAAAAAGTTTTCCGTCCCCTTCAGGATGGAGTAGGTCTTGTTCAAAAAGGCCCGCACAACCTCCCCCCGGCAGGAGGCGGAGGTGTCGATGGCGATGACAAATTCCTTCACTCTCCGGGTCTCCCTGGATTCCAGGGGCTCGATCAGGGGCAGATTCCCGTAGTGGGTCAGGCCGTAGGTATAATATATGTAGTCAAACTCACTCTCGTCCAGGGAAATCTCTTCTCCCATCACCGTGAACTGCTCCAGGATCTTCCGGTAATCATACCTCTCCCGGACCGCCTCCGTCAAATTTTTCTCCAGGCTCTCCCCATTGCCCTTTGCCCGGGTGAATGCCTTTAAATCCGTCTGGATCCGCCGGCTGATCCTTCTCCACTGCTCCTGTGTCAGGGCCAGTTCCTCCCGGGGCTGCCAGAGCCGGTGGCTGTCCCGGCAAAAAAGCCGGCGGATCTCCTCCCGCTCCCGGGGGCTGACGGGGTTGTTCTTCAGGTATCGGTAGATCCGCTCCGCCGTCAGAGCCCCCACGTCCTCCCTCCAGACCCGCAGCTTTCCCTCCGCCTCCAGATCCGTCTCCAGGGCCAGGGAGGGAATGTGAAGCTCCAGAACCGTATTCTCCACAGCCATATCCGCCGCCATGTCCCAGAGCTCCCGCTCCATCTTCTGATACTGAAAGCTGTGGGAAAAGACACAGTGGAGGAGGGAGTGCAAAAGCAGCCTGGGGATCCTGGCCGCCTCCAGACGGTACTGGCGCAGCACGAAACGGCTGTCATACCAAAGCAGCTCCCCGTCTGTGGCAAAGCCGCCGCTCCCTTCCTCAGGACGCAGGGAAAGGCTGGCCAGGGCAGCGTCCAAAAACCGCAGAGAGACCATCAGCGTATCCCTCCCCAGCCCCAGCACCTGCCCGGCCAGCTCCCGTATCTCTTTCTCCTTCTCCTGCTCCTGCCGGAGCGGTGCCTCTCTCCCCACCTGGCTTCCTCCCTGGTTTTTCTTTTCAAAATCTTCTCCCGTATTCCCCCGCAGGCCTAAAAAGCCCTTCTATTCCCCCGCCAGATCCGACAGGGGCCGGAACTCATACCCCATCTCTTCCCACCGGGTGAGCAGCTCATCCAGAATCTCCCCGTTGGTCCTGGAGGTGCTGTGGAGCAGCACAATGGCCCCCGGGTGGATGCGGCCAATGAGCTTGTCGAAGGCCTCCTGATGGGTGGGCTGCTTATCCTGATACCAGTCCACATAGGCCAGGCTCCAGAAGAAGGTCTTGTACCCCAGCTCCTTTGCCATCTCCAGGTTCTGGCGGCTGTACTTTCCCTGGGGCGGTCGGTAATAGGGCCACATCTCCTGCCCCGTGATCTCCTGAAAAAGCCGGGCGTTATCCTCCATCTCCTTCCGAAAGCTCTCCCGGTCCGAGATAGCGGACATATCCGGGTGATGATAGGTGTGATTGCCCACAATATGCCCTTCCTCCACCATACGCTTTACCAGCTCCGGGGAGGTCTCCAGATAATGCCCCACCACAAAAAAGGCGGCCGGCGCCCCGTGCTTTTTCAGAGCGTCCAGGATCGGCTCCGTATTCCCGTTCTCATAGCCCGCGTCAAAGGTGAGATAAATCACCTTCTCCTTCGGATCCCCCACATAGTAAGCGTCGTACTCCGCCAGCTCCTTCGCGGCGGCGTTTCCCGAGGGCTGCGTCCCGGAGGCCCCGAAGCCCAGCCCCCAGTTCTCCGCCTCCATCACCTGCCCAGCGGCAGGCACCTTCTCCCCCGACACCGCTCCTGCCGCCCTGCCCAGGAAAAAGGCAGAGATCAAAAACAGTACGGTGATCACAGGCTCCCTGCCGGCCTTCAGTTTTTCCAGCGCCTGCGTCTTCCCGAAAACACTCAAACCCTTCACACAGATTCTCCCGCTGCTTCCTCTTTCTGTAAAGTATATGAGGAAAGGCCTAGAGAATACCACTCAGTTCCTGATACAGGCGCTTGGCGTAGCTGTCCGTCATGCCGCAGATAAAATCCGTGGCCAGAAGGAGTCTTAAATACAGCTTCTCCCCCGGGTCCTTCCCCTGGGAATAAACCCGGTAAACAGCCTTGTAGTTGTCCGAGATCAGGGCCATGTATCTTTCCTGCACCTCCGTCACGGGCTCCTTTGTATCATAGGGAAGGGCCGCCTCCACAAAGTGCTCCAGCAGGAAATCCATAATGGTCTTGGCCGCGATCTCCAGCTTGAAAATAGGCTCCGTCACAAACACATGCCTGTAGGCAAGCTCCCCCAGCACTCCGGCAATCTTGGCCCCGGGGCCCGTCAGCAGCGGCTCCCGGCAGGTTCCCTCCATAATCTCCCGGTAATGGGCCGCAAAGCTGTCCGTGGCGCAGGCAATCAGCCCGGCCTGGACGGACACGATCCAGTTCTGGACGGCGTTTAAGGCGGGATCCGCCATCCCCCTCTCCACCGCCTTCCGATACCGCGTCTCCAGGCCGTCCACAATCCGGCCGTACTCAGCATCCTGCTCCCCCGGCTCCTGCCTGCCGCGCAGCTCCCTCAGCAGGGTCTCAAAGCCAAGGAACCCCTTTTTGAAGGCGTCCTCCACATCCGCGGTGGTGTAGGCGATATCGTCCGCCGCCTCCAGCACAAAGGCAAGGGGATGGCGCCGCCCCTCTGTGCCCAGAACCTGCTGCAGCTTCTCAAAAAGCTCCCGCTCCGCGTAATAATAGCCCATCTTCTTGGTGCGCACATCCCCGCTTTTTTTGTCAATCTCCAGGGAGGAAACCGGATATTTGATAATCGTGCCCAGCAGGGCGCAGGTCAGATTCATCCCGTGCTCGTCCACCAGGTAGTGGAGCTTGCTCACCAGCCGCAGGGCCTGGGTGTTGCCCTCAAAATGGGTGAAATCCGCCTGCATCCAGGGGGTCAGCCACTCCGCCAGGCTCCTGCCCTGAAACAGGCAGGTTTCCATATGGCTCTGAAACCAGCTGCGGATAACGGTCTCCCCGAAATGTCCGAAGGGAGGGTTCCCGATATCGTGGAGAAGCCCCGCGCACTGCAGGATATCGCACACATCCGCCTGATAGGAGGGCAGAAAGGAAGGATCCCTGATCTCCCGCAGGATCTTCTGGGAAATATTCTGTCCCAGGGACTTGGCAAAGGATGAGACCTCCAGGGAGTGGGTGAGGCGCGTCCGGACAAAATCGCTCTGATCCAGGGGGAAAACCTGGGTCTTGTCCTGCAGACGCCGAAAGGAGGCGCTCCCGATAATCCTGTGATAGTCCTTCTCAAACTCCGTTCTCAAATCTCCCGAGCCCGGGCGCTTTGTCACGCTACGGATTCTCCCGTCACTGAGCAGTCTGCTCCATTCCATCTTCATACCCTCCCGCACAAAGCCGCGGCTTTTTTCTAAGCATACCACATTTTGCGGGAAAGTTCCACGTGTTTCTTGCCCGCAGACGGGCCTTCTTTGCCCAGGCAGGCTTTCCCCGGTTTGGAAACCGCTTTCCTTCTTTAAAGTTTCCCGCCCGCCCCTCTGAAGAAAAATTCAATTTTTGATAACTTTTTGTTTATTTTCTCACATACCTGTGGTAAAATAACGGTATAAAGTTGTAAAATATTTATTGGATTTCTGTATTGCTATTTCGTTTTTCAGAAAAAATGTTAAAATGTAACTGTAGACAGTTGACTGCTGGCATCAAGGAATGGAGCATACGTATGAACTTAGGAGAACGGATCAAACAGCTGCGTTTGGAAAAGAACTATTACCAGGTGGAAATCGCCAATTTTCTGCACGTCACCATCGGAACCATATCCAACTATGAGAACGGAGTACATAATCCGGATGTGGAAACCCTGTGCAAGCTGGCGGAATATTTCGAGGTCTCAGTGGACTACCTGCTGGGACGGACGGATTTCCGCAAGCCCATCGACGCGCTGAGCCAGCCCCTGGTGAAGGACTACATGGCGGTGGACATTCTGAATACCACCCTGGGGCTCACCCCGGAGAACCGGGCCGCCCTGGTGTCCTATCTGGATTATCTGAACGCTAAGAACGGACAGGAGATCGGGAAAAAGCAGGCATAAATGGCATCTTGCCTTGGCAAATTGCCCGGCATTTGCCCGCCAAATCTGCCCCGCCGAAACCGGCGGGGCGTTTTTCTGTTTTCAATTTCCCTGTTTTCAATTTCCCTTTTCCCAGGTTATTCTGCCCATCTGAAAAAATAGGGGATTTTCTTTTTCCGGGTTATTCTATATAATAAAAGGAAGGAAAAACAGGAGGGATTTGTTATGTCTCAAAGAACGGATATCCACAAGGTACTGATTATCGGGTCCGGGCCGATTGTGATCGGACAGGCCTGCGAGTTTGACTATTCGGGCACCCAGGCCTGCAAGGCCCTGCGAAAGCTGGGCTATGAGATCGTCCTGGTGAACTCCAACCCCGCCACCATCATGACGGACCCGGAGACGGCGGACGTGACCTACATCGAGCCCCTGAACGTGCAGCGGCTGGAGCAGATCATCGCCAAGGAGAGGCCCGACGCCCTGCTGCCCAACCTGGGCGGCCAGTCCGGCTTAAACCTCTGCGCGGAGCTGAACAAGGCCGGGATCCTGGACAAGTACGGGGTGAAGGTCATCGGCGTGCAGGTGGACGCCATCGAGCGGGGCGAGGACCGGATCGAGTTTAAGAAGTCCATGGACAAAATCGGCATCGAGATGGCCCGCAGCCAGGTGGCCTACAGCGTGGAGGAGGGCCTGGCCATCGCAGAGCAGCTGGGCTACCCGGTGGTGCTGCGGCCCGCCTACACCATGGGAGGCGCCGGAGGGGGCCTGGTGTACAACCGGGAAGAGCTTCAGACCGTCATGGCCAGAGGGCTCCAGGCATCTCTGGTGGGCCAGGTGCTGGTGGAGGAATCCGTCATCGGCTGGGAAGAGCTGGAGCTGGAGATCGTCCGGGACAAGGACGGCAATATGATCACCGTGTGCTTTATCGAAAACATAGACCCCATGGGCGTCCACACAGGGGATTCCTTCTGCAGCGCCCCCATGCTGACAATCTCCCAGGAGGTGCAGAAGCGCCTTCAGGAGCAGGCATACCGGATCGTGGACTCGGTGCAGGTCATCGGCGGCACCAACGTGCAGTTCGCCCATGACCCGGTCAGCGACCGCATTATCGTCATTGAGATCAACCCCAGGACCTCCCGTTCCTCGGCTCTGGCCTCCAAGGCCACGGGCTTCCCCATCGCCCTGGTGTCCGCCATGCTGGCCACCGGCCTGACCTTAAAGGAGATCCCCTGCGGCAAGTACGGCACCCTGGACCGGTATGTGTCCGACGGAGACTACGTGGTCATCAAGTTCGCCCGCTGGGCCTTTGAGAAGTTCAAGGGCGTGGAGGACAAGCTGGGCACCCAGATGCGGGCCGTGGGCGAGGTGATGAGCATCGGCAAGAACTTTAAGGAGGCATTCCAGAAGGCCATCCGCAGCCTGGAGAACGGCCGGTACGGCCTGGGCGGGGCCAAGGATTTTGCCTCCCGCAGCAAAGAGCAGCTCCTGCAGGCCCTGATCACCCCCTCCAGCGAGCGCTATTTCCTGATCTATGAGGCTCTGCGCAAGGGGGCCTCCCCCCAGGAGATCCATGAGATCACCCGGGTAAAGCCCTACTTCCTGGAGCAGATGCAGGAGCTGGTAAGGGAGGAAGAAGAGCTTCTCGCCTGCCGGGGCACCCTTCCCTCGGACGAAGCCCTGGCTCAGGCCAAAAAGGACGGCTTCTCCGACAAGTACCTAAGCCAGCTGCTGGACATCCCCGAGGCGGACATCCGAAACCGCCGCACCGCCCTGGGCGTGGTGGAGGCATGGGAGGGCGTCCATGTGAGCGGCACTAAGGACAGCGCCTACTACTACTCCACCTACAACGCCCCGGACAAAAATCCGGTTTCCGGGGATAAGCCCAAGATCATGATCCTGGGGGGCGGCCCCAACCGGATCGGCCAGGGCATCGAATTCGACTACTGCTGCGTCCATGCCTCCCTGGCCCTAAAGAAGCTGGGCTTTGAGACCATCATCGTCAACTGCAATCCGGAGACTGTCTCCACGGACTACGACACCTCCGACAAGCTCTACTTTGAGCCCCTGACCCTGGAGGACGTGCTAAGTATTTATCAGAAGGAACAGCCCCTTGGCGTGATCGCCCAGTTTGGCGGCCAGACCCCCTTAAACCTGGCTTCGGAACTGGAGCGCTGCGGTGTGCGGATCCTGGGCACCTCCCCCTCCGTCATCGACCTGGCGGAGGACCGGGACCAGTTTCGGGCCGTTATGGACAAGCTGGGCATCCCCATGCCCGAGTCCGGCATGGCCTCCACAGTGGAGGAAGCCCTGGATATCGCCGGAAGGATCGGCTACCCGGTGATGGTGCGCCCCTCCTACGTGCTGGGCGGCCGGGGCATGGAGGTGGTCTATGACCCGGAGAGCATGACAGGCTACATGAAGGCCGCCGTGGGCGTAACCCCGGACCGGCCCATCCTGATCGACCGTTTCCTCAACCACGCCCTGGAGTGCGAGGCGGACGCCATCAGCGACGGCACCCACGCCTTTGTGCCCGCGGTGATGGAGCATATCGAGCTGGCAGGGGTACACTCCGGCGACTCGGCCTGCATCCTTCCCTCCGTGCACATCTCCCCGGAGAACCTGGAGACCATCAAGGAATACACCCGGAGGATCGCGGAGGAAATGCACGTAAAGGGCCTGATGAACATGCAGTACGCCATCGAAAACGGCCGGGTGTTCGTGCTGGAGGCCAATCCCAGGGCCTCCCGGACGGTGCCCCTGGTATCCAAGGTCTGCGGCATCCGCATGGTGCCCCTGGCCACGGACATTATCACCAGCGAGCTCACAGGCCGTCCCTCCCCCGTGCCGGGGCTGGAGGAAAAGCACTTCCCTCACTACGGGGTAAAGGAAGCGGTGTTCCCCTTCAACATGTTCCCGGAGGTGGATCCCCTGCTGGGGCCCGAGATGCGCTCCACCGGAGAGGTCCTGGGCCTGTCCCACTCCTACGGGGAGGCCTTCTTTAAGGCCCAGGAGGCCACCCAGTCCCGCCTGCCCCTGGAGGGCACGGTGCTGATCTCCGTAAACCGCAAGGACAAGGCCGAGGTGGTGGAGGCGGCCCGGCAGTTCGCCCAGGACGGCTTCCATATCGTGGCCACCGGCGGCACCTGGGAGGTGCTGACGGAGGCGGGAGTCCCCGCCGAGAAGGTGAAAAAGCTCTACGAGGGCCGTCCCAACGTGCTTGACCTGATCACCAACGGCAAAATCCAGATGGTGGTCAACTCTCCCGTGGGCAAGGACAGCGTCCACGACGACAGCTACCTGCGCAAGGCGGCCATCAAGGCCAAGATCCCCTACATGACCACCATTGCGGCGGCCATGGCCTCCGCCAGCGGAATCCACTATGTGAAGACCCACGGCATGGAAGCGGTGCACTCCCTCCAGGAGCTCCACAGCGCCATCTCCTAAGCCCAAACCGCAGAAAGCAAAAAGGTGTAAGGTCAGGAAACCTTCCCAAGACCTTACACCTTTTCTATTCTCTCTGCCAAGCTGCCGTTTGGGACGCTGCCGTCTCTCTGGCAGCCATCTGCCATCCAGTCCGCTGCCGTCTCTCCGGCAGCCCGCCTTCCGGGCCGCCTACAGATACGCCTCGAACCTCTCGTCCGTCTCATTTAAAAACACGACGGCCAGGATCCCGGGCCCCGTGTGGGCTCCGATGGCGCAGCCCACCTGGGTCTCCAGAATATCCTTCACATGATATCTCTCCCTAAGCTGCTCCTTGATGTAGTCAAAATCCTCCTTATCCGTGCCGTAGCAGGCCCCCACCACCTGCCGGTCCAGGTTCTTACCCTTCTCTCCCACCATATCCAGGATGCGCCGCTGGGCCTTTTTCCAGCCCCGGACCTTCTCCACGGCCTTCAGGGAGCCGTTCTCGTCCACGATGATGATGGGCTTGATATCCAGCACGGTGCCGGCCAGAAAGGAGGTCCTGGTAAGCCGTCCTCCCCGGAACAGGTAGTCCAGCTCCATCACCGTGACCGCATGCTCCATGTGCTCGCAGAAGAACCGGGCCGCCTCTATAATCAGCTCCCTGGGGGCCCCGTTTCTCTGCATCTTCAGGATGCGCTCCGTCACCAGCCCGTAGCCGATGGAGGCGCACTTGGTATCGATGATGGTCATCTGAAACTCCGGGTATTCCTCCAGGATCTGCTCATAGGCCAGCTTGGCCGCGTTGTAGGTCCCGGCAATGCCCGTGGAAAAGCAGATGTACAAAACCTCGTCCCCCCTCTGTGCAAAAGGGAGAAAATGATCATAGAACATCGCCTGATTGATGTGGTATGTCTTGATATCCTTTTTGGCCGCCTGAATCCGGTAAAACTCATCCGGGAAAATGGTCTCCCCGTCAAAGTAGTCCTTTCCCTCGATGGTCACAGGGGTGGGGATCACATGCAGACCGTATTCCCGGATCACGCCGGAGGGTACGTCCGAAGCGGAATCCGTCACAATACAAAACGCCATTTCCTTCACTCCTTCCAAAATATGCTTTGACATTTGGAGACATTGTAACACATATGAACAAAAAAATCCATGTTTTCCCGGAATTTATCTATGCTTTTTCTCTCTGTTGTGGTACAATGTCCACAGAAAAACCATCTATGACTTGTCCACAGGAAAATCTGTAGACTTTAAGAACCGGAAAGGAACCTCCCCTATGATCCTGCGTATTCTTATCATCCTTGTTATCCTGCTGGCCCTCCTGCTTCTTTTGGCAGCCCAGTTTCTGTTCCTCTACTCCCTGAAGCGGGACTTCCGGCTCCCCGCCCTGTTTCACAGGCAGGCCGCTCCCGCCGACCCGGGCTTTGACGCCCTGATCCCCACCCAGGAGGAAAACGACTTCTTCGACTCCCACATAACCGACTGGCAGTACACCTCCCCGGACGGCTTAAGGCTCCACGCCTACTACCTGGAGGCGGCACATTCCGACAAGGCGGTAATCCTCTGCCACGGGTACAATTCCAATCCCCGGGATCTGATCAAATATATATTAAGGCTTCACCGGGAGGGCTACTCCGTGCTGGCGCCGGACGCCCGCGCCCACGGCCGGAGCGAGGGGAAATTCCGGGGAATGGGCTGGCCGGAGCGCCTGGATATCGCACAGTGGATCCAGCTTCTGATCCTTCGGACGGGCCCCGCCTCCATCGCCCTGATGGGGGTCTCCATGGGCGCCGCCACCGTAATGATGACCGCCGGGGAACCGCTTCCCAAGCAGGTGAAGGCAGTGATCGAGGACTGCGGCTACACCAGCGCCTGGGAGGAATTCAAGGCCCAGCTGAAGGACCAGTTCCACCTGCCTCCCTTTCCCCTCCTGTACCTGTCCTCCCTGCTGTGCCGCATCCAGGCCGGATACCGGTTTGGGGAGGCCAGCGCCCTTAAGCAGGTGAAAAAGTGCCGGATCCCCATGCTGTTCATCCACGGGGAGGCCGACACCTTTGTGCCCTACCGGTTTTTGCGCAGGCTCTACAGCGCGGCCTCCTGTCCCCGGGAGATGTACTCCGTGCCGGAGGCGAGACACGCCCTGGCCATGCCCCAAAACCCGGAGGGGTACTGGAACACTGTGTTTGACTTTCTGGAGAGGAATCTCAACATCAGCTGAGCCACCAGATACCCAGGTTGAGATATCCCGCGAAGGTAACCCAGACCAAATAGGGGATCATCAGATAAGCGGCCGGCTTGGAAATCCGGTAAAAGAGCTTCGCGGTCACCAGGATCAGCCACCAGAGCAGGACCAGCCACAAAAAGGAAAACAGATACCAGCCAAAGTCAAAGAAAAACACCGGCCAGAGGAAGTTGGCGATCAGCTGATATCCGTAGGCGGTGAGGGCCTTCAGGATGTCCTTCTGCTCCGCCCCCGAGATCAGCACCAGGTAGGAGGCCAGCCCCATCAGTACATAGAGCACCGTCCACACCAGAGGGAAAATCCAGCCCGGCGGGGCAAGAGGCGGCTGTCTGAGCGCTGCAAACTCTTTCATTCCGCCCCCGGAGAAAAGGCTGGAGAGGATACCCACACCCAGCGGGACCGCGATGCAGGCCAACAGCAGTTTTTCGTTTCTTGTCATCTTATTCATTTTAATCCCCCATTCCGGAGCGCCACAAATTTTCATGTGAAAAATCGGCACATCAGTGTGACTTTTCACACTCACCCCCATACAAAATATGAGGGCGGGCCGGGAAATATGTGGGGGATCGGGAAGATCCTACCTGCTGCGCCAGGCCGTCCAGGTCTCCCCCAGTCCCTCCGCCAGGGGGATGTAGGAGACGCCAAGCTCCAGGGCCCGGCGGCCGTCGTACCACATGGACTCCTCCCGCGTCAGCGGGAAGGGCAGGGGAATCCCCCTTCTTTGCACTTCCTCCACAGACAGCTCCACCCGCGCAAAGGACCGGCCCGCGGCCTGCTCCAGCGCCGCGGCAAAGCTCTCATAGGTCAGATATTCCGGGCCGCAGAGGTTGTAGGCCCTGTTCCGGGCCAGGGGGCTGCCGCAGGCAGAAAGGGCCGCCCGCGCCGCATCCCGCACATAGACCATCTGAAACTCTCCGTCCGCGTCCGAAGGATGCAGGATCTCTCCCGCCGTTTGGATCCACTGAAAGTACATCCCCTCCCGGGGCGCGTAGTTGCCGGGGCCGTACAAAAAGGCCGGCCGCAGGGAAACCCAGCCGCACCCCCGCCTCTCACAGCAGCACACCAGCTCCCTTTCCAGAGCCGCCTTGCCGGAAATATAGGCCCCCTCCGGGCCGGGGAACTGCCGCTCTTCCAGCGGGCTGTCCTCCCCCAGCACCTCGCCGGTCCCCCGGCGGTACACGTCGCAGGTGCTGATAAAAATATACCGGCCAAGCTCCGCCCTCAGATTCTCCGTCACAGTGCAGATATCACCCTCCCCGTAGGCGCAGAAATCCACCACCGCGTCAAAGCGCCTCTCCGGGATGGATGAGAGCGCGGCGGCATCCCTTCTGTCCATCACATACTCTCTCACCCTCGGATCCTTAAGAGGCCTGCTCCCCCGGTTCAGCACATGGACCTCATTCTCCGAGGCCGCAAGCTCCACAAAAGCCTTTCCGAAAAAATAGCTTCCTCCAATCACCAAAATCTTCACGGCTTCTCCCCCTTTTGATTTTTCATCCCTTCTCCCCGCCCCTTTTGCCCGCATAATTTCCCGGGATCAAGAAATACTATCAAAAAACGGACGAAAGGGAGGTTTCTATGATACACGAAGATACGATCCACCTGCTGAAGGAATGCGACTCCGGCACCAAGATGGCGGTCTCCACCATCGACGAGGTGCTGGACAAGATCCAGGCCCCTGAGATGAAACAGGTGCTGACCGAGAGCCGGGAGCACCATGAAAAGCTGGGCAACGAGATCCACTCACTGCTCAATCACTACCAGAGCGGGGAAAAGGATCCCGCCCTGATGGCCAAGGGAATGTCCTGGCTGAAGACCAATGTAATGCTGTCCATGCACGAAAGCGACGCCACCGTGGCCGATCTGATGACGGACGGCTGCAACATGGGAGTGAAATCCCTTCACAAATACCTGAACCAGTACAAGGCCGCGGACGACACCTCCAAGGATATCTGCAAGCGGCTGATCTCCATCGAGAAGGAGCTTTGCAGAGACATGGAGAGCTATCTGTAAGCTCCGCCTCCAGGCCCCGCTGCCCCTGCACACGGCGGCATCCGCCTCGGACGCCGCCGGCGCGGATCCCCTTTGCCGCCAATCCCATCCCCGCCGGCTCCGCACCTTTTATTCGGATCTCCCAGCACCCTTTTGCCGACGCTTATCCTCATACATACGCTGATCCGCCTGGGCAATAACCTGCTGGATGTCCGCCCCCCTTCCCTCCGCCGAACCCACAGCCGCAGACAGGGGCAGACGGGACAGGGAGTTTTGGAGCTCCAGCCGCTTTCGCCAGCTCTCCAGCACTGCCTCCGGCTCCCCGGGAGCAGGATTCTCCAGCACCATGACAAACTCATCCCCGCCGATGCGGTACACCTTGGCCCGCTCCGGCGTGACCCCGGAAATGCTGCCGGCCAGCCCCCGGATCAGCTCATCCCCGTGGGCGTGGCCCAGGGTATCGTTCACCTGCTTGAGATTATTGATATCCCAAAAGAGCACCGCCACCCTCTCCAGCGTCTTATAATAGCCGCCCACCATCTGGCCGTACTTATTTTTGTTGTAAAACAGGGTCGCCCGATCCGTCTCCCCCTGATGGCGCAGATCCGCCATATACACAGCGTTCTGGGCGATGGTGTTGGACACGCTGCGGACCACGGGCAGGATCACCAGCAGGATCAGGGCCCGCGGGACAATGTAATACAGGGGCACCGTGACCCAGGGATTGGGATTGACCTCCGTAAACACGGGCCGCCCCGTGACAGGATCCAGGTAGCTTGACATGGAATTCCTGGTGAGCAGGAGCATATTGGCGTCGCAAAGCCCCATATAATACCCCGCCATAACGCTCACCGCCAGACCGATCACGGTGAGGATATAAATATAGTAGATATACCTGCGCTGACTGTACTGGGCGGCGATCACCAGGGGAATACAAAAGAGCAGCACCGCGTGATACGTCAAAAGAGCGCCGGTCAGACTCACCCCCGTGATGGCAAACAGCCCGATCATATATTTGACCCAGAGCTCCCGGATCCCCACAAAATGACAGATCAGGCCCGGCGCCAGCATACACAGGGCCGCCATCAGAAAGGTCCAGCCCAGCAGGGCCTTGTCAACCACAAAAATCCCCAGCGTATTGAGCAGCCAGACCAGCGCGAAAGCCACCACCGTCATCCGCAGACAGTGGAGGGTAAACTCGTTGGCCCTAGCGTCCAGCTCCCGGGGATCTACCTCATACTCCGCTTCCCCCATCCCAAATCCTCCTGCAATCCTTCGTTCTCTCAATCCTTCGCTCCCTCAATTTCGCCCGCATCCACCTTTTTCTTTTGATTGGCCAAAAGCCTATCCAGATAGACGGACTTAAACTGCCGGCTTGCCATGGCCTGCTTGAGGGGCGGGAGCTTCAGGATCGTGCCAAAGACAGCCGCCATGGCCCTGTGATTGGCGAACGCCTGGTTGTCAAAGACCAGATTCTGCAGGGTCCCCTTCTCGATGGCCTGCAGCACAAAGCGGTGGGTGCTGTTCACCGGCGTGATGATCTCCACATCCCGGCGCTTCAGCTCAATGGCCTTTGTGGGACAGTTGCGGGCACAGATGCCGCAGCCCAGACAGATCTCTCTGTCGATCACCGGCCTCTTCTTTGGGCCGCCCTCCTCACGCTCCTTCATGGCAATCGCCAGAATCGGGCACACCTTTGCACATTTCCCGCAGCCCACACACTTCTCCAGGGAAACCTCCGGGATATAGTTGGTGGTGGCCACCGGCTGCATGGGGCTGAACTTCCGGGCGGCCTGCAGAGCCTCGCAGCAGCAGCCGCAGCAGTTGCAGATAAAGGCCGGACGCTCCCGCACATTCTCCCCGATCTGCACCAGATTGCTGGCGTATGAGAGCTCCAGGATATCCTTTGCCTCCTCCTTGGAGATCAGCCGGGCATAGTCCCCGTGCTGGGCCAGGGAGCGGGCCACATTGTCAAAGGTCAGACAGACCTCCCAGGGCGCGTTGATCTCACAGGGATGCCCCGCGTGATACATGCGGTGGCGGCAGTAGCAGATACCCACGCCGATATACTTGGCATCCTCAATGATATGGGTCGCACGCTCATAATCCAGGATGTGGTTGGTCTTCTCGTTGGTCAGCACCGGCTCCTGGACAAAGACGCGCCCCAGCCGGGTCTCGGTGGCAAAGAACAGATCCTTTACAAAGTCCTCTTCCACATTCATATACTGATAATACAGCTCGCTCAGATACTTTTGGTCGATATCCCCCCGGGTGCGCATGAGGGCGAACTCGATAAAGCCCGCCATGGGGGGCGGCATCACATACTGTCTCTCGCCGTTGTAGGTGGAATCCACCATCAGAGCCTTGTCGCACAGATGATCCAGGAATTTCTCCGCCTTGGCCTCCGTAGTGTTCCAGACCCGGGCCGCCCGCTTTAAGGTAAAGGGCCTCACCGGCAGGAGGGACACCAGCCGGGCCTCCTTCTCCGTGTAGAGCACCTGCAGAATCTTGTACCAGGTCTCCGTGGCCGGCGCCCCCTGGGTAAACCAGTTGATCCGGTCCTCCAGCGTTTTATATGCGTCCTTCGATGTCAGATGTCCCATAATCTTTACTCCTCTCCCGCCGGTATAGACTCCAGCAGCCCGCAGCGGATGGCGACCCGCCGCTCCCCGGTGCTGTTGCAGGTAAAAAGCGTCATATCCCAGTCCCCGGTAACCATGGCGTCCACGGCGTCGTCGTTTAGTGTCTCCATATCTATGATCTCATAGAGGAACAGATTCCCCTCCACATCCATAAAATTGATTTTGGTTCCGATGGGCAGGCGCTTCACGGGATTAAAATGCTTGCGGTAATTGTGGCCCGCGATCACGATATCGTGACTGTAGACCGATCCCGCGTAACAGCAGGGCGCGATCTTCAGCTTGTCCATGTCCAGCTCGCTCATAACAGGCAGGGACAGTTCCAGATCCGGCACCTCCAGGATCCCAATATAGGTGTTCCCGTCCTCCTCCAGAAGGGGCATGGGCATATCCGGATAGAGCTCATAGAGAGGCGGCTCCTTTTCCTCCGCCGCTTCCGCCTCCGGCTCCCGGAGAGGGGGCTTTTCCGCTTCCTGCTCCTGACGCTGCTCCAGGCCCTCCATGTCGACGCCCGTGGTCTGGTAAATCCGGACGGCCAGCTTCCCGCGGATATCCTCCGAGGCCCGGGCCGCACGGTCCGCGTCCCACACATTGTACAGCGTCAAAATAAGGGCTGCCGATATCAGCAGCAGCCCTCCCACAATACAGATATTTCCCTTCCCGTTTCTCTTACCAGCTTTCATCTGCCTTTTCTCACTTCCCACAGATTTCCGGGCACGGCCTCTCTCCCGCCGCTCTCTATCTGCCGCGCTTTCTCAAAAAACCGATCCCGGTCAAAACGCATCCCCCCAGAATCAGATAGGGAACCGGCCACCACAGCTGTCCCGTCTTGGGAAGCAGAAGCCCCAGTTCACGGGCTCTCCGGGCAGGCAGCACCTCCCCGTTGGGGCCCCACACTCTCTGTTCCTCGAAGGGCACGCCCGTGTCCTCATCCAGATCGATGGTGTTGGTCACCACGAAGGTATCTCCCTCCCTGGTGATGGTCACATTGTAATACCGCGTCACGCTCGGCTCCACCAGAGAATACTCCCCGTCCTCGGGCAGATCGCTCCAGCTGCAGCGCCAGCCGTTCTCCCGGGTCAGATCCCCCGTCCCCCAGAGCTCCCCGTCGCGGTAAAGCTCCACATACACATCCCTGTCATGAAAGTCGTCGTAAAGGCCGTCGTCCCGCCAGATCTTCACGGCGGAAAGGCTGACTCCCGGCGTCGGGCTGGGACTTGGGCTGAGGGTCGGCTCAGGGGTGTCCTCCGGCGCAGGCGTCTCTTCCGGCGCAGGCGTCTCTTCCGGCACAGGCGTCGGTGTCTCTTCCGGCGCAGGCGTATCCGTAGGCCCGGGCGTGGCCGTGGGCTCAGGGGTAGCCGTGGGTCCGGGCGTGGCCGTGGGAACCGGCTCCGACCGGAACTTGGCGTTGGCCACCGGATGGAAATTCCACTCCCCGGTATCCTCCCGGAAGGGCAGGGAAATCAGCATCGGGTTGGTGGTGTAGAGCCGGCCCTGATATTCACAGGGCTCTCCCAGCACCAGATATACGCCGGCCTCCTTCAGTCTCAAAAGGGCTTCCCCCTCCCCGCTCACAGAAGCGGCGGCCGCCGGCCTCAGGCTCTCCCGGCCCGCGCGGATATAGTTGGCGCAGGTCTCCGCCAGATCCTCCGCCTCCGCGTCAAAATTTACAAAGGAAAATTCCTCCACGGGGATCATCTCATTCTTCTCCCCGATATCCGCCACCTTGTAAGCCTCGAAGGAAGCCCCCTCCGCCTCATAGCACAGCGTCAGGGTCAGATCCTGCCGGGGCTCTTCCTCCGCCGCCAGCGCGGGCCCGGGAAGACAAAGGAGTCCCAAAAGCATCGCGGACAGCAAAGCAATCCGTTTTCTTGCGCGCCTGTCAAATCCTCTCATCGCTTTTCTCCTCCTTCCCATGTTCCGGGCCTCCCCCATCCTTTCTGCCCCGGCCGGTGCTGACCAGAAGCCACAGCAGCAGCAAAAGCAGAACGGGCGCGGCCACCGCGGGAGCCACCAGCAGGGGCTCAATCTGTACGGCGTCCGCCGTCACGCGGACGGTTCTCTCTTCCTCAATATTGTCAATCCGATGTCCCCGCACCAGCAGCCGGTGGGTGTTGATCCCGTAAGGGGTGCAGGTGACCAGAGTACAGTAGTCCTTCTCCGGGTCTATCTCCAGAGCCTCCAGCTCATCGGGCAGGACGATCAGGATCTGATCCACCTCGTAGGTCAATGTCTCGTCCAGAATCCCCAGGAGAAACAAATCTCCCACCTGGAGCTTATCTAAGTCTGTAAAAAGCCTCGCGGAGGGCAGTCCCCTGTGGCCGGAGAGCACACAGTGCGTACCCGCGCCTCCCACAGGCAAAGACGAGGAATCCAAATGTCCCACGGCGACCTGCAGCACGTCTTCCTCCGTGCCGTGATAGATGGGGAGCATCACCTTCAGGGAGGGGATCTCGATGTAGCCCATGATGCCTGTGTCGTTCACATTCAGCAGGGACTCGTAAACCTCCCGCTCATCATCTGACATGGTGTAACGGTTGTCCTTGCCCTGGAGGGCTTTGTTGTAGGCCCGGGCCGCCTCCCACATCTCCACATACTGCTCGTCATCGATATCCGCCACATGCCCCGCATAGGAGGCGATGGCGTGGGACTGATGGATGCTGTTCCAATAGTCGCTGACCGTCGGATACAGCAATAAGGAGATACCTAGAAGCAAAACCAAAACAAGAAATATAGTGGTCAAGTGTTTCTTCATAGAGCTCTCCTTACTGCTGTAACAGGGGAGAGGATCACCCTGTGCGGGCTTCCTCTCTCCTGTGCATTGCTCAGCAGTATTTCCTGTCATTTCCTCTTAAGATCTCCGCTCCGGAAAGTATCCGGCCTGCTTCGATCCGGCGGGATTCCTTACTTGCCGTTCATGCGGCGTCTGGTTACCAGAACCACACCCGCGATCACAACCAGCAGAGCGCCCAGCACATAGAATATGGTGGTGCCGATGCCGCCGGTGGTGGGAAGGTTCACTCCCTGAATATCAATTATTTTTATCTCTTCTGCTGTCTTATCTACTGTGCCATCAGGCTGCTGATTACTATTATCTTTGACATTTATAATTTCGTGTGCGCTATTTCCTTCTGGTTTTGCCGTAATCTTAAACACAGTATCTTCAGCTAATGCATATCCGGAAGGTGCCTCTATTTCCTTGATTACATACAAGCCTTCATCCAATCCCGTCACGGTGATCTTTCCAGTACCTTCTTCTGATTCAAACAGATAATACATCTGTCCGTCCACTTCCGTCGTTTCTGTGACCGCTACTTTACTGGCCCCCTGAGGAATATACTTCATACTCTCAATGAATTCATAAGAACCATCGTCCTTTTTTAACGGTTGCCCAGGATGCTCCGGATCTTCTTTCACTTTAATTACTGCAAATTTCGCCCCTCCTAACGGTGTTTCTGTTAATTCTTCAGCATCAGGAGAAGCTTTTCCTACCTTCTTGATAGCAAAGTCATACGTATAAGTTCTAACTTCCCGCCATTCCGTATCAAATGTAGAATTATAGTTATTGCTATAAGTAAGCTTCACTTTATTCGGGTTTCCGTCACCTGCCACAACGCAATCAGCATTTAATTCAGCATCGTACCGAATACTAATATAAGCAGCATCTTGGATTGCACTCCAATGACCTTTGAAATCCACAACTAACTCTGTTCCGCCTTCATATTCATTCGATTTTTCCGGGTTTATGCCATCTAAATTCGCACTTGCATCAAGTTTCGTAACAGAATAGTTGTCTTCATGCAAACGTTCTTCCCTATTGCCATCGGCACTAACCTTGTAAACAGTAACAGTATCTTCTTTAACAGTCAATCCCTTACTTGCAATATCTGTAACTTTAAAAGTAACGTTCTCACCGTCAGTATATATCGGGATAGCCACATCCAATCTGTAATGCACTGTATCCCCGATATCTTCTGTAGACTTACCATAATCCTCTTTCTGTCCGCTACTATCAATATCTTTCTCAATCACCTTAGTAACATCCGGCTGGGAGGACTTAGGATAAACTTCCATATTTTCGTTTGTAACAGGAACCAGGATAGGAACTGTCGCTATTACCTCGCCCTTCGTTCCTGTCTCTACAATCAAATAATAGCCAGGCTCTAACTCTGAAAATTTTCCACTCGCATACACCGCCTTATCATACACAGCGATATCTGTTTCCTCATCCTCATTGTAGCTTTGAATAGCCTTTGCTATTGCAGTTGCATCTGACTGGGCCGCTGCAGTTGTAGTCCACCATTTATCTTTAATAAGCGTAGTATTTATGCTTTCCGTACCTGTTAATTTTTTGAAGATCTCCTCACTCCATACATCTTCATCATTTTCTTTTAATGCCGTTATTTGCTCGTTGAACTGCAAATTAGTTGAGTTAATGCTCCCATCATCCAATACTTCCCATGCGACCAACTGATATATCGCGTAAGTTGACTCCTTGGGTTGCTCGGGTGTATTTTTGATTGTTATGCTATATGTTGGTGCCGGCATACCCCCCCTGGTTCCACTGCAAGTGCCGTCAACCCCATAGTCAGAACCATGGCTGCCGCCAGTATGAAGCTGGCTAATTTCTTGAATCTTTTCATTGTTACCTTCCTTTCTTTTTTAAATTTTTTTTCGTAGCAATTCCCTTGCTGCATGTACTGTTTTGATACCCCCCCCCCGCGTCAGGAGGAAAATCTTTCCTCCTTTCTTCGCGATTTTCTATACAAGAGAAGTCCTGCTAAGGCTGTTGCGAACAGGCCCCCCAAAATATACAGTCTGGTGCCGGCGCCGCCGGTCATAGGAAGAGAATAGCCTTCCTTGGAGGTGTTTGTGATCTTGATCGTTCCTCCGTTTGCAAGTCCGTCCGTATTGTTTTCACTGTAGTTCACAGTGTAGGATCCGATCAGGTTTTCTCCCTCTGAGCCGCTGTCAGCATACACGGATATTTCTTTCACATAGTACGCATACTGATATCGCACATTGTCTTTCACCTCGCTTCGGAGAAGCGTAAGGTCTACAACATCTCCCGATTTCCATTTCCACAGCCAATTCCCCTCGCTGTCCTTCTCCGGAGTGATTTCATAAGTACCCATCAGCACATCGCCAGGTCGTACATCCGGTTCTGTGGGGGATTCGCCCGGGTTTGTGGGACTTGTTGCAGTCACACTTACAATTACCCAGTTATTCTTATCACCTGTGTTTGCCTGTATATATAAATCTGTATCCTCTGTCAATGTAAAGCAAATCTTATAAAACCCATCTTCTCCGCTGTTCTCACTATGACTTAAATTGTTGTCAGGCTTATCGTTACTCACATTTAGCTCGGTTATGTTTTTACCCCAGGTTTCATAATACCAAGTATACCGTAACGTAATCGTGATTTTCTGTCCCACTAAATTAGTATCAAAGGTTCTATAATAAAACATGCTGTTATCATTTATTCTGCTAAAGACAACCCTGGGCACACCTTCTTCCTTAGGTGGCGATTGATTATCGTGATCCTTGATATTCCACTCAATAAAACCTCCTCCATCACCTCCTATATCCGTTCCCCCTGAGGTTTCTCCCTCATTCGGATCTGTCACTGCCTCTGACGAAACTGTCCTTCGGTACAGTTCAAACCTTACCTTACCGGTACTTTGATTTATCTTGGCTCCGTCAAGGCTCAGCCATTCCTTTTCCACCTCCAGCTCCGGCAGCTTCTCGTTGGCACAGTAAACCACCTGCGGCTGCAGTGTCAGGTCAACTGCTCCTAAGCTTTCCCAACCTTCCGGCCTCGAACTTTCCAACACAGTCTTATCCGAGAACTGGAAATAGTAAGGGATTTTCGGTTCCGGGATCTCATAGCCAACGGGGGCCACTTCCTCTATCACATAGTACAGCGTGTTGGGGGCAAAATCAAAATCTGAAGATTCTGAGTCCTTTTTGTCCCTTATTACAAAGCTTCCGTTTTCGTCCGTCTCATACACCTGCCCCGTGTCAACCCACTCGGCGGTAGTGCTGTCATAGCGATATAACCGGAACTTCGCTCCCTGCAAAACCGTGCCGTAATCCTTACTGTCCACTTTGTAAAAGGTATAAGATCCTTTCATGGACACGCCCGCCGAGAACGACGCACTCTCATATTGCTTATTAAAAGGCACATCGCTTGTGGACTTCGACACTCCTTCCAGCGTTGCAATATTATTGCCGCTTACCCACAGACGAGTCTCATTCCCTTCTGTTGATGTAAAAATGTCATATTCCTCATCTGTTGCGTTTGTATCCTTCGCCGACACGGTATATTCATACTCAAAAACCAGCGCCACTCCATCCGGAATTACAGCCTTAATTATATAATAGTCTTTTCCGGTATTCCATTGTTCCTGCGTGGTATCAATGCTGTATGTCCAGCTCCAGCAGCCCTCGCCCTGTCCCATCGGCACCTGGCGGTCGCTGGCCTTCAGCTTTCCAAACTCATCCCGGATCGGCTGGCCGCTTTCATCCACCTCCGCATACCAAAGCTTCACATTTGCAGGCATCAGCAAAGCACTGAACGCGATATTTCCGTTAGCCCGCTGCAAGTGCAGTTCATCTGTCAATGTTAATGTGTCTGCTCCTTCCAGCAAATCCTCGCCTTCCGGATTGATATCCACATGGAACATCAGCCTTCGGTTGCCGTTATCCCACACACTCAATTCACTGCTTCCATTTGCACGATAATTTCCAAATTTATCCAGGATTACCTCTTCTGGCGGCTTGACCGTCACCTCCTGCTTCTGACGATCTGTCTCCGGCACAGCCTGGCTCTTCGAGAACTTCACACTGACGCTGTTTTCGTATTGCCCCACATAATCCTGCTTTGTATTTAACTGCTTCGATATCTTTTCTGCTTCCGCATCCGTCAAAACGCAGTCATAATTGATCCAAAGTTCTTTTCCCGCCTGGAACCAATCCGGCCTGACGGCGTCCTCCTTTAAACTGAGAATCAATAAAACCTCTTGCCCCGTATACTGACTGCCCGACAAATCAAAGATATCCTGCAGAATTCCCGACGCATCCGTAATCGCACCTGTCTCTTCGTTCCACGTCAGCTCTGCCTTCTTATAATCCGCTGTAACCAGCGTAAGCTTTTCCAGCTCCACACCAGCTGGCAATGTATCAAGCACCTCCAGATAGGTCTGACCCTCCTGCACGATCACTCTGACTCTCCAGTTCAGCCTGTATTTGCCATCCTCTCCGCGTTCCAGCGTCTTCTGATTGTCCGCCTCACTGCTGTTTCCGTCTGTCTTAACCACATTCCTCCGGAATTCATAGGGAGCCCATTTTTCCTTGCCCTCAACATCCACCTTGTTTCTAAAGGTTTTATCCTTTGTAACGCCTGCTGTTTCCGCGGTGGATTCATACGTAATTACCAGGGTCTGTTCCTCTTCTCCACCCGCCAGGCCATTGACAAAATCAAAGGAGAAGCCTATGAACTGCATGGACGCCAATTCCTCCGGAGATTTACTCGACAACTCCGCATATGTGGATTCTACCTCTATCCACGTATAATACCATTGATTCTCCGGGTCAGGCTTTCCCCACTCATAATATTTCACCCGTAACTTCTGCTCTGCCGTGGTGCCCACACCGCTAGTAAACCACTCCTCACCGGCGAGAGCATTCTTCAGAGCCTCCACCTGACTCCATGTCATATAATGATCCAGTCTGCTGCTCTCACCTCCGTTTGCCGTGACATCCAGCCTGTCTGTGACCGTCACTGCATCCTGGCCCTCTCCGGGAGCAGGGAATCCTCCCCGAGGCACCTTTACGGAAACCTTCCACTGAATCACAGTTTTTGTATCGTCCGGGGTTATTTCCGAAACCTCTTTTTCCACTTCTCCAGCCGTCACCGTCACCTGCGCGCTGACCGTTCCGCCGTCAAATTCCGCAGTATTCTCGAATACATTATCTCCCCAATGCAGTTTGCTTTGATCCACCTTCGTGCGGAACTTGATATCATAACACTGTGTATTTGCCGCCTCTCCTTCCGGCGCGTCAAACTGGATTGTCTTTCCCCCTTCCACCCAGTGCCAATTTGCATTCGGGCTGATACTAAACGAATCCACCACCATCTGAGCAAACATGGGATCGGAAAGCGTCTTTCCTGCTATATCCTTTTTGTCTTCATTAACTCGGATCGTCCACTCGATCTCACTGGTGCTTTCATCGTACTGACCGGACTTGCCAAAAGCCTTTTTCTCCACAGTCACACCGATCTCTTCATCATCCTTTACCTTGCCGCCAGGTATGCCATTATCCGACTGCACCGTAACCGAGTTGTTGACCGTCTCCCGTTCAAACCCTTCCGGAAGTTCCTCCAGCTGATAAGTGTAGGTGATAACATACGCCTCTCTCTCTCCTAACTGAGGCAGCGTCCCGGACAGCTTCCCGTCGGCACCCACGCGCATACCGTTTTCCACCAAAGTTCTGTCGCCGTAAGGATTATTCCACTCGTTGACCGCCGTCTTTTCTACCTTTACGGTGCCCGTCTGCTCCCCAAGCAGCTCCAGTGTAGAGGGATTCAAAATGTCGGACAGATCAATATTTCCGGGAGTCCCCTTCTGAGACGACACTGTAACCGTATAGGTTAAGACATTATTTGCACTGTCATAGGAACCGGATTTTGCCACATGAATATCATACGCCGCCGTCTCGCTCTCATCCGGGTAGGTGATGTGTCCCGGTTCCCATTCCACGGTCAGATCCTCAGTATAATAATGGAGTTTGCCCGTCTCCTTGTCGTAACCGCTCTTATCCAGCTCACAGTCAAACTGCAGGAAGCATTCCATCTTCTCAACTATAGACCCAGACAGCGCAGTCTCAACGTAACCCTCATCCCACACTATATCGATATACCACTGGCCCGTTGCATCCTCTACAAATTTGGCCCTAAATCCTACATTTCCCCCTTCGTCCTTCGCCTCAAAAAATCCGCCGTAATCTTGCTGCATTTTCAGCAGCCCCTGCGTGGGATACATGCCGTCCGGCAAAGTCAATTTATAGTGCCGCCCATCCTGCACGACCTGATTTGGATCAACGGAAAATGTAAACGTCATTCCCGCCTCGTAAAAATCTTCCGTAGAATTGAACCTGGCGTCCGCTATCTTCAAATTATATTTTTCGTGGGTCAGCGGTGTTGCCGCCTCCTTATACTCCAAGAAAATGTTGCTCATCCTAGAGTTTCTGAACGCTTCTTCCTCGTCAAAGATCTCCGCATCGTATTCCGGCACATCTCCGCCAGCCACGTCTCCCCAGGTCACATCACCCCCGGAGACCTCCCTCGGAGCCGCAGCCGGTGCTCCGGCATACGGACTTCCGCCCGTCGGCGCCGCATTATTGCCTGACACGTCACCGCCGGACACATCGCCGCCAGAAACGTCATTGCCCGAAACATCATTGTCTGACACATCCCCGGCGGATGCACTACTGCTGTACGCAGGATATGACTCAGGCTGGCTCCCCGGTACTTCGTCCTCCTGCCGGCTCTTTTGCTCGTTCAGCCACTCTTCCAGCATCTGACGGATCTTCGCATCATCCATTTCAATCAGGCGGACTCCCAGCTGAATAGGAGAATCGCCCGATTCCGCCATCTCCACATTTCCCGTCTCCACCGGCTCCGCCGTCCTCGGCTGCAGGCACTCCGCCCCATGTATATGCTCCGTCTGCATACAGATCAGGGTGTCCAGCTTGTAGCAGTCCGCCCCGTGCACATGCTCATCCAGCCCGCAGTAATACACGGGCTCCGGCTCCGCCTGGGGATAGCAGGCGTCCGTGTGGACATGGGCCTCCAGGCCGCAGCTGTAGATCCAGCCGCCTGTTTCTTCGTCGTAGAGGGGATTGCACTGGGCCGTGTGGGTGTGGGCCTCCAGGCCGCAGACAGGCTCCTGGCTCAGGGTGATAGCGGGCAGGATCAGCATATAGCTGGTGATAAACACCACCACCGCCGCCATGGCGGTGAGGGCGCCGTGCCATATTCTCTTTTTCCCGTGGCGCTTCAAAAAGGCTTCCGCGCGCTTACGATATGTATGTTCCATGTAAGCACCCCTTTTCCCCGTTTACAACAGAGCAAAGCCGGTTGACAGTTACCGGATCCGGCCGATCTCATCCAGCGGCCAGACCTTGAAAATCAGTTTTCCCACGATCTGTTCCTCCGCCACACATCCAACGGAGGTGTTGCGGGAGTCCACGGACACGCTGCGGTGGTCTCCCATGACGAAGTAGCGGCTGTCAGGCACCTGGTAGGGCAGCTCTATATTGCAGTCCCCCAGGGCCCGGTCCTGCAGGTAAGGCTCATCCAGCAGGACGTCGTTCACATATACATTGCCCTCTTCGTCTATATTCACCCAGTCTCCGGGGCCTGCGATGACCCGCTTGACCAGGATCTTGTTGTTGTAGTAAAAGGCGATGACCTCGCCCGTCCTCATATCCGCGTGGTGGACGGTGACCACAATGTCGCCGTCGTCCAGTCCCGGCGTCATGGAGTGTCCGTAGATCTGGAGCACCGGCATAAAGATCACGGCCACCAGCACGGCCACGGCCGCCACCACAATGAGAGTGAACACGGTGCTGCGGAGCACCTGCCAGTAGCTTTTTTTGTAGCGCTGGCGCTTCAGCTCCCTTTCCAGTTCCTCCACGGTAGGGACAGCTCTCTCTCCCTTTTTTCTGCTCATGCTAGCTTGGATCCTCCTGCGCGAGGGCTTGCGTCTGTACTCTCAGCTGCTCATGGATGGAATTGATCAGCTTTTCCGTCTCCGCGAGCTTGTTGTTGCAGGCCCGCTTGGTCTCCCGCTTCATCTCCACGCACTTTTCATTGGCTTCCCTGAGCATATCCTGAATCTTCTGCTGGCAGGCGCGCTCCAGATCCGCCTGATGGGCCTCCTGCTGTTTGGACATGGCCTCGATGCTCTCCAGATACTGCTGGGCGGCCGCCTGCGCCGCTTCAAACACCCCGTTCACCTGCAGGGCTGCCTCCGCAATGGATCCGGCCTTTTCCAACGCCAGCTGGCGCTGTTCCAGGGCCGCGTGGGCTTCCTCCAGCTCCGCTGTCAGCCGCTCCAGCTCCTTGCCCTGGTCGATGAGCAGCTCCAGGAGCTCCGTCCTTTTTAATCTGCTTAACTCTTTGTCTGTCATATGAATCCCCAATCAAAATATAGTGCTTCGAAAGTGCTTCAAAATTTCAGGCGCCAAAAAAACATACACTCAGGCTTACTTTTAAAGACTCAAAAAAATCCGGTTTGGTCCACATTTTTTGGAAATATTTTTCCGGGTTCTCAAATCCAAAAATATTTGTGCTGTTTTTGCGTTGCGTTTTATGTTTCTTGTAGTCTATATATGGGCTACCCGGCACGGTTTTTCTCACGAAATCCCGGAAAAAAGAAGGGGGAGAATAGGGATCATGCCTCCGTCCCTGATGCCCCCTTACCCGCTGGATGAACCCGGCGTGCCCGTACAGAAGCCGGCCCTTTCACAGGATCCCATGGGCTGCGGGGAGGGTGATGCTGACCGTTCTCACTGTCGGGAGGCTGATGCTGACCGTCCTCACCGTTGGGAGGCGGATGCCGACCGTTCTCACTGTCAGGAGGCGGATGCCGACCGTTCTCACTGTCAGGAGACGGATGCTGACCATCCCCATCGTCAAGAGACGGATGCTGACCGTCCCCATCGTCAAGAGACGGATGCTGACCGTCCTTACCGTTAATTCTAACATAAGCTGCTCTTACTTTTCAATATACGCAAAGATTATTTTAAAGACACGCAAAGATTATTTTAAAGGCACCAGAATTGAAATTTTAAATTTCAAAAGGGAAATTTTAATTTTTTAAAATGCGCACAAAGATTGTTTTAAATGCGGGAAGATTACAAATTCGAGAAGATTATTTCAAATGCCGAAAGATTATCTCAAATGCGGGAAGATTATTTCAGATACGCAAAAGATTATCTCAAATGCAAGAAGATTGTCTCAAATATGGGAACAAAATTTAGAAAATTTTAATATTATAACCCCTCGACAATGGATCCTGTATCTGTTATACTATGCCTGTCTTTGGAAAATCGAGAGCATTTCTATGATCCACGCGGTTCCGCGGCATTTTTCTGAGACTACACTTTCATATACCAAACAACATAGGAGGAATCTGCTTATGACACAAAACGAAGCAAGAGAAGTATCCAACCGGGAGGTGAAATCCAGCGCTTTCACCGCCTACTTCAGCGAACCGAAAAATGCAGCCCAGCTGTATTCCGCGCTGGCCGGGGTGAAAACCGCCCCGGAGGACATCGTGATCCGCACCCTGGAGGGGGTACTGTTCCTGGCCAGGAAAAATGACCTGGCTTTCACAGTGAAAAACAAGGCCCTGGTGATCGCCGAACACCAATCGACTGTGAGTGAGAACATGCCCCTGCGGAGCGTGATCTACTATGGCCGGACCGTGGAAAAGCTCCTGGAGCCCCGGGCGCTCTACCATCAGAAGAGGATCCCGATCCCAACCCCGGAGTTTTACATGTTCTACAACGGGGGAACCGCCCAGCCTCTGGAAAGAGTCCTGAAATTATCGGAGGCATATCTTGAAAAAACAGAGCATCCTATGCTAGAATGTGTGGTGAAAATGATCAATATTAACCTTCCGGCGAAGCATGAAATTCTGGAGGAATGCCGGCCTCTATATGAGTACGCCTGGTTTATCCAGCGGGTGCGGGAGTATCAGGACGAAGAACTGGGGCGCGACGAGTCGATCCGAAAAGCGATTCTGGACTGCCAGAGGGAGGGAATCTTTGCAGAGTTTGTGCGGGAGCACGGAACGGAGGCGGTGAATATGCTGTACACGCAGTTCAACATGGATGACGCCCTGGATGTAAGATACGAGGAGGGCGTGGAGGACGGATATGAAAAAGGCGTGTCCGCCGGAAAGGCCGAGGGAATTACCGAGGGCAT
>CANQOL010000015.1 GCA_947625475.1 uncultured Acetatifactor sp.
TCTGTCTGTCTGTCTGTCTGTCTGTCTGTCTGTCTGTCTGTCTGTCTGTCTGTCTGTCTGTCTGTCTGTCTGTCAAAGTGTAGTCTATCCATGATATTTGTCAATCCCTTTTTCGTCTATTTCGACATCTCTAAATTGTCTTATACAGGGTAATCCTAAGAAATATATACCATAACATACTATAGCTGCAATTGATGCAGAGAACCAACTCAAACGGGAAACTCAATCAAACAGAAGGAATCAAAAGCATTACTCCCTCTATTCCCTTGCCCCCGAAAAAAACTTTTCAACCATCCTTGCCCACATCCTTTTTTCTATGAGCAGATGCTCAATACAGTCTCTCACTGCCCCATGACCACCCTCTACTGACGCAATATATGTAGCGATTTCCTTTACTTCTCTGCATGCATCCGCCGGGCACCCAATAAACCCACACAACTCCATAGCCGACAGATCATTTATGTCATCTCCGATGTATCCCAATTGAGAAGTATTCAATGCATTCTCTGCCATATAATCCATCAGCCATCTCTTTTTATCTTTTACATTCTGAACAATAAGATCCACATCCAATTCTTTCATCCGCCGAACCGTTGCCTCACATTCCCGGCCAGTCAGCACAATCAGAACAATTCCAGCTGCCTTTGCTACTTTAATACCGGCACCGTCTTTTGTACTAAATTTTTTAAGTTCATGGCCGGCATCATCGTAGTATACCCCACTATCTGTAAACGTCCCGTCTACATCCATAATCAAATGAGTTATTTCTGCCATATATACTCCCTAATCCGCATTCCTTGCTCTAATTATAAAATCTGTTCCACATAAGATTTATACGCCATGCTGGCAAACCGGAAGTCATCCATCGTATCTATATCTATCACCGGAGCGTAAGAATCATACCAATACGGCTTCTTCCCCACCAGATAACTAACATTTTCGATACACTCCCGTGACAAAATTGCGGTTGCCCAGCTTATTTGGTATAAGGGCGGTACTGTCTGTGAATACTTATGCCAATGCCCAAAACCAAACCCTATCGGATTATGGCCCTGATCGAGCATGAATTTCTTCATGGGATAAACCACGTTCAACGTATCATACTGTTTCTTATTCAGATTGTCCCAGCATTGGAGTATTTCTTTATACTCATTGAAAAAAGGTTCTACACATGTGCACCACAAAATATCCTCTTTTGACGGGATGCTTTCACAGACAAGTCTGACCATGTCTACATTGCTGACATTATAAGTTGCCAGGATTTTCTCTCTCAGCACGAACTGTATCCCCCATTTGTCAGCTGCCGATTTGTAATCGCGCTCTTCACAGGAAAGATATATGTCCTCCTTGGGGAGTACCTTGGTTAATTTATCAATCAAAATGTCAATCATAGACCAGTCATTATAGAATGGCCGATAATTCTTATTGGGAATAAGTCTTTCTGTTGATTTCGCAAGAATTACTGCTTTCATACATACACCTTCTTTCCCTTTGCAACACGGTCGAACATCACTGCCTTTTCCAAAATACCCTTTACATCCGACAACTTCAGCTGGCTTCCTACATCCGAAGACGCATGGTCTGGATCCGGATGAATCTCCGCAAATACTCCATCCACACCTGCCGCCAAAGCCGCATACATAATCGCTTCTGCGTACTTACGGTTTCCCTTGGTATAAGTGCCTTTCCCGCCGGGTTCCTGCACGGAATGGGTTGCATCTATAAAAACAGGATAACCGAATTCCCTCATAACGGGCAGCCCCGTGATGTCTACAACCAGCTTGTTATATCCAAAACTGGATCCCCTTTCCATTAAGATACACTTCTCATTCCCGGTAGATACTATTTTCTCTATCACGTTGTCCATATTATGCGGTGCCATAAACTGGCCCTTCTTTACACTGACCGTCTTCCCTGTCTTTGCAGCCGCAAGCAGGAGATCCGTCTGCCTGCACAAATACGCTGGAATCTGCAAAATATCCACCACTTGTCCCACAGGTTCACATTGCCACGCTTCATGCACATCCGTCGTCACCGGAATTTGCAGTGTGTTTCGCACCTTCCCCAGAATTTCCAAACCTTTTTCCATGCCGACAGCCCGTCCTGCCCTCAGAGACGACCTGTTGGCCTTATCAAAGGAGCCTTTAAAAACATAATTTATTCCCAACCCCCGGCAGATCTCCTTTACCTTCTCCGCTACCTCCATCGCCATATCTTCATTTTCTATGGAACAAGGACCTCCTATCAAATTAAAATGCTCCTGATCGATTGAGAAAAAATCCCCTATCTTAATTTCTCTGATTCCCGTCATCTCCGTTATATGTACCTCCCATCCCTTTCATAAACTCGGTCAGCGGCAGAACCGTTACCTTTTTGTCCTTTGATACATTCGCAACTTCAGCTTCTTCATATACAGAATCATTGTTAAGATACGCTGTGGAAACCTCTTCAAACACGCAGCCCGTATCTGTTGAAAAGCTATGCGTAAATCGTCTGGGAACATTGATTAATTCTCCCTTAGACAACTTTGTTGTCTCATCTTCAATCGTTACCTTCAGCTCCCCATGCAGGATGAAATAGGATTCATCCTTTATTCTGTGGTAGTGCACCGGATAAGTTTGTCCTTTCAGCATTACAACAATAAACTTGCAGTAATCATGCTGCACAACACTAATGAATATTGCGCCAACCTCTGCAAAGTTTTCAATCCCTTTATGGTGATATATCTTAACCTCGCTCTCCTTCGGCAGCACAACATGGGATTGATCTATCAGTGCCCTTGCCCGATCCAACATGGAAGTAAATTCAGTCTCTGTCATTTCCATTTTTTCTTTTCCGCTCCATATCTCTGCCATAGATTGATATGGCAAGCTCCCAATCATCTTCCGTATCAATATCTACAACCTGTGCGTTACACTCATACCAGTAGGGATGGGCTCCTATCATATAACTGACCTCATCTATACACTTTCTTGATAATATACAGACAGACCAGCTCAGCTGATATGTAGGCGGCAGTTCCTGAGAATATTTGTGCCAGTGTCCAAAACCAAATCCGATTGGGTTATAGTTTTGATCCAAAAGGAATCTTTTCTGCGGATACACCACATTCAAGGAATCAAATTTTTCCTTGTCCAGATGCGCCCAGCAGTCTAACACCTCCTGGAATTCATCAAACATTGGCTCTACCGGCGTGACCCATAAAATATCTTCCTCTGTAGGAATATCCTTGCAGACATTCCGGACAACATCTACATTGCTTGTGCTGATTAATGTATATGTCTCGTCACGGAGTACAAAATTAATCCCCCACTTTTCTGCCACGCCCCGGTACTCTTCCCGCTCACAAGACAAATAAATGTCCCGCCTGTTCATAACCTTAATCAGTTTCGCAACCAGTATGTCCATAAGGGAATTCCCCTCATAGAACGGCCGGTAATTCTTCCCTTTTACCCTGACGGATCCCGCCTTCCCTAGTATAACGGCTTTCATTATGCCACCTCCTCTGTCACAGAGTAGCGGCGTTTTGTCCGGCCGTATTGTTTAATTAACGGTATACCCCCCCCCGGAATGCTGTTTTCCGTATTATTCAGCCGGGTTCGGATCATCCTACGTACCCTATCCAAATCCTTATGGGTATCCACAGCAACCGTATCTGATTGAAATTCTTTCACTTTAACCTTGATCCCGTGCTCAATAAAACGAAGCAGCTCTATATCCTCTGCTCTTTCAATAGGCCCCTTTTCAAGCTCTGCATACTTTAACAGCGTATTTCTCCTGAAAGCATATACCCCTATCGGCTTATAAATCACATAATCAAGACTGGCCTTTGGATAAGGGACTGCCGAGCGTGTAAACAGCAGAATATCGTCGTTGCAGTCACAAACCACCTTGGGGGTTGTCCCATTAATAACATCCACAGGGTTCTTGTACGGGGTCTTTAATGTTACGCAGGATACTGTTTCATCCGATAATATGACTTCCAAAGCTTTTTCCACTGCCTTTGGCTCTAATAAAGGCTCATCCCCCTGAACAGTTACATAGATATCCGCTATAATCTTTTGGGCCACTTCTGTCAGCCTCTCCGTGCCATTCTGATGCTTGTCCGAGGTCAACACAACCGACATTCCATACTTTTGGCAAACCTGCACAATCCGTTCGTCCTCAGTAGCAACATACACTTCATCAATGCCTTTTGCCTGAATAGCCTGATGATACGTCCACCAGATCATTGGCTTGCCGCAAATATCTGCTAACGGCTTGCCTGGGAATCTTGATGATTGATACCGAGCTGGTATTACACACACAACTTTCATTTTCTTTGCCCTCCTGTTTAGTGTGGAATCAAATTCTCTCCACTCAACTTTACAAAACGCTCACCCTGTTACGATAACAAGGAATTCCTAATACATGTGTATCAAAGCATACACTGTCAATTAGGTGTCGTTCCCTGCAATCATAAACCACTATATTTAACCCTCTTAAATTCATAGAAAACTCTCTTCCCCCTATAGATATATGAGATACATTCCCATGTGGAAGAGCGGCACTTTTTGATAGAATTTCCTGATCCAATATACACGTTTCAAAACAAATTGAACTATCTTTATTAAGCTCTTCAAAAAGAACCTTATGCTCATAGATTACCGCCAGATAACTGTACCAATGCCTCGAAGATAAATCTTCGACAAGTCCCAATTGGTTTATTTTTTTAGCCATAGCCGGAGTCAATTTAAAACCCGGTGTATCCCGAACAGAAATAATAATCAAAACGTCCAGCTTGCTCAATTCAGATAAATAAAGTTCAAAAGTATCAATCAACTGTAACCTTTCCATTCTAAAATTCATGAGCACATTCATCTTTTCTGTCATTCTTCCCAAAGCTCTCTCCATACTTTGCATAGAGGAAAGCAATACTCTATTAGTGTCTTTAAGATATTCTTCTTTCAAGTACCCAGATTCCACCACAATTTCTATGGATACCCCCGTTCTTTTTAATACATATGCACTTGAGAAACACAGCAATTGTTCTCTAAGTTCAATATCTGAAGAAAAAACACTAAACCTCTCTGGTTCCATATCGCAGTATGATGCTGCAATCTTTTTCTTTTTCACGATGTAATGAACTGATGAATACTTTACATCTGGAAGATTCCAAATACCATCGTCGCAATTCCTCTCAATGTTTATTAAAGCGACAACAAATCGCTTGCTTCCATCACATAGTAATTTCTCAAAATCTTTTTTGTTAATTCCAAATGGCGAATTGCCTCCTGCCCCATCACTCTTAATGATGAGCATTGAGTTATTTGGCATGTCACCAGTAATTTTCCGCGACTCCCTGATTGAAGTAAAAACTTGTAAATTAGGATATGTCTCAACCAACGCCCGGACGATCTCCTCTGGGAAATTTATGCAAATAATATTTTCGCGCCCTATAAAAGCGGCAAGATTTAAAATCGCAAATATCTGATGAATATACCGAAAATTCCACCAATAATTTCTTCCGAAATTGATTTTTTTCTTCGCAATCCTGCTGACATAGCCACTGCCCGTAGAACCCGTTGAAAGCAACTGATTCACTTTAATTCCTAATACTTCCATATACTCTGCAGGCAGATAACTGGGAATGTAACATGAACCTGGAAAAGCACGCTCCCATACTTCTTTTCCGAAATCTGCCCGCGGATGCGGTTTAACTGCTAATGACTGAT
Source organism: uncultured Acetatifactor sp. (assembly GCA_947625475.1). GTDB lineage: Bacteria > Bacillota > Clostridia > Lachnospirales > Lachnospiraceae > Acetatifactor. Next base: position 5,715 of record CANQOL010000015.1, read on the forward strand.
TTCCCAAAATATAATCTGCAAGGATCTGGTTTCCACAAACAAATTCTTCCTGCGTGGTATGCAGTTTAAAACCTGTAAAATTTGAGCTCAAAAGCAAAAGATTATATTCCTGCATCTCAAGATGAACCTTATCACATTCAAAAATATGCAACAGACATCCTTTCTGTTGGTCTGTCAATTCTTTTTCCGCCACAACTACATCAAAATAATCATAAGTTTGCGCATTATCTATAGCCTCCTGCCGTCTTCTGTTTTCCTTAAGGAAATCTTCGCTTATGTTCTCTATGCCATATGTCCTTATTACCCGATCAACATAAATCCCGTCCTTGTCTAGTGTTCGACATTTTCTTTGTAATGCAGCATAATATTGTCTACCCTCCACTTCATTAAACAAATACATATCTACATAAGACACCAATCGTTCTAATGAAGTATTGATAATCGATTTTTTCCCCTTCAATCCATATAACAAATGGATATTTTTATATGTCAAATAAATCCCCAAGGAATTAAATTCATCAAAGAACATATAAATATCACATTCATTGCACTCAGGAATACCTATTCTATTGAAAATTTCATCATAATGCTTAATAATTTGGTCTCTGGTTGCTTCTTCATTTTCTAATCCCCAAAAGAGTTCTTCATTCATACATAAAACTGTTCCGAACTCCCGCGTCGGCCTGCTGCTGACTCTATCCATAAAAGAATTAACTGGCTCACTGCTATATGTTCGAACATAAATATAATATGCATCATCTAACCGATGATATTGAGCCTTATGTAACAAAGAAATATAAAAACCACCATAATGCCCAACATAATATATCACTTTTTTCTTCATGTAATCCTCCCATCCTATTTCTTCAATATGAAATTAACTTTCTCAAACAGGAATATCCCTCCACATGTGTATCAAAATTAACCGAATCCACTATCTTATTGGATAATTTATCTATGACCACAATATTGAATCCTCTTCCATTTACCGAATAATCATACCCGTCTACAATAATTTCTGCCTTGTTCCCAGCCAATAAAGATTTCGACCTGATACATATTTTGATTTCAGCTATACATAGTTCCTTTTCCAAAAACCCATCTATCTCACTTATTTTTTCATAGAGCAGTTTTTCATCATCTAAAACACCAATATATGCACAATGATTCTTTCCTGCTAAATGTATCCTTAGTCCACATTGCTCTACTGCCCTCTGACATACATCTGTAAACTTACATCCAATTGTGTCTTTCACAGCAATCAAAACTATCTTATTCCTTGTATGGGCAAGCATATCCACATATTGAAAATAGTTTTCTATTTCCGTCAGGCATCTTAAACTTTCAGATATCTCTTCTTTATGTATCGTTGGAACAGCGTACTGTGATGGTATCAAAGCAATATCATCTACAGTTGGGCTCCCAATCCACGCGCAATTTTCCCTAATCGTTTTCGCTGGAATACCGGCAATGATACAGTTGTTAGAATATCGTCCCTTTACAAATGATTTTGCTCCAACAATACACCCGCTCCCTATAAACGCAGGGCTGCATATCATAGAGTCATACCCCCCCCAAGTATGGTTTCCTATAACTACCGAATTTCTTATTGTATCATCCAATATATAATTTTGTTTTTTCCCTGTTTTGACATCAAATATTCCATGTCCGTCTGTGGCCCTTATTACCATTAAATCAGCCGCTAAGAACTCCTGACCAATTTCAATACAACCATTAAAATCTGCAACAATCCGAACATTTTGACTAATCCGACTATTTATCCCAATATATACTCTTGCATTATCACCTGCTTTAACACTACTGTTTGTTCCAAAAGCAATAGGTTTCTCAATCTTTATATTGCTATTAACCAACGCAATAATCTTTACTTCCTCTCCAAATCTGGCGTAAGAACCAATACAGACATCTGCGCCACTGCCACAACGGATGAAAGAATTTTTCCCGAAAACAACTTCCTCTCCAAAGCTGATCCTGCTTCCATATCCTTGCAGAATTATCTTTAGATTGTTCGGAAGATTTGTAATCTGGTTTCCGTGTTCATCAGAATAATTGATTAAGCCACTTCCACATATTTCTTTCGGCTGTGGGCTAAGGAATAAAAAATCAAATGGATCTCTGTACCCATTTTCATTCATCCATTTTTTTATATCTGACACATAGTTTTTTAAAATAACCACATAATACTCCTTTGATCTATGCGCCAATTGTTGTCTTCCAGCCTGCCCCTCCTGCATGAGTCCTTTAATTTCTTCTATCCAATATTCCGGAACTATCCCACAGTCTAAAAATTTCCTCTCATATTTTGCTCTATCACTTTTATCAAAGGACAAAACCACTGCTTTTCGCCCTTTTATGTGTTGAATTATCATATTGCAAAAAAAATCTGCATTATCAAGCAAATTCATCTTTTATTGCACTCTCCCATCATTTTGTCCTTACCCCAATACCCAAATACTTTTCCCAAAATTCCAAACTTGTCAGTATTCGGAAATTTTCATGATAATCATTTACAGCTTCATCGTATTTCTGGTCAATGAGACTGTACAACTCCTTCAACCTTCTCAGACATTTCTTGGCATCCTTTGGACTTCTTTTTGTCACAAACCCTTTTTTGCAGGCATAATCATAATTGAGAATCGTATCCGTCCTGTATACCGTCGACTGTACAACATTTATGGTCGGCACAATATTATATGAGCGCTGCACCGGCAGATAAGTTCCATTCACAGTAATTCGGTTAATCATCCTCGCTTTAAGTCCAACCGCTGGTACTGCTCTCAGAGAAGCCTCATAAAGAGGATAAGAAAAAGTTACCTTCTCCTCCAGATCCTCTAAATACTGTAAACTGTATCCCTGAGATGTAATCTCCCGATGCAATGCCTCCCCATCCTGCTCAGCTAGCCATCTCACACCTTTTAAGAAATCTTCTACCCCTTGCATTAATAACTGTGCATTTTTATATCGATAAATCCGTATCTCATCACATACCTGCCGGTACAAAATCTCTTTAAACGCTTTTTTCGGGATTGTCATATTGTGCAAAGAGTTATCAATCAACCGATTTCTTAAAATATAGTAGTAAAGGAAAGATGAATACTTATTTTCAAACGGTTCATGCCAGACACAAACTCCGTTCATCAGAATCAAGTATTTCATATTTCGAAGTCCATACTCTACATCATCTCCACGAATAAAGATAGGCATTGGCAAATTAGTCTCTGTAACAACACTTACCGGGAACGCACAATACCACCAGGCATTAAACTGAACCCTCTCCTCAAACTCATTAAACAAACATGCATCCAATGTATTCAGATCCAAACCATGCTTATAGGAAATCAGTTCCCCAGCATTCCAGGCCGCTCCCGATTCCACCTGGAAATACTGCCTGTCCATCCTCAGCATTGCACCGCCCACAAAGGCTTCCTGATAATTTTCTTTCAGACATGTCAATATAGCCCATGTGCGGTAAATCGATTCTGGTTCTACCCTCACGTCATCATCCATCACCAGGATGTGTGTAATTCCATTTTGTCGGTTCTGCCGGCAAATTTCTATAATTCCCCGCGTAAATCCGCCAGCACCTCCGGCATTCTTATTTTTGAAAATATGTATCTTAGAACCAGCGATCCCTTCCTTCTCCAGCGTGCCTGCATTGTCTGATACAAAAATCTCCAGTTTGTCATGCAGTGGTGATTGTTTGTTGTTTAGATATTTTCCGCTCAACAGCCGCAAGTTAGCTTCAATAAAACGCTCCCTCTTGTAAGTACATATATCTATGCCGATTTTAACATTCCGGGTATGGGACCTAGAAAGTTCAGCGGTATAGCTGCCCCCAAAAAATCTGGAATTGTCCCCCATGCCGTTTAATACGAAGCAGAACATTCCCGCTGTGGAGTAAGATCTAAACTCAAATGTAAACTCCTTCGGTTCATCACCCTCCTGAACACAAAGATATTCTCCACAGTACTCCGTATGAATTTCCGGTCCAATCTTCTCCTTTCTCATCAGGGTCACCCGCAAAGCTCCCCTCAGCTTTAATGACAAATACACTTTTTTGACATTGGTATATTTAAACCACTTTTCCGCTGAAAATCCATTAAAATAAGTGTCAAACCAGACAGAAGCATACCGGGAAATATCTATGTAATCCTGCGTCCAGGCATAGTAGGCCCCTTCTGCACGTCGAAAGTACATCTTTTCTTCTGTACAAGTTTCCGTAGACGGAAATATCAAATTTTGTAATATCATAGTCCCTCCACCCTGTGTAATGTCAACTTTTGTAGAACTCGGTCAGAATCCATAGAAACCTTCCGAACCTTCCCTTTGTTACATATCCCTGATTTTTGTCATGATCACAATGAACCGCATATCGAGCGGTCAAATATTGTACCGGATGATCATAAAACTCGTCTGTCAAAACAATCCTTTTAGGCATCAGGGCCCGCAGATAACCTCTTTTACCCGCCGGAGGCGGATAAAACCTTCCCTTTGCCGGCTGTATACCCCACTTCTCAACGATCTCCTCATAAGAAGTCAGTGTGTAATTTAGAGTTATAACTTCCATATTCCTTTTGGCGGGATCTGTTTTTTTCAAATAGTTCATGCCTTTCTTATAATCCTGATATCCCCAAAGCACTGCTTCTGCCATTTGATATTGCTGACAAAAAAGCTTTCTCAAAAGCCTTTGCCTTGCTATGTATCTGGCCTTTTGGCCCGTAAATCCCTTTACATAAAGACTGCATAAATACAGATAGTTTCGAATATTATAGTACTCTGCTGCGGAATTATATTTACTTTCAAATTTCTCATGCCACACTCCCACACCGTTCATTGTCAAAATCCTTTGTCTGCATCGGAGTGCATACTCTACATCGTCATATTTAAGGAAAAACGGCATGGGCCGTTCGCCCTTCTTGGCATATTCGGCTGGCATCAGCATGCACCACCAGCCGCCATAATTTATTTCAAATATGTCCTGATTCTTCAACAAGTCCGCGGGATTGGATAAATCCAGAAAATGTCCGTAATCCCTCTGAATGCCATCCTGTGAAAAATATCCTCCTGCGGCAAACTGCCGGGTGGGTTTGTCCAAGTAAAGCATGGATCCTGCGAGTGATAGATCCCTTTCTTCCGGTCTCAAAAATTTCACGAAGTTTAGTGCCCTTTGCACAGCGGAGCTGTCAATTTCTACATCATCATCCATTAACAGCAAATGTGTGATGTCTTTTATTTTGCAGGCGGCATCCATACCCCGTCCAAATCCGCCGCTTCCCCCTACATTTTCTCCTCCTACCAGGGTGACGCCTTCTCGAAAAGAATCTTCTTTCAAAGTACCGCCGTTATCCGAAACAATAATCCTGCATTGTGAACCCAAAGTGTCATATAAATAATCGACGTTCTTCACCACAGATTTCTCTCTGAGGAATGTGCAGAAAATTAATGCACAGTTCACCGGTCGAAAACCTTCTCCTTCCGCAAAAACCTGAATCCGGCTGATCCTGCCTCCCGTTTTTTTTGCTTGTAACACAGGATAAAGCAGCTTTGAATTCCCCGGTATATCCGACAAACATATTCCAATCTCTCCCGTCTGTTCCAAATATCCAGATGCAGCCGTTCCATCCTCCGTACATAATAAAATATTGAAACTGCCATTTACTTCAAATCTGTAAAGCAGCCGGCAGATTGTTGTGTATCTCCTTAACTTTTCCAAAGATACCGCCCCAAAAAATGTATCAAAAGAAATCTTCGCCTCTCCTCTGACAGATTCCAGCGCACCATTTGAAACAACAAAATCATTCTCCCTGTAATACAATTCCCTGGTTCCGGCCAATCTAGGTGTTAATGGCAATTCAAAGAATAATTCCAGCACTACCTTGCCTCCCCCGCCACCAGCTCAATAGCCCGGGTCTTGCTGTACAGCGTGGACGGAGTGCAGCTGGCGTAGGTACTCTGCACCGTAGCATTCCCCAAAAGGTCCGTGACCGTCACCAGATCCACTCCGCTGCTGAGGCACCGGCTGATAAAGAGCCTGCGCAGACCGCTGAAATTTACATCCGGCATCCCCTCGCTTTTCAACAGGGCCCGCAGACGGTACTGCATGGTCCGGGGCTCCACCGGGGCTTCCTTCCCCGACAGGAAAAAGCAGAACTCATCCCGGCGCATTTCCTCCAGGATCTCCCGCAGGAATGGGGCCAGAGGGATCACACGCTCTCCCGGCTCCCCCTTCAGATCAGTGAGCACAAGCCCTGTATTCTCCCCCGCTGAGATCCGCTGGAGGGTCTGGCGCACCGTCACCAATCCTTCCTCTAAATCGAAATCCCGCCATCGCAGGGCGCACAGTTCCCCGATCCGCAAACCGGAAAACAGGGTTAGCAGGATCCCTGCCTTGGTTGGGTTGGGGGACTGGGTGAGCACCTGACAGAGTTTCTCGCACATGGGCCGATCGTAAAGCAGCTCCCCCGCTGCATGTCCGGCGCGAGGCTCCTCCGAAAGGCAGGATCCTTCTCCCTGAAATTCCGAACCGCTGCGGAGCTGCCCATGGCCGCCTGCCGCCTGCTTCTGCAGGCCCCTGTCCGACACGGCCAAACTCTGCACAGTCCACCCCTGGCCGCCCGCCGCCTGCCGCCTCCCTGGCTTTTCCAGCACCACATCCAGCCCCGGATCCGGGCAGCCGTACACCCGGGACACATACTTGGTGATCATCTTGGTCTGCACCAGGTTGTCGTAGGTGTACTGGGGTGTCAGTCCCTCCTCCAGAAGGCGCTTCTCCAGGCCCTTGATCTGCTCGCCCGTAAGCTCCGCCCACTTTGTTTTTCCAAGATACGGGCGGATGTTTTTCTCGTATTTCACTATGTACTGGGCGTAAGAGGTAGGCTTCACTCTCTGCCTCACCCATCCCAGCCACTCCCCGGCCCCATCCTCGAACAACATGCTTTTTATGTTCCTTCTGCTCATGAGCTCCCCTCTGCTTCCGGATTCCACTCTTTCTTCACTCCCCAGGTATCTCTTGAATTTCACCATTTGCGAAAATCCATCCCCAGCAGACCGGCTCTCTCTTTGGAACACTCAGGCTGCAAACCTCAGACGCTTCATAAACTGCTTCTTCCTCTCCAGGGAAGAATGCACATACCGGTTCAGCGTGATCTCCACCCCGGAGTGTCCCAGTATTTCGCTCAGGGACTTCACGTCGAACCCCATCTCCACACAGTTGGTGGCAAACATATGCCGCAGGGCGTGGAAGTGGATTGACGGCAGATATGCTTTTTTGAGCAGCCCCTGGAACCGGTACTGCATCAGCCGGGGCTCCACTGGCTTTTCCGTCCCGGAGAGCACATACCCCTCCCCCGCCTGCTCCCGAAGCATGGGCATCAGGCAGTCCGGAATGGGAATCTCTCTGACGGAGGAATTGCTTTTCGGCTCCGTCAGCACCAGCTTTGTACCCTTTTCTGTGCGGATCCGCTGGAGAGTCCGGGTCACGGAGAGGGTCCGCCTGCCCAGGTCCACATCCCCCCACCTTAATGCGCACAGCTCCCCGATACGCAGCCCCGTAAACAGGGAGAGCGCAACCCCAAGGGAGGTGGCATCCCGGTGGGTCCCCAGGTATCTGTGGAGATTCTTCTGCTGCGCCTTTGACAGCAGAAGAATCTGGGCTTTTTTCTTCTTGGGCAGCACCACCTCCTGGATCCGGTTTCGGATGTTGTAGCGGCTGACGGCAAATTTCATCATGGACTTAATCAGGATCACTATATCCGAGACATAGCCGGCGGAGAGGCCCCGGCTGAGCTTGTCCGAGATAAAGCCCTGGATCCGCCCCGGATCCAGCTCCTGGATGCGGAGCTTTCCAAAGGCAGGCAGGATGTGGGCCCTTGCTTTTCCCACGTAGTTGGCCATGGTAGATTCCTTCACCCGCAGCCGGATTGCCTCCCGCCACTCCTCAAAAAGCATTTCTACCGTCAGCTGGGTGGTGCCGTAGCTCTGCCCCTCCCAGAACTCCTGCATCTTTTCCTCCACCTCTTCCCGGCTCTTCCCGTAAAAGTAAAAGATACGTCCTTCCCCTCCCGTCCTGCAGCGCCCCTCATAGCGCCCGTCCCGGCGCAGATAGATACTTCCTCCCATGTTTTCTCCTCTTTCCTTGATGGTTTATTCCAACGGAAAATCCTGGCAATGGATTTTCTATTGTTGACATTTGTGCCCTTTCGTGATATGCTTGCTAAGAAATCCGGCACAGGTATGATAGTATATTTTGTGCCTTTCGCAAATGGTGAAATGAGCGATAACATGACATAAAAATTGTTCCCGTTAAAACGGATAAAAAAGTGCTCCCCTTTCAGACTCTTCCTGAAAAGGGAGTTTCCTGTTTCCTCTTCCCGTCCGCTCTTCTTTGTGCTAAACTATTTACATCTGCAGTTTACACCCTGACACACTTACCACGAAAAAGGAGTTCGCTATGGCATTTGACGGTATCACAATCGCAGGTCTGGTGAAGGAATGCAGGGAGGCCCTTCTGGGCGGGCGTATCTACAAGATTGCCCAGCCCGAGTCGGACGAGCTGCTCCTCACCGTCAAGGGGAATCAGGGGCAGAAGCGCCTTCTGATCTCCGCCGGGGCCTCTCTCCCTCTCATGTATCTGACACAGGAGAACAAGCAAAGCCCCATGACCGCTCCCAGCTTTTGCATGCTGCTGCGCAAGCATTTGCAGAACGGCCGGATCATCGGCATCACCCAGCCGGGTCTGGAGCGCATTGTCCATATGGATGTGGAGCATCTGGACGAGATGGGGGATCTGAAGCGGGAGCGCCTCACCGTAGAAATCATGGGCAAGCACAGCAATATCATCTTCTGCCAGGAGGACGGCACCGTCATCGACAGCATCAAGCATGTCTCCGGCCTGGTCAGCAGCGTCCGGGAGGTGCTGCCCGGCAGGCCCTACTTTATCCCCAACACCCAGGACAAGGCAAATCCCCTGGAGGCGGATTTCTCCCACTGGCAGAGTCACCTGGAGGGAAAGCCCCTGCCCCTTTTTAAGGCCGTTTATTCCGCCTACACCGGCATTTCCCCTGTGATTGCCCAGGAGATCTGTTACCGGGCGGGGGTGGATGGGGAGCGCTCCGCTGCCGCCCTCTCCCATGATGAGCTCACCCGCCTTTATGAGGTCTTCCGGGAGATGATGGAGGATGTAAAGGCAGGCCGCTTTACTCCCCAGATCGCTTACACCCGGAACCAGCCGGCGGAGTTTGCGGCCCTCAGACTCAGCATGTATTCCTCCGGGGAGGACCGGACCCAGGATTTCGACTCCATCTCCCAGCTTCTGGAAACCTATTATGCCAAAAAAAACGCCGTCACCCGCATCCGGCAGAAGTCCTCGGAGCTGCGCCGGATCGTCCAGACGGCCCTGGAGCGGGATATCAAAAAATATGACCTGCAGCTTGCCCAGATACGGGATACGGAAAAGCGTGATAAATACCGGATTTACGGGGAGCTGCTCAACACCTACGGCTACAGCGCCGCCCCCGGAAGCAAAAGCCTCACGGCGGTCAACTATTATAACGGGGAGACCGTCCAGATCCCCTTAGATCCCACCCTGACAGCCTCGGAAAACGCCCAGCGCTATTTCGAGCGCTACAATAAGCTGAAGCGCACCTATGAGGCGCTCTCTCAGCTCACCCAGGAGGTGAAGGCCCAGATCGACCACTTAGAGTCCGTCAGCGCCTCTCTGGACATTGCCCTCCAGGAGGAAGATCTGGTGCAGATCAAGGAGGAGCTCACCGCCAGCGGCTATATCCGCCGGAAGGGCCCTGCCCGTCGGGAAAAGGTCACCAGCCGCCCCTTCCGCTATCTCAGCAGCGACGGCTTCCCGATCTATGTGGGGAAAAACAACTATCAGAACGATGAGCTGACCTTCCAGTTTGCCTCCGGCGGAGACTGGTGGTTTCACGCCAAGAACATCCCGGGCTCCCATGTGATTGTCCGGTGCGAGGGCGGTGTCACGCCCCCGGACTCTACCTTTGAGGAAGCCGCCCGGCTGGCGGCCTACTACTCCAAGGGCCGCGGCCAGGACAAGGTGGAGGTGGATTACATCCAGAAAAAGCATGTAAAAAAGCCCAGCGGAGCCAAGCCGGGCTTTGTGGTGTACTATACCAATTATTCTATGATGATCGATCCGGATATCTCCCGGATCCGGGAGGGATAAGAGGAAGGCGGAGACCCCTTAAAGGCGTCCCTGGAGGCGTCCGTAGAAGCGCCTGCTGGTAGTTCCTTACAGGGTAAGCGCTCCCACCGCCGGGATGGTCAAAACGCTCAGCAGGGTGGTCAGAGCCACTCCCCTGCTTGTGAGCTCCGTGTCTCCCCCGTACTGCTTCGCCATCATGGCGGTCATACTGCCCACCGGCGTGGCCATCATCACCATGGCCACGCCCCGCAGGGTCTCATGGCTCACAAACTGCTTTAATACCGCCATGCCGATCACCGGCAGCACCAGCAGCTTGACTGCCGAGAAGACCAGGAGCCGCACGTCCGTAAAGAGGCTCCTTAAGGGAATCCCCGCCAGGGCCATCCCAATCACGATCATACTTAAGGGCGCGGTCAGATTTCCCAGCCCGGCCACCGTATCCTTAAAGAACTGGGGCGTCTCCCAGTCAAGGCCGTACAGAAGGATCGCCGCCAGGGCGGCCGCCACTCCCATATTCAGCATCCGTCTCCAGGCAAAGCCCTCCCCGGCTCCCTCCCGTCCCCTTGTGAGCTCCCAGATCCCATAAGTATAGATCAGCAGATTGTAGGGGATCTGAAAAATGGCCGTCTGGAGCATGGCCTCATTCCCGTACATGGCCTGCACCACCGGGAAGCCCATAAAGCCGATGTTGGAGAAGATGGTCATCAGCCGGTATACGCCCCGCTGCTCCCGGGGGACTCTCAAAAGCAGGGGCAGAAAGCAGGCGATCCCGATCAGGCCCACATACAGAAACACGGCCGTCAGCACCGTCTGAAACAGCTCGCTGCCGCCGATGCGGCCCGCGGCATTCACGGTCCCGCTGATCACCAGCCCCGGGCTGGCAAAATTTACCACCAGAAAGCTGATGGACTGGGAAGCCTTCTCATCCAGGTATCCCTTTTTACGGCAGAAAAACCCGATCAGCATGAACAGAAACAAAACGGTCATTTTCCCAAGCAGTGCCATAAAGCATATCCCTCCTAGTGCAGCAGCCTGCACTTTCTGGCAAGCCTGACCAAAAGCCTCCCCTTTGGCATGCTCTCCAGCTCCTCCTCCGTAACCCCCCTGAACAATATCAGCAGGACAAAGTACACAGCCGCCCCGATCCCGATGGCGGGCACCAGGGCGATCAGACGGGATCCCGCCAGCAGATAGAGGGCCTGGTAGACCGCCCAGGCCACGCCCCCCATAAACAGGGAGGCCAGGGCCGGTATCCCATAGGTGGTTTTGAGCTCCTGGCGATACCTCAGGCATCTTCTCACCGCCAGCTGGTTCAGCAGGCACATGACGCCGGAGTAAACCGTGCTGGCGGCCACCAGTGCGTAGACCCCCAGATCCGTGTATAGCAGCAGGGGCACCAGCACCCCGGTCTGGACCGCCAGGGCAATCAGCGCGTGGACGATGGGCGTGTTGACCTTCCCCATCCCCTGCAGGATAGAATTGCTCAGGGTGGACAGGGCATAAAAGACCACCGACAGGGCCAGGGCCATCAGCAGCCGGGAGGCCGTTGCCAGATCCTTCTCCCAGGGGAAAAGCACCGCCGTGATGGGCTCCGCCAGCACCAAAAGCCCCGCCGCCGAAGGGATGGAGAGCAGCATAATGGTCTTCACCGCCTCCTGGACCTTGGCGTGGGCCCCTCTCCTGTCCCCTCTGGCGGCCAGCTGGGAGATGGTGGGAATCACGGCGGAGGCCATGGCGGAGGAAAGGGCGATGGGGATATTGGAAATCTTGGATGCCTCCCCGTTAAAGATGCCGTAGCCCGCGTGGGCCTGGGTTTCGGAGACGCCCCGCAGGCCGATGGTGATCTCCATGTAAATCTTATTGTTCAGGGAGGCGCTGAGATTGTAGGCGGCTGTGCTCAAAATAAAGGGAAGCACCACCTGCAGGATGGTCCTGCTGATCTCCCGGTAGGACTCCGGCCGGGACATGCGGTCCTGCCGGATCCGCCTTTGAATCAGCTCCCGGTTCAGAGCATAGACGCCCGCCATAAACAGCAGGGCCGCCAGGACCCCCGCCCCGGTTCCCAGGGCGCTGCCCATGGCCCCGTACACGGCCCTCCTGGTCTGCAGGGCCGGATCCTCCGGCACCTGGGATGAGCCCATGGCCAGCACAATGAAGCCGTAGGCCGCCCCGATGCTCACCGCCGCATTCACAAACTGCTCCAGGATCTGGGAGACGGAGGTCTGCACCATGCTCCTGTGCGCCTGAAAATACCCCCGCAGCACACCCAGCACCCCGTAAATAAAGACGGTGGGGGCAAAGACTCTCAGCACGGGCACGGCGGATTCCTCCACAAAAAGGCCGGCACCAAAAAAAAGGAGTAAGCTGGCAAACAGGCCTACTCCCAACACGTAGTAGAGGGAACACAGAAAAATCCGATGGGCATTGCGGTATTCCCTCAGGGACAGCTTCTGGGCAATCACCTTTGATATGGCGGAGGGGATACTGTAGGAGGATATGAGCAGGATGATGGCGTAATAGGTGTACGCCGAGCTGTAATATCCGATTCCCACCGTACCGATGATCCCCTGCACGGGGCTTACATACAAAAGCCCTATGATCCTGCTGATCATGCCGGCGGCGGCTAAAATCCCCGCCTGCATGACCATGCTGTTTTTCTTTTCGCTCATAAGCCATGGGTTCCTTTACGAGAGCCTGCCTGTCATCCGATCAGCCAGTCGTACATCTCCTGATATTTGCTGGCGGATACATGCCAGGAAAAGTCCGCGGCCATGGCCCGGTCCACGATCTTGTTCCACTCCCGCTTTTTATCGTAGTAAATCTGCTCCGCATATCTCACCGCAGCCAGCATCTCATGGGCGTTGTAGTTGGCAAAGCTGAAGCCCGTGCCCGTGCTCTCGTACTGGTTGTAGGGCTCCACCGTATCCTTAAGCCCCCCGGTCTCCCGGACAATGGGCACCGTGCCGTAGCGCAGGCTCATAAGCTGGCTTAAGCCGCAGGGCTCAAACAGGGAGGGCATCAGGAATGCGTCGCAGGAAGCGTAGATCTTGTGGGAGAGTTCCTCTGAGTAAAAGATATTGGCGGATACCTTCTCCGGATACTTCCAGGCAAAGTGGCGGAACATATTTTCATAGCGCTCCTCACCGGTCCCCAGCACCACCAGCTGGATGCCGTCCCGGCACAGCTCATCCATCACATAGGCGATCAGGTCAAAGCCCTTCTGATCCGTCAGACGGGAGACCACGCCGATCATCATCTTCTTCTCGTCCTGCTCCAGCCCCAGCTCCTGCTGCAGGGCCTTTTTATTCTTGCCCTTTTCCTTGCGGAAATTCACCGCATTGTAGGGCTTCACAATATAGGGATCCGTCTCCGGGTTGAATTCCTCATAGTCGATACCGTTCACAATCCCTCTCAGATCTCCGGAGCGGGCCCTCAGCAGGCCGTCCAGCCCCTCCCCGTAGAAGGGAGTCTTGATCTCCTGGGCGTAGGTGTCGCTGACCGTGGTGATGGCGTCTGCAAAGACCAGGCCGCCCTTGAGCAGGTTGGCGTCCTTGTACGCCTCCAGCTTGTCGGCGGTAAAATAGTACTCCGGCAGGCCCGTGATGCTCTGGACCGTCCTGGGATCCCATTTGCCCTGGAATTTCAGGTTGTGGATGGTGATCACGGACTTCATCCCGGCGAAGAACTCTCCCCCGTGGAAGCGCTCCTTTAAGTACACGGGGATCAGGCCCGTCTGCCAGTCGTGGCAGTGGATCAGGTCCGGCTGGAAGCCGATCAGGGGCAGGGCCGAGAGCACCGCCTTGGAGAAGTAGGCGTACTTCTCGATCTCATAGAGGGCGTTGTCCCCGTAGGGCTTGAAGCCCCCGAAATAGCTCTCGTTGTCGATGAAATAGTATTGGATGCCGTCCACGTTGGCCCCCAGGATCCCCACGTAAACATTCTTCCAGTTGAAATCCATGTAAAAGTGGGTGATGTACTCCAGTTTGTCCTTCATGGCCTGCTTCATACAGGTGTACTTTGGCAGGATCACTCTCACGTCGAAATACCTTTTGTCAATGCACTTGGGGAGCGAACCCACCACATCCGCCAGACCGCCCGTCTTGATAAAAGGAACCCCCTCCGACGCCGCGAAAAGTATCTTTTTCATTTGGAAAACCCTCCATCCTGACTTCTAAACAGACCGGGGCGCACGAATCCCCTCTGAATAGTTACCTAGATTATACAACAATCTATGAAGTTAGGAAAGAGTTTTTTCATCTGCGGGCGTATTTTCCGGCTCCCGAGGCAAGGCCGCGCCGGCCAGGACGCGCCGGCCAGGACGTGCCGGCCAAGGATGTGCCGGCCAAGGACGTGCCGGCCAAGGATGCGCCGGCCAAGGATTCACCGGTCAAGGCCGCGCCGGCCAGGCAGCCCTCTACGGCTGGCTCCGGTACTGGAGACGGATCTTATCCGCGATCAGGGCGATAAACTCCGAGTTGGTCGGTTTCCCCTTGCCTGTGTTGATGGTGTACCCAAAAAGAGCGTCCAGGGTTTCCATGCGCCCCCTGGACCAGGCCACCTCGATGGCGTGGCGGATGGCTCTCTCCACACGGCTGGGCGTGGTCTGAAAATGCTTTGCGATGGTGGGATACAAAACCTTGGTGATGGAGCTGATCATGGAGGGATCCCGCACGGACATCATGATGGCCTCCCGCAGGTACTGATATCCCTTGATATGGGCGGGCACCCCGATCTCATGAATCATATCCGTCACATCCTTCTCCAGATCATGCTCCCCCAGGCCCGGCCGCTGCGCCTCCCCCGGGATCTGGGCGGCCCTGGTCTCCCCCCTTCCCCGGAATTCCTGGGAAATCCGCGGGCCCGCGCCTGCCTGCACCCGGGACGGGGCGCTCTCCCGGGCGGCATATCCCTGGGCACGGTCCGCCCCGCTCCCCTCCGCAGCATCCTGGCCTCCCTTGGTGGACGGCACCGTGATCATAATCTGGAATTCCTTGTCAGCTTTCATCAGATCTCCCAGGATCTTGTATACTTTATCATTATCCTTAGTGGAAACAATGTTCAACTGTTCCATGAATTTCCCTCCGTCGATTTCCCAGATACTACTTTTTACGCTATTATTTTAAGGGATTCCATCCCCAAGGGCAACTTCATTCCGCCGCAGATTCCGACATTCCTCCCTTAAAAAAACGGCAAAGACCCCCGTCTTTACCGCATTTTTCCTTTTAAGTCATTTTTCTTCACCAATTTTTTCCATATCCGCGGCATTTCACGGGCGGGCGCCCTTCCCGCCGGGTTCCTGCCCCTGCGCGCCCTCCCCCAGCCGGATCTGGCGGATCTGCTGGCGCACGGACAAAAGCACCCCTGCCGCCACACTGAGTTCGTCGATCCCCATCCGGATGAAGCGCTCCGTCAAGGCCGTATCCGCCGCCATCTCGCCGCAGATCCCCACCCAGATTCCCGCCCGGTGGGCGCTCTCCACGGTCATCTCAATCAGCCGCATCACCGCCTCCTGGGAGCCGTGATAGAGTCTGGCAAGGCGGGGATTCAGCCGGTCCGCCGCCAGGGTGTACTGGATCAGATCGTTGGTGCCGATGCTGAAAAAATCCACCATAGACGCCAGCTCCCGGCTAAGCAGCGCCGCGGCGGGGGTCTCCACCATAATCCCCCGGGGGATATTCCCCGCAAAGGGGATCCCCTCCGCCCTCAGATCCGCCTTCACCCTGTCCTCTATGGCGCGCAGGGACTCAAGCTCCCAGGCGGCGGCCACCATGGGATACATGAAAGAGAGCCGTCCAGAGAGGCCCGCCCGGTACAGAGCCCGCAGCTGGACCGTCAAAAGATCTTCCCTCTCCAGGCACAGCCGGATGGCCCGGCAGCCCAGGGCCGGGTTTTCCTCCTTTTCCAGATTCAGATAGGATACCTGCTTGTCCGCTCCGATATCCATGGTGCGGATGATCACCGGCCTGTCCCCCATCCGCTCCAGGATCTGCATATAGGTACGATACTGCTCCTCCTCCGTGGGGGCGCTCTCCCGGCCAAGGAACAGCATCTCACTGCGGTAGAGCCCGATTCCTCCCGCGTCGTTCGCCAGCGCCGCCTCCACGTCCATAAGGCTCCCGGCGTTGGCGTACAGGCGCACCGCCCTGCCGTCCAGCGTCACATTCTCCTTCCCCTTGAGGGCCTGGAGCGCGGCCCTGCGCCGGTCGGCGCCCGCCCTCTTTTCCTCCAGGGCCCGGGCGGTATCCGGGTCCGGGTCAATGTAGAGACAGCCGGCGAAGCCGTCCAGGACCGCCCAATGTCCGTCCCAGTCCTCCGTCAGCCCCTCCCCCGCCTCCACCAGAGCGGGGATCCCCATGCTCCTGGCTACAATGGCTGTGTGGGAGTACACGCTCCCGCCTCCCAGGCAGATCCCCTTTACATATTCCATGGGAAGCTGGACCGTCTCCCCCGGCGTCAGGTCCTCGGCCGCCAGGATACAGGGCTCCGTAATCCGCAGCTGCATATGCTCCCCCGCCAGAATTCCCAGAAGGCGCCAGGAGACATCTCTCACATCCTCCGCGCGCTCCCGGATATAGGGATCCTCCACAGAGCCCAGCTTTCGCCGGAAGCTCTCCGCCGCCGCCTGGACTGCGTACTCCAGATTCACATACTGGCTCCGGACCAGCCCTCTGACCGCCCCGCAGAATTCCTCATCCTCCAGCAGCATCTGCTGCATCTCAAAGATGGCCGCGTTTGCCCCGCCCACCGTCTCCTTCGCCTGGACATACAAATCCTTCAGCTGGCGGGAGGCCGCAGCGCGCGCCTTCTCAAACCGATCCAGCTCCCCCTCCCTGTCCTGCACCAGAAACCGGGGGACCCGAGGTTTCCTCTTCCGGGCAAAGAAAATCTTTCCCGCGCAGATATCTCTGTATACTCCTTTTCCCTGCAGTGTGATCATACGCCGCCTCCGTTCAGCCTCCGCCCTTTCTGCTATCTTACCACATTTTCCGCCCTGCGGTAAACGGATTGAAAGAAAATATCATAAATTGCCGTCTTTTTATTGCCATTTGGATGCGGGAAAGATATACTTGATTTGTCCGGATACCCGGCGCCATTCACCCAAAGAAAGGAATAAAAGCCATGATCAAACAGGAAATCTCAGAGCTGAAAAAGCTCTTTACCCCCAAAAACTGCTCCATCACCCGCATCTGCGGCTGTTACGTGGACGGGGAAAAAAACAAGAAGACCCAGTTCGCCCAGTCCTTTCTCGCCCTTCCCGAGGAAGAGATGTTCAAATATTTCGAGCTTCTCCGCAAGACCCTCTCCGGCTCCCTGGGGAAAAATCTTCTGACCCTGGAATTCCCTCTCTCCGCCGAGGATGAGGGAGGCGCCCAGCAGCTTCTCCTGGCCCTGCGGGACAGCAGGCTAAAGGACGATTCCCTGCTGGAACAGTTTTATGACCGGGTCATCGAGTCCTATGAGTTTGTGGGGAATTACCTGATCCTTTTGATCCACGACGTGTACGATGTGCCCGGGAAGACCTCCGACGGAATAGACCTGGAGGACGCCTCCGATGAAATCTATGAATATATGCTGGTGAGCATCTGTCCCGTGAACCTGAGCAGGCCGGGGCTCAGCTACAACCCGGAGGAAAACAATTTCCAGAACCGGATCCGGGACTGGGTGGTGGGCGCCCCCGACACAGGCTTTCTCTTCCCCGCCTTTCAGGATCGGAGCGCGGACCTGCACAGTGTCCTGTACTACTCCAGGGACCCCGAGGATCTGAAGGAGACCTTTGTGGAGCGGCTCCTGGACTGCCCTCTCCCTCTCTCCGCCGGGAGCCAGAAGGAGACCTTCCAGACTCTGATCCAGGAGACTTTGGGGGAAGAATGCAGCCTGGAGGCCGTCAAAAACATCCATGAGAAGCTGGGGGAGATTGCCGCGCAGCATGGTGACGATCCCGCTCCCATGACCCTGGACAAACGGGAGGTACGCCAGATCTTTGAGGACAGCGGCGTGGAGGATCCCAAAAAGCTGGAAACCCTGGAGCGCTGCTACGACGCCGCCGGGGAGAACACCCGGCTTCAGATCAGCAATGTGTACAGCGCCAGGGCCTTCGAGGTAAAGACCCCCGACGTGATCGTCAGGGTGAATCCGGAGCGCATGGATCTGGTGGAGACCCGCATCATCGACGGCAGACAGTGCCTGGTAATCCAGGCGGGCGCCGGCGTGGAGGTAAACGGGATCCCCATCCGGGACTACCGCTCCCAGGACGGCGCTCTCTAACAGCAGTACATACCGCCGCGGCCTCCATAGCACATTCCGCCGCAGCAAATATTACAGATCATATTGGCCACGCAGAGCTTCATACACAGATTTCCGGTGCCCGTCACCGGATATCCGTAGGACGCCTGCCTCTGCCGATACCAGGTCCCGCCGCTCTCAAAGCGCTGCAGCAGGCTCCTGTACTCCATATTGCCGGGCTCCAAGGCCGCCGCTCTGCGCGCATGCTCCAGAGCGCTCACCTGATTTCCCAGACCGGAGTGAGCGATGGCGCTGTAGTAATACCACTTTGCGTCCCTCTCCCGTTCCTCCATGCCGTCCAGCACATTGCGGGCCTCCTGATAGTAGCCGTTCCTCACATAATTTCCCGCGGCCCGCAGCCGGACATTTTCCTCATAGCCCCCCGCCTGCTGATAGCCTCCGTAAAATCCCCCGAAGGGCCCAAACCCTCCGAAGGGCCCTCCAAAGCCCCCGTAAAAACCGCCCTGGCCGCCGGATCCATAGGAGCTGTTCCCCTGGCCGGCGCTCCCATAGCCTCCCTGGGAGCCATAGCCGGCCCCCCAGGAGGGCCCCTCCGTCCTCTCCTTCATGATCTGCTGGTAAGCGGCCTGGATCTCCTTGAACTTTTCCTCCGCCTGCTCCTTGTTCGGATTGTTGATATTGGCATCGGGATGATATCTGCGGCTCAGAGCCCTGTATGCTTTTTTGATCTCCTCCTCGGAGGCTCCCCTGGGTATGCCCAGCACCTGATAGGGATCATTCATCTGGGTATTCTCCTTCTCTCAAGACTTTTTCACCGGCAGGCCTGCGCCTCCGCTCCAGCGCCCGCCCTCGGGCAGTCCTCAGCCGGGTTACGGCCGCGGGCACTCAGGTCTTACTCCCCCGCGCCTCCTTCAGCCGCCTCTCCCGCAGAACCGTCTTCCCCGCTGCGCCGTCCCTCCCGCAGCGTCCCTCCCGCAGCGCCGGCCTTCTCACGGCGGCGTCTCTCCCGCACAAGCTCATAGCGGCTCCAGATGCCGGAGTAGAGGATATTTCTCAAAATCCCCGCATTCTCCAGGATGGGAAGCTCTTCAAAATACCGGCAGCACTCGGACATGATCATAGTCAGGATCGTCTGCATCTCATCCTCGAACTGTGGCGTTCCAAACCGCTCCTTCAGGGGATTGAAGCGGCCCCTTTTGATGTCTTCCTCCAGATCCTCATAGGCATCCATCAGATAGATAAACTTACCCAGGCAGAAGCCGAAGGCATCCAGTACCCCGGCCCATTCATCCCGCCGCCAGAGCGTCACCTGGGCCATAATCCTGCCAAACTTCCCGGCCATGAGATCCACATCCCGGCTTTCCTGCCGCTCCGCCTCCCCCAGTTCCTCCAGCAGGCTTTGGATCGCCTGGGCCTTTTCCCGGGCCTCGGCCCCCATACTCCTGATCCTGCCCTCCATTCTCCAGGCCAGCAGCAGCCGGTGGAGCTTCCTGTCGTCCTCCCAGTCGTCCCTGCACTTGTAGTAGGACAAAAGCAGATTCATATCCGCGATGTAATCCGTCAATCCGTTTTCCCGGGCAAGATGCTTTTCCAGGGGATGGGCCGCGCACCGGCACTCATACTCCCGGGTCTTTGGCTCATACAGGCCCGTCAGAAGCATCAGGAGAAAGGTCATGTCATAGCTTAAGGTCAGCTGTCCCGTGATCCCGTATCTGCGCTTCAAGGCCCTGCACAGTCCGCAGTAATAGGAGTGGTATACATCAAACTCCCGGAATTTGAGCTCCCCCTTATTGACAACGATATATCCGAACATAGGCCCCTCCCGCCCTAGCTGCGCCGGATGAATTCAGTGCCGCATTTCTGACAGCGGATGGCGATCCTTCCCCTGCCCCGGGGCACCCGGATCTTCTGCCTGCAGCCGGGGCACCGGTAGATATGATGCGTCTTCCTCTGAACCAGATTATTCTTCTGCTTCTGGAAAAAACACCTGGCACGGTATTCCTTCTGCAGATAGAGCCTGTTTTCCGCCGCGCGCTTTGCAATATTGCGGGAAAACATACGGAAATAGCTCCACCCCAGCAGGGCCAGGGCCCCCAGATAAAATCCTCTCCCACCCAAAAAGGAGATGACCAAAAAGACCAAGGCCAGGACCATCAGAAACCGGTTCAGCCGGTCCGTCCCGTATCTGCCCTGCATAAACCGCATCAGCTTTTCTCTCATGATATCTCTCCCATCCGGAGCGGAAACGCTCCCAAAAGTTTACCTGGTATTATCCTACTCTCCGGGAGCGGAAAAAACAATAATCTCTCTCTGATATATGTCTTAAAAAAGCATAAAAATCCCCTTTCCGCCGGGGAAAGCCGGGGAAAGGGGAAACTGCCGCTGACGGGATTATACCTGTGCCACATCCTTCATGGAGAAGCTCATCCTGCCCATCTTGTCCTTGCCAAGGCAGACCACCGTCACCTTGTCGCCCAGGGTGAGCACATCCTCCACACGGTTGATCCTCTGCTTTGCGATCTTGGAAATGTGGACCATACCCTCCTTGCCGGGGGCGAACTCCACAAAAGCGCCGAACTCCTTGATGCTCACCACCCTGCCCTTGAAAATCTGGCCGGCCTCGAAGTCCGTGGTGATGATCTTGACCATCTCCACAGCCTTGTCCATCATCTCGGGATCGGTTCCGCAGATGGATACCTTTCCGTCGTCGGTGATATCGATCTTCACGCCGGTACGGGCGATGATCTCGTTGATGGTCTTGCCTCTCTGGCCCACCACATCCCCGATCTTCTCGGGATCGATCTGGACAGAGACAATCTTGGGAGCGTAAGGCCCCACCTCGGGACGGGGCTCGGAGATCACAGGCTTCATGCAGTTGTCCATAATATACAGACGGGCCTCCCGGCAGCGGGCGATAGCCCCCTCCACAATAGGTCTGGTGAGGCCGTGGATCTTGATATCCATCTGGATGGCGGTGATGCCCTCGGTGGTGCCGGTCACCTTGAAATCCATATCCCCGAAGAAGTCCTCCAAGCCCTGGATATCCGTGAGCAGCACGAAATCGTCGTCCGTCTCCCCGGTCACCAGGCCGCAGGAGATGCCGGCCACCATCTTCTTGATGGGCACGCCTGCCGCCATCAGCGCCATACAGGAGGCACAGGTGGAAGCCATAGAGGTGGAGCCGTTGGACTCGAAGGTCTCGGACACGCTGCGGATGGCATAGGGGAACTCTTCATCGTTCGGCAGCACAGGGAGCAGGGCTCTCTCCGCCAGGGCGCCGTGGCCGATCTCTCTTCTTCCCGGTCCTCTGGAGGGCTTGGTCTCACCCACAGAGTAGGAGGGGAAGTTATAGTGGTGCATATATCTCTTGCTGACCTCGTTCTCGTCCAGCCCATCCAGTCTCTGCTGCTCGGACAGAGGCGCCAGGGTGACCACATTGCAGATCTGGGTCTGTCCTCTGGTGAACATGGCGGAGCCATGCACTCTGGGGATCAGGTCTACCTCCGCGGCCAGAGGGCGGATCTGGGTGATCTGCCGTCCGTCGGGACGCTTGTGGTCCTTCAGAATCATCTTGCGGACCGTCTTCTTCTCGTACTGATACACAGCCTCGCCCAGGATGGCAAGCCAGTCCTCCCTGTCGGCGAAAGCCTCCTCCAGGCGGGCGGTGATCACGCGGATATTCTCCTCCCTCACCTGCTTCTCATCGGTAAAGACCGCCGTCTCCATCTCATCGGGAGGCACGATCTTCTGGATTTCATCAAACATCTCCTGGGGTACGGCACAGCTGGTGTAGGTGTGCTTGGGCTTGCCCACCTCGGCCACGATCTTGTCAATGAACTCGATAATCGTCTGGTTCACGCCGTGGGCCAGATAGATGGCCTCGATCATCTTGGCCTCGGGAACCTCGTTGGCGCCGGCCTCGATCATGATCACCTTCTCCCGGGTGGATGCCACGGTCAGGTTCAGATCCCCGTGCTTCCACTGCTCCTGGGAGGGATTGATCACGAACTCACCGTCCACCAGGCCCACCTGGGTCATGGCGCAGGGGCCGTCAAAGGGGATGTCGGAGATACTGGTGGCGATAGCGGCCCCCAACATAGCCACCAGCTCAGGGCGGCAGGCGGGATCCACGCTCATCACCATATTGTTCAGGGTCACATCGTTGCGGTAATCCTTGGGAAACAGAGGGCGCATGGGCCGGTCAATGACGCGGCTGGTCAGCACAGCGTTCTCGCTTGCCTTGCCCTCTCTCTTGTTGAAGCCCCCGGGGATCTTGCCCACGGAATACAGCTTCTCTTCAAATTCCACGCTCAGGGGAAAGAAATCGATACCCTCCCTGGGCTTCTCAGAGGCGGTCGCGGTGCTGAGCACCGTGGTCTCGCCGTAGTGCATAAATGCACAGCCGTTTGCCTGTTTGCCGACTCTGTTGATATCCACCGTGAGGGTGCGGCCGGCCAGTTCCATCGTATAACTGTTGTACATAGCTCCTCCTATCATAATATGTAAGGCGGAGAAGCCAATTATTCCTGACATTCCTCCGCCTTCTCATTGTACTTACTTTCTGATACCCAGTTTTTCGATCAGCTCACGATATCTGTCGATATCCTTGCTCTTTAAATAGTCCAGCAGGCCGCGCCTCTTACCTACCATCTTCAGCAGGCCCCGGCGGGAATGATGATCCTTGGGGTTGTCCTTCAGATGCTCGGTAAGCTCCTGGATCCTGGCGCTCAAAACCGCGATCTGCACCTCCGGCGAACCGGTGTCGCCTTCGGATCTGGCGTACTCGTTGATAATGGCTGTCTTCTTTTCCTTGGAAATCATATCTGTATCCTCCTTCTGTTTCGATCACCGGATACTAAGACCGGGTCGGAGTATCCCAGATCTGAGCATCGGCTAACATACTGTTTTAGTTTAGCACATATTATGGAAATTGTAAACTGTTTTTTTAAACATCTGCCAAGCTGTCTGCCAGGCTGCCGCCAAGGCTATCGCCAAGGGCCCCCTCTTCTCAATCCCGCAGGATCCTGACGCATTTCACCGGCGTCCGGTAATTGTACTTGCTGATCTTGATCCCCGTCTTGCGGTTGCTGGCGTGGATCACCTGCCCGCCGCCGATATACAGGGCCACATGATTGATATATTCCTTGCTGCTGCCGTAAAACACCAGATCCCCGGGCTTTAACTCCGAGGCGCTGATCTTGGTGCCCTCGTTGGCCTGGGCCCTGGAGGAATGGCTCAGTTTCACGCCGAATTTCTTAAACACGCTGAGCACAAAGCCGGAGCAGTCCGCCCCCTTGGTCAGGCTGGTGCCTCCCCACACATAGGGGTTGCCCACAAACTGCTTGGCGTACTCGCACAGATCCACCCGCACATTGGAGACGCCCTGGCCGTAGAGAAGCTCCGTCATGGTGACGGCCGTGTCCAGCTTGGACTCCAGTTCGGCGTAATCGGCGGACACATAGCCCTCGTCCCCGTCGATGCTCACCTTATACCAGCCATCCAGGGATTCCACGTACTCCAGCTCCTCCCCCTTGGGCACCTGCGTCAGAATGGTGCTCTCCGTGTTGGCCTCATCCCTGACCCGCAGTCCGTCCGTGTTCACCACTACCACCTCACGGACCAGGCCGTTGGCCCGCAGCTTGGCGTCCGGCCCCGTCAGCAGATACTCCGTACTCACGTAGCCGTCCACCTCCCCGGACTGGATATGGGCCCAGCCGATATCGTCGTAGCGCTCCAGGACCTCGCAGGCCGCATCCTTGGGCAGCTTTCCCACCAGCTTCCCCGAGGTGTCCGCCGCCGCCCGGATATTCAGATTGCCCGACTCCACGTCGGCAATCCCCAGGTTGGTATAGCCCCAGGATGCGCCCTGTGCCTCCTGGGCCATGGCAATATATTCCTCCTGGGTCAGCTCCGTCCCGATCAGGGAGGCCACTCCTGCCTGGCTCAGCACGTCCTTTGCCAGATTCCCCTCCGCCGCCAGAGCCGGCACCGGCTCCGCCAGCAGACAAAGCGCCAGACCAAGTCCCAGGATCCTGTATCCCCCGCTCCTGCTTCTTCCTCTCGTCATTTCTGCCTCCGTCTTTCGCATTCCCATTTTTCCGTTCCCGTTTTTTCCGTTCCTGTTTTTTCCGTTCCTATTTTTCTGCTTCCGTCCCGCTTCCGTTTTTCCGCTTCCGTCCGCGCCCGTTTTCCGCTTCCGTCCGCGCCGGGAGCGCCTTCCCCCGCCGTCCTCTTCCCGAAATATTTCCGTTTCTTTCTTATCTTTAACCTGTGATTACAATTTTATTACAAATTTGTTAACTGTTTTCATTATAGTACCCCCTCTATATCCTGTCAACCACTTCCTTGCGGATATAAATCTTAATTTTTTTTAATCCGACGTGTCCGCAAAAGGCATATGGAATCTTTCCCTCAAAAAGGGCATAACAAAAGCCCGGAAAGATATCCCTCCGAGCTTTTGGCCTGCCGGTTTTCTTTTCACAAGGGACCCTGATTGCCAGACAGCGTATGTCTTTGTGTTTTCAGATCTTTCCCTGCTCCCTGAGCCGCAGAGCCGCCCTGGCCTCCTTCTCACTGATGCCGGCCACCGCCCGGGCATCCTCCGGGGCCATGTGCATCGCTATGGCCCGCAGGTAGCAGAGCTGCTTTTCTTCTCTTTTGCCCTGCTCAATACCATCCTCCACTAACTCCCGCAATGCCGTACACATATCGTAACCCTCTCCTTCCTGATATTTCTCTTTGTTTTTCTCAAAATTCTTCATCCCCATCAGCACGCTGGCCGTCTCCCCGTCCAGATAATCCTTTTCCGGGCAGGAATGCCATGGGATAGATGCCTCTGCATTTCTGCCGCTTTTTTGTCTGATCTCCGTTGAAATCGGCAGAAGCGCCAGCGATAACCGCTACAAACAACAGATGAATCAATAGATGGAACCGTTATCAAAAACAAACCGGAATGCAACGCGAAAGGCTGGCAGGGCTCCCCCCCTTATACCGCCTTTTCCTCCTGATCCGTGATGGCGAAGGCGATGTTCACCGCGTGGTCCGCCACCCTCTCCAGACCGGAAACGATGTCCGAGTAGATCATGCCCGCCTCAGGGGTGCACTGTCCTCTGGAGAGCCGGTCCACATGGAGCTGCTGGAGGCGCTTTTCCTTGGCGTCGATCTGGTCCTCCAGGTCATGCACTTCCTTCAAATGGGTCTCGTCGCTCCTGCTGAAGATGTCGATGGCGTACTGGATAATCCGGTTGACCATATCCAGCATCTCCCCCAGCTCCCGCTGGGCCTCCCGGCTGAAGGAGCACCCTGTCTCGATGCGTACCCTGGCCGCGTCCGCCACATTCTCCGCGTGGTCCCCGATCCGCTCGATATCGTTCACCACATGGAACAGGGCTCCCAGGCTGTTCAGATCCTCGATGGGCAGGGTGGTCTGGTTGATCTTGACCAGGTAGGCGGTGATGGCCCGGCTCAGGAAGTTGATATTCTTCTCCACCTCATAGACCTCCGCAATGTCCTCCTGGTCCAGGGTAATCAGGGCGTTCATGGCCCGGTTTAAATTTTCGCTGGAAAGAGACGCCATGCGCTCTAACTCCTGCATCACCTCCACCACCGCGGTGGCGGGATTGAAGACCACCTTCTCCCCGATATATTTCAGCTGATAGCTCTCCCGGTAATTGATCTTCTTGTCCTCCCCGGGCACACACAGCACCGCCAGCTTTACAATCCACTTGGAGAAGGGGAACAGCACGATCACCTGGAAGATCTTGATGATGGTGTGGGCGTTGGCCACAAACCGGCCGTTGTCCGCCGATACGGAGGAAATGGCGGCCACCACCGGATCCATGGCAAACAGCAGGATCCCGTACATGAGCAGGGTGCCGATCACATTGAACCAGAAATGGATCAGGGCCGCCCGCTTGGCGTCCTTCTTGCCGGAGAGGGAGGCCAGCAGGGCCGTGGTGCAGGCGCCGATATTGCAGCCCAGGATGATGTAGAGGGTGATGGGCAGCTCCAAAAGCCCCTGGGAGGCCAGAAGCAGCACAATGCTGACGGTCACGGAGGAGCTCTGGATAATGGAGGTCAGCACCGTCCCCACCACCGTGGCCAGCACGGGATTTCGCAGGGAGGAAAGCAGCCCCACCACCTGAGGGACCTCCCGCATGCCCGCCATGGCCTGGGACATGGCCTGGAGGCCCTCAAACAAAATGCCGAAGCCGATAATGACCTCGGCCAGCTGTTTGGTTTTCTGCTTTTTGGAAAACATGACGATGAGGACACCCGCCAGCAGAATGACGGGGGCGGCCTCCGAGAGATTGAAGGATACCAGCTGGGAGGTGACGGTGGTGCCGATGTTGGCGCCGAAGATCACGCCCGCCGCCTGATACAGATTCATCAGGCCGGAGTTCACGAAGCTGACCACCATGACGGTACAGGCGGAGGAGGACTGGATGATGCCGGTAAAAACCACACCTACGATCATCCCCAGGAAGCGGTTGGTGGTACAGATCTCCAGAATCCGCCTCAGCTTGGCTCCCGCCACCTTCTCTATGGAATCGCTCATGAGCCTCATGCCGAACAAAAACAGGCCGAGGCCCCCCGCCAGCGCCAGCAATATACCTATGTCCATGTGATTGTCCCTTCATTTGTGGTAAAACAAGTCCAAACCCTATTTTACCGGAAACGAAGGAAAGTTACAACAGGTTTTTTCTTCCCGGTCAAAAAATCCTTCAGCCCCAGGCGGCGGCCCTGTCCCGCTCCAGCTGGGCGCGAAGGGCCTCCAGATTCTCAAAGCGTCTCTCGGGGCGGAGAAATTCCAGCAGCCCCACCGCGGCTTCCTCCCCGTAGGCCTCCCGGTCAAACTCATAGAGATAGCTCTCCACAACCGCCCCGGAGTCCTCGACGACGGTGGGCCGGCAGCCCACATTGCTGACAGCCCGGTAGCTCCTGCCTCCCAGCATCACCCGGGAGCGGTACACCCCCCGGGGCGGGAGCAGCTTGGAGGGAGGGGGCACCAGGTTCACGGTGGGCATCCCCAGCTCTCTCCCCAGGGCCCTGCCCCGCTCCACCCGGCCAAGGAAGGTGTAGGGCATGCCCAAGAGCCGCTCCGCCTGAGGCATACGGCCCGCCTCCACGCAGGAGCGCACGCCGGTGGAGCTTACCTCCCGGCCCTCCAGCCGGATTTTCTCGATGACGGTAACCCCGTAGCCCCCCTCCTGGGAAAGCTCCTTTAAAAGCTGTGCGTTCCCGGCTCCCCCCCGGCCGAAGGACACATCCTCCCCCGCCGCCACCCAGGCAGTGTACATGCGCCTGACCAAAATCTCCCGGATAAACTCCCGGGGCGGCGTAGCCGCCGTCCGTTCATTTAAGGGAAACTCCACCAAAATATCCACTCCCAGCTCCTGCAGAAGGGCCCTCTTCTCGTCCCTGGTGGTGAGCTCCCTGCCGTCCGTCAGGCCGAAAAAGGCCCCGGGAGAGGGGTCAAAGGTGAATACGCAGGCCGCCATGCCCTGCTGCTTTTTCGCCAATATTTCCTCCAGAAGCCTTCTGTGCCCTATATGCAGCCCGTCAAATTTTCCTATGGCCACGGCGGTGGGTATATGCAGTTCAAAATCCAGTGTATTTGCAATGATCTCCATGCAGCTCTTTCACTTCCCGTCCATGCCCTTACAAAAACATCTTCACGGGCCGGTATTTTCCCTTCTCCCCCTGATAGGCGTAGACGCCGAAAAAGCGGCCGCCGCCGTAGACGCGCACCCACTCTCCCTCCGGGTAAACCCTCTTCTCCTTAGTCTGCCCGGGGGCAAAGGGATTGCCGTTCTCCGGGAGCTTTAAGAATGCCTCATCCACAGTCAGGGCGGGGCAGTCCTCAAAGGCCCTCTCCAGGGGCCAGAGCTTTTCCTCTATGCGCCCCTGATCCCGCAGCTGCTCCAGCTGCGCCAGGGTCACCGCATCCTCCTTGACAAACCTGCCCGCCCGGGTCCGCTCCAGGCTCTGCATGATGCCGCCGCAGCCGAGCTTCTCCCCGATATCCGCACAGAGGGTGCGGATGTAGGTCCCCTTGGAGCAGACCACCCGGAACTTTAAAAGGGCCATATCCTCCCCCCACATAAAAACCGGCCGGGGAGGCTCTCCCCCCCGTCTGCAGTCCAGGATCTCCAGCTCATGAATGACCACCGGCCTGGCCTGGCGCTCCACCTCCCTGCCCTCTCTGGCAAGCTCGTACAGCTTCTTCCCCTCCACCTTCAGGGCGGAGTACATGGGCGGGATCTGGCGGTACCCGCCCAGGAAGGAAAGGACGGCGTCCCGGATCTGTTCCCCGTCCGCCTCCACCCTTCTTCTCTCCCTCAGGGCCCCGAAGGCGTCCTGGGTATCTGTGGACACCCCAAGCAAAAGCTCCGCCACATACTCCTTGTCCGTGTCCGTGAGCATGTCGCAGAGCCGGGTCGCCCTGCCCAGGCAGACCGGCAGTACCCCCGTCGCCTCCGGATCCAGGGTCCCCGTGTGGCCGATCCTTCTCTGGCCGCAGATCCCCCGCATCTTCGCCACCACGTCGTGGGAGGTGAAGCCTCTCTCCTTATAGATATTGATGATCCCGTCGTACATGCCGACCTCCCTGTCCTCTCCGGCGGGGCGCACACGGCTGCCTATTTTTCGGCGCGCAGCTGCTCCTCGATGTGCAGAGAGAGATTGTTCACGCAGTCGTGGAAGGTACCGCTCATGGTACAGCCCGCCGCCCGCATATGACCGCCGCCGCCAAAATAGGAGGCCACCTTCGCCACATCCACCAGCTCGTCGGAGCGCATGCTGACCTTGTACTCCAAAAGCCCCGTCTGGTACATAAAGACGGCGCAGTGTATGCCCTTGATATTGCGCAGATGGTTCACAATGCCGTCCAGATCCTTGCTCCCCACATGGTAAAATTCCATCATCTTCTGATCCACACAGCTGACGATGCAGCGCCCGTCCATAAAGCGCATGCTCTCGATCAGGGCCCTGCCCAGGATCTGGGTCTGATAGTATGTCCTCTGGAAGAAGGTTTCCTCGATCAGCCGCGGGAAGTCGAAGCCGTACCGGATCAGCTCCGCTCCCGCCTCCATGGTCTTCGGCGATGTGTTGGAATACTGGAATACACCGCTGTCATGGATGATGCCGGTATAGAGAGCCATCGCCAGGTCCCTGTCCAGATACTCCTTCTCCATCAGATCGTAGAGCAGCTCGCAGGTGGAGCTGGCCTCGGGCTCTATGTAATTGACCTGGGCACAGCCCTGGTTGCTGATATGATGGTCTATGTTGACCGTCTTTTTCGCCCCGTCAAAATATTTTTCTCCCCCTCCGAGCCTCCCCTTGTCACAGTCCAGGGCAAAGAACACGTCGAAGGGCTCCCGGGCTCCAAAACCGCTGTCGATCCCCTCAAAGCCCTTCAGCCCGGCAAAGATATCGGCAGGCTTCTCCAGGAACACCTTCACCTCCGCCCGGGGCAGCGCCTTTGTCAGATACTGCTGCAGGGCAAGACAGGCTCCCACACAGTCCCCGTCCGGCCTGACATGGCCCCCGATTCCGATCCGCTCCGCCCCTTCACATTCCCGCAGGATATTCATTCGATACACACCTCCCTGCCCGCCAGCGCGGGCATCTAAACAAGCGCCTTTCCATGGCAAAACGGCTGCCTCGCAGGAAGCGGGATAGCCCTTCTCTCTACTGCTTTATTGTGCCTTTGCCGCCGCGCCGGGCTTACTCCCCCGCTCCGCAGCCGGGCTCTCCCTCAGCGCCGGCCTCCCCCGCGTCCCTTTGGCGGGCTCTGTCGTCTGCCATCACATCGTCGATCTTCCTGGACATATTCACACCGTACTCGATGGACTGATCCATGATAAAGGTGATGGCAGGCGTGTTGCGCAGATTGACCTCCCTGGCCAGGCGGGAGCGGATAAATCCCTCCGCGCTGCGAAGCCCCTCGTAGGTGGCCTTCCTGGCCTGCTCGTCTCCCAGCACACTGATCCACGCCTTGCAGCTCTTCAGATCCGGCGCCACCTCCACGGCCACCACGCTGGTAAAGGGGCTGATCCGGGGATCCTTGATCTCCCCCCGGATGGTCTGGGCCAGCACCCTCTGCACCTCCCCGTTGATGCGGGTATTCTTGATACTGTTCTTCCTCATAAGCTCACGCTCACCTGTTCTTTCCCGGCTCCGCCGATCACCTGGGCACCTCCACCATGACGTAAGCCTCCACGATATCCAGCTCCTGCATCTGGTCGTAGCCCTCGAACACCAGGCCGCACTCGAAGCCCGCCTTCACTTCCTTCACATCGTCCTTGAAACGCTTTAAGGAGGCCAGCGCGCCCTCGTAGATCTGCTTTCCCTCCCGGGTAATACGGATCTTGCAGTCCCTCTGGATCACGCCGTCCAGCACATAGGAGCCGGCGATATTTCCCACCGCGGAAGCCTTGAAGATCTGGCGCACCTCCGCGTGGCCGATGACCTTTTCCTCGTAGATGGGATCCAGCATGCCCTTCATGGCCGCCTCGATATCCTCGATGGCCTGATAGATCACCTTGTAGAGCCGGATGTCCACATTCTCCCGCTCCGCGGTGGCCTTGGCCAGAGCGTCCGTCTTCACATTGAAGCCGATGATGATCGCGTTGGAGGCTCCCGCCAGCATCACGTCGGACTCGTTGATGGCTCCCACGCCGCCGTGGATACACTTCACCACCACTTCCTCGTTGCTCAGCTTCAGCAGGGACTGCTTCACCGCCTCCACGCTGCCCTGTACGTCCGCCTTTACGATCAGGTTCAGCTCCTTCAGGCTGCCCTCCTGAATCTGTGAGAACAGATCGTCCAGGGACATTCTGGACTTTGTCTCCTCTATCATCTTTTCCTTATTCTGCGCCAAATATGTCTCTGCGTAGGATTTTGCGGTCTTGTCGCTGTCGTGGGCGATGAACACCTCGCCCGCGCCGGGCACGTCGGAGAGACCTAAGATTTCCACCGGAGTGGAGGGCGCAGCCTCCTTAACCCGTCTGCCCTTGTCGTCGATCATGGCTCTCACCTTGCCGTGAGCGGCCCCCGCGGAAATGAAATCCCCCACCCGCAGAGTGCCCTTCTGAACCAGCACGGTGGCCACGGGGCCGCGGCCTTTGTCCAGCTCGGCCTCAATGACCAGACCTCTGGCCCGTCTGTTGGGATTGGCCTTCAGCTCCAGAATATCCGCCGTCAGCAGGATCATCTCCAGCATCTGCTCAATCCCCTCGCCTGTCTTGGCGGAAACGGGGGCAAACACGGTGCTGCCGCCCCACTCTTCGCTGATCAGACCGTACTCGGTCAGCTGCTGCTTCACCTTATCCACGTTGGCCGCAGGCTTGTCGATCTTGTTCACCGCCACGATGATCTCGATCCCGGCCGCCTTGGCATGGTTGATGGCCTCAACGGTCTGGGGCATCACGCCGTCGTCCGCGGCCACCACCAAAACGGCAATATCCGTGGCGTTGGCGCCGCGCATACGCATGGCGGTGAACGCCTCATGGCCCGGGGTGTCCAGGAAGGTGATGGTGCGTCCCTTTATACCCACCGTGTAGGCGCCGATATGCTGCGTAATGCCGCCGGCCTCCTTTTCGGTCACATTGGTCTTGCGGATCGCGTCCAGCAGGGAGGTCTTGCCGTGGTCCACGTGGCCCATCACACAGATCACGGGCGGCCTCTCCACCAAATCCTCCTGCTTTTCCTCGTCCTCCCGCAGAAGCTCCTCGATCACATCCACCTTTTCCTCCTTCTCACAGAGGATTTCGTACTCCATGGCGATGTTCTCCGCTTCCTCGTAGGAGATCTCCTGGTTGACCGTGACGATCTTCCCCTCCAGGAAGAGCTTCTTTACAATCACGGAGGGCTGCAGCTTCATCTTGTCGGCCAGTTCCTTGATCGTGATGGTCTCAGGCAGCACGATCACCTTGATAGCTTCCTCCGCCGCTTCCTCCTTCTTCTTCTCCGGCTTTATGAAGCGTCCCGGCTTTGCCGCGCGGGCCTCCTCCTCATAGATATAATCCTTGCGGTTTCTCTTGTCCTTCTCCTGGCTGATGCGCCTTTTCTCTTCCTCCCTGTGCTTCTCCGAATCCTTGCCGGCAGGCGTCTCCGCGGCAAAGCTCTTGCCGCCCTGCTGCTGGCCCCGGAAACGGTCTCCCTGGCCGCCGCGCCCGTCCCGGCCCTGGCCGCCGAAGGGTCTCCCTCCGGGCGCGCCGGGTCCTCTGCGGTCCCCCTGGCCGCCGGAAAAGCCGCCCCTGCCCTGGCCGGGCCTGGCGCTGCCTGCGCCTCCCCTTCCCTGGGATCTTTCGCCTGTCTGGCCGCCCTGGCGCGCGCCCCCTCTGTCGCCGTAAGCGGGCCTGTCGCCGTAGCTGCCTCTCTCGCCCCGGGCCGGCCTGTCGCCGTAGCCGCCTCTCTCCCCGGAGAAGGATCTGCCGGGGTAGCTACCCTGGGGCCTGTCAGAGGAATAGCTTCTCTCCGGCGCCCTGCCCTGGCCCCGATCCTGACGTCTCTCGCCGGATCCCTCCGGTCTGCGCTCCGGCCTGCCCTCCTGGCGGGGTCTCGTCTCCGCGCCCTGAGTGGGAGGGATTTGTGCCTGGGGCGTTCCCTGGGGCCTGGTATCCTCGGGACGTGCCGCCTGAGGCGCCCCCTGCGCCTGCTCCGCCGGGGCGGGCTTCGGCTTAGGCTGCGGCCTGGAGGTCACCATCTGCACACTGGGAGTGGGTGAAGGCGGGGTCAAAGGCTTGATAGGGCCCCGTACCGGCTGCTGGGCCTGTTTTCCCTGAGGCCCCCGGTATCCGCCCTGGCCGCCTGCGCCCGGTCTCGGCCTCTGTCCCTGCATCTTGGAATTCTGGGGATTGCTGATGAATATGATGGTCTTCTTCTTTTTGGGAGGATTCTGAGGCGCGCCTGCCCTGGGAGCCTCCTGCCTGGGGGCCTCCTTCTTCGACGTCTCCTGCTTATGCGTCTCCTGTGCCTGAGCGCTGCCCCCGGCCTGCTCTCCCCCGGGCTGGCCTTTTGCCCCCTCCCTGGTTTCTGCCTCGATCGTGTCCTGTCTCTTCTCTTCCAACTGTACTTCTCCTTTTCCGCCAAACGCCTTGCGCACCAGCTCAACGGCCGCATCCTCTAAAGAGCTCTGCGGGGCTTTTGCCTCGATTCCATTTTTTTGTAAAAAGCCGATTACATCCTTGCTCTGTTTCCCGACTTCCTTTGCCAGTTCGTGTACCTTCATCTTCGCCATGCCCGCTACCTCCATTCAACCTTTCCCTCAGCGTCCGCATCCAATGCCTTCCGAATCGCCTGTGCCAGACCTGCATCGCAGACCGCCAGGGAGGATCGCGCCTCCTTGCCGATGGCCCCTCCCAGGGCTTCCTTCCCGCCGTACAGGCAGATCGGGACCCCGTAGTAGGAGCATTTATCGGTAAACAGCTTTCTGGTATTCTCCGACGCATCCTTCGCCACGATAACGAGCATCGCCGAACCGTCCTTAACCGCACCCTGTGTCTGAAACTCTCCGCTCGCCACATTGTGTCCTCTGGCCGCCAGCCCGAGGAGAGATAATACTCTACTTTGACTCAATCTCTTCAAACTCCTTATCCAAAGCGTCATACACTTCCTCAGGGATGCTCATCTTGAAGGAGCGCTCCAGTCCCTTGTTCCTGCGGGCCTTCCGCAAACATTCTTTCTGTAAACAAAGATATGCGCCTCTCCCGTTCTTTTTTCCTGTCGCATCCAGGCAGATCTGACCGTCCGCGGTCTTAAGCACCCGCAGCATCTCTTTTTTGCTCTTCATCTCGCCGCAGCCGATACACTGCCTCAAAGGGATCTTTTTCAATCTGCCTCACCCTCCCGGCCGGGATCCGGGGCAGCTGCATCCTCCTGAGCCTCATACTCCGAATCCTGATATTCCCGGTCCGCGTACTCCCCGTCCCGGTATTCGCCTTCCCGGTATTCGCCTTCCCGGTATTCCCCGTCCTGATATTCCTCCCGGTACCCGTCCTCGTACTCTCCGTCCTCGTACTCCCCGTCCTCATCGTCCAGATAGTCCTCATAGC
This sequence comes from uncultured Acetatifactor sp., assembly GCA_947625475.1. Classification (GTDB taxonomy): domain Bacteria; phylum Bacillota; class Clostridia; order Lachnospirales; family Lachnospiraceae; genus Acetatifactor. The sequence goes on from CANQOL010000015.1 coordinate 40,209, forward strand.
GGAAGCCCGGGGCATCCTTCGCCTGGGTCTCGGACTTGATGTCAATCTTGTAGCCGGTGAGGCGGGCCGCCAGGCGGGCGTTCTGCCCCTCCTTGCCGATGGCCAGGGAGAGCTGGTAATCCGGCACCACCACCTTGGCGGTCTTCTCGTCCGGATCGGCAAACACCGCCACGATCTTGGCCGGAGAAAGTGCGTTCTGGATCAGGTTGCCGGGGTTCTCGTCCCAGTTGATAATATCAATCTTCTCGCCCCGCAGCTCATCCACGATGGCGTTCACTCTGGCCCCGTTGATCCCCACGCAGGCTCCCACGGCGTCCACATTGGGATTGTGGGAGCAGACGGCGATCTTGGTCCTGCTGCCGGCCTCCCTGGCGATCCCCATAATCTCCACGGTGCCGTCCTTGATCTCCGTCACCTCAGACTCGAACAGCCTCTTCACCAGATCCTTGTGGGTGCGGCTCACGCTGATGCTGGGCCCCTTGGAGGTGGCCTCCACCTTCAGGATGAACACCTTGATCCTGTCAGTTGGGCGGAACACCTCGCCCCTCACCTGCTCCTTCTCCGGCAGGATTGCGTCCACCTTCCCCAGGTTGATGCTGATATTTCTTCCTATATAGCGCTGTACCACGCCGGTGATCACATCCCGCTCCTTCTGGTGGTACTGATTGTAAATGACGTTCCTCTCCTCCTCGCGGATCTTCTGCAGGATCACGCTCTTGGCGTTCTGGGCGGCGATACGGCTGAACTCCCTGGATCTGACCTCCACATCCAGGACGTCTCCCACCTGGGCCATCTCGGAGATCTCCCGGGCGTCCTTCAAGGCGATCTGCGTGACGGAATCCGAAACCTCTCCGTCCTCCACCACCTCGCGCTGGGAATAGCACCGGAAGTCACCGGTCTCCCTGTCGATCTCCACTCTGACGTTGTCCACCTTTCTCTCTCCCCGTCCAAAGTGCTTATCGTAGGCTGTCACCAGAGAATTCTCGATGGCCTCAAAGAGAGTCTCCTTGCTGATCTCCTTCTCCTTCTCCAGCTGATCCAGCGCCTCCATCAATTCCTTGTTCATTTTCCCTTTCCTCCATTCTGCCCATCCTGCAGGCGTATCCAAAAATTGTTCTCTAAAAATCCAAAGCGAGCCTTACGACGGCGATCTCACTGCGGGGGAATTTCCTCTCCCCCTGCTGTGTCAAAAGAGTGACCGTCTCCCCGTCAAAGCCCTGCAGCACACCCTCAAACTCCCTGCCGCCGTCCGCGGGCTTATAGAGCTTAAGCTCCACCTGCCTGCCAAGGCTTTTGGCGAAATGCCGGTCCTTTTTCAGCGCCCGTCCCAGCCCCGGGCTGCTCACCTCCAGAATGTAAGCATCCGGTATAAAATCCTCCCTGTCCAGTTCGTCGGACAGGGCCCTGCTGACCGCCTCACAGTCGCCGATGCTCACTCCCTGGGGCTTGTCAATATAGGCCCTCAGATAGTAATCGTTCCCCTCCTTCACATACTCCACATCGTAGATCTCCACCCCGTTTTTCTGTGCGATGGGAAGCAGCAGGCTCTCGGTCCTTGCCGCGTAGTCTTCTCTTCTGGACATCCTCTCACCCTTCCGTCCCGCCGGCCTGTACCCCGGCCGTACCCGGCGCGCAAAAACGCCCCGGGATATAAGAAAGAGTGGAACGAATTCCACTCTCATTCTGTCATCCTCTATAATTCTTTGACATTATATCCCTTTTACGGGAGATTGTCAAGAAAGAAATTTATCCCGCAGCTTCTTCAGGGCTTTTTTTTCCAGACGGCTCACATAACTGCGGGAGATTCCCAGACGCTTCCCGATCTCGCTCTGGGTTACCTCCCGGCCCCCTCCCAGGCCGTAGCGCAGGATCAGGATTTCCCTCTCCCGGGGGGTCAGGCACTCCCCCAGCAGTTCCAGGAGCCTTCTCACATTGCCGTCCCTCTCCAGCCGCTCCACGATGTCGGTCTGCTGCTGTTCGATCACATCCACCAGACGGATCTCATTGCCCTCCTTATCCTGCCCGATGGGCTCATAGAGGGAAATGTCCCTGGCAGTCTTCTTTTTGCTGCGAAGCAGCATCAGCAGTTCATTGTCGATACACCGGCAGGCGTAGGTAGCCAGCCGTCCCTTGCCCGCGTCAAAGGTATCTATGGCCTTTATCAGTCCGATACAGCCTATGGATATCAGGTCCTCCATATCCTCATTGACATTCTGATACTTCTTCGCCACGTGGGCCACCAGCCGCAGATTGTGCTCAATGAGGACATCCTTCGCCTCCTTTGCCTGGACATGATCCCCCTCCCTGAGGGCCTTGATATAATGGGCCTCCTCCTGAGGGGTCAGGGGATTTTCAAAGGTTTTCAATCGAGACCTCCGTCAGCGTCTTTACCTCTATCTTATGAGGTTGGGACACCGCCGGTGCTTATCTCAAAAATCCCGCCATCACATAGTTGCTCAGATCAAGCCCCCTGGCAGTCAGGCGCAAAAACCTCCCCCCGCCCCCAGGCGGCTCTTCCCCTGACCACTCCAAAAGCCCTTCCCCGACGAATTTCTCTATCACATCCCCGTAGACAGCCTCCAGCTCCCGGCCGAACTGGGCGGCAAAACACCGCTCTGAGACCCCCTCCGTGAGACGCAGGCCCAGGAACATAAATTCCTCCCTCTGATCCTTTTGGGAGAGCCGCTGAACCTGCTCCCGCACCCCCAAAGGGTCCCTGCAGTATGCCTCAAGATCCCTTCCGTTGGAAAAGCGCACATTGGAGATCAGGGAGGCGGCGCCGATCCCAAAGCCCGCGTAGTCCCGCCGGATCCAATAGCCCACATTGTGACGGCAGCAAAACCCCTCCCGGGCATAGTTGGAGATCTCATAGCGCCGGTAGCCCTGCGCCTCCAGATAGGCGCCGGTAAACTCATACATCTCCCGGTCCGTATCCTCGTCCGCCGGCTCCAGCTCCCCCCGGCGGTACATCTCATAAAAGGGCGTCCCTTCCTCCAGGATCAGGCTGTAGGCGGAGATGTGCTCCGGGGGCGGGGTCAGCCCCGTCACATAGCGCAGGGTCCCCCGCCAGCTCTCCGGGCTCTGCCCCGGCAGAGCGCTCATCAAATCCACATTGATGTTGGAAAAGCCCGCCTCCCTGGCCAGCCGGTAGGTTTCCTCAAACCGGGCCCTGTCGTGGATCCGGCCCAGCAGCGCCAGCTCACTGTCCCAGGCGGACTGCAGGCCGATGCTCAGCCGGTTGATCCCCGCGCCGGCATAGAGGGCGAGACTCTCCCCCGTGACGGTGCCCGGATTGACCTCCAGGGTCACCTCCGCCCCCTCCTGGAGCGCATAAAAGGCGCGCACAGCCTCCATCAGGCGCCGGATCCAGACCGCGTCCACCGCGCTGGGCGTCCCTCCGCCGATAAAAACCGAGCACACCTTTCTCCCCGCATATTCCCCGCTCCTGCCGGACAGCTCCCCCAGCAGCGCCCCCAGATAAGCCTCCTGGGTCTTTTTGTCCGCCGGGCCTGAGAGGAAATCGCAATACAGGCACTTGCGCACGCAGAAGGGGATGTGCAGATAAATCTCCATGAGTTTCTCTTCACAGTCCATCTTAATCCCCATTCCGGAGCGCTTTGCGCGACGGGGCGATGAGAAATCCGCGAATGCGGTTTCTCATCTGCCATCAGGAGAATTTGCGGCGCTCCGGCACAAATTCTCCTGTGAAAAATCAGCACATCCGTGTGATTTTCACACTATTATTTCCTGTCGTCCAGCTTCAGCACGCTCATAAACGCCTTCTGAGGCACCTCCACGCTTCCGATCTGGCGCATGCGTTTCTTGCCCTCCTTCTGCTTCTCCAGCAGCTTTTTCTTGCGGGTGATATCGCCGCCGTAGCACTTGGCCAGCACGTCCTTGCGCATGGCCTTCACCGTCTCCCGGGCGATGATCTTGCCGTTCACCGCCGCCTGAATGGGGATCTCAAACAGATGCCTGGGAATCTCGTCCTTGAGCTTCTCGCACATCCTCCGGCCCCTGTCGTAAGCGCTGTCCGCGTGGACGATAAAGGAGAGCGCGTCCACCTCTTCGTGGTTGATCAGAATATCCAGCTTTACCAGCCTGGATTCCTCGTATCCCTTCAGGTCATAGTCGAAGGAGGCGTACCCCCGGGACCGGGACTTCAGAGCGTCAAAGAAATCGTATATAATCTCGTTCAGGGGCAGCTCATAGCGCAGAAGCGCCCGGTTTTCCTCGATATACTCCATCCCAAGATACCGGCCCCGCCTCTCCTGGCAGAGCTCCATGATGGGCCCGATAAACTCCGAGGTGACCATAATCTGCGCGCTGACAATGGGCTCCTCCATACAGGCAATCTCGGTGGGGTCCGGCAGATTGGAGGGATTGGTCAGATCCATGACCTCCCCGCTCGTCCGGTGCACCTTGTAGATAACGCCGGGGGCGGTGGTTACCAGATCCAGGCCGTACTCCCTCTCCAGGCGCTCCTGGATGATCTCCAGGTGCAGCAGTCCCAGGAAGCCGCAGCGGAATCCAAACCCCAGGGCCACAGATGTCTCCGGCTCGTAGCGCAGGGAGGCGTCGTTCAGCTGGAGCTTTTCCAGAGCGTCCCTCAGATCCGGGTACTTGGCCCCGTCCGCGGGATACATGCCGCAGAAGACCATAGAGTTGACCTTCTTGTAGCCCGGCAGTGGCTTTTCACAGGGACGCCTGTCGTCCGTGACCGTATCGCCCACCGCCGTATCCTTCACGTTCTTGATGGAAGCCGTCAGATACCCCACCATGCCGGCGCTAAGCTCCTGACAGGGGATAAACTGCCCGGCCCCGAAATATCCCACCTCCACCACCTCCGCTTTGGCGCCGGTGGCCATCATGCGGATCTGGGTCCCCTTCCTTACGGTCCCCTCCATAATCCGGCAGAAGACGATAACCCCCTTGTAGGAGTCGTAGAGCGAGTCAAAGATCAGCGCCTGAAGGGGGTTGTCCGGGCTGCCGGAGGGAGCGGGAATCTTCTTCACAATACACTCCAGCACCTGGTCGATGTTGATGCCGTTCTTGGCGGAAATCAGCGGGGCGTCCTGGGCCTCCAGACCGATCACGTCCTCGATCTCTTCTATCACTCTCTGGGGCTGGGCGCTGGGCAGATCGATCTTGTTGATCACAGGGAACACCTCCAGATCGTGCTCCAGCGCCAGATACACGTTGGCCAGAGTCTGGGCCTCAATGCCCTGGGCCGCGTCCACCACCAGGATGGCCCCGTCGCAGGCCGCCAGGGAGCGGCTCACCTCGTAATTAAAGTCCACATGGCCCGGCGTGTCGATCAGATTGAAGATATACTCCTGGCCGTCCCTGGCCCTGTAGACGGTCCGCACCGCCTGGGCCTTGATGGTGATCCCTCTCTCCCGCTCCAGGTCCATGTTGTCCAACACCTGGGCCTGCATCTCCCGGCTGGTCAGAAGCCCGGTCTGCTCGATGATCCGGTCCGCCAGGGTGGATTTTCCATGGTCGATATGGGCGATAATACAAAAATTGCGGATCCTGCTCTGATCTATAGATGGCATACTTCTCTCTCCTAGGCTTTTTTGATAAATCCCACTCCCAGAGGATAAGGTCCCGTGTGCACGGCGATGGCGGCACCGATCTGAAACAGCTCAATCTGGTCGGTCTCCAGCACTCCCGCAAAACGCTCCCTCAGCGTCTCCAGGAACTGCTCCGCTTCCTCCTTGTCATACCCGAAGCCCACGTCCACCCGGTAGTCCTCCATCTTTTCCCCTGCCGCCAGCAGAGATTTGACATGGGTGTCCAAAAGCCTCAGCACCGCCTCCAGGGACTTCCTGCGGCTGCGGGTCACACCGGAGGGGAAAATCTCCCCCTCCTTTAAGGTAATCAGCGGGCGGATCCCCAGCAGGGAAGCGGTGAGACCGGAGAGCTTTCCGATCCTTCCTCCATGCTTTAAATACTCCACATTGCCCACCGTAAAAAAGATCCTTCCTGTATCCCGGATCTCCAAGAGACGGTCTACGGCATCCTGATAGCCCACGCCCCGCTCCCTGAGCTTGGCGGCCTCCAGCACATACATTCCCTGGAGCACCGTGTTGATCCTGGAATCGATCACCTCGATCCTGGCCTTGGGGTAGGTCTCCAGCAGGATCTCCCTGGCGCTCACGGCAGCCTGGTAGGAGCCGCTGAATTTGGTGGTGATGCAGATGCAGATGACGGGGATATCCTGCCTGACATATTTCTCAAAGGATACGATATAATCCTCCACCGAGGGCAGAGAGGACTTGGGGAAAACCCGGTTCTCCTTCTCCACCATCTCGTCGTAAAACTTACGGATGGGCATCTGCTCGATCTCTTTCAGATAGGTTCTGTCGTCAAAGGAAACATAAAAGGGGACGACCTCCAACCCCTTCTCCCGCACCAACTGGGGCGGCAGATCGCAGGAGCCGTCGCTGATGATCTGATACATAAAAACCTCCTCCCGGCCGCAGAGCGGCAAACCTGTCATCCGGCAGGCATGAGCCGCCGGGCCTCAATGCGTCAAACCTCGACACATAGTTTATTGTACTACATATGGAAGTTTTTGCAAGTACTATTTATCACATCATCATTTTTCTTCTGATGGCCTCCCGCGCGGGGGCATCCACTCCGATTTCCTCAAAGTAATCCTCAAGCATATTCATGTCATCTCCAGCAGGGAACCGCACGCCTCTCTCTGCAGCTCCCTGACCGTGCCAGCAAGCTGCCCCGGGCTTTTCAGGATATGTACCCGCTCATCCCCGACGTCCTCCGCCCGGGGATTCATCCAGATCACATCCAGATCCGCTCCCCTGGCGCCGGCCACATCGGTGCTGTAAGTATCCCCCACGTACAGGATGTCCTTCCTATCCTCCCAGGGATTGTCCGCCAAAGCCTCTTCCAGCGCCATCTCAAAGAGCTCCCTGCAGGGCTTGACCCTGCCGAAATCGGCGCTGGACCACACTCTTTCAAAAAACCTGCCTATTCCGAAGCGCTCCAGCACCAGGGAAAGGGCCGCCCCGGTAAAGCCGCTGTTGGACAGCACATACATGGGAATCCCCAGCTTCTCAAATTCCGCCAGGGCCTCCGGAATGCCTGGCATGCTCTCCATCTCATTGCACTGCAGAAGGAAGCGGGCTTCCTCCTGCGCCGTCATGGCAAGAGGCTCCCCGCCGTACCGCTCCGCGTACCTGGGCAGTTCCTCCTTCACAAAAGGGAACTCTCTCCCCTGCCTATGCAGCTCCTGCATATAACCGTAAAGTTCCTCCCCGTATGCACGGATCTCCTGAAAGGAACACTTTTCCCGATAGTGCTCCTGCCACAGTTCCCTCAGGCCCCGGTTAAAATCCATGGATCTTGTGTTCAACAGGGTCTCAAAAAAGTCAAAGATCAGTATCATATGGTCTCCTTAACAGGTATTATCAGCTCCCGCTTATATTTCACTAAGTTTAAAAAAATTACTCTATTTGTCTATAACATTTTTCAAAACGTCTCTTGTTAAAAATGATTATGCTGTAACGCTCCCCGTTTATCATGTGAAATGTTGCGACAGGTACTTTCCAGAGGAAAATTCTGCCGCTTCTTATGGCTTCCTCCCCTTTGCGGCGGTATGCTTCGGGAAACTCTCCCAGATCCTCCTGCGTACATCTGTGTAACCCGCCGTCAGCCCGTATATGGGGCTCTATCAGATCCGGGCAGACTTCTCATCCAGCTCACTAATCCGCAACAGCTTCCTTTTCGTGGTATTGCTTACCGTTTCTCCCCTGACCGTAAGGGGCTTTATCGCAAGGGTAAAATATCCCAACAGTTCCTTGCCCTCCACTGAAAAGACAAGGTATGTTACCGACTGGTTCTTCTTTGCAAACTCTACAGCACTTTTTTTCAAAAACTGCTCCACATCCGGGTTTTTGGGGCAGGAAAAGCCGGAAAGCACTCTGTTAAGCATTGGCTCTCCGGCTTTATTATCATTTCCTAATGCCAAATAATCACGAATGTTGACATAAAAAAACTTATCGCTAATCTCCATTCGCTTTCTCCCACTCCTTCATGAATTTTCTCAGCTCATCTTCTCCTTTTATCTGCCTTGCGGCAACAGGAGTTCGGACAGGACGGTTCTTGGCAGATTCCTCAATCGCATTGACGAACATCTCTACCTGTTCCTTGCCGGAAATGACAAAATTTTTCGTGATGCTTGAAGTTGCCACAAAAAACACCTCCCTTCTCACTATATTTTATGCTGTTTCCGCTGCTTTTGCAATAAAAATCTTTAAAATTGCTGCCCTTTACAAATTTTTGAAATAACTGCCCCTTTACGGTATTTTCACAACAAGCGTTATATAGAAACATTCATCACGGATATCAGCATATACCTCTCCATTCATGAGCCCCATCAGCCTTTTGCATATGAAAAGCCCAAGCCCATTGCCCTGCACCCTGTCCGCATTATTCCCACGGTGAAAGCTTTCGAATATCTGCGGCAGTTCTTTCGTTTCAAGAGTACAGCCTGTATTGGATACCGTGATAAGCTCACAGCCGTCCATTTTATCAAAGCTGATCTCAATCCGTCTGCCGTCACCGTATTTGATCGCATTTTCCATCAGGTTCTGCAGGCACTCTGCGAGGCGGTCCGGGTCGCAGGAAAGAATACAGTCATCATATTTCTGAATCACAAACTCCGTTCCCGACATGGCAAGCTGGGAAGCATACCGCGCCTCTATTTTTGTGATGATAACGCTTAAAAAAGCCTCTCCCTGTGTGACCTCAAAGCTCATAAAGTCCTCGCCTGCCGCCTTTGTGATCTCACTGACAAAACGCTCTATCTCATCTGCACGGGTATGAATGCTCAAGACGGCAGCACGCCGTTTTCCCTCGTCCTTGTATAATCCCCTGGCAAGCGCCATTGCATTCAGCTTGATCGCCGACAAAGGAGTTTTGATGTCGTGGGAAAGGGAGAGCAGCAAGAGTTTTTTATCCCTCTGCATGGTGATTTCTTTTTTTCGGCTTTCCTCAATACTCTCACGCAGAAGGTTCACGCCTCAGGTGAATTTGCCGAAGAAACGGCTTTTTTCTTCCGGTATCGGAACGGCAAGATTGCCCCTTGCAAGCTCCTGGGGGACATTGCTCAGCCCGCCGAACGGCACGATGATATGCCTCCGGATATCATACAAAAGACCGATCATCAGCATAAACAGCGCACCCAATACACAGTTGATTGCCGTAAGGCCGGGCTGTCCGTTTCCGACAATATACTCCACACGATACAGCGTTTCGCCCATAAGGTGCATGGATTGTAAACAATGCTTACTCTCCATGCACCTTTCGCTGCGATTCAATTTTACTAAAGCAGTCTCAATAACTGCACAAGCTCATGCGGCTCATCTTTACCTGATGCGGTCTGTCCGGTGTCAAGCTGTCGGAATCTACTTCAGTGTCCCGGCTTTGACTTTAGGTTGACACGCTTTTCCCACTTTGGCAATTTTAGCATGCCCACATACCGAACAGGCTCTTACTCATGAAGTATACTGTTTCTGCGTCCTTCAGATATAGCTGTATTTAATTTTTCCTGTAAATTACTTGCACATTCTTCAGGAGTAACAGCAAAATTACCGTCTGCCTCTTTGGTCATAAGCAGCGCTATTTCTTTGTAAAATACGCTCCTGACAGAATTTTCACTTCCCTGCCAGTTCGGGAGATTATGTGTATAATCAACTGCATTTACGGCATTCTGTGAGAACGCCTCCAAAAGCAAAATATCACCTTTATATTTTTCCATGACTTTTTTGCTTACAGGGATGCTTCCGGCAGAACATTCAAGCCATTTATCGGTTTCATAAAAATATCTTATGAAATCTTTAGCTATTTCTATTTTTTCGCTGTCGCCGTTGTCGAAAATCTCAAATCCCTCGTTGAAAATCGTGCAGTGATTACCGGGGTAATTAACAAACCCGTATTTTTTAAAGGTATTTGTTTCCGCATTGTAATCTTCTTTTACTCTGCTGTACGTTGAGCTTCCCAGATTAAAGTTATAAAAAGCAAGCTCGTCCATTTTAAATTTACTGCTGTTATCGGACATTGTTTTGTAATACGGAACAGGCAGATACCAGCCTGAATCCACACCGTTCTGAATCCACCTGAGAGCAGAAATAACATTGGGATTATCAGCAAGATCAAAATTATTATTGCCGTCAAACAAATCACCGCCGAAAGCGCGAAGCATCGTCATTATATGAGTATCGCCCTGATTATCTTTTGCGTACATCATCATAGGGACTTTCCCTTTGCCTTCTTTTGCAAATTCATCCGCAAGTGTATTCAGTATTTTTGTCCAGTCCTCAATGCTCCAGTCGGAAATCACTTCACCCTCGTCAATATATTCGCTCAAACCGTATTTTTCAAGCATCTCCCTGTTATATATGAGAATGTTCTCAGAGCTCATATAGGGCAGCATATAGAGCTTATTATTAAATCGTCCGTGTTCCAAATAAGCAGGAGATATATCCTCCTTCATTTCCGGTGTAAGGACATCGTCTATCGGAACAACCTTTCCTGTGTGGATAAACGAGCTCATATTGAAAAATCCGTCGTATAATATATCGGCCGCATCGCTTTTACCGAAAGAATTTGTGATTGCTTTCGTTTCCTCGCCGCCTTCAAATTCTATGACTTTTATTTTAACTTCTTTGTCATACTGCGCTATAAAATCCTCGCTTGCGAGTTCAAGAAGAGTACGGACATTTTTTATATTTTCATTAGAAATGCAATTCATAGTGCTGGTATGAGGCACTTTTATAATAATTTCTTTCTCCGGTTTTGATTGTCCGGAACAACCGGAAAGGGAGAATGAAAATGACACTGCTATGATGATCTGTAATAAAAATGCAGTAATTCTTTTTCCCATTTTTCCAGTCTCCTTATTGAATGTTATGTTTTTCACGGTCGATTTTCTCCATTTTCCGCAGCAGGGTATTGATATCTATGGGCTTTGTTACAAAGTCGTTCATTCCGCTGTCTAGAGCCTTGACCCTGTCCTCCTGAAAACTGTTTGCGGTACAGGCGAATATGGTAACTGTTTTGGCATCTTCACGGTCAAGTTCCCTGATCCTTGCCGACGCCTCACAGCCGTCCAAAACAGGCATACGCATATCCATAAGGATCATTTTGAACTCGTTGATCTTTGATCTCTCAAAGATATCCACAGCCTCCTGACCGTTCTGAGCGTGTACAGGAACAAATCCGGACTGGCTCAGTATCTCCATCAGTATTTCCGCATTCAGTTCGTTATCTTCGGCGACAAGAATTTTCGCTGCCTTGACACCGCTGCCGGAATTATCGTCCGGTTTTTCAGCTTCATCCGGATTTGACTTCAGATAGTCAGGAATTTCACAAATTTCAGCAGGGATTTCAACAGTAAACGTACTGCCCTTGTTTAATTCGCTCTCTACCCTTATTTCTCCTCCCATTGCATCTACAAGCAGCTTGCTTATAGCCATTCCTAAGCCTGTACCTTTGGTGGAGTTGGAGATGCTGCTGCGGTCCTGGGTAAATTTGTTAAATATTTCATTTAAAAATTCCTTGCTCATTCCGCAGCCTGTATCCTCACAGACAAATACAGTCATAACGTGATTTTCGTCAATCATACTTTGATTTACCGAAAATCTAATAGTCCCACCCGCGGGAGTAAATTTTGCCGCGTTGCCGGCAATGTTCATAAGCACTTGTTTGATATGTACCTCATCACACTGTATACATGGGACTGTTATACGGATATCCTTTATAAATTCAACTCCGCGCCCTGTAATATTATCGTACTGCATGGAATAAACAGACTCTGACATTGCTTCGACCAACATCGGAGCACGGGTAATTTCCACTTTTCCCGCCTGAAGTTTGGATATATCCAGCACATCGTTTATGAGCGCAAGCAGATATTCTGCTGTATTCTGCGATTTCCTCAGCCACTCTTTTATCTGATGATGTTTCTCCGGGGTATCAATTGCATTCAGCATCAGATAATTCAATCCGACAATACCATTCAATGGCGTGCGGATCTCATGGCTCATATTGGACAGGAATTCGCTTTGTGCCTTTTCCTGAGCGTGGGCTATCTGCGTTTTTCTCTGCATAATAAGGGTCAGTACAAACGCAATGATGATGACAAGGATCGCGGCGCTCATTGCTGCAATGATGAGCAGAACAAATAATTTTGTCTGGTCTTTCACCACCTGATCGTTTACCGACATGATAAAATACCAGTCAACACTGCTGCTGTTTAAGGGAGCACAGTAGTTCAGTTCACGAACGCCGTTTTTTTCCATATAGAACCAAAATTCTTCGCCTGCAAGCATTTTGTCCTGTACGTCGGCGGGCGTGAGGTTGGATTTGTCACAGCGTTTCACGATATCAAACAAATTATCAGAGACAGAACTTGCCGCATCTTTTCTGTCCACAACATATTCGCCTTTTTCATCGACTACCGAACTGTAGCCCTGTGTATTGCCTGATTCATCCACATAATTTTCAATTACGAGACCGTCCACAATAGAAGACCTCCTGCAGACTCCTATCACGGCATAGACCTCTTTTTGATCTTCTCCTATTTTTATACCGGATAACACTTTATCCTGCGGATTGTCCGGCAATCTATAACCGTAAATTACAACTTTATCGGAGCCCATTACAGGAAGCGAATCATAGGCGATGACCTTGTAGCTGTCAGTATCTGCGAACAGATCCATATACGGATAATAATCCGGATCTTCGCTGCCTTTTCTGTAGGTAATATCGGTATAATAGGAACCGTCTTCCATAAGCAGATAGACTTTATCGAATGTTGATTCATACGCTTCCAGTCCCAGATATTCGTTTATCTGGCTTACCGTTTTAAGCTCCTGGCTGTGCCGTTTCAGTCTTTCGCCTATGCGCTGCTGGTTTTTCCAATTATATTCGATAAACATAGTAATTGTATTACGGTCATGCACAGCAACTTCCCTGATGTTGTTGACTGCCGCATCTTCGAGGATATTTCCTGTCACAACGGAATATACGTATATCGCTGAAAACAATACAATTATTATAAAGAAAATGAATAATGCATAGAAGCATTTGCTTTTTAGTCGTTTCATAAATTCACAGCCTTCTCACAAATCTCTTAACGTACTGCCTTGAATCTTCAAATCTTCACTGCGCCAAATCGTGTATCCGGGTCCTGTACCGCCGCTCTCAACGCGGCATCTTAATTAAACAGTGTGAAAAGGGGTTCACCGGCCGCCCGGTGAACCCCTTCCCTGAAACTCATTTCTCCTTGATCGCCGCCTGTGCTGCGTTGGTCAAAAGAAGGAGAATCGGCTTCCACCTCGGATACTTTAGCATCGGCTTTTTTGCCGAGTACTTTCAGCCTTATTTTATCATCAAACATACTTAATTTCCAGACAAAACAATCTTTATAAACAATTATCTGATCTACAAAAGCATCTATAATTGTTTCAGGTATTTTGTACACTGAAAAATCAAAATTCTGTTCCAAGCCATATTTAAGCACTTCTAACCGCTTTCGATAATCTTCATCATCTAATTTCTCGTCCACTTGATAAGATTCCAGCAATTTCTCTAAACGTTCTTTTTCCTCTAAAAGTTCCTTTTTCATTTCATCAAAGGTTTCTTTTTCTATCTCACCAGAGATACGCAAATTGACAAGATTTTTATATTTTGAAGCATTCTTATCAATTTTCCTTTTAGTTTCTTTTATCTCTCGTTCAAAGTTATTGTATCTGTCATCTTCTATGTGTTTTTCAAGCATTTCATTTGCTATGGTAATAACTGCACTCTTATCCTCCCAAAAATTTTGGAATATCATTTGCGCCATCATTTCTAATTTCCACTGTTGAACCATTGGCGATTCACATATCCCCTCCAAACTCAACCCCTTACGTTTCCGAGTTTCTATTGTACCAGATCGTATCTGTTTGTAACACTGAAACGCATATTGTGGAATATTATCTTTCTTATGCCAGATTTTCCTATTGAAAGAACCTCCGCAGGAACATTTAAGTTTTCTTGTCCATACATCATTGCAGACATTCTTTCCTCTCTTACCCCTATTTTCAACAGATGCTGTTTTTTGAGAAAGCATTTCCTGAACCTTTTGAAATTGCTCCTTAGAAATTATCGGTTCATGGCTTCCTTCTACAACGATTTTCTCTACATCACCAAAATTTTTTACTTTCTTCTGTTCTAAATAATCAGGGACATATTCTTTTCTGTATGTAATGATACCACAATAAAAAGAATTATTCAGTATCCGGCTAATACATGATGAACTCCATCTTGTCAGTCCTGTTGCCGTCAAGCGTCCTGCTTTTTCTAATGCAAACTGTATCTTGCGCAGCCCCATGCCATCAACATACATATCAAAAATCATTCGGACTGTTTCCGCCTGTTCTTTATTTATGACAAACTCCTTACCAACTTTATCATATCCTAAAACATTCCCATTACCATACGGAACTGCATTTTGGAAAGAAACCATCTGCCCGGCTTTTACTCTAAGAGATGTTTTTTTACTCTCATTTTGTGCCAGCGTTGCCATAATTGTTAATCTTAATTCCCCATCCTCGTCATTCATTGTCCAAATATTATCCTCAGTAAAATATACTTCCACACCCATCCTTTTTAATTTTCTTGTTTCCTGCAATGTATCAACCGTATTCCTTGCAAATCTGGAAACTTCTCTCGTCACAATCAAATCGAAACAACCATTAGATGCATCATCTAACATTCTCATAAAACTTTGCCGTTTCTTGACGGAAGTACCCGTAATTCCTTCATCAACATATCGGTCATAAAGCTTCCAATCCGGATGTTGTTCCAGTATATTATCATAATACTGAACCTGATTCCCTAATGCCGAAATCTGCGCTTCATGTTCGGTAGATACTCTTGCATAAATCGCAACAGTCCTTCCCATGATAACCTCCTTCTTTGTTTCTCTCCTTTCATATTATCATAATCGCTCTCTAATTGCAACACTTTTTATTTTTGGAACATACTCCTTTTTTATATTGGAATAAACAGTTTCTGAAATTTTCTTTTCCAAATATAATTGTCTAATCAAAGCTAAAGCAGTAATAATATTTATATCTGATTGTTCTGGTCTAACTAAATCAGTCTTTTTAGCCATATCTTTCCCCCTTTCATAAAATGCAGGTTTTTATCTGCCCATGACAGCCATGAATCTTTTTCCCGGCTCTCATCAGCAGACAAAACTTCCCCCATCTCTTTTCAAAAATTCATACGGTCGGCAGCTCAGTAAACTGCCCTCATCGGTCTTGCACCGTCATTCCATCTTGACCGGATCGCTCCGGAAGTATCATTATCAAAGATATGCCTCACAGCCTCATGCACTGCTGCACTTTTTGCCAGACATTCATCGCTCCCCGCCTTAACTTCAATATCAGAAAACAATATTCCCTCGCATCCACTTCCACATAATCATGGAAGCAGGCGGCTCTTGGCGTGTCCGCATAGCGGCTCCACATATCCCACACGTCCCGTATGTCTTTCATATTCAATTTTCAAGGTACGCACAGGCAGAATTTCTCTGCCCGTTCTGGATAAAATCAACTCTGGACTTGTCAGCCCAAAAAGCACATAAGCACTCTCCGTCTGCTATGAACGGTTCTGTAAAGATTATGTGCTTTACAAGAATGACAAGTTCACAGTTCCAGTTTGTCCGGTCCATATTTATGTATGATCTGCGCAAGGATCTCTTTATGTTTCTCAGCCGCTTCCTTATACACCGCAACCAAAGTTTCCAGTTCCCTCGGTGTCAGGGAATTGATATGCGGGTTGTAATGTCCTCCCATGAAAACCCCTCCTGCCACGCCCGGTTTCGTATAGATTGGATAAGCAAAAGATAGAGCCTGAATGTCATTCTTGATCGTACCCACAGATACATCAAATTCGCAAGCAAGTTCTCTTGTCGTTATGTGATGTCGGACTGTCAGTATGCTGACAATCTCACTTCTGCGCTCTGCCGCATTCATGCTCTACCTCCTTTCTGTGAATTTTCCAAACCCATACTATTGGCAAACCAGCCAATTCCTTTGTACTAATTGCTCAAATTTTTTTAATCATTTTTCCGGCTCTGGTCTGTTTTTGATTTCTTCCTTTATAATTTGTTGACTTTCCTCTCTCCGCCTGCTAAAATTTCTCTTGGATAAAATCACAACTTCATCACGAAACACTCAAACTGCTATGGGCTTTCTGTCGGCGCACCACGCCTTCATGCAAGCCGTGGCAGTTTTTTATTTCCGCCGTTCTTTGAAGCCGGACAGAAAAAGCGGCTGTCCGATAAAAGCAGGGGCAGATATGCCTCCTTGTGTTGTGACACGCTCGCCTATGCTCGCACAACACGCAAACTCCCTGCGGGCAGTTTGCACAAGAATAGCAAGCACTGCCTGTGTCATGACACAGGCACCATTTTCCCAAGTTTCTTCCAAGCGGAAGCTTGAGAAAATTGGCTTGCAGAGGGCATATCCCCCTGACCCCCTTGACGCTTCAAAATCAGAAATTACTCCATCGGAATTTCTGACTTTTTGCGTTCAAAACACCCAATGCCGGATACGGCAAATTTAAGAGCTTTTATCCAAAAGGATATAAAGCGGAAAGGAAGATAAATGCCAAAAAGAAGCAGGGAAAACACTTTGCAGATATATCTCAGCGATGACGAACAGTACATACTGGAGCAGAAATGGAAAGCCTCTGGTATGAAAAGCAAGTCATCATTTATCCGGCACCTGATCCTGTACGGATATGTGTACGATGTCAATTACGACCACCTCCGGGAATACAACGCCCAGCTCGCCCGCATCGGCAACAACTTAAACCAGATTGCCAAGCGGATGAACGCCACGGGCAATGTCTATCAAGCCGATGTAAAAGAAGTAAAGGAGCTGATGAAACAGGTATGGCGATCACAAAAATCCATGCTATCCAAGCAACCGTCCATAAAGCAGTGACATACATCTGCAACCCCCATAAGACCGATGAGGGCATCCTCATTTCTTCCTTTGGGTGCAGCCCTGAAACAGCCGTTTATGATTTCAAATTTGCCCTCTCCAAGACCAACCAGACTGATCCCAACAAAGCCTTCCACCTGATACAGTCTTTCCTGCCGGGAGAAGTGTCTTTTAAGGAGGCGCACCAGATCGGCGTGGAGCTTGCGGACAGGCTTCTGGAGGGGAAATATTCCTATATTGTGTCCACACACGTCGATAGAGGACACGTCCACAACCACATCATCTTCTGCGCTGCGGACAACATCGACCACGCCAAATACCACGACTGCAAAAAGAGCTATTACCATATCCGCAGACTGAATGATGAGCTGTGCAGCGAACACAATTTGTCCGTCATCTCCCCATCCGGACAGCGGGGCAAAAAGTACAAGGAATGGGCGTCCGACAAAAATAGTTCATCTTGGAAAAACAGGCTCAAAGCCGACATTGACGCCGCCATCAAAGCCGCCGATTCCTATGAGGTTTTCCTTGAGCTGATCCGGGCAAAAGGCTATGAAGTCAAGGGCGAAACCTTTGAGGAAGATGCCCTCAAATATATCTCCTTCCGCCCTCTTGACCGTGAGCGTTTTATCCGTGGCAGCGTAAAATCTCTTGGCGCTGATTACACCAAAGAACGCATCCGGGAACGGATCGAGAACAAGGCTTTGGAGCAGCCTGCAGAGCGCATCCCGTTCCCCGCCCGCAGAAAGCCGGTCATCCGTGACTATTCTTCCAAAAGGCTTATTGACACATCGGAAGAAAAGTTCCAGAACAGCCCCGGTCTGAAGCATTGGGCAGATCTCGAAAACCTAAAGATCGCCGCCAGCAGTTACAGCGGGGCAGGCTCCATTTCCAATCTGGAAAAGCAGCTTGCCGCAAAATCTTCCGTTGCAAAAACCGCACGAACGAGCCTTGTGGAAACCGAGCATCAGTTAAAGGATCTGGGCGAGATCCTGAAATATGCCGATCAGTACAAGGCAAACCATATCTATCATGTGCGTTACCAGAAATCAAAAGACCGGGACGCATATCTGCGCCGCCACGAAACCGAGCTTCTGCTCCACGACGGTGCAGAAAATATGCTGAAGCGCATGGGCGTTGACCTTAAAACCCTTGACCTTGACAAGCTGCGCAGCGATTATGACGCCCTGCGCTCCAAAAAGGAAAGCCTGCAAAGCACTTACAAATCTGCAGAGAAAGAGATCAAGGCAATCAGCCGCAGGCTGGACAACTTAAACCAATATCTCGGTCGCACTTCCCCGCCGCAGCAGGACATTGACAAACAGCCTAATACCCGCCCCACTTCCCTATGATCCGGCGCATCAAAAAAGGTGTACTGCACAGAAGTTTTATACTTCCATGCGGTACACCTTATTCTGCGTGGTATTCCATCAGTGTATAGGCTCCATATTCTTCTTATTGGTATTTTAGGTTTTAATCTCATAGTGTACTGTACTCCATATTTAATATGTACTTCAATGCAATTCACGTCCACCAATGTGTAATGTAGACTAATAAGGAGGTGAATTGTAATGCAGTACATGAAAGATAATCTGGCTCAGGCTGTGCGGGATGCCCGCACAGAATTAGGGCTTTCACAAGAAAAGCTGGCGGAAGCACTTGGCTTGGATTCCCGCACGATCCTCAATATTGAGGCAGGGCGTGGAAACCCGAAATTTGAAAATCTCTGCTCTCTGGTTGCCTATCTGAACCTATCTGGTGACAAAATATTCAGTCCAGACAGCACAGAGGAAAAACCATGTGTTCAGAGATTAACCACACTTTTAGGCAACTGCACTGAACAGGAAGCCGATACACTGCTTCCTGCTGTTCGTTACCTGCTCTCGTTAATGCGTAAGCAGAATGTTTAATGTTAAAACTCTCTCATTGTTAATGTTATAAAAACCAATAGTAACCTTGAATAAGGAAACTATTGGTTTTTGTATCAAAAACACATTATTTTTCCTCTAAAGTAATATCTTTAGTCTCTACAACGGTTCCTTTCTTCAATGTCAAAATGACATCCGCTTTCTGTGCCAGTTCCTTACTGTGTGTAACAATGATTACACATTTCTTTTTTTCATGCGCCAGTCCCCAAAAAATATCAATGATCTCATTTGCGGTATCCTCGTCCAGATTTCCGGTCGGCTCGTCTGCCAAAAGGACGGGCGCATTGCTCGCCAATGCTCTCGCTATGGCAACCCTCTGCTGTTGCCCTCCGGACAACTGCATGACGTTACGTCTGCTCTGAGTTTCATCCAATCCCATAGAACGCAACAGCTCCATCGCATCCTCTTTTCCTCCAAGCCTGACATTTTCAACTGGCGTAAGGTAATCAATCAAATTGTAGTTCTGAAATACAAGTGAAATATTTTCTTTCCTATGCCCGTTTAAACCTTTCTGCATGATATTTACGCCGTTCATACAGATTTCCCCTTCGACCGGCACATCAAGCCCCGCCAACAGGGAAAGCAGTGTGGTCTTTCCGGAGCCGCTTGTGCCTAAAACGGCATACATCTTCCCTTCTTCAAAGCTATATGATATATGATTCAATATCACCTTATCCTTTTCCGATTTGTAATAATACATAACATTCTTTACTTCTAACATAAAGCCCTCCTAACTCATCCTGCTTAATATTTCTTTCGGCTTCTGAACCATGATGGAAATGCAGGACAGTGTAATTGCAACCGTGATGATTCCAAGAACCGATATTCCTGACAGGCAGATGACGTCACCGCTGATCTCCACCGTAACGCCCACAATTTCTGTGTTGTCATTTTCCAACGAACCGTTCAATACCATATTTGAATTTAATTGATCATCCTCTGCCTGCAGTTGCGTCTGATAATCCACCAGATATCCGACAACCCCTTTGGAAACTACCGGGGATGCCGCAGCAGCAAGCAGAAATGCAACGCATCCAACCAAAACGCCCTCCAAAAGCATCTGCATGACAATACTATATTTTGTCCTGCCAAGCGAAAGGTAGATGCCGATTTCATGTCCTCTGCCTTTTAACCAGAACAGGAACACTAGGCATATAATAATGATACCGGATATACAGACTAATATCAGAATCAGTGAACTCATTTTCTCTAATTCGCCGAAGTTCTCCGTCATCGTGTCACTCATTCCCGTATTGTCGAGGAAATCATATCTTTCCCATCCGATATCCACTGCCTGTATCCTTTTCTTGACGGTTTCATATTCATCCACATTTTCTACCACAAAAGTTGCATACTGATACAGGGGGCTACCCTCATTTCCCTCCGGTTTTTCGGGGAAAGACAGATCAGTGAAGATAATGTTCTCACTTCGGTAACTGTCACCGTACATAATTGGTGTTATGCCGCTGACCGAATCATAGATGCCTACCACCTCTGCCTGATATACTGTGGAAGTCTCCCTTTCTTTCCAGTTGTTAAATTCCAGAATATCTCCTACCTGCAACCCGTTTAAATCAGCAATTTCTCTGGAAATTACACATACATCTGTATCTTCCGGCGTAATCATTCTGCCCTCATTTACTTCAATATTTCCTTTTTGTACATCAAAATCCAGTTCCATGCAAAGGTTCCCACGGAGCGACACGCCCTGCTGGTCAGAACTCTGGTCTACATCCTTATCCTCGATACGTTCAAAGTTTACCGGATTGACCACTGTATTTGCGGTTGTGATGTTATATGCTTCTATCCCATCTACTTCCGCAATTTTTAAAATGTCCTCCATCAAAAGTGTCTCGAAAGAATTATCTGTCCATACCATCCATTCTCCTAATGCAGTCTGCTCCTTATGGTATCCCCCTGCACTACCGCTTATTCCCATTCCAATCTGTTCGGAAAATTCCTCCATCCGAACATGGCGATTCGCCTCATTTTCCTCTAACCGGAATGATGCCCCGATTGCCTGCTTACTTTCATTCTGTGTCTGTATGCTGGCAGATTTGCAAGCCCATCCGGCAAATATGAATACCGAAGTTATAAATATAATCAGCATAAGCAGTATTGTTTTTGCCCGCTTGCGCAGGACAGACCGTATGCTAAGTCCAAATACATTCATGTTATCCCTCCATTTCCGACAAAATTTCTTTAGGATGCTTTTTCAAATATGGGAACATGGCAATAACTGTCAATAGTATAATCATACACATGCCGCAGCCTAAAGCCAGCAGACTTCCTGCATAATCTGCCTTCCAGCTTCCACCAACGCCTCCTAATATCCCTAAGCCGCTGCTGATCTTTGGCAACAGACTGTATGCCAAGAATCCTGAAATGACAAATGAAATAATATACAGCGCCAGCCCTTCTGCCACAGCCTGCATTAACAGATTGCTCTTTTCTAACCCAAGACTTACATATACAGCAATTTCCGTCTTTCGCCCCCGCATCCACATAGACAAAAGCAGCCCTGTTACCGAACAGCCCGTTATAAGAGTGATGACCAGAACAAACATGGTAATTCTGCCTGTCTGCTCAATGGAGATCCTCATTTTTTGATAGGTATGGTCATTTGCCTGAACAAAAGCTTTCTCACTATACCTCTCATCTAACTCTCCGACCAATTCATCCAGCTTCTCCGGTTCTGTCACATAACAGATAACCTTTGTGTAACCGTTACAGCTTTCAGACAGGTTTTCGTCTGCCGATATATAAAGCTGGTTTTCAATCCTATTCACTGTAGCAACCTTCTCTGTCTGTTGCCTTTCCGTTCCAGACAAAAATATCCCTGTTATCCTGTAATCTCCCAGAATGTTGTCCCCAACCCGAAGCCCGTTTCGGTCAGCCAATATTTGGTTTATAACAATCCCATTATCGGTTGAAGGAAAGTCCCCTTCAACCAGACGGTATATTTTTTCTTCAAAGGGACTGTCCTTATCAACCCGGTTTTGCAAATGGACTGTAAATAACTGCTCTGATTGTTCATCCCCTATGACTGGCGTCAGTTCCGGGATTGCAGTCTGCTCTGTACCCAAACGGTTTATCCAGTTTATATTGGGGATTTCTAAAAATTCTTGTACGTCATCCTCAGTAAACCGCTCTGCTCCTTGCCGGATTTCCAATATTACCTTGCTTTCTGCATTTTTGCGTAAGTTTTTCATGACTTCTTCTGATGCCCCTTGTATCCCCAATACGCCCAGCACCATACAATTGACCACCGTAAATATCAGGAACAACAATAAGGACTTAAATCTTTTTCTGCTAATATAGCAGAAAGCTCTTTGCAAACAATTCATAAGCCCTCCTGTTACTGATACCTGAAAATCAGAATTTTATCTGCCGTCCAGTGATAAGTATCCTGACAAGAACCAAATACAGCGACACTAGACTGTTTTTTGACACTTTCCTTATCCGTGTCCTCCCTTGAAAGCTCCGATCCTAAACTTTTACTGATAGTTACAATCTGGAATACCGTATCGTCTGTATAAGTAATCTGGACATTGTTTTCATCATCTTCCAATCCGGGGAGTGTCTGAACCAATATCTCTCCGCCTCCCTCTACATTTTCAGTAATTGCCGGAGATAAAGAGAATCCTTCATCGGAAAAATCTACAACATTCCCTTGCAGATTTGCACCATCATAAAATTCCCCGTCACCCATGCTGCCAGATGCCCCGTCATCTGCCGCATTATTATTTTCCTGTACCTCATCCACCACATTATTCTGTTGTATTTCCTGTGTTGACATCTTTGAACTGTCTGCTGTGTCTTTGCCGCATCCTGCCAGACATAGAACGGACAATCCCCCTGCACATACAATCCTGACTACCTTTTTCCACATTGCTTTCATAAGCTTACCTCGCTTTGTTTTTATTTAGCTTACTCGCTATGTTGCAAGTATAGCAAAGAACTTCTCGAAAAATCTTCAAAGCATCACTCCAATTTTAAGAATTTTTTCGAGGATTTTTCGATAATTGTCTGCTATACTATTACCAAAACATTAAGGAGATGAAGAATTGAAAGTCCTTTTAATTGAAGATGACCAAACTCTCTGCAGCACAATTAAGCAGCAGCTTATAAAAGAAAATTATGTCGTTGATGCCTGCACAAGCGGTGAAGACGGGATGATCTATGCGCTTAATCCGGATAACGGTTATGCACTTGCCATTATAGACCGTATGCTTCCGGTCATAGATGGAATGACCATCATCAAAGCCATGCGGAAAAAACAGATCTCCATCCCTGTCATAATCATTACCGGGATGTCAGAATTGCATGACAAGATAGATGGTCTGGATAATGGCGCCGATGATTATCTGGTAAAACCTTTCCACATATCAGAATTATCCGCCCGTATCCGGGCATTAACACGCAGACCAGCTATTATATCCGAGAAATGCTGCCTGCAATACCATGATTTATCCTTAAATCTTGACAAAAAGGAACTATCATGCAATAAAAATACGATACCGCTTACCCCAAAAGAATTTCTCTTAATGTGTGCCTTTTTAGAAAAACCAGACACAATCCTTACCCGTGATCAGCTTATGCAGAAAGTGTGGGAAACAAATGCTCCCATCATGCAGGCAAATGTTGATAATTATGTCTATTTCCTGCGTAAGCGTATGAAAGCTTTGCACAGCGGTTGTTCTATCACATCCTCATACGGTTCAGGCTATCTGTTGGAGGTTTGCCATGCTGAAAAATCTTAAACGAAAATTATATTTCCTTTTTGTAAGCAGTATTATGTTTGTCTTTACGATAGTATTTTTCCTGCTGGCATGTGAAAACATAGAAACCATGCAGGATGCGGAACTCAGCTTTTTAAACAGACAGGCTACAAATCTTGTCCCGCTTTTTGAGAATACTGCAAATTATGTGGGAAATTTAGAAATCTGTGAAAAAAAATATGGTTATGCTTTCCGCTTATTTACAGAACAAAATGAACTTCTCTACGAAAGTTCTAATATAGAGAATACAGCAGAAACAATAAATACTTTTTTGAGCCAATTGAAACATTCGGAAATTATCTATAAAGACGAGAATGATAATTCTGAACGCAGTTCACAGACTGGGATCATTACCTTCCACACTGAAAAAGGCAGGACATATCATGGCGTGCTATGTTCCATTTACAACGATACTGGATATGTATATCTCGCAATTCTGAAAGAGAAAAATGGATTGACAGCTTTTTTACCTGCCATCACACATTATTTTCTGATATGGCTCATAGTGCTTATTACTGTCCTCTTTGTATCAACCATGATTATCAGGCAGGCAATAAAACCTGCTGAGAAAACCATGCAAAGCCAAAAAAATTTTATTGCTGCCGTATCCCATGAATTAAAAACGCCCCTGGCTGTTATATTATCAGCAACAGACGCCATTGAATCTTTGCCTGACTGTACCACAGACATTAGAAACCACGCTTCCCTTATTGAAGCTGAAATATCACGCATGACAAGGCTGATTCAGGACTTGCTCCTGTTATCTTCCATTGATGCCGGAAACTGGAGGTTTCATAAAACAGAAATAAATGTAGATACTTTACTGGTTAGTCTATATGATAAGTTTGTAAATATCTGTAACCAGAAATCTATTGACTTGCAGATCAAGACGCCGGAAGAATGTTTTCCTGCCCTAATCTCCGATGAGGACCGTTTAAACCAGATCATCAGCATTTTACTGGATAATGCAATTTCCTATTCACCAGAACATTCCGTTATTTTGCTGGATGCCTCTAAACGAAAAAATTGTCTTAACATAAGCATTATAGATCATGGGATTGGAATAAGCGAAGAAGAAAAAAAACATATATTTGACCGCTTTTATCGGTGCGATAAGTCCCGCACGAAAAAAGGACACTATGGATTAGGGCTTAGCGTTGCAAATGAACTGATTTCACTCCTTGCCGGTAAAATATACTTGAACGATACACCCGGAGGCGGATGCACATTTACCGTTATTATACCTTGGAGTGTTGCAGAATAAAATAGCAAAAAAGCGGCGGAACACAGCACCATGCCCTGTTCCGCCGTTTTTTATGCTTTCATATCAAAACCACTCTGACATATACCGCTGTCATTTTCCGGCGCAGTACCCATTCCGGCTTTCAGCAATTTCCTTGCATCGTGATACGCCTCATAATATGCTAATTTTAACGCTGAATGTACTCCCGTTTCTGCTTTTGTCTCTTTCTCGTGCCACCCTACTCCTTGAGTGTATGTAAGAACTTCTTCCCCTCCCTCGTTATATATATGAATCGCAGAACCAGTTCC
>CANQOL010000016.1 GCA_947625475.1 uncultured Acetatifactor sp.
TCTGTATAACCTAAAAAGCATTCCAAATATCTTAAACAGTTAAAATACGAATTAATACATACTTCTTTGTCTAAATATATTCCTCCATTCTCATAAATATATTTTATGGCAAAATAATGTCCTAATTCTTCAAAATGTTTGTTAGCATATGCCTTTTTTGTAAATTCATTTATGGAAATATCACATGTATTTGCATTCATTTTAAATATTGATGTTTTGCTTCCTTCAAAATAAACCTCATTTCTGTACTCCTTTTCTTTAATCTCATCTATATCATTATAAAAATCGTTTATAACAATATTATATGGGAATGGATTATCCATCCGTAAAAATGGTTGTAATCGTGAAAAAAAAGCATCACTAGTTACATTTTTGTTTACGAGTAATTGTTCCTTAAGCTCCAACAAATAACATATATATTCATCCGCAAACGGCCACCTATTACGTATATCGTCCGTTATTCTTTTGGCCACAGACCCCATAAATATATCTTTATATTTTTCCGGAATATTCTCTAATGCGTATTTACATGCCTTGATTGAATCTAAGTTTCTTACGGATTTTAGAGTATTTACACTGGAATCTTCTCTAATAATGTAATAATACAGTGGTATATCAATATATTGAATTATTTTTGCATGAGAAATCAGAACCGGAACATACGCCAGATCTTCAAAGACAAAATCCTCAGGGATCATCCCGCACTCAACAAATAATTCTTTTTTTATCACTTTGTTCCAAAATACCATGCTCCCATCTTTCAGATAATATTCTATGGTTGGATTAAGTGATCTTCTATTGATAGTCACTTTTGTACCACGTACCTCATAGCAAGGATAGCATACAATATCGCACAAATTATTTTTTAAATAATCGTTAATTATTTCTATTGCATTGTAATCGTAATAATCATCTGCATCTGCAAACGCAATATACTCACCCTTTGCGTGCTTTAGTCCCTCATTCCTCCCCCCTCCTGGACCGTCTGTATGATTAATGTGATAAACATATAAATTAGAAAATCTATCCGCATATTCTTCAATAATTCTTAGGGTGTCATCTGTTGAGCCATTATCTATAACTAGAATTTCAAATCCACTAAAAGATTGATAAACTAAAGAATCCAAACACCTATCAATAAACGCCTCTCCATTGTATACTGGGACAATTAAAGAAATTCTAATATCATTCATAATCAATTCCTCCTGCAACATATGTTAGGACCTCATTGAGCTCAATATCATTTTCTGGCATAAATACAGAATCTGTAATTTCAAGTTCACGGCATCTTTTTACAAAGTTTTTAAATGTGTTGGTTTTTCTTAAATTCATTTTTCCTATAATAAAATTATGCATGCTAACATATATATTCTTACCTTTTAGCAATAGAATCCAAGACAAATATTTACTACTATATGCTGAAAAAATAACTCTAGGAGTATTCCATAATGCACATTCTAATTCTCCTCCGCAATTTAAATAAACCTTATATCCTTTTCTTCTATAGAACTGCAGACTATCCTCAGAAAAACATATAATAGCAAATTTTTCTATACCGACTCTAGAACTTAACCTTCCAATTAATTCGCATTCATTTGTAAATATTTTATTGGCAAAAAATTCACCTTCTACGTAAAGATATTTTTCACGAATGCATATTTTATCTTCTACAAATATATCTAGTATATTTACATTAACACTTGGTTGCAATCTTTCGATAGGAATTGTCGTATTTAAAGTAAATAATTGGGGAGATATTAATATTAAATCCCTTATCCTCCTTCTTATAGGAATTTTTTCAAGCCAGTCTATAACATTTGTCAAATAAATAGACATATTAGGATTATCTAAAATATGTATATCAATATTACACACCTCAAAATTTTTAGTAAGCTCATTATCCTTCAAAAGTGACAAATTTGAAAAATAAATTTCTGAATATTCAACTAGCTTATTTAATGTTAATCCATCAAACCCCAAAAAATGTTCATATTTTTCGCCATTTAATAATTTAATTACATTGTCATTTAAACTACCCGAATCAATTATTATATCAAACTTGTTGTTACTGCCTTCGCAAACACAATTAAACAAATAAACATCCATCATGGAATTGCAAACAAATAATTTCTTTTCAGACTGTACATTAATAGAAATCGTCTCCCCTAAAAATACAGCAGCAGCTTCTATATCCTTCCCATATTTAATTCCTTTATTAAGCAAATTATCAAATAAATAGTATTTTTTTAACTGTGCAACATGTTTTATAAAATTGCTGGTTTGTTCCTGCGTATATCCCAACATCAAGGCATTCTTAATTTGCTTTTCTATCTCGTTTTTATCAAAGGCATCATAAGTACAGCCCTTTTGTCTTAATTGAATATATCCCAACATTACAACGGGCTTTTCTCTTATTAACGCTGCATAGGCACATTGGGATAGTATAGTTACAACAACATCCACGTAATCAATTAAGTCATTTAAATCAACATTATCTACAATAATTACATTTTCATTTTTATCCGCGACAAAACATTTACCATATTTAAGCATTAAAGGATGTGGTTTATAAACCAAGTTCCAATTATTTTTCTTTGCCAATTCACTCAAATAAATTGCAGCTTCATCACTATTTTTAAATATTGGTGAGTGAAATTGTTTTGTATGGTCAGTATATGGGAAAATGCCTGACTCAAAATCATTTTGACCTGTATATAAAATAATTGGTTTATTTGCATCAATTTTATTTCCTAATGCCTTCTTTAAATCACATTTAGGTTGAAGATTTCTATTTGCTTTCTCATTCCTCAGCTTTTTAACAATTTCGGATGCTTCTAAAAATTCATTTTTGGAGATTTCCAAATTATTAAATGCAGTAGAATGAACTGCCGGATAACTTTCACCCATTTGTCCATCAATCTCTAACGCAAATGTTCCTGGTAAAGAACCATGCTCCCAAAATATATTTTTTATAGATTTCTCGTTACATATTTTTTCAAAAATATCATGTAAAACATTAAATTCGTTCCAATAAACAACGGCCACAGGTTGTAAACTTTCAATTAACTGTAAATAATATTTATAAACATAGTATATCAACCACTCTGCATAACCCCTTCCCATAGTATCATGCCATGAATACAATACATCCACTGCCCTTCTTAAATACTCTTTAGCGGAAATCTCGTTCCTAATTTTCTCAGGAACGTCTAATTCGAAATTAGGATCAAATTGTCCACTTGCCGCAGTTCTTGGAACCGTTAAATAATCAAAGGGGATTAATCTTTTCGCCTTTTCATCACTTACACCTATGGATTCATTCAGCACAAAAAAATAAGTATTTTCTAACCTCTTTCTTAACTCTATCATGTAATTGCATGTGCCTTTATCAAAAGCCAACATATGACCAATAAAGATAATCGTATTTTGTTTTTCTGGAACCACAATCCTCTGTATTCGTTCCAAAAAATTTTCAAACATATCAATAAAATCTGCTTTTGACTTAACCCATTCCATTTCATATCTCTCCTTTATTTATAGATCCCTTCCAGCATCTCCATCAAATTCACCGCGTGCTCAATAGTCCCCTGTCTGATGGGTTTCCCCTCCGCGACGGCGTCGTAGAATTCCTTCATCTCATAGTCCCAGGACTCATCCGTGTCAAAACACATGGTATGCTCCACCGGCTTGCCAAGTCCGCCCGTCCTGCATTCCAGATCCTTGCGGTAATAGGTGATCCGCTCCTCCCCGTAGCTCATGGTGGAGGTCAGCAGTCCGTTCAGGGAGATAAAGCCCTCCGTACAGATCAGATCCAGACTGAATTTATGCCTCCACTGGATTGCGCTGGAGTGCAGGGAGGCAACCTTTCCGTCCTCCGTCCTCAGGATGGAGAACGCGGAATCCTCCGTGGGCATGTCCTTCCAGACCAACTGATCCACGGTACTCTGTATATTGGTGAACTTTCCCATAAAATAGTACATCAGATCCAGCATATGGATCCCCTGATCCAGCATAATGCCGCCTCCGGAGATCTCCTTCTTGTTCCGCCACTCGCTCTGAAAGGCGGGAGTCCCGGCCTTCCCGTAGACCCCCCTGGCACACACCACGTCTCCCAGGATCTTGGAGTCCAGCAGGGCCTTTGCCTCAATGACCGAATTGTGATATCTGTGATTAAATCCAAACTTCAGGATGGGATTCTGCGCCCTGCTGCAGGCGTCCCTCATCCGAAGGGTGTCGCTTAAATTGCGTCCCGGCGGCTTCTCCGAGAACACAGCGTACCCCCTATCCAGCGCATAGCAGACTATGTCCGGGATCGTCACATTGAAGGTGCATACCATGACGGCGTCCGCTTCGCTCTCATCCAGGCACTTCTTCCAGTCCGTGTAGGTTTTCTCCTGATATCCCGCCAGATTGGCCGGGTTGGTATCGCAGACCGCCGTGACCTCATACCCGCCGTGACGCTTCATGGCGTCGTAGCGCGTCCTTCCCATGCGGCCCATCCCCAGGATCACCGTTCTGACCTTTTTCATCCTCTCACCTCTTTTTTGCGACGACCTGGGCGAAAGAGCTCAGCCCGCTTTTCTGGAGAAACTGCTGGAAGTCCGCCATAACGGCTCCGTCCGCGTTGTCCAGCAGATATTTTACAAAAAAGTTCGTGTCCTCGATCCGCTCCCGGTTCTTCAAAACGGCTTCCATGTCCCGCGTTCCGGGAGTGGTGATCTCCAGGAGGTCGAACCCTGCCTGATCCAGTATGATCTCCAGCCCTCTCTTGGACGGCAGCATAATATGTTCATAGGGGAAAATATTGTCCGTCCCCCCCTTTAGGGTCAGAATGTCAAAGCCGCTTCCCAGCCTGGTGTTCAGGATCAATATGCCGTCGTCCTTTAACGCCCTTCGGATCTGCTTTAAGGACTCGGCCGGCATGCACTCATGCTGCAGCTGATTGAGATACAAAACCACATCCGCCTGCTCAATATGAGGGCTCTCCAGGGGGAACAGGGAATTCCTGAGCTCGTACCTTCCGCAGAGCTTGGACTCCTGGAACAGCTCCATGTAGCCGGTATATTTATTTCCGAAATCAATGAGATCCAGCCGGGTATTCCTGCCCAGATAACGGTAGGTCCGGTATTCCGCCCACATGACAAAATCCGCCCAGATGCCCCTGCGCCTCTGAACTGCCTGGGACTGATAGGCGTCGGAGCAGCGCAGCTCCTTCATCTCCGGAAGCTCCAGGTATTCCGCGCATGTTTCCGGATCAATGGGGACAAAGATACTGTCGCAGTCGTCACAGAATCTGTAATTGACGTCCCAGCGCTGGAAGATAAATCTCGTATTCCTTGAACCGCAGACAGGGCAGACCTCCGTTTCCGTTTTCAGAGGGTGGGTGATCACAAAATTCTGGGCGATCTGTTTTTCTCTCTGAAAAAGCTGCGAATCCTGCAGAGCGCCCCTCTCCCCGGCCGGTTCTGCATAGTCATAGGCCCTTAGCATAATAGTCCTCCATGAGTTCTTCGGTGGCAAAGCACTGGCAGATACACTTGCTGTCCTGTAAGAGCTTCAGCACGGTGCAGCCTCCCGCCGCGTTGACCAGCGCCACAGCCGCGGCCACATCCCAGATCATGATTTCATCCTCAAAGTACGCGTCAAATCTGCCGCAGGCCACAAATGTGCCCATAATGGCCGCCGCCCCCAGCATACGGACCTTTTTAAAGCTCTGCACCTGCTTCACAAACTGAGTCAGGCTCTCGGTATCATAGGCCCTCTTCACCGGAAAACCTGTGGCCATAACCGCCTGTCCGGTCTCCTTGATGCCGGAAGGGCGGATTTCCTCACCGTTCAGGAAGGCTCCACAGCCTCCCTCCCCGTAAAAGAGCTCTCCCTTCATAAAGCGGTTGACCACGCCCAGGACGGGCCTGCCATCCCGCCAGAGAGCCACCGACACGCAGGCCATCTCGTCCATCCCTTTGAAATAATTGATGGTGCCGTCCAGGGGATCAATGATCCAGCACTGGCTGCCTTCCTCCCCCTTAAAGCCGTACTCCTCCGACAGAATGGGAAGGCCGCTCTCCTCCAGGATATCCATGAGGATCTTTTCGCTCATCCTATCGGAGGAGAGCTTAATATCCTTTCCCTCCAGCGCGTCTACATGAATCCCTTCTCTTTTTTTCAGAAAATTGCCGGCCTCTGTGGCCGCCCGAATCGCCAGCGACAGATACTCACTTTTCTCCAAGGCCCAGATCCTCCAGTAAATTGCGCACCGCTTCCGTCTCCATGGACTCCCGGCACAGGCTGTTGTAGGTGGAAATATGAGGTGTCAGGATCGCGTTTTCACAGGCAAGGAGCCTGCCCTCATAGGGCTCCTGCCAAAACACGTCTCCCCAGTAATGAGAGACCTTCCCGCTCTTTAAATTTTCATAGAGGGCGTCCTCGTTTACCAGCGCCCCCCTGGCGCAGTTTAAGATGACGACCCCCTCCTTCATGCGGGAAAAGGTCTCGGGAGTGAGGATCTCATCCTTGCCGGAGGCGTGCAGCGTGACCACATCCGCCTTGGCCAGGGCCTCTCCCAGATCCGGCTCCGACACCTGGGGCTGGTAGGGATCATACACCGAAATATTGCTTCCCAGAGCCCGCAGGTGATCCGCAAATCTTCTTCCGATGCGCCCGTACCCTACAAACAGCACATTGAGTCCGATCAGAGAAAAACCGATCCTCTTTTTCCATATATGATTGTGTACATCCCTGTCACAGGGAATAATCTCATGTCCGATGGTCAGCAGCGCGGCCAGAGCCATCTCCGCCACCGCGGCCGTGGGCGCATCCGGGGTGTTGGACACCTTGATCCCGTGCCGTTTTGCCGCCTCCTGATCCACATTGTCCATGCCGATGCCGATCCTTGCGATGGCCTTTAAATCCGGCGCCTTTGACAGTACCTCCTCGTCCAGCGTCTCCAGTCCCGCCAGCAGCCCGTCCGCTCCCTGCAGATGGGCGATTGTCTCCTCCACCGTCAGCTTTCTGCCGTACGGA
Organism: uncultured Acetatifactor sp.; assembly: GCA_947625475.1. Classification (GTDB taxonomy): domain Bacteria; phylum Bacillota; class Clostridia; order Lachnospirales; family Lachnospiraceae; genus Acetatifactor. Next base: position 7,024 of record CANQOL010000016.1, read on the forward strand.
TTCTTCACCACCTCGATCCCCTTTTCCCACAAAAGGCGGATCGCCTTCTCACTGTTTGCGGCAAAGGAAGATGCCCCTACTACGACTTTCATCAATGTCTGCCTCCTTTATACTTGTCCAGATACAGATCCAGCCAGCAGTGGAGCAGTACGGCGTGGGCGGACTCCACCATGCCGTAGGTTGCCAGCGGCACATAAAAATTCAGATCCCCCAGCCCTCTGGACGCATTGTCCTCCCTCTTGCCGGAGAGAGTCACGGCAAAGACGCCCAGCTCTCTGGCTTTTTGAAGGGCTTTCACAATATTCGGGGAATTGCCCGAAGAGGAAACCGTGATCAGCATATCTTTTTCTCCCAGCATCTTGCCGATCCGGTATGCGAAAACGTCCTCGTAGGAAATATCGTTGCTGATGGCCGTGATATGGGATGTCTCGGAGCAGGTCTGGGTCAGGAAATCCGCGTTCTGAAAGCAGTCGTGGGACATGTGTTCCGCCATAGTGGCGCTGGCGCCGTTTCCGCAGAAAAAGAACACGCCCCTCTGCTTTCTTTTTTCCTCGCACAGATCGGCCCACTGCTCCAGAGCCGCATCCGGATCCAGCACGCGGCCCTGACCGTCTGTGGCAATCAGGCTGCTAAGTCCCATGTGAATGTCCGCGTAATAATCGGACGAATACTTTCTGCAGTTCATAGCTCCATATACCTCTCTTCAAACGGATGTATTCTGGACATCAGGATCCCCTCCGCAATGTTCCAGTCCTCCGGTGTGTCCAGATCACAGGACTCGTCCTTGGGGATGGGGAATCTCCCCAGACGCCCGCCGAAAACAGGGTTGATTCCCTGCTCCTGCAGCCTCATGAAGGTTTCCCGTCTCCATGCGGTCAGCGCCCAGCATACCGACTCTGCGGGCTCCAACAGCTGGCTGTTTACCTTTTTCTCCAAGGTAAAATTCAGTGGCTCCCCCCGGTAGAAGATCTCTTCCCTTTCCGCGATCACGGAGAGCACTGTGTCAAACTCGTTTTCTTCCACATAATCCAGGAAGTGCCTGAGGGTATCCTGGCGCAGCATGGGGGAAGTGGGATTGATCATGACCACATAATCGCAGTCGTGCTTTTCCATAAATTCGTATGTAAACTCCCGGTTGGTGGCGGTATCTCCGGCCAGCTCCGGGGGGCGCCGGTGAAAGCAGATTCCCATATCCTCAGCGATTTTCCCCAGCTCCCCGCTCTCCGTATTGACCCAGACGCTCTGAAATCTCTTTTCCTTTTGGGCCAGCTCTATGGGATACTGGATCAGCGGCTTCTCCCCCATATATCGGATGTTTTTCTTTGGGATCCTCTTGGAGCCGAGTCTCGCCGGGATCATTGCAATGTACCGTTTGCTCATAACAGACTCTCCTTGATCTTAATGACTCCCTTTTTCACCGCGGCGCAGGTGCCGTCCGGCGACTCCTGGGGGCGGTGCGCCTCCCAGGGATGAATCAGGGTAAAATATCCTTTCCTATTGCAGACTGTGGCTGCCGGCATGATGCCGCCGCTCTCCAGGGTCATAAAATCCGTCTCCGGATCCCGGGTCCTCTGGATCAGAAGTTCTCTCGGATAGACGGATATTCCTTCCTCTCCCGTCAAAGAAAACTGAATGTCACAGTAAAGGTCATGGGCTTCTATGGCGCAGCGCTCCCTCTCCTTGGTGGGATAGGACATGATTTTCGCGTATACATCCGAACCGTCAATCCCGTATGTCCCCTCCTCCATATCTTCCGACAGCTTTTCCAAAAAATCCTGCACTGCCGCCCGTTTGCCCGCGGGAATATACCGGATCAGATTTTCCAGCTTATCATGGATCATGCGTCTGTCCCCCGAAAATAACGTTCTCTCTTCCTATTATTATGCGGCATATGTTTTTCGTAAATATTATACTTAACGAAACAACAAGTTAACTATAGGATAAAAGCACAGGCTTGTCAAGCGAAATTCTGCGTTTTGCATGATTTACCAAATGGCCCTGAAGACGGTCTGCCCAGGGCAACCTGCATTCAGGCATAAAAAGAGAGACCTTATCAGTCTCTCTCTTCTCTTCGCTGCTATGCAGATTTTTTCAAAAGTTTATCGCTTTAGATTCCCACCTTCAGTTCAAATGCCTCGTACACCTTCTTCAGATACGCCTGTCTTTTGCCCCCTGCCGCCGCCAGAGGCGCGTAGGCGTCTCTGCCGCTGATGTTCAGAAGATAAGGATATTTTTCAAATGCCTGGCTGTAAAGGGAGACAAAATCCAGCACGCCCCTCTGGATCTGCCTGACGCCCTCCTGATTTTTTTCCGGCTCGCCGAAGAGATAGGTCACCTCTCCCTTCTCCCCCCGTCCGAAGCCCTTGAAAGAGGGATGGGGAGAGCTCATCAGCAGCTCCAGATACAGGTTGTCTCCCCGGTTCAGGTCATGGTACTCCCAGAGATCCCGGTTGCTGCTGCTGCTGAACAGATAGCTTGCCAGCGCGCCGCTGGCCAGCTGGGCCTCGCCGGTATCCGGCTCCGCGTTGTGCACCGTATTGGTCCCCGCCAAAAGGCCCGTCAGCCTGCAGGGGATATGCCACTCCTTCTCGATCAGGCAGCGCAGCGCCATGGCGCCGCTCCCCGCCCAGCCCACGTCCACGGCGCAGGCTCTCTCACACCCCCGCAGAATCCGGGCGAAGTATTCTCCGCCGGCCCCGATCTGCTCCCGGTAGTGCTCCGTCGTCTCCTGCCAGTGAGCCAGGAAAAATGCCTTCACCTGTTCCAGATTCCGATCGGTCAGGCAGCTCTGGGCTGTCAGATCCTTCCTCTCCTTCAGAAGCAGGGGCAGCATGTCGGTCAGCTCCATGGAGGCGAAAATCTGGTCCAAAGGAATCTTCTGGTTGATCTTGTGCACCAGGAACCGCCGCAGATAATCATACTTATAATACCGGGCCGTCATCTTGGCCGCCGCCAGCCGGGACCAGTACACATACTCCGTATTCTCTTCAGGGTAAAGCCTGTCGTACACCTGCTTTAAAATATCCCCGTCCCGGGCAAGGAAGAGGATCTTATCGATCTGATGCGCCTGCGCGTATTCATGGATAAAATGGCAGTATCCCAGAATCAGGAGCCCTCCGTACACAAAGCCGTACTCATACTCCCTGGAATACACATTCAGCCCGCAGTGCAGATGCGCGTTCACAATCCCCCGATAGGCGCTTCCCACCAGGGGGGACATCTTCCCGGCCCGGAAGGTTTCCCCCATGTCCTGGACATTGGGGTAATGGATGCTCTCCCAGCCGGCCCGCCGGGCCTGGCGCACGTCGGACTCCATGTTGTCGCCGATTTGGATATATTTCAGATCCTTCCCAAGCTCTTCCCCGGCCAGGCGGTACAGAGCGCCGTCGAACTTTCCCTTCCCGCGGTCGTTGGAGAGATAGAGGGCCTCATAGCCCTCGTAACCGCACAGGGCAAGCAGCGTCCCGATCCGGTCCTTTTCCAGATACATATCCGACAGCAAAATCACCCGCTTGCCCGCCTCTAAAAGCCGGCGGTACACCTGCAGCATGTAGGGGTTGGGACGGCACAGCTCCTTCTCCGTCCGGAACTCGGTCTCCTGCCCCGCCCGGCGCGGGATCCCCGTCTCCCGCTCCATCACGGCATAAATCTCGTCCAGGGTTACCTCATAGCTCCCCCGCTTTTCAAATGCCTCCCGCCGGGCAGTCCCCTCCAACTGGCAGCGGATCCGCTGAAAGTCCGGGTAATCCAGCCTTTCCCCCACCAAAAAAAACAGATCCGCAGGCGAACTGAAGGGTCTGAAAATCAGCGTGTCAAAAATATCAAAGGAAATCACGTCGTAGGGCAGAAGCCGCCGGACAAATTCTTCCGCCGGGGGCATCTGAAACCGGGCGGACTCGCTCTCCTCCAGAGGCAGATCCTTTTCCTCCCAGACATGGCTGTCCTCCTCCAGCCGCTTTCCTCCCCCAAACAGGCACAGGACATTCAGCCAGAGCAGGTAAAGCCAGGCCCCCAGCTTCCCGACTCCCCGGGCCTTTGCCGCTCTGCTCTGGTAGCGCCGCCGGATCGCCGGATTGCGGTTCACCAATAAATTGTATACCTTCATCCGCAGACTCATGTAAGCCTCCCGCCCCCTAAACCTCACCGGTCCTGTGTTTCTCCGTCCTTTTTGCCCGCAGCTGCTTTCTGGCAATCATCAGATACCGGTAGGCGATCTCATTCCATCTGTGCCAGGCCCGAAGCTCCCCCCTCTTCTCGATGCTGCCAAAGAGCCAGGGGCTCTCCGGGATATAGCAGTCTCTGCGCAGCATGCCCACCGCCTTTTGCAGCACATGGTTCTGAGAAATCTCCCGGGATGTCATCTCCTTTGCCAGGGGCTCCACACACAGCTCGTTCACATCGTCGGAGAACAGATAGCTCCCGTAGAGAGCCAGCTCCTGGGGGGAGGGGCAGACCATGACCTGCCGGAACAGCCGAAAGAGAATCCTCTTCCATTTTTCCCCGGACGCCTCCTCCAGAGTGATCCCTGTCCCAAGGAGATCTTCGGCCGTCTGGCTGATATAGACGCTGCTCTCCTGGATCCTGGCCCTGTTGCAGCTCTCCGGCGCCCCCAAAACGGCCCGATACCCGTCGGTTCCCTTCTCATAGCCCACCGCCATCCCTTCAGGGGAGCTGCAGACCGCCTCAAACATATTATTATTGAAATATACCTTCCTTCGGATTCCCCGGGAGGGAGAAAAATAGTAGCTGTGGAAGCTCCCCGCCGCCTCGCCGGCCGGCTGTTCAAAGAGACCGAAATAATATCCCTCCGGCCGGTTTGGGCAGCCCATATGCCGCAGCAGCTCCGCCAGGCTTGCCTGGATGGAGCCCGTCCACCCGCTGTCCACCAGCGCATAGGGCTCCTCCCCCAGCAGTCCCTCCTGGGCAAGATACCCCCGTGCCAGGTCAAAGGCCCCCTCGGTCTTCCGCCTCAGCGCCTCCCACAGGGGGGCAAACCCTTTCAGCTCCGAGCGCAGCCGCTGCAGTCTGGCGTAGGCCAGCGGCTGATCCGCCGGGCAGCCGGGATCCAGCAGACGGCCAAGCTCCCCCGCCTCCCCCTCTGTAAATCCAACCCTCATGAAGACCTTCCGAAGCGTCACCTCGATTCCGCCGCGGCACATGTGATCCAGACACACATCCGGGTTCACGGCGTACTGGGGGATGCGCAGGGCATACCGGGACCCCTTCAGATAGCGGCATTCCACCGGCAGCTTCCAGCTCTGCGCCATGAGAGAGGCGATCCTCTGCATCATATAGCCGTCCCTCGCCAGGAAATAAATTCTCCGCTTCCCCGAGGCGGCCGCCTGCCTCAGCACCCAGGATACAAAGAAAAAGAGCGCAGGCCCCCAGATGATCCGGCACTGGGTCCGCAGCAGGCTCTCCTTTTCGCCCTCCTTTGAGGCTGCCAGGACCGACCATATCTCGGGAGTCTCGCTCCATATTTTTTGGTAAACGGTGTGCTTATCTCTCCTCATTTACAACTTCCAGCTTGTTTTGATTGTGTTTGAACTGCTCCATAATTCCCCGGGGCACCAGTCCGATCAGCAGAGGCTTGATGGTGTACGCGATCCGGGCCGGGAACTCCACCTGCAGCTCTCCAAAGCTCTGGAACCTCACCTTGGCCTCCGCGATCCGGGAGGCATACGTCCTCCTGCGATAGGCTTTGCTGTCCTCTCTGTATAAAAACAGCCGGTCCGGCAGATTACAGCCCTTGTAGCCCATCACCATCAGCCGCATGAAGAGCTCATAATCCTCACAGCGCAGCGTGTCCCTGGACACCTTGTAGCCGCCGGCTCTCTCAAGCACCTCTCTGCGGAACATGACGGTGGGATGTATGTAGGGGGAGTAGGCCAAAAAATCCGGCTGTTCCGGATACCTGGGCATATCCCTGAAGCCCCAGAGTCCGCTCTGCCCGATCAGCTCCGCGCAGCACCCCACCAGCGCCATCTCCGGATGGCTCTCCAAATATTCGTATTGGATCTGAAGACGGTTCTCCTTGGAGATATCGTCGGCATCCATCCGGGCGATATATTTTCCCCTGGCCAGGGCGATGCACTGGTTCAGCGAATAGGCGAGCCCCTGATTTTTTTCCTGGCCCACCAGGCGGATCCTGGAATCCAGCCGGGCCCAGCGCCTGAGCCGTTCGCCCACCACGGCGTCCGAGCCGTCGTTATAAATAATGAATTCCAGATTTTTCAGCGTCTGTGTCAAAATGGACCAGATGGCAAGATCCAGCTCCTCAAAGCGGAACTGATTAAATACTCCCATAATGACAGATACGGCCGTCTCATCCTGAGTATCCCTTACATTCTCTCCCATTTTTCTCAACCTACTCTCTCAGGTCCTGTGTGATCTGCAGAAAATGTACTCCCTATCTCTGATCCGCGAAGCGGTACGCCTCTTCCATGATGGGCTGGGTCTTTTCCAGGCGGAACATCTCCGCCACCTTTCTCCCCTCCCGGCCCATCCTGCGGAGCTTTTCCTCGGGCATCCGGCTGATCACCGCAAGCGCGTCCAGGAAATCCTCCGGCCTGTGAGGATCGCAGACCAGCCCGTTCACTCCGGGCCTCATGTACTCCCTTGTCCCCCGGTTGTCGGCCGCCACCACGGGGATCTCCATGGCCATGGCTTCCAGCGCCGCCATGCCGAGCCCCTCCCTCACGGAGGGGAAAAGGAAACAGTCCGCGCAGGCCAGTATCCGGGGGATATCCTTCCGGTAACCGAACATATGCACATTGTCCAGAAGGTTCATGGCGCTCAGCCGCCTCTGGATATCCGAGCGGAAATACCCGTCTCCGCAGATCCCGTAGCACACCTTCCTGTCCGGAATGCGCTCCATCAGTCTGGGAATTAAGTCTATGATCATGCGGTGGTTCTTGTTGCCGCTCAGCTCCCCCACGGAGAGAATGAAAAAATCGTCCGGTTCGATGTTCAGGCTCTTTCGGAGCCTCGCCTTCTCCTCCCGGGAAACGGGGGTGAAGTTTTCAATATGCAGCCCCTCTCCGGGAATGCGGAAGACTCTGCCGTCCTTTCGCAGGTGAAACTTCTTTGCCCTGTCAAAGTCCTCCTCGTTGATGGTCACCAGGCAGTCCGTCGCCCTGGCCAGCAGCCTCTCCACCGTATAGTAGAACACCCAGTTAAAGCGGGGCGCCCCCGTGTAAAAGTGAAAACCGTGGGCGGTGTAGATGATCTGCGGCTTTACTTCCGCGCAGGTCACGCCCGCGATCCGGCCCAGCAGCCCTCCCACAGGGGTGTGGCAGTGGATCAGGCTGATCCCCTCCTGACGGATAATCCGGCGGATCTGAGAGAGGGCCTTTGCGTTCTGGCGCAGCATAAACGGGGATTTTTCTATGTCGATATGGTGCAGGATCACGCCCGCTTTTTTCAGCTCCTGCTCCTTCACGCAGTACACGGAGTCCGTAAAGTTGGCCGCTGAATGCACCTCATAGCCCATTCTCTGCAGGATAGCCACATTATTCATTTCAAACTGTGTCACGAATCCGCCCACCGTCGCGATGAACAGCGCTTTCCTTGCCATCGGGCTGCCCCTCATTTCCTGCCGTACCAGTTCTATGTACCGCCAACTTTTGCATCTCTCAAGCCGTATACTAGTAATTGATTGTAAACCTTTTTTTCAGGTCAGTCAAGCAAATAAAGAATTTGTCTGTTTTTTCCTGAATAAACCCTCTGTCCGGCCGCCGGGCTGTTTTGCTTTGTATAGAAAAAAGTACACTCCCAGCCTTGACTCTTAGGGCACTTTTACATATAATTAGGCTATAGAGTTAGGGAGAGGAAACACACATTTCACTAATTCAATTTTTAGCAGGAGGCATTTCAAAATGAGACCAGAATGGACAGATTTTGTAGGCGGCAAATGGGAATCTGAAATCAACGTGCGTGATTTCATCCAGAAGAATTATCATCCCTATGACGGGGACGAATCCTTCCTGGCCGGACCTACCCAGAACACGAAAGACCTGTGGGCACAGGTGCTGGATCTGCAGAAGCAGGAGAGAGAGGCAGGCGGCGTCCTGGATATGGACACCAAGGTTGTTTCCACGATCACCTCTCACGGCCCCGGCTACCTGGACAAGTCCAAGGAGACCATCGTCGGCTTCCAGACCGACAAGCCCTTCAAGCGTTCCCTGCAGCCCTACGGCGGCATCAGAATGGCTGAGAAGGCATGCGCTGACAACGGCTACGAGGTAGATCCCGAGATCAGCGAGTTTTTCTCCACTCACAGAAAGACCCACAACGCAGGCTGCTTCGACGCATACAATCAGGAGATGAGAGCCTGCCGTTCTTCCCATATCATCACCGGCCTGCCTGACGCTTACGGCCGCGGACGTATCATCGGCGACTACAGAAGAATCGCCCTGTACGGCATTGACCGTCTGCTGGAGGATAAGCAGGCCCAAAAGGATTCCACCGGCCGCGTGATGACCGACGATGTGATCCGTCTTCGCGAGGAGCTCTCCGAGCAGATGACCGCTCTGAAGCTGATGAAGGAGATGGCGGCCTCCTACGGCTACGATATCTCCAAGCCCGCCAAGAACGTGCAGGAAGCCATCCAGTTCACCTATTTCGGATATCTGTGCGCCGTGAAGGAGCAGAACGGAGCGGCTATGTCCCTGGGACGTACCTCCACCTTCATCGACTGCTACGCGGAGAGAGACCTGGCCAACGGCACCTTCACCGAGGAGCAGATCCAGGAGTTTGTAGACCACTTCATTATGAAGCTGCGCTGCATCAAGTTTGCCCGTACTCCCGAGTACAACCAGATTTTCGCCGGCGATCCCGTGTGGGTAACCGAGTCTCTGGGCGGCGTTGGCGTTGACGGACGCCACATGGTGACCAAGACCAGCTTCCGCTACCTGAACACCCTGACCAACCTGGGACCTTCTCCCGAGCCCAACCTGACGGTTCTGTGGTCCACCAGGCTTCCCGAGAACTGGAAGAGATACTGCGCGAAGATGTCCATCCAGACCTCTTCCATCCAGTACGAGAACGACGACCTGATGAGAGTGGTTCACGGCGACGACTACGGCATCGCATGCTGCGTGTCCTCCATGGTCATCGGCAAGGAGATGCAGTTCTTCGGCGCACGTGCCAACCTGGCAAAGTGCCTGCTGTACGCTTTGAACGGCGGCGTGGACGAGGTGACCAAGAAGCAGGTAGGCCCCAAGTACCGTCCTGTTACCGGCGATGTGCTGGACTACGACGATGTGATGAGCAAGTTCATGGATATGATGGAGTGGCAGGCTGATGTGTATGTAAATACCCTGAACATCATCCACTATATGCATGATAAGTACTGCTATGAGAGAGCTGAGATGGCCCTCCATGACAGAGACGTAAAGCGTTACTTCGCTACCGGGGTGGCCGGACTGTCCATCGTGGCAGACTCCCTGTCCGCTATCAAGTACGCGAAGGTTGAGGTAATCCGTGACGAGGACGGCGTGATCGTGGACTTCAAGACCACCGGCGACTTCCCTAAGTACGGCAATGACGACGACCGTGTGGACCTGATCGCTCAGGACATCGTCCACAAGTTCATGACCGCCGTGAGAAGACATCACACCTACCGCAACGGCATTCCTACCACCTCCATCCTTACCATCACCTCCAACGTGACCTACGGTAAGGCTACAGGCAACACCCCTGACGGACGGAAGAAGGGCCAGCCCTTCGCACCCGGTGCCAACCCTATGCACGGACGCGACACCCACGGCGCAGTGGCTTCCCTGTCCTCTGTTTCCAAGCTTCCCTTCAAGGATGCGCAGGACGGTATCTCCAATACCTTCACCATCATCCCCGGCGCTCTGGGCAAGGAGGATAAGGTGTTCAGCGGCGATATCGAGATCGACCTGAATAAATAAAAGAAAGGCGTGGCGGCAATGGATGATCAGAAAATGATTGACGATCTTGTAAAGCTTCTGGACGGCGGTATGCTCCAGGGTGTAGGGCATGTAAATGTAGATTACGATGCCGCAAGTCAGCAGTCAAAGAATGTTCAGACAATGGGCTGTTCGGATTGCTCCCGCACTCCCCTGGCATGCAGTGTCCCCACCCTGCATGAGGGACTGGACGACTATCAATAGTCCCCAAAGGATCCGCCAAGCAAAACGGAACCGTTTTCGGGGCGCGGCCCGGCATCCGGGCCGCGGTCCGGGAATATACAATAACAAATAAAAAATAGGAGGAAAAAATCATGGCAGCAAGTACCGCACAGGTTGACAACCTTGTAAACTTATTGGATGGATACGCCACCAAGGGCGGCCATCACCTGAATGTAAACGTTCTCAACAGAGAGACCCTTCTGGACGCTCAGAAGCATCCCGAGAACTACCCTCAGCTGACCATCCGTGTGTCCGGCTACGCAGTAAACTTCATCAAGCTGACCCCGGAGCAGCAGGCCGACGTTATCTCCCGTACCTTCCATGAGTCCATCTGATGACCCAGGGAAAGGCCCGGGCCTGACAGCAGGCTGAGCAGAAGCGGTTCCTGGCCTCCAGGAACCGCTTTTTTCACCTGCGGATTCCCTTGCGCCGCTTTGCTTTGCGGGCGCGCCAAATCTAACACAAGGAGTGACCTAAACTATGCAGGGCAGAATTCATTCTCTGGAGAGCTTCGGCACTGTGGACGGCCCCGGCACCCGGTTTGTGGTGTTCGTGCAGGGCTGTCCCATGAGATGCGCCTACTGTCATAACCCGGATACCTGGGATATGAAGGGGGGCACTCTCATGGAGCCCTCTTACATTATCGAGCAGTACGAGCGGAACAGCCCCTTCTATGTCAACGGGGGCGGCCTGACTGTCACCGGCGGGGAGCCCCTGATGCAGATCGACTTTCTGCTGGAGCTGTTCACCCTGGCCAAGGAAAAGGATATCCACACCTGTATCGACACCTCCGGGATCGCCTACAACCCGGACAGCGCCTCCCAGAGGGAGAAGCTGGACCGGCTCACGGCCCTGACGGACCTGGTGATGCTGGATATCAAGCATATCGATCCGGAAAAGCACCGGGAGCTAACCCGGCAGCCCAACACCAATATTCTGAAGTTTGCGGAATACCTGGACAAGAAGCATGTGGATATGTGGATCCGCCATGTGGTGGTGCCCGGCATCACCGACGACGACAAATATCTGTACGACCTGGGCTATTATATCGGCCAGTTCCACAACCTGAAGGCCCTGGACGTGCTCCCCTACCACACCATGGGGGTGAAAAAATACGAGAGCCTGGGCATCCCCTACCGGCTGAAGGGTGTGCCGGCCATGAACCAGAACATTCTGCTGGAGAAAAAGCAGGTGATCCTGGAGGGCATCAAGGCCCGCCGCGCCCAGGATGAGAAGGATCACCCGGCGGGGAAAGCCTAAATCTCCAAAAAGCTCTTGTATTCACAGAGGGTTTATATTACAATGTAAGTGACGCGGATTTCATTTTGTCACATATTTTTATTAGGAGGACTACATTATGGCATTTGTGATCAACGATGGATGTGTCTGCTGCGGCGCTTGTGAGGGTGCCTGCCCTGTAGGCGCAATCAGCATGGGCGACGGCAAGTTTGAGATCGATCCGGATAAGTGCATCAGCTGCGGTTCCTGCGCTGGCGCATGTCCTACCGGCTCTATCAGCGAGAACTAACCGGATTTGCGGGCAAAGGGTGATCCCAGGCGAAGGCCTTTGGATCACCCTTTGCCACTTTCACCGCCCCTCAAAACAGGAATGTCTTTTTCCGCTCCCTCCGTCCGGAGGCCTGGATCTTTTTGTCGTCCTGCCCCGGTTTTTCATTTTGGGCCGTCTTTTCGTCAGCCTTCCTGTCCTGGATCGGTTTTTCGTTTTGGGCCTCTCCCCCGTCCGGGATCTCTTTTCCCTTTGGAACCGGCTTTTCATTTTGCTCTGCACTGTCGCTCCCCTGTCTTTTTACTTCCCGCTGTCTTTTTCGATTTTCCTTTTCCTCCCGCTTTGCCGCCCGTCTGTCCTTTTTATCCCGCCCCTCCCGGATCCGGTTTTTGGCCCGGAGCATCTCATCCATTTTCTTATAATATTCTTCATTTCTCTGGTGGAACAGCTTGTCCCTCTCCTCCTCGCGCTCCTCCTGAGATCGGAACTGATAGTCCAGCTCCTTAACGATGCTTTCCTTCATCTCCCGGCACAGCTCCTTGTTGTTCTCCCTCAGAGTCTCCCGGATCAGCTGCTGCAGAAGCCATTGCAGCCGTCTCGCCCTCTCCCCCCGGCTCTCCTTTGAATCCAGCCGGTTTCCGGGATCCGGCAGATCCCTCTCCGCCACAATCTCAATGGGCAGCTTTTCCGCCGGGCCTTCCTTCAGGGCCCTCTCGCCGCCGAAGGCCGCAGGTTCCTCCTGGGATACCTCCGCGAAATCAGCCGCGGCGCTCCCCCGGGCAGAACCGGCGGTATCCGCCGGGGCGGGAGGCAGGGTCTTCACCTGGGCCTCATCCCTGTTCTCCTCCCCGGATATCACATCGATCTTTCCGTCCCTCAGAATCATCTTAATGGCCTTCAACTGCAATCCCCTCTCTTTCATGGCTTTAATCTGCCGAAATCTCTCCAAATCCTCCTGAGTATAGCATCGGTGTCCCTGCTCGTTTCTCCGGATGGGAAGATGCAGCTCCTCCTCCCAGTAGCGCAGCACATGACTCTCCACATGAACCTCCCTGGCAGCCTCGGAAATCAACAAATTTGTTCCCATTTTCATTCCCCTTTCCTACTTATGTTCCATTGTTTTTTCTGTCATACCTGTCTGGCGATAAAAAGAGGACCCTCCCATGGGATGGATCCTCTTTTGTAAAAACAGCGTATTTTCCGCGGTCAGACCGCTTTTTTATCTCTGCAGATTGGCAAACTTGGTATACTCGGGAAGCCACACCAGATCCACCGTCCCGATAGGGCCGTTCCTCTGCTTGGAGATGATAATCTCCGCGATTCCTTTCTTCTCCGTGTCCGGGTGATAATACTCGTCCCGATAGATAAACATCACCACATCCGCGTCCTGTTCGATGGCGCCGGACTCTCTCAAATCCGACATCATGGGTCTGTGATCCGGCCGCTGCTCCACCGCACGGCTGAGCTGAGAAAGAGCCACCACCGGCACCTTCAGCTCCCGGGCCAGGGCCTTGAGGGAGCGGGAGATATCTGAGATCTCCTGCTGCCGGGAGTCGGTCCTGCCGGAACCCGACATCAGCTGCAGATAATCGATGAACACTACCGCCAGATCCTGCTCCAGCTTCAGCTTCCGGCATTTGCTGCGCAGCTCCGGCACCGTGATGCCCGGGGTGTCGTCTATATAGAGCCGGGAACCCCCGATGACCCCCGCGCCCTCCACCAGCTTCTCCCAGTCCTCGTCGCTGAGCTGCCCTGTCCTCAGATTCTGGGCATTCAGATTGGACTGCAGGGCAAAGAGCCGGTTCACCAGCTGCTCCTTGCTCATCTCCAGGCTGAAGATCGCCACTGTCCGATTCTGTTTGAAGGCCACATGCTGGGCAATATTCAGGGCAAAGGCCGTCTTCCCCATGGAGGGCCGGGCCGCGATCAGCACCAGATCCGAGGGCTGCAGCCCCGCAGTGCGATAGTCCAGATCCAGGAAGCCCGTGGCGATTCCCGTCACATTTCCCTGGCTGCGGGAGGCCGCCTCTATCCTGTCCATGGCATCCATGACAATCTGGCGGATGGGGGTGAAATCCTCCGTGTTCCTGTGCTGAACCAGCTGGAACACCCTTTTCTCCGTATCCTCCAGGATGTACTCCAGGCTCTCCTTGCCCGCATAGCAGGTGTTGGCAATATCCTCGTTGAGCCGGATCAGCCGGCGGAGCGTAGACTTTTCCGCCACAATGTTGGCGTAATACTTGACATTGGCGGAGGTGGGCACTATCTCCAGCAGCTCCCGCACAAACTCCAGGCTGCTCACCTCAGGAGGCACATCCTTCTCCCTGAGCTTGTCCTGCAAAGTCACCAGATCCACCGGGCATCCCTTGTCATTCAGCTCCACCATGGTCTCAAAGAGAACCCCGTACTGCTTATTGTAGAAATCCTCCCCCGTCACCAGCTCCGAGGCCACCAGGATCGCCTCTCTGTCCATGAGCATGGACCCGATTACCGACTGCTCCGCCTCTATGCTGTGGGGCATGATCCTTTTTATTACTGTCTCATCCATCCCTGAAAAGCACCTCTCCGCGGAGGGACCTACGCCTCCGTCACCTTCACCGTAAACTTTCCGGTCACCATGGGGTGCAGCTTGACGGTCACCTCATAGTTCCCGAAATTTTTCAGGCTCTCCGGCAGCTGAATCTTCTTCTTGTCCAGCTCAATGCCGTGCTGCTCCTGGAAGGCCGCCGCAATCTCCTTGGAGGACACGGAGCCAAATGCCTTGCCGCCCTCCCCGGCCCTGATCTTTACCACCACCAGCTTGGACTCCAGCGTCTCGGCCAGGGCCCTGGCCGCCTCCAGCTGCTCCTTTGCGATCCTCTCCTCGTTGGCCTTTTTCAGCTTCAGATCGTTCAGATTCCTGGCGGAAGCCTCCACACCGATCTTCTTGGGCAGAATATAGTTTCTGGCATAGCCCTCGCTGACCTCCACCAGATCCCCCTTTTTCCCCAGCTTTTTCTCATCCTGTAAAAGAATTACTTTCATACTCTCTCTTCCTTTCTCCCGGATCCGGGCCTCCGGATCAGATTTCTCCGTTGTCCAGCATGCTGTCTATGGTATGCTTTAAGATGCCGATGGCCTCTATCAGCCCCGTCCCCTCCATCTGGCAGCCCGCAATGGACATATGGCCGCCGCCGCCCATACGCTCCATGATCAGCTGCACATTGACCTCGTCGATAGAACGGGCGCTGAAGTAGATCTTTCCCTGATAATCCGTCAGCACAAAGCTCGCCTTGATCCCCCGGATGTTCAGCAGCTCGTTGGCCGCCTGGGCCCCTATGGTAGTCGGGCTCTGCAGATCCTCGCTGGGGCATACGGAGATGGCAAAATACTGCCGGTAGATCTCCGCCTGGCTGACCGCGTCCGCCTTGGCCTTGTACTCCGCCGCATCCTCCCGGAAGAGCTTGCGCACCCGGGTCACATCCGCGCCGCTGCGCCGCAGGAAGGCCGCCGCCTCAAAGGTTCTCACGCCCGTCTTGCTCAGGAAATTGTTGGTATCGATCATGATGCCGGCATACATGCAGTCCGCTTCCTCTGAACGGACCTTAATATTATCGTAGGTGTACTGCAAAACCTCAGACACCATCTCGCAGGTGGAGGAAGCATAGGGCTCCACATAGGACAGGGTGGCGTTCTCGATGGTCTCTGAGCCCTGCCTGTGATGATCCAGCACCACCACGGATTTACAGTAGCGCAGCAGCTCGGGGCACTCTGTGATGGAGGGCTTGTTTACATCCACCACCACTAAAACCGCGTTCCCGCCCGCCGCCTCAATGGCCTGCTGGCTGTTTAGGATCATGTCCGGCTCATACTCGGGATTCCCCTTGAACAAATCCACCAGCGGCTGCACGGAGGAGCTCACTTCGCTGAGCACAATGTGCGCCTTCCGGTCCAGCGCCCTGGCGATCCGATAGATCCCCACGGCAGCCCCGAAGCTGTCCGCGTCCGGCATCCTGTGCCCCATAATGATCACCTTGTCCTTGCCGGTGATGATCTCCCGAAGGGCGTGGGCCTTCACACGGGCCTTCACGCGGGTGTTTTTCTCCACCTGCTGGCTCTTGCCCCCGTAGTAGGTAATGCTCTCCGGCGTCTTGATCACCGCCTGATCGCCGCCCCGGCCCAGGGCCAGGTCAATGGCGTTGCGGGCAAATTCATAGTTCTGGGCGTAGGTCAGTCCGTCCAGGCCCACCCCCATGCTGATGGTCACCGCCATCTCATTCCCGATATTGACGGTCTTCACATCCTCCAGGAGGTCAAACCGGGCGCTCTGAAGCTGGGCAAGCGCCTTCTTTCTCAATATCACCAGGTATTTGTCCTTCTCCAGCTTTTTCACGATACCGTCTATGGCGGAGATATACTTGTTGATCTTCCGGTCAATCAGGGCGGTGAGAAGGGACCGGCGCACCTCCTCCACGCTGGCAAGCGCCTCCTCATAGTTGTCCAGATAGATCATGCCCACCGCCAGAGACTGATCGTCCACCTCCTGCAGCGCAATGTGCAGGGCCGTCTCGTCAAACAGATACACCGCCACCAGGAAACCGCTGTAGCCCCGGGCGTCTATCATATCGCTGTTCTCCGCCATCTCCTTCAGGGAGATCTTCTTTAAGCGGATCACATACTCACTGCCCTCGTACTCCAGATCGTACTGAGCCTCGTCCACCCCGGAGGAATCCGGAAGCCGGTCCCTGGTGATGGTGGGGAAGAGCGCCGTGATCGACTTGCTGTAGCCCTTGGACTGATGCACCACATTCTCAAAGGCCAGGTTGGTCCAAATCACCTTGCCCCCGTCGTCCAGCAGGGCGTAGGGAATTTCCAGCTCCCGCAGAAGCCGGCGCTGGATCTGGCCGTACTCTGTGGCAAAGCTGATCAGCTCGTTCATAATCACCGGCTTATTGTAAAAATAGAGGGACAGTGTGATGACCAGGTAAAATACGGTAAAGAGAGAGACAATCAGTCCGGCCTCAAAATTCAGCAGGAAAACAGCTGCGGACACCGCGCACAGCAGCGCCCCCAGATACAGCGTGAAATTCAGATAGGTTTTGATACGTCCCTTCAGCTTAATATGCTTTCTCATCTATAACAGCCTCTTATGCCGGGTTTGGGTCATCTTTCCCTGACAAGTTACATTATACCAAATCTCCCCACAGTATGCCACAGTTTAATTTGTCAAAAAAGAAAATGTTATGGAGAATTTTGAAAAAAGACCAACAACCTTTCGGTTATTGGTCCCTTTTGTTTCCTTAATCGCAGGTGTAGGGCATCAGCGCCACGTGGCGGGCTCTCTTGATCGCCACGGTCAGGGCTCTCTGGTGCTTTGCGCAGTTGCCTGTAATCCTGCGGGGAAGGATCTTTCCCCTTTCGGATACGTATCTCTTCAGCTTGTTGGTATCCTTGTAATCGATCACATTATCCTTGCCGCAGAACACGCAGACCTTTTTCTTTCTGCGGATCCCGCCCTTTTTCCTTATCGGAGCGTCAGGTTTCTCTGTCTTATTAAAAGCCATGGTCAATGCCTCCTATCGTTTATGATTCATGACATCAGAAAGTTTCCAAAACACACTTTCGACTGTCGGCCCTAGTTGAACGGCAGTTCCTCGTCGATCCCGTCCGGGATGTTCATGAAGCCGTCCCCTGCCCCGCTGGGTGCAGGCGCAGGTTTGCTGTTATTGCTGCTGTAGCCGGTGCCTGATGTGTAACCGCCTTCTCCGGAGGCACCGCCCGCATTCTTGCTCTCGGCAAACTCGATTTCATCCACCATAATGCGGACGCTGTACACCATCTGCCCCTCCCGGTTGGTGTAGTTGTCGTTCTGGATGCGTCCGCTTAAGGCCACCTTGGTGCCCTTGCGCAGATAGCGCTCCACAAACTCGCCCTGCTTGCCGAATGCAGTGCAGTTGAAGAAATCCGCATCGGGCTCGCCCTCCCGCTTGAATCTCCTGTCAACCGCGATAGAGAACCTGGCAATGGCCATAGAATTGCCATTCTGTGAATACCTCACTTCAGGGTCTCTGGTTAATCTTCCCATAAGAATTGCTTTATTCATCTTTTCTCTCGCTTTCTTTATGCCTCGTCCAGTCTAACGCATAAGTAACGAATCACATTGTCCATAATGCGGACACGGCTCTCGATCTCGGCCGGCGCCGTGCTCTCGGCGTCGAAGCGGATGAAGTAATAGAACGCTTCCTTCATCTTCTGGATCTCGTAGGCAAGCCTCTTTTTGCCCCAGTCGTCCACCTCCGTGATGGTGCCGCCGAATCTCTCGATCAGAGCCTTGCACTTGTCGATGACCTGAGTTCTCTCTTCGTCCTCGACCTTAGCGCTGACTACAACGGCTAACTCGTACTTGTTCATGAATGGTTACCTCCTTTTGGTCTCTGGCCCCCGTCCCACCGGGAGCAAGGAATAATATATCACAGGCACCTATGATACCACACCGTTTCAAGAATTTCAAGTAAAAAATCGGCTTTTCCGCAAAAATCAGCAGTCCCGGGGCCTGAGAAGCGACCTCCTTCAGCTGCCCCCCCCGAGGGTTCCTCCTGTATTCAACCGCTGTCTATGACGACAACCGTGAAATTTCCTTCACGCTCTTTTCCAGGAGCCGCCTGGCAATCATAATCTGCCTGCCGCACCCCAGACACTGCAGACGGAAGTCCGCTCCCTCTCTGAGCACCTTCCATTCCCTGCTGCCGCAGGGGTGCTGTTTTTTCAGCTTTACCTCATCTCCCACATGGATCTCCATGGGCCCGTCTCCCTCCTTCCCCGGCACTGCGCCTACAGATTTCCCGCCAGGGCATCCTTCAGGACGCCGAAGAATTCCCGCAGCAGATTGTTGGGCAGGGAGCTTAAGGCGGTGCTTCCCGCCAGGCCGCTGACGTTCTCATAGCCCAGCCTGCGGGCAATTCCCAGGGCCCTGTACACATGGAAATTGTTGGTCACCACCACCACGCTGTCCTTTTCTCTGTCCAGGAGCCCGGCGCTGTACTCCAGATTCTGCCGGGTGTTCGCCGAGGCATCCTCCGTCAGGATCCGCTCCCCCGCAATCCCCTTCTCCAGCAGATATTCCCTCATCCCCTGGGCCTCCGAGGCAGACTCGTCCGCACCCCTGCCGCCGGAGACGATCACCTTCGTCCCGGGATTTTCCTCCAGGTAAGAAACCGCCGCGTCCAGGCGTCTTCTCAGCACGTCGCTGGGCCCGTTCTCCTTCATCTGGGCTCCCAGCACAATACAGTAATCCGCCCCGGGCTCTCCCCCGGCCCCAAACCGGGAAAGGATGCAGCCCTCCACCAGCAGAAACAAAAAAAGCCCTGCCGCGGCCAAAATCCCCACGCTCCATCTGGCCCACCCCGGCAGGCCCTCCCAGAAACCCGTCCGGGCCAGCAGCGCCCCCGCCCCCATCAGGCACAGGCCCAGCACGCCCCACACCAGATAAAACCGGGTTCCGTGGGCAATGAAAAATAAGATTGCAAGACAGTAAAGCAGGCAAACCGCCCCCAAAACCGCCAGCGCCTTCCCCAGCAGCGGCATATATTTCCCTCTCCTTCTCCGCTCCGACACATAAATCACCCGCCTGGTCCTGGCCAGGGGGATCAGCTCATTCTTTCTCCTTCGCCTCATTTTCTGCCCTCTTTTGCGTTCCCTCCGCTTCCTTTATTATTATAACAAAAATGACGGCTCCTCTCAATAGGACCGGCCCGCTCCGTTTCTTAAAAAATTTTAAGATTTCCGCCTTTCCAGCATCAGACTCCATCCCCTGGCGGCATAGGGCAGAAGCAGCAGGCTGTAAGGAAAGATATACCGGGCGTTGGCCTCCCAGAAAATATGAAACAGGAAGCCGCCCAGCACCCCGATCAGGCCTATATACTGCCAGAGGCCCTCCGCCGGGCCTGCAGACTTAGGCTTTTTTCTGAGGGAAGCCAGGCAAAAGAGAAATGCCCCCATATACAGAAGGTTTTGGAACAGGTTGCAGACCCTGATATAAGCCACGCTGTACCTGCCCTCATACAGCTGCTGAAAGAATCCGGACCGTCCTCCGAAGGTGGCCAGGGTGGCCTGCCGCGAGGCGTAGGTTCCGTCCGCCCACTGGGACAAAAGCTTCCGGCCGTAAAAGCCCGCCGCGTAGGAGGGATACTCTCTAAAATAGGCCAGACGCTCACGGATGGCGTCCCTGCTGATCTGATTAGCCAGGTCCGCGTTCATGCCGCTTTCCCGGTAGGTGTCGAAATTAAAGCCGTTGTACCACCCCTCCGCCCGGGAGGACTCCTGCATTCCCATGGCCACATAGGACAGGGCCGTCACTCCCGAAGCCAGTTCCCCGCCCGTCCTGTGCTCATAATAGGCCTCCGCCGCCGGGAGAGAGCCGAAAGAGCACAGCAGACAGATGCCCGCCAAAGCTGCCAGAAAAGGCCTTCTCCTGGAGAACGCCTCCACCACAAGGACAGCGGCCACTGCGATCATAAGGATCAGGGTATTCTTGCGCAGGGCTGCGGCGGCCCCGAAGCACAGGGCTGCCGACAGAGATTCTGCCGCGGTCCGGCATCCCTTGGGTGCTGTGCATCCCTTGGAAGCTGCGCATTCCTTGAAAGCTGCGCATCCCTTGGGAGCTGCGCATTCCTTAGAAACCGCGCTCCCCTGCTCCGGGTTCTCCCCCAGCCGGCAGGTAACGATCCAAAGGCCCACAGAAAACAAGGCCATGGAGGGAATCTCCCCGTAGACAAAGGAGGTGTACATCAGGAAGGGAAAATGGAACAGGGCCAGCAACAGATACAGAGTCTGCGCCCGGCTGTCCCGGAACAGCACCTCCACGGTTTTATACTGGGCGCAAAGGATCACGCAGGCCCACACCGCATTCAGACATTTGATCAGATGATAGGCGGGCACGGAAACAGGAAACAGGTTCCAGATCCGGATAATGCACTCAAAGTACGCCATGAGCCCAACCTGCTGGGGATAGTAGGACAGATAGCTCTCCCTCGACAAAATCACGTCCCTGCCCCCGGCAGCCATATCCTGGGCTGCGTAGAATACGGACAGGGAGTCCGCGGCAGGTACCGTCCTGCCGAACACAATCAGCAGCGCACCGGCGGCAAGGTACCATCCCAAGGTGATTCCCAGCAGGATCCGCTTGCGCCTGCGCGGTTTTTTCCCGACCCATTTCCAGATCAGCCAGGCCGCCGGGAGAAAGACACACACACATGCCGCGTGGATCAGGGGATAATCCCACTCTGTGAGAACCTTCTGACCGGTCATATCCTCCGCATAACAGGTCAGCAAAAAGCCGCTGATCCACAAAGCCGCCGTCAAAGCCAGGCATATTCCCCTGATCAGACCAAAAATCCATCCGGTTCCCTTTTCCCTGTCTGTCATCCTCTCCACTCCATTCCGGGCCCTTGCGCCCCTCCCCGGCCCTGAGCGCCGGCCCGTCCCCTCTAGCATAGCATAGAGAATTTATCCTGTCCAGGGAAGGAAGATTTTTCTCCCGCTGCCGTTTTTTCCCTTGTCTTATTGGGGAAAACGCATTATAATAAAAACAAAGACCAAAAAGCGGATTTCACGGCTTCCTGCGCCGCAGGGGGTCATAAGGGGCCATACTCTATGTCACAACCAAAAGCAAAGAGCGGCTGCATCTTTTTCATCCCTGTGGGCTGGCTGTTTTTTTTCTGCTGTGCCGCAGAACGAGCCCTGGCGAGGGACGGCAACCTGATCTGGAACGCCGGGTTTGTCGCCCGGCTTGTCATCCTGTGCCTGACGGCAGGTACCGTGACCGGATGTGGGCTCTACGGTTTGCTCCTCCTGCTGGAGAAGAAAAGAAGCGCCCGCGCCGGCTCCCAGGCCGGTCCGGGAACCGGAGGAAAGAGGCATCTCTCTGGCCGGAGAGTTTTTTTCGCCTGCTGGATCGGGATCGCGGCCTGCTGGCTGCCCTTTTACCTTGCCTTTTATCCGGCCATCTGCTCCTATGACATCACCATACAGCTGGGCCAGATTGTGAGCCATGCCTATAACGATCACCACCCCATTTTTCACACGCTGCTGATCGGAGCCTTTTTAAAAGCAGGAGAGCTTCTGGGAAGCGCCAATCTGGGGATTGCTCTCAACGCCCTGTTTCAGCTGCTGGCGCTGGCGGCCTCTCTTTCCTTAGGTCTGTGGCTTTTGCAGCGTTCCGGCGCCGGGAGGGGCCGGATGATTTTGCTTTTGCTGTACTGCTGCCTGTTTCCCTTTCACGGGTATATGAGTGTCAGCATCACCAAAGACACCCTGTTTGGCGCCGTCTTTCTGGTGCAGGTGCTGATGCTGTGGCAGATTCTCCAGGGCAGGCGCAACACCCTGCGGCCCGGACTTTCCGACATTTTCTATGTACTGTCCGGGATCGGAGCGGTGCTGCTGCGCAACAACGGAAAGTATGCCCTGGCGGTTCTGCTCTGCGCCCTTTTCCCGGCGTTGCTTTTCGGGAAAGGTCTGCGGCGGCTCTTAGGCAGAGTTTTGGGGGAAACAGCCCTGATTCTGGGAGGCGGGTGTCTTCTCTTATCCCTGATTTTTTCCCTGTGCCGTGCCACCCAGGGGGACCGGAGAGAGATGCTGAGCCTGCCCATTCAGCAGCTGGCCCGGACCTATCTGTATCACGGAGGTGCCGGAGCGCTGCCGGAGGACGACGCATCCATGGCCCAGGAGGACAGTGATCTGATCAACGATTTTATTCTGGATAGGGGTTACCTGGAGTACCGGCCGGAGATCGCGGACAACGTGAAGCGCCACACCAACACCTATGTGGTGCGGTACCGGACGGAGGACTTCCTGAAGACTTACCTCCGGCTCTTCCTGGAGTATCCGGGGGACTATCTGAATGCGGCCCTGGCTGTGGATGCGGGCTATCTGTCTCCCTGGGATGAAAGCCACGCACATGCCAGCGAGGACGGCAGGATACAGGGGCTTGCGTACGTCCATACCTGGTGGGACGAGGCGGCGCTGACTCCCCTGGGTATCCGTGCGGACTCCAAGTGGGAATGGCTCCACAGAGTGCTGAAGCGCTTTGCGGACACCAACGGCTATTTAAGCGTCCCCCTTCTGAAATACATTATGGTACCCGGTGTGTATTTGTGGTGGGGATGCCTTTTGGCCGCCTGGCTGGCCGCCCGCAGGAGGCTTCTGCCCCTGCTTCCCCTCTCCCTGATCCTGGGCTACTGCCTGACGCTGCTTTTGGGACCCACCGTACAGCTGAGGTATATTTATCCCGTTATGATTACACTGCCGTTTCTGACCGCTTTGCCGTCAGCAGGGAGAACAGGCCATGAAGGAACCCCTCTTACCTCCGGAAAAGAATAAAATTTCACGTCTCCTGTCGGGACACCTGTGCTGGTATCTGGGGCTGGCCGCCGTGCTGTGCCTGCTGGTCCCCTATCTAATCCTGGGAGAGGACGTGATTGTCACTTACCACGATCAGCTGGACGGGGAGATGGTGGCCTACATTCTCCAGGCCAGACATCTGTTCCAGGGGGATGTGCTGCCAGAATTCATGGGAGGGATGGATAAGACCGCTCTGACTCTGCCCGCTCCCCTGTGCGTGCTGCTTTTTCTGCCGGGTCACTATTTTGCCGCCTACACCCTCATGCAGCTGTTTGGCGCCATAACCGGCTATCTGGGCATGTATCTGCTGGGGCGGGACATTACGGGGCAAAAATGGATCGGCATGACGGCAGGCGTTCTGTTCGCCTATCTGCCCTTTCTTCCCGTATACGGCCTGTCCCAATACGGGATTCCCCTTCTGCTGTGGTGCTTCTGGCGGCTTGGGGAAAAAAGTGGGCCGGCCCGCCGGCGCCTTGGATGCTTTCTCTACTGTATTTTGTACGCCTTAAGCTCCTCCCTTGTGCTGGTGGGCTTTGCGGTGCTGGGAGGGCTGCTGGCAGGAATCCTCTTCCAAAAAAGAGGCAGCCGGAAATATCCCCTGACCGCCTGGCTTTGTATGCTGACGGTTTATGTGGCAGAAAACAGAAGGCTCCTCGGCCAGATATTTGCCGGAAGCGGAAGCGTCTCCCACAAGACCGAATACAAAATCGTCCCGGAGCCCTTCCTGCAGAGCTGGCGGACGTACTTTACGGCCGGCGTCCAGCACAGCGAGGATCTGCATCTGTATATTCTGATCCTGGCGGCCGTCCTGCTGTTCTTTGCCGCCCTGTCCCGACTGCGGGGGAAAAAGACCTTTACAGAGGATAAGGCGCTCCAAAAGTACCTGTCACTGACGGGATGGCTGCTGGGCATCCAGCTCCTGGGGTCCCTGGCCGCGGCCCTCTGGGACGCCGCCCCGGGCTGCGCCCTCCGGGAACATCTCCAGGCCCTGAAGGGGTTTCAGCTGAACCGGATCCTCTGGGTGGCCACTCCCCTGTGGTATCTGATGCTGATCTGTCTTCTGGGCGCGGCCGCCCGGCTGGCAGGGGGAATATCCGCTTCCCGGGCCGGCAGAGGGGCCCTGCCTGCACCCGCCCGGCTTTTGCGGGCTGCCGTCCTTGTCCTTTTTGCCGGGACGGTCTGCGTGATGGGAGCCCATATTTTATACAAAAGCAACCTAAAGCCCAATCTCCAGAAGCTTTTGGACCGGTCCTATCCCATGATCTCCTACAGCGACTATTACGCCCTGGATCTGATGGATCAGGTGTACGATTACTTAGGCCAGGCCTCCGGGGAGGATGTGAGCCAGTACCGGGTGGTCAGCTTAGGCATCGATCCGGCGGCGGCTTATTACCGGGGATTTTACTGTCTGGACGGCTACTCCAACAACTATTCTCTGGACTACAAGCACAGCTTCCGAAGGGTGATCCTGCCGGAGTTAAACAAAAGCGACTATCTGCGGCAGTATTACGACGAATGGGGGAACCGCTGTTATCTGTTCACCTGCGAGTGCCCCGGCTACTACACCATCCAGAAGGAGGGCTCCTACCTTTGGCAGTACGAAATAGACCTTGCCAGCCTGGCCGGGCTGGGAGGCAGGTATCTGCTGTCCGCCGTCTATCTCATCAACGGGGAAGAGCAGGGCCTGCGCCTTCTGCGGGAGGAAGCTTTCGAGACACCGGAAAGCTATTACCGGATTTTTCTCTATGAAAATACCCTTTACGGCCAATCAAACAGTTGATACAAAATTTTATCATAAAAAGGAGAAGCGATATGGCAAAAGAGATGATTGCAATGATTCTGGCCGGCGGCCAGGGCTCCAGGCTCTATGCCCTGACACAGAAGCTGGCAAAACCCGCAGTTCCCTTTGGCGGAAAATATCGTATCATCGATTTCCCGCTGTCAAACTGCGTCAATTCCGGCATCGATACCGTGGGCATCCTGACCCAGTATCAGCCCCTGGTGCTGAACGAGTACATAGGGAACGGCCAGCCCTGGGACCTGGACCGGCTCTACGGCGGCGTCCATGTGCTGCCCCCCTACCAGCAGGCCTCCGGCTCCGACTGGTACAAGGGCACAGCCAACGCCATCTACCAGAACATGTCCTTTATCAACCGGTATGATCCCCAGTACGTGATCATCCTCTCCGGCGACCAGATCTGCAAGCAGGACTACAACGACTTCTTAAACTTCCACAAGGAAAAGGGAGCCGAGTTTTCCGTGGCCGTCATGGAGGTGCCCTGGGAGGATGCCTCCCGGTTCGGCCTGATGGTGGCGGACGAGGACGACCGGATCACGGAGTTCCAGGAAAAACCCAAGGAGCCCAAGTCCAACTTAGCCTCCATGGGCATCTACATCTTCAACCGGGATATCCTGGAGCAGTATCTGCAGGAGGATGAGGCGGATCCCGGCTCCTCCAACGATTTCGGCAACAACATCATCCCCAACCTGCTGCGGGACCACCGGAAGATGTATGCCTACCACTTCAAGGGCTACTGGAAGGATGTGGGAACCATATCCTCCCTCTGGGAGGCCAACATGGAGATCATGGATCCCGAGACCAGCGGCATCAACCTCTTTGACGAGAGCTGGAAGATTTACAGCCGCAACAGCGGACTGCCCGGCCACAAGATCGGCAGGGACGCGGTGGTGGAAAACTCCATGATCACCGACGGCTGCCGGATCGAGGGAAGCGTGAAGCACTCCATTCTCTTTGCCGGCGTACAGGTGGAGGCCGGCGCCCAGGTGGAGGATGCGGTGATCATGGGCAACACTGTGATCCGCTCCGGGGCCTCCGTCAAGCACTGCATCGTGGGTGAGAATGTATATATCGGCAAAAATGCCCTGGTGGGGGAGATGCCCTCGGAGGGACAAAACGGCGTGGCTACCGTAGGCCCCGGCGTCCGGGTGGGTGACAGAGCCCTCATCGGCCCCAAGGCCATGGTCAATACTCATGTAAAGGACGGTGATTCACAATGGTAAATACCAATCAAGATGCACTGGGGATCATTTTCCCCAACAGCTATGACAATCTGGTTCCCGAACTGGTCAACGAGCGTCTGATGGCCTCCATTCCCTTCGCGAGCCGGTACCGTATCATAGACTTCCTGCTCTCCAGCATGGTCAACTGCGGGATCGACAATGTGTCTGTCATCGTCCGCAAAAACTACCGCTCCCTCATGCGGCATCTGGGCTCCGGCCGCGAGTGGGATCTGACCCGCAAAAACGGCGGTCTGAACATCGTGCCCCCCTTCGCGGAGAAAACCGTAAAGGTGTACAACGGGCGGGTGGAGGCCCTGGCCAGCATCCTGGAGTTTCTGAAGGTGCAGCGGGAGAAATACGTGATTATCTCCGATGCCAACATTGTGATGAACTTTGACTTCCGGGCCATGATCGACGCCCATATCGCCAGCGGCGCGGACGTGACCATCGCCTACAAAAAGGAGGAAATCCCGGAGGGCTTTATGAAGCTGCAGACCACGGTGAGCGCGGATCTGTACTACACCCTGCAGATAGAGGACGGGCGGGTTACCGCCATCCACACCAATCCCAAGACCCTGCGCCCCCAGAATTTCTCCATGAATGTCTACCTGATGGACAGAGAGCTTCTGATTCAGCAGATCACCCGGGCCTACGCCCACGGGTTCGTCTACTTTGAGCGGGATATTCTGGCCCCTCAGCTGAAGGACCTGAACGTGTACGGCTACCAGTACGAGGGCTACACCTCCCGCATCAGCGGCATCAACAGCTACTTTGCCGAAAACATGCGGCTGTTGGACAATAATAACCTGGACGCCCTCTTTACCCCTTCCCCTGTCTACACCAAGGTCCGGGACGACAACCCCACCCGCTACCTGCCGGGCTCCCATGTGACCAACGCCATGGTGGCTGACGGCTGCGTCATCGAGGGGGAGGTGGAAAACTGTATCCTGTTCCGGGGCGTCAAAATCGGAAAGGGCGCCTGTGTGAAGAACTCTATTCTCATGGAGGATACCGCCGTCATGGACGGCGCCCAGATCGAATATGTGATCACGGACAAGGATGTGCTGATTTCCAAGAAGAAACAGTTGAAGGGAAACAGCTCCTTCCCCGTATTCGTATCCGTAGGAAAGCAGATTTAAGAGAAGGCAGCCGCCGGAAGGAGGAAAACCATGTCGGCTCAGACAGAAGAACTGATCAAAATTGTCCGGGAATGCAGCAGTATCGTATTTTTTGGCGGGGCGGGCGTCTCCACGGAGAGCGGCATACCGGATTTCCGCAGTGTGGATGGTCTGTACCATCAGCAGTACGACTACCCGCCCGAGACCATCCTCAGCCACAGCTTTTACCGGAAAAATCCGGAGGAATTCTTCCGCTTTTACCGCAACAAGATGCTCTTTCCGGCGGCAAAGCCCAACACGGCCCACCTGGTGCTGGCCAGGCTGGAGGCCGCTGGAAAGGTGCGGGCCATAGTCACCCAGAACATTGACGGGCTGCACCAGGCCGCCGGCAGCAAGGCGGTCTATGAGCTCCACGGCTCCGTGCTGCGCAATTACTGCGAGCGGTGCGGCGCCTTCCACGGCCTGGATTACATCCTGCACTCCCAGGGAGTGCCCCGCTGTCAAAAGTGCGGCGGCCCTGTAAAGCCGGACGTGGTGCTCTACGAGGAAGGGCTGGACCAGGACACCATCACCCAGGCAGTAAGCCACATCGCCCGGGCGGATGCGCTCATCATCGGCGGCACCTCCCTGGCGGTCTATCCCGCGGCGGGACTGGTGGATTACTTCCGGGGGAAATATCTGATTGTGATCAACAAATCTCCCACCCCCAGGGACTCCCAGGCGGATCTGGTGATCCAGGAGCCCATCGGCCAGGTCTTTGGGGCCCTGCAGGAGACCCTGGGAGATGAGCTGCCGCAGGCAGCCCCCTGAGGCGCTGCTTTTCCCTAGAGCAGCGGCGCAATCAGCTTTGCGAGGCTGCCGGTGAGCTTCACGGACAGTTTTTCCTTCTTCACGCTCTCCCGGGTAACCTGACGGCACTTGGCCAAAGTATCCTGATAATCCGCCTCGATCCGGGGGATACAGTCCACCCCGTACAGGTAGGTGGCGCACTCAAAGTGATGGTACAGGCTGCGGTAATCCAGATTGATGGTGCCCACCACCGCCTCCCGGTCGTCGCTGACAAAGACCTTGGCGTGGACAAAGCCGGGAGTGTACTCCCAGATTTTCACCCCGGACTCCAGCAGGGAAGCGTAATGGGTCTTGGCCAGGGCATAGGGCATCTTCTTGTCCGGGATCCCCGGCAGGATCAAAGCCACCTCCACGCCTCTCTCCGCCGCAAATTTCAGGGCCGTCTCCATCTCCCCGTCCAGGATCAGGTAGGGGGACATGATATGTACATACCGCTGGGCCCGGTTCAGGATATCCATGTAAACCCGCTCGCCCACCTTGTCCGAATCCACCGGGCAGTCTCCGTAGGGAAGCACAAAGCCCTTGGCCTTGGCGTCAGCCTTGGTGTCGGCATCGGCGTCAGCCTTGGCTTCGGTCTCAGCGCCGGCCTCGGCAGGCCCCTCCGGCCCCAGCTCCCCGCCGGTCTCCCGGCCAGGGGCCGGCTCGGCGGGCAGGGCCGGGAACTGCAGATAGCGGTCAAATTCCGTCTCCCGCTCATCCATGGCCCACATCTCCAGGAACATCAGGGTAAAGCTGCGGGCCGCCTCCCCCTTAAGCATCAGGGCGGTATCCTTCCAGTGTCCGTAGCGCACAATATGGTTGATATATTCGTCCGCCAGATTCACGCCCCCGTTGAAGGCCACCTGTCCGTCGATCACCAGAATCTTCCGGTGGTCCCGGTAATTGTAATGGGTGGAGATAAAGGGCGTCACCGGAGAAAACATCTTGCACTGGATCCCCAAGTCCTTCAGGCGCTTCGGATAATCGTGGGGCAGGGTGCTGAACTCGCAGGTGCCGTCATACATAACACGCACCTCCACCCCCTGGGCGGCCTTCCGGGCCAGAATCTCCAGGATCTCTCCCCACATCCTGCCCTCGTCCACGATAAAATACTCCATAAAGATAAAATGCCGGGCCTGCTCCAGCTGCCGGAGCATCTCTGCGAATTTATCCTCCCCCAAAGGAAAATAAGTCACCTGGGTTCCCTCAAAGACCGGATAGCAGCCGCTCCTTCGGATATACCGGGCCAGGGCCGCCGCCCCGGGATCCTGCCTGTGAAGCGCCTCCCAGGTTTCCTCCTTCTGGGGCAGCTTGTCCCGGATCTGACCATTGATCTGGGCAAAGCGCGCCTTCAGGGTCCTGTGGCCCACATCGCTCTGGGTGTAGGCGAAGAGCAGGGCTCCGAACACCGGCAGCACCAGGATGAACACCAGCCAGGTAATCTTGGCGGTGGGGTCTATGGTGCTGTTGAGCAGGAACACCACCATCACCAGGGTGAGCAGCACGGTGCCTCCCAAAATATGGGGGACCAGCTCTCTAAACCAGTTCAGGACCCCCAGCAGGATGAGGGCCTGGGCCACAAGCATCAGCAGGATGATTCCCACCCGGCTGAAGATCGCCCGCCAGATCCCCTTTTTCCCCTTCTTAATCAGGTAGATTGCCTTTCTCTCCTTCTCATTTGCACTCATTTCCAGTCCCCCTGTCCTCAGCGCCGCCGGCGCTCTTTTGCTTTTCGTATGGTTCCCTCTATTCTAACGCTTCCCACTCTATTGCGCAAGAGATATCTTCTCCCCCTCCCGCGCCGATCCCTTCTTCCGCTCCGGCCCGGAGCCTTTCAGGGCAGACCGGCCTCTCCGGGCCCATTGATCTCACAGCTTAGGCTGTGGGGCATGCTGCGGGGGCTTCTCACCGCGTAAACCCCGAAGGATTTCAGGAGCCTTAAGGGGAAACGGTCCTTATCGTACCGCTCCATAAGCTCCAGCTTCATGGCCCGGCGGATGGTCAGATGACTGTCCTCATACTGATAGGGGATGTTGACCTCAATGGCCTTAAATTTGTAGAGGATGGCGGAAATGGGGGCGCCCATATACAGATAAACCGTATCTCCCACCCGGACGTCGCTGCTCTGCTTCCACTCCATCACAGGGCTCTCGGCCAGCCCCTCCTCCACATTGTAATACCGGTAGTTGGCCGGGATAATCCACTCCTTGGGGCCTCTGGCCTGATTTTTCTCCTTCCGGGAGGCGGTCAGGCGGTAGCTCAAATCCAGCAGATCTAGCACCCTCTCCCCCTCCACCGTGCCGTCCAGCAGAATGCTGATCCACTCCGCGTGATTCATATGATAGGCCGGGAAAATGCCCGGGCCCCTGCGCAGAGCCTCCCCCAGCATGGGATCGCACTTTACATTCAAAATATCAACCGACTCCCCGCCCGGCAGTCCCAGCCTGTCCTTTCCCACCCGCATGAGCAGGCCGTACCACCTGCGGCTGTCGGCGTGGCGTAGCACCGCGCTCTCCCGGTCCCGCCTCCAGGGATAGTCCGGATCCGTGCCGTACTGCTCCTTTGCATACTGCAGAACTTCCTCTCTCGTCATGACTCTGCTCCTCTCTCCGCCGGCCCCGCCGGCAGAAATACCAATAACAAAAAACCTCATAAACAGACGTTCTGAGGTTTTTTGAAGGCGTCTGCCGGATTTGAACCGGCGGTAAGGGTGTTGCAGACCCGCGCCTTACCACTTGGCTAAGACGCCGCAATATAGAGTCGAAGGCAAGTGCGCTTCAACGTGTATTATCATAACACACCTTGCGGCATCTGGCAAGAGGGAAAATTTTTTTCTCACCGTCAGGAGAGCCTCTTATCGTTCAGCTCCTTTACCTGCGCCGTGAACTTTTCCAACTCCATGGTGACGGATTCGGCGGAATCTCTCTTGCGGACCGTAATCAGGCCGGCCTCCGCCTCCTTTGCCCCCAGCACCAGCATGTAGGGCACCCGGGCCACCTGCTGGGCCTCCCGGATCTTGTACCCGATCTTCTCATCCCGGGTATCCACCTCGCAGCGGATGCCCTGTGCCTTCAGGACCTCGCACACCTGCAGGGAATACTCCATGGTCTTTTCCGACACGGGCAGGATCTTCACCTGCACCGGAGCCAGCCATACCGGGAATTTCCCTGCGTAATGCTCCGTCAGGATTCCCAGGAAGCGCTCAATGGAGCCGAACACCACCCGGTGGATCATAATCGGCCGCCTGGGGACGCTGTTTTCGTCAATATATTCCACCTGGAAGTTCAGAGGCATCTGGAAATCCAGCTGGATGGTCCCGCACTGCCAGGTCCTCCCCAGGGAATCCTCCAGATGGAAGTCAATCTTGGGCCCGTAGAAGGCTCCGTCTCCCTCATTGACCACATAATCCATATGCAGATCATCCAGGGCCTTGCACAGTCCCCTGGTGGCTTCCTCCCAGTCCTCGTCGCTGCCCATGCTGTCCTCCGGCCTGGTGGACAGCTCCACATGATACTTGAAGCCGAACTTGCCGTACACCTCATCGATCAGCCGGATGACTCCCTTGATCTCATCGGGGATCTGCTCCCTGGTCATAAAGATGTGGGCGTCGTCCTGGGTAAAGCAGCGGACCCGGAACAGCCCGTGGAGGGTGCCCTTCAGCTCATGGCGGTGCACCAGCCCCAGCTCTCCGCACCGGATGGGCAGCTCCTTGTAGGAATGGGGCCTGCTCTTATAGACGATGATGCCTCCCGGGCAGTTCATGGGCTTAATCCCGTAATTCTCCCCGTCGATCTCCGTGGTGTACATTTTATCCTTGTAATGGGACCAGTGGCCGGAGGTCTCCCACAGCGAACGGTTCAGGATCATGGGGGTGGAAACCTCCATATAGCCCTCCCGTCTGTGCAGCTCTCTCCAGTAATCGATCAACAGATTTTTAATAATCAGTCCCTTGTCCAGGAAGAAGGGGAAGCCCGGGCCGGCATCGCTCGTCATGAACAAATCCATCTCGCGGCCGATTTTCCGGTGATCCCGCTTCTCGGCTTCCTCAATCATCCTCAGATAGCTGTCCAGTTCCTCATTGCTGCGGAAGGCCACCCCGTTGATCCTGGTCAGCATCTTGTTGTTCTTGTCCGCCTTCCAGTAGGCACCGGAAACCTTGGTCAGCTTGAACGCCTTCAGGGCCTTCGTGTAGGTGATGTGGGGGCCCACACACATGTCAATGTACTCCCCCTGCTGATAAAAGCTGATCACCGCATCCTCCGCCAGGTCGTCGATATGCTCCAGCTTATATTTCTCTCCCCGCTCCTCCATGAGCTTTTTGGCCTCCGGGCGGGGCAGTGTAAACACCTTAAAGGGAAGATTCTCCTTGCAGATCCGCTTCATCTCCGCCTCAATGGCCGGAAGGTCATCCTCCGTGATCTTCCGATCCCCCAGATCCACATCATAGTAGAAGCCGTTCTCATTGGCCGGGCCGTATGCGAAATCCGCTCCGGGGTACAGTCTCCCGATGGCCTGGGCCATAATATGGGCCGCGCTGTGCCGAAGAACGTGCAGTTCCTCCTTCTCATCACACTCGCGGACGCTTCCGTCACTGCAAATCACTTTCATGGCTTTTCTCTCCTTCTCCATAGATTCCCGGGAGCCCTTTGTCCCCGCAGGCCTTCCCTGCCGGCGCTGCGGCCTGTTCAAACAAAAAAGCCCCCAGGTATATTGATTCTACCCAAGGGTGCATGTTTTGCACGGTTCCACCTTGCATTTCACTCATTGTTCTTTTAACGCAAGAGTACGGTATTACTTGCTTTCTCGTAATACAGCAAAAGAGGGGGTACCGTTCTGCGGCATTGTATGGCGGTTCCAGCACCAGGCCGCCAATTCTCTGGACAATCCCCTTGCAGTGTGGCTCCTCTTTTATGGCTTTGCACTCATTGTACACTGCCCGTTCCGGAATGTCAATCTAAAAAACGCCCCGGAAACTGCCCAAAACTGCCTCGGCAAATGTTGAAAACCGCGGAGAAATCCTGTATACTGTTTCTATCTGTTACGATGCGGCCCAGGCGGGAAGCGTCTGAGGGTCTGTCCGGGTGGCAAGAATTTGCTTTATGCGCTGCGTCAAATGCGGAAAGGGACCGGCCGCGGGAGTATACAGGAAAGGAACCCATTATGCAGGATTTTCTCAATTTGATCGACTTCTGCCGGTCCAAAACGGTATATATTCAAACCCACAACTTTCCCGATCCGGATGCCATCGCCTCCGCCTTCGGCCTGCAGGCGCTGCTGGCACATTACCAGGTGCCCTCTGTCCTGTGTTACCACGGGAAAATCGACAAACTCAGCACCAGAAAAATGACCAAGCTGCTCCGCATCAGCATCCTCTCCTACGCCGAGCTTCAGGACTCTATGCGCCCTGAGGATCTGATTATCTGCGTGGACTCCCAGAAGAACGGGGGAAATATCCTGGACTTCACGGGGGATGAGATTGCGTGCATCGACCACCATCCCTCCTATTCCAAGATAGGCTACCTGTATTCGGATATCCGCATGACCGGCAGCTGTGCCACGATCATCGCGGAGTATTATCAGAAGCTGAACGTGCCCATGTCCGCGGATGTGGCCACGGCCCTGCTGTACGGCCTGAAGATGGATACAGCCCACTTTACCAGGGGCGTCACCGAACTGGATCTGGATATGTTCCGGTTCCTGTTCCCCCTGGCCGACCATGAGAAGCTGGACGACCTGGGCAAAAACACTATGGAATTCAGCGATTTGAAGGCTTACGGCTCAGCCATCGAGAATATTAAGGTGTATGGCACCGTGGGAATCGCGTCCATTTCCTTTGAGTGCCCGGATGCGCTGATCGCCATCGTGGCGGATTTCATCCTCAGCCTGGAGGAGGTGGAGGTGGCCATCATCTACTCCTACCGGGCAAAGGAGATCCGGTTCTCCGTGCGCTCGGAATGTCCCTCCGTCCATGCGGGGGATCTGATCCGCCAGGCCCTCCAGGGGCTGGGAAACGGCGGCGGTCACGCGGAGATGGCGGGCGGAAGCATCAGCGCAGAATGTCTCCCCCAGCTTGGCCCCTTCCCCGACGAGGCAATCCGGGACCGGTTCCTCCGGGTGATCGAGGGACAGTGAGTGCCGTATCTGCTTTACCGCCTTTTCATTAGGAAAGATTTTCCTGATTCCAGGGCACTGTGCGCTTTCGGAGCCCCTTCTGCCGGACATCCAAGGCGGATGGATCTGCCGATCGCGCACAGTACCGTCTGTTCTTTCCCCGCACTTTTCCTCACTTTTTCCGCATAGCTTTTCCCTCAGCACGGCTTTTCCCTCCTATTAAGATAAAACATTAAAATTCTCTTGACAAATCTGTCTACATGAAGTAGTCTATATGTGAGACTACTCTATGTAGACAGGAGGCGGTATTTATGGCGGAAATTCAATTGGGGGCTGTGGAGGCCCGCTTCGCGGATATGATCTGGGAGAAGGAGCCCGTGACCTCCACAGAGCTTACGAAGCTGGCGGCGGCCACGTTTGCCTGGAAACGGACAACCACATACACGGTACTGCACCGGCTCTGCGACAAGGGGCTGTTTCAGAACCGCGGCGGCGTGGTGACCTCTCTTCTGTCCCGGCAGGAGTTCTATGCCCGCCACAGCAAAAAGTATGTGGACGAGACCTTTTCCGGTTCCCTGCCGGCCTTTCTCGCCGCGTTTACCAGCGGAAAGAAGCTGACATGCGAGGAAATTGCCCAGATTCGCGAACTGATCGACAGGGCAGGCGAGCAGACGGGGGATACCCCGGATCTGCCGGACATGCTGATTTGACAGGCGCATTGGGAGCGCCTTGGAAAGGAGATCCGTATGACCAATCTGTTTCTGAAAATTCTGAATAGGAGCATTGCCGCAGGCTGGCTGATTTTGGCAGTGGTACTGCTCCGGTTCGTGCTGAAAAAGGCACCGAAATGGGTGAACGTCCTTTTATGGGGGCTTGTGGCCCTGCGGCTGGCGCTTCCCTTCTCTCTGGAGAGCCCCTTCAGCCTGATTCCCAGCGCCGAGACCTTCGACGCCCATAACATCCAGTATGAGACGCCCGCTGTCAACAGCGGCATCCCTGCCCTCAACCGCGCGGTCAACCCCGTCCTGGGAGAGATCTTTGCGCCAAATCCGGCGGAGAGCGTCAATCCGCTCTATGTCTGGGCCTTTGTGGCGTCGGCCCTATGGCTCGCCGGCGCCGCCGTTATGCTGCTGTACGCTCTCATCCGCTATGTGCAGGTACGCCGGAGCACAGCGGAGAATATTCCCTATGAGGGAAACATCCTTCTGTGCGACCGGGTGAAATCCCCTTTTATCCTGGGGCTGGTACGGCCTAAAATTTATCTGCCCTCCGGCATGGACGGGGATGCTATGGAACCGGTGATTGCCCATGAAAGGGCTCACTTGGCCAGACATGACCACTGGTGGAAGCCGCTGGGTTTCCTGATCCTGGCCGTTCACTGGTTCAACCCACTGTGCTGGGCGGCCTATGTGCTGCTGTGCCGGGACATTGAACTGGCCTGCGACGAAAAGGTCATCCGGCAGATGGATTTGAACGAAAGGAAGCACTATTCTGCCGCCCTGCTGGAATGCAGCAGCGGACGGCGGCTGGTGTCCGTCTGTCCGCTGGCCTTTGGAGAGGTCAGCGTAAAGCAAAGGGTAAAAAATGTGCTGCACTACAAAAAACCGGCGTTTTGGGTTATTGTCGCGGCCCTGGTTCTCTGTGGGGCGGCAGCGGTGTTCTTTGCCACAAATCCGAAGCAGGATCCCCATTCCCAGGAGATAGACCGGCTGCGGGCGAAATATCCGGAATACTTTGAACTCGGGACCTTTAAGGGGCTGGAGGTTTATGTCTGGCAGATGTCCGAGAATGACTACCGTTTCGGGCTGATGCAGGGCACCAACCGGGAGAAAACGCTGGAGGAAAAGCTGGCTCTGAAGGGCGCGGCCGCAGAGGAAATGGCGCTGATTTTGTCTTCCTTCGACGTGGAGGAAAAAGATATTTTTGTGATTCCGTGGGCCAATCCCCTCTCCAGCTACCTGGTCCCGGAGGATCTGCTCCATGACCCGGAATATATGGATCATATTCGCGTTATGCTGGGACTGGAGGGCGTCTCGGGGAGCTCTGCAGGGAACACGGATGCGGCAACCCCTGCCGGACCACAGGACGTCTTGGGGAGCTCCGCAGGAAGCGCGGATGCGGCAGCCCCGGCCGGATACCAAGCCGCAGGGCAAGGTGAACATTCCTGATGCCCCTTCCGTGAACAGCAATTCAGAAAACCTGAAGAACGGACGCTTTAAATGATAGGATTCGGAAGTATATCGATTCTGAATCGGTATACTTCCGATAAGCGGCGATATATTTCCGATAAATAGCGATATACTTCCGATAAATAACGGCATATTTCCGAAACCTTGTTGACTTCCTTCCGGAAACGGATATAATAAGTATTGAAGTGTGACAGGATAGGGGGACTGCTCTATGTCTGAAATGATTTCCGCCAAAGAAACTGCAAAGCGATGGGGACTGTCCGAGCGGCGCGTGACCGGCCTTTGCAAGACCGGGAAAATCCCCGGTGCGGAAAAGACCG
The DNA here is from genome assembly GCA_947625475.1 of uncultured Acetatifactor sp. Lineage (GTDB taxonomy): Bacteria > Bacillota > Clostridia > Lachnospirales > Lachnospiraceae > Acetatifactor. Next base: position 43,651 of record CANQOL010000016.1, read on the forward strand.
GCCACAGCTGGGCCATCCCCGCCGATGCAGAAAAACCGGTGGACGGACGGGTAAAGGCAGGTGCATTCCGGCAGTCTGCTGCTAAAAAGGCTGACCGGCTCCCGCCGCCGGTAGGCGTTTCCGATTACCGCCTTGCCTCCACGGAGTATTACTATATTGACAAAACCCTGCTGATCCGGGACTTTCTGGATGAGCGCCCTATGGTGTCTCTCTTCACCCGCCCCCGCCGCTTTGGAAAGACCATGAACATGGATATGCTCCGGACCTTCTTCGAGAAAACGGATGAGGACACCTCCCGCTATTTTACCGATAAGAAAATCTGGGCCTGCGGCGAGAAGTACCGGAGCTACCAGGGGAGATATCCGGTCATCTACCTCTCCTTTAAGGATATGAAATATGGCTCCTGGGAGGAAACGCTGGAGGATATGCAGAACGTCTTTGCCCAGGAATTCAAACGGCACAGCATCCTCCTAACCAGCGATAGGATCGATGAAACAGAGAAGGCGTATTTTGAGAATATTGTCCGCAAAAGCGGAACGATGATTGACATGACCCATGCCCTGGAATATCTGTCCCAAATGCTCCATGCCCATTACGGCGAATGCGCCGTCATCATCGTGGACGAATACGACACGCCTATCCAGCAGGGCCACACAAAGGGCTTTTACGAAGAAGTGATTTCCTTCATGCGCAACCTTCTCTCCGGCGGCTTTAAGGACAACAAGCACATGGCATACGGTTTCCTGACGGGGATCCTCCGCGTCGCCAAGGAGAGTATTTTCAGCGGGCTGAACAATCTGGCAATCCATTCGGTGCTGGACAACAAATACAGCGAATACTTTGGCTTTACCGCCGGCGAGGTCAAGGAGATGGCGGCCTATTACGGAAAGAGCGAGAAGTTCGACGAGATCTGCGCCTGGTACGACGGATACCGTTTCGGAAATACCGAGATCTTTAATCCCTGGTCGGTGATCAATTATTTCAGCAACGACTGTGAGCCGCGGGCATTCTGGCTCTCTACCGGCAGCAACGACATTATAGGCGAGGTGATCAGCCAGGCGGATGATGAGATCTGCCGGAAGCTCACGTCGCTGATCAACGGCAAGTCGTTCACCACCTATATCGACACAAGTGTGATCTATCCCCAGGTCAGGAGCAATCCCTCTTCGATTTACAGCTTTCTCCTGGTCGCCGGATATCTAAAAGTGACAAAACCGGCGGTGCCCTTCGGCGGGGACTATATGTGCGAGGTCGCCCTGCCAAATAGGGAGATCACGCTGGTGTACCAAAAGGAGATTTTGCAGAAGCTGGAGCATGTCATTCCTCAGTCAACTGCGGTCTCCATACAGGAAGCGATCTTCTCCGGGGACGGGGAACAGCTCAAATCGCTTATCCGGACTCTGCTGATACAATCAGTCAGTAGCTTTGATACGGCGAATGAGACCTTTTATCACGGATTCATGCTGGGCATCTGTGCCCTGCTGGGCGGCGCCTATACCACCTCCAACCGGGAATCCGGCACCGGACGTTACGATATCCAGCTCTGCCCTGCCGCCCCGAAGCTCCCTGGCATCATCATCGAGCTGAAATCGGAGCAGGGCTGCTCCGAAAGCCAGCTTCGGGCCCTTTCAGAGACAGCCCTAAAGCAAATCAACGACAGGGAGTATGACACGGAGCTGAGAGCAAGGGGCGTCAAAATGGTCTACAAATACGGTGTTGCCTTCAGCGGAAAGAACGTAGAAGTTGCGGTTGGGTAAGTAAAAAACCATACATCCCCGACCGCACCTTCTTTTCCCTTATACGGATTCCCTATAAAACTCCAGAACGGCCTCAGCGAAAAACTCTGCCATTCCCTCCCCATATTGTCGTTCAAAAGCCTCTTTCATTTTGGGATCTGTCCGATACCTTTCCGCCAGATCCTGCATCAGCCATTTTTCCTCCTTAAGCTGGAACATCTGCTTTGTCACAAAGCCGTATTCCCCGATCACTTCCTTCACTTCAAAGGAAGTAACCGGCATTTCCTTTCTGGCTGCCAGCTTTTTCAGGACAGCATCCAGCCTCGCCTGATAAGCCTGCACCGCTTCTTCCCCTATTGGGTTTGTGGTGCTCTCCAGCAGGGCTTCCCTGTCTCCCCCATACCATTCAAGCACCTTCTTCAGATTTTTCTGTGCCTGCCCGCTTCCCATCTGCTCCCGGAAATACTGCCGGAATCCTTCCTCGCTGCCGAACTTCTCCACCATCGCTTTTTTCTGTCCCTCCGGCATATGCTCCATCTGCGCGCGGAAAATACTGTCGATGTCTTCCTGATTGAAAATCTCAAAGTCCATATCGTTTTTCCCTCCTAATATGTGATCGATGCTGCCAATCAGCCTCTCCAGGCGTTCCTTTTTCATCACCAGCATGTTCCGCTGGCTCTGCAGCACCCTGTTTCTGTCAAAGGCAGGGTCATTCATAATGGCTTTGATATTTTTAAGCGGCATATCAAACTCCCGGAAGAACAGGATCTGCTGTAAATCCTCCAGGGCTTTATCGTCATAAAGCCGGTAACCCGCTCCACTGATCATGCTCGGCTTCAGCAGACCGATCTCGTCATAATAGTGCAGCGTGCGCACGCTGATACCTGTCAGTTTGGATACATCTTTCACTGTTCTCATTTGACATCCTCCTTTGACAATATCAGCATATCCCATGACGTTCCGTGAGGGTCAAGAGCTTTTTTTAATTTTTTATCCTCCGTATCGGAAGCCGGATGACTGTCCTCAGCTTCTTTGGCGCACATCTTCTGGCATCGCTCAGGTAAATCTCATGATGAAATCTTTGATCCGTGATGTCCAGCGCATATCCCTGCTCTTCCACATACCGACCCATGGCTTCCACTGTCCCCGGCTCGTCATCGTATGGCCCAATGTGCATACACTGCACGCACAGCCCCTCGTCGTAGGTCAGAAACGCCGCTCTGGAAAAGTCCTGTTTTTTCTTAGCCGACGCCTCGGAAACCGCCCAGTCAAACTCTTCCCTTGTGACAAACTCCGGCAGCCGTATCAGCGATATCCACTGAAAGTTCTCCTTATGCACATAGTCGATCCCCTGAACGCCGTCCTGCCACCAGAATCCTTCCAGCGGCGGAACCACATAATCAAAATATCCGTCCATCTGATGACTGCCTTTCCTGCTCATCTTAATCGTGAAAGCAATCCCATACAGCAGCCCGATGGAAGCCTGATACTCTCCCCCCTCCACATTCGGATCTCCCTGACCCCGAACCGCAATATAATTCATCTCCGGGACCGTAACGATTCCCGGGAATGTCTTGGGCAGATAAAATTCCTTATATTCCTTCTTATAGTCAAACGCCATCACCGTCACCCCTTTAACCTCTTTACTCTGTCAGACACCGTCTGCATAAATTCCTCTTCGGACAGCCGCGGATCCCTCGTCCCCAAAATCAGGTCGCAGGGCAGCTTCCCGCAGCCGCCGCAGGAAAGAAAGCCATTTTGAATCCTGCAGCAGGCATAAACAGGACATTCCTTTCCTTCCGGCGCATGGAACACCTTTCCGTATGCGGCGGTGCATCCCTGACACATTTTCCCATAACAATAGCAGGCCGCGCAATCGGCGCCGCAGCAGCTGATGAGATCATTCCTTTCCGCCGTCTCCAGAATTTCCTTCTGCTTTTTCTTGCTCAGGCCTCCCAGTACGATCCGATAGGACTTATCCAGCAGGTCTTTCAGGAGTTCATCCGGCACCGCGCCATCCGCCTTTACCGAATTCCAGTGCGTTTTGTTCATGTAATAGCCGGGGATGATATCCTCATACTGCGTCCGCAAAAAATCGCCCTCCAGCGGCTCCAGCTTCAGCGTAATATAATAAGGCTGATCCTTCCAGTCCCTACATACCGCCGCAAACATTTTCCCGCCGATCTGATAGCGCATCCAATTCCAGTCCTTCTGCAGATCCCTGGTCACACCCGTTTTTTTCATCAGATACTCATCCACCCATTCATATCTCATGTGATCACCCCCTCCCGTAGGTTTTTCTCAAAGCATCCGCTATCCTGCAGATCCTCTCCCTCACTTCCGCCGGTTCCAGCACCTCCGCCTTTTCCCCGAAGGTTAAAATCCATGTGAGAAGATTTTCCAGATCCGTATAATCTGCCTGAAAAAGCAGGCGCCCGTCATCCGTCTCGGTAAAGCAGCGGGGGCCGAATTCTTCCACCAGGCGCCATTTCACATCCGGATCAAAAAGGGCTTTGACCCGGATGCCCCCCGGAAATATCTTTTCGTTGGACAAATCCGGCATCGGGACTTCCCTGCACACGAAGGTTTTCTCGGAGACAGACACCTGATCCATGCGGTTCAGCTTAAACAGGCGGAAATCATTGCGCTTCCCGCACTCTCTCCCCTCCGCTCCGGCCGGCGCAGAACTGGTCTCCGCCGGAACCTTTGCGCCCCATACATACCAGCTTGTCCACTTGAATACCAAGTAATATGGCTCGATTGTTCTGACGCTCTCCCCCGCCGGGGCGTAATACCTGAAATCCAGCAGACGCCTGTTCTCAATCGCATCCTGTATCATCTCTATTTTCGGGGCAAGCGCTCCCTTATACCAGGAGGACAGATCGATCAGCATGAAATCCCTGCCGCTGACAAATTCCGAAGAACCGGTCTGCAGCTTTTCCATCAGCCGGCTGTAATATTTGCTTCCGCTCACGCTGTCAAGGCTCCGGAGTCCGGCGAGGATCCCCTGCATATCCCTTGATGTCAGGATCGTCCTGTCCATCCGGTATCCGTCCATGATGCGGATACCGCCGCCGGTCCCCTGTACGGTTCTGACGGGGATCCCCGCTCTGCAGAGATCCTCGATATCACGGTTTATCGTTCTTCTGGAAACCTCAAATTTCTCCGCCAGCTCGGGCGCGGTCGTCTTTTCTTCCTGCAGCAAGACCGACAATATTCCGATCAGCCTGTCTATCTTCATAACTTTCCCACTCCATTCTCAGTATAGCAGATCAAACACGACAGCTGTATGTCATGTTTATGATACCACTTTTCTTTTTTTCTGAAAACAAGGAGGATTCCTTTTGCCTTAAATCAGATATTGATTTTAGTCTGAAACAGGGTATAATGAGTCTGGACATGAGAATGCGGCTGCCCAAAGCCATACGGTTACATAAAGTGAAGGGGGATGCTGATGGAACTTCCCAATGATTTAAAATTTGCAATGGAACAGCAGACTGTGGGGATCCCTCAGAGCAAATTGCGTTCCGCTGCGGAGGGGATTTCTTTAAGATATAGAAACGAAACAGGCGAGGGCAAGAGACTGGTATCCACCGCAATCGATACTTTAGCCTATGCCGTTGTCAGAATGCCTGCAACATATGGAGCCGTTTATTCCGCATTAAACGATTTCTTAGATATCAATCATCCGGAAATAAAGACGGTGCTTGACGTTGGAGCCGGAATGGGGACCGTCGCCTGGGCAGTCGGATCCACTATCAGTACCGCTGAGAGGATCGTGTGCCTTGAGCGAGAGCCGGCTATGATCGATTTCGGAAAAACTCTTATGAAAGCCAGCCCATCTTTGATGTCTAAAACGGAATGGCTAAGCGGTGACATGAGGGACATTGGATCCTCCATGAAATACGATCTTGTTGTGGCATCCTATGCACTCGGAGAATTGAATGATCGGGACCGTGAGAAAGTGATCGTCTCACTGTGGAACATTACGGACAAAATCCTTCTGATCGTGGAGCCTGGAACTCCCCTTGCCTTCTCTCATTTGAGAAGCGCAAGAACGCAGCTAATCGACAAAGGCGCCGTGATAATTGCCCCTTGTCCGCACTCAAAAAGTTGTCCTCTCCCCGATGATGACTGGTGTCACTTTACCTGCAGAATTGCGAGAAGCCGTCTTCACAAGCAGTTAAAAGGCGGAGAAGTCCCTTATGAAGACGAAAAATTCTCCTATTTAGCAGCCTCAAAAGAACCGGTACAGACAAGTATCAATCGAGTTTTGCGTCACCCATTTATAGAGGAAGGGCGGATCACCTTGAAGCTGTGTACCGAAAAAGGAATCGAAACAAGAATCGTAACCAAAAAGCAAAAAGATCGTTTTAAGGCCGCAAGGAAAGCAAAATGCGGAGACGCCTTTTAATAGGATGTCTGTAAACCGGGCGTCTCCCGGCACACATTTTACACCGCAGGCAGGAATCGGGTTCCCGGTTCTATGTGAGCATCATTCTGTCGTTGGCGAACTCTCCCCCGCTGGCCTCCTCAAATTTAGCCAGCAAATCCTTCACATGCAGATTGCGCTTTTCTTCCCCGGACACATCATAGATGATCCGGCCTTCGTGCATCATGATCAGGCGATTGCCGTGGGCGATGGCGTCCTTCATGTTGTGGGTCACCATCATCGCCGTCAGGCGGTTCTCGGAAATGATCTTATCACTGATCTCCAGTACCTTTGCCGCAGTCTTGGGATCCAGAGCAGCAGTATGCTCATCCAACAGCAAAAGCTTCGGATGCTTCATGGATGCCATGAGCAGCGTGATCGCCTGTCTCTGTCCGCCGGATAAGAGACCGACTTTCGTAGTCATTCGCTCTTCCAGCCCCAGCCCCAGCATGGCGAGCTTTTCGCGGAATTCTTCTCTCTCCTGTCTGGTAATGCCCCACTTCAGAGTCCTGCGCTGTCCTCTCCTGCAGGCAATCGCCAGGTTTTCCTCAATGTCCATGGTGGACGCCGTACCCGTCATGGGATCCTGAAACACACGGCCCAGAAACACGGCGCGCTTGTGCTCCGGCAGTCCTGTGATATCTGTGCCGTCAATGATGATCCTGCCGCTGTCCACAGGCCATACGCCCGCTATGGCATTCAGGGTAGTCGATTTGCCGGCGCCGTTGCCTCCGATGATGGTGACAAAATCTCCCGCGTTCAATTTCAGATTCACACCGTCCATCGCCGTCTTCTCATTGACGGTGCCTCTGTTAAACACCTTGCGTACCTCATTGATTTCCAATGCATATGCCATTATCGCGCCACCCCCTTCTTGACACTCCGCTTTTCTTTCAGGTAAGGGATCGCCAGAAAGATTGCAACGACGATAGCCGAGAAAAGTTTCATATTCTCCGAGGGCATCTTCAGCCACAGGACGAACTGATACACCATATAGTAGATGACCGCTCCGAGGATCACCGCGATCAGGGTATAGGCAAAGGCCAGCTTTCTCCTGCTCGCGAACTTTCCGAAAAGCACCTCCCCGATGATCACGGCGGCCAGCCCGATCACGATGGCGCCCCGGCCCATATTGATATCCGCCGCCCCCTGGAACTGTGCGTACATTCCTCCGGACAGACCCACAAAACCGTTGGAGATCATCAGCGCCAGCACCTTGATAAAATTGGTGTTGATTCCCTGTGCCCTCGCCATATTGCTGTTGCAGCCCGTGGCCCGTATGGCCTGGCCCTGCTCCGTGCCGAAATACCAATACAGAACGGCCACCAGCGCAAGCAGAAACAGCGTCATTCCCAGGAAGAACATGCACTTGCTTGCCGTGGAGCCCTCCGTCACATACCTGAGGGAAGCCACCAGCGGATAATTGTCCACGCTGACAGGCTGATTGGATTTTCCCATGATCATCAGATTCACGGAATACAGGGAGATCTGTGTCAGAATACTTGCCAGGATTCCGGGAATTCCAAGAAGTGTGTTCAAGAGCCCGGTTGCAAGTCCGGCCAGCATTCCCACTAAAAATGCGACAGGCAGAGACAGAAGCGGTGACACACCCCCGCGGATCAGCATGACAGACACTGCCGCCCCTGTCGCTATGGAGCCGTCCACTGTCAGATCCGGAAAATCAAGCAGGCGGAAAGTAATATAGACTCCCAGCGCCATAATGCCCCATATCATTCCCTGAGCGACGGAGCCGGGGAGGGCCCGGATCAGGGAGAGGGGATTCAATGTCATCAAACACAGCATCTTCTGTCCTCCTTGTCATGATGATCCGCCGTATCTGCGTCACGGCAAAACAGGTCACTGTATGTGTAAAAATCAGATAGGGACAGTGTTCTTCACGCTATCCCTATCCTCTGTTCTTGTCTCTGTGGCTTTATTCGCTTACGATCGCCTCATATCCTTCGGGGATCGTGATGCCGAGCTGTGCGCAGATCTCCGCATTGTACTTCTTGGTCACATTGGGCGCGAAGCGCACGTCCATGGAAGAGATATCTGCGCCCTTCTCAAGGATTTCATACGCCATCTCGCCGGTGGCATAACCCAGATCATAGTAGCTGATGGACAGCGTCGCAACGCCGCAGCCGCCGCAGATTCCTTCCTCACCTGCAATTACGGGCACCTTGGCGGGAACCACAACATTGTATACGGTCTCCGTCACATTGGCAAGGGTATTGTCGGTAGGTATGTAGAGCACATCGCACTCGCCTGCCGCCGTGGTCACAACGGACTGTACTTCATTGGTGTCCGCAATGCCGTATGTCTGGTAAGGAATATTGTCCTCCTCCAGCGCCTGGCTGAACAGCCGGATCTGATAATCGGAATTGGGCTCTGCCGTACAGTACAGAAGGCCCACCTTCTTTACATTGGGGAACAGCTCCAGGACCATATCCTCCTGCTGGTCGATGGGCGCCAGATCCGAGGTCCCGGAAATATTTCTGCCTGTGGAACCGGTCCAGTCCGCAATCTCAAGCGCGGTGGCATAGTCGGTAATGGAAGTCCCGAGAATGGGAATGCTGGTGGTCGCCGCCGCAGCGCACTGCAGAGGCGTGGTGGCATTCGCCAGAATCAGGTCAACGCCGTCGGACACAAAGCCGTTGCAGATGGTTCCCGCCACGTTCTGATCGTTCTGTGCGTTCTGAAGCTGGAATTGCACCCTGTCCGCTCCCAGTTTGTCTACCAGTGCGTCCTGAAATCCCTGCGTGGCCGCATCCAACGCGGGGTGCTCCACCAGCTGGCAGATGCCGATCGTATATGTCCCGGCCGACGCGCTCCCTCCGGCATCATTGCCCGCTTCAGCAGCAGTGCCGCTCTCCTCCGTGCTCCCGGCATTGCCGCCGCAGCCTGCCAGCATCGTCATTGCCAGCACTGCGGTAAGCAGTACGGAAAGAACTCTTTTCTTCATAATTTTCTCCTCCTTTATCCTGTCGCCGCTTTCACTTTTACTGTTTCAGACACGGCTCCATCTTAATAAATATAACTCGTTTCCCATAGTTCGTCAACATTTTTGACTGCATCATATTTTCTGAAGTTCCCTTTCAAATGTCATTAGAGTACTGTACGGAATGTTTGCCCTCGGCTTATTTTGGCTCCTCGACAACCGTTATTTCGACGCCTTTCTCTTCGACGGCGGCTATCTGATCCTCCATGCAGTCCCAGTCTGTGATAATGGAATCAAAAATATCCACATCACATACTTTAATAAAGGAATCGACGCCAATCTTTGAACTCGGTATAACAAGACATTTGCTGCGGCTGTTTTTAATCACAGTGCGTTGGAATGCTGCGGTTTCATCTGTACCGTTGGAGAGACCGAACTCTGCTGTCAGGCCTGCTCCGGTTATAAAGCAGAGGTCAAAATGTAATCTGCTTACAAATTCATTTGCCAGGCTATCTACGAGTGAGCCGCTTTGCCGCATCTTACCGCCGGCGATATATACGTCAATATTTTCAAAACCTCTGAGTTCCCTGCCAATATCAACCGAATTCACAACTACCGTGTAATGGATATCGCGAGGCAAAAAGGAAACCATAATATGGCCAAAGGATCCGCCGGTAAGATATACCGTGTCATTCTCACGGATTTTTCCCGCAGCGACACGGGAAATTTCTCTGTAGTTATCAAAGATAGGCATATCGTCAAAATTCCGATCGACCGGAGGCCTTACGTTCACCTGTCCTATCGAGATGGCACCGCCGTGAGTTCTCTTGCAAATGCCTTTTTGTTCGAGCAGCCGCAGATCCCTGCGTGCAGATTCATCGGATATCCCGTATTTACTGGTGATTTCGGCAATGGTGATCTTGCCGTTCTTTTTAATCGTATCTGAAATTTTTTGATGACGTTCTTCCATAAACATAACCATACCTCCAAATTGAGAATCATGTATTATCGAATTCGACATCATCATTATACAACACAATCGGTAATAAGTCAACACAGTCGGTAACATATTTTTCGTATATTTGCGCAAAGAAAACACTGACAGCTCACTCTGTAGACCGCAGCCGCTCCACGATGGTGATACCTGCCATTTTTCGGCAGCACAGCCATGGGACAAGAGCAGAGACAGCCAGCAGGCAGAGATTTTTGACAGACATCTGTTCCGGCTTCATTTTTTCAATATCCCACAGCTTTTCCAGAAGCAGATTGCGGGTCAGGCCGCCTTCCGGCTGATTCCGAGGGTGAAGCCGGTCCCTTCAAGGCGGGCATCCCGGACGAGAGGTTACCTCAAAAATATTCTCAGCAGCGGGCCGTAAAGCTTTCTCGCGTAGGGCTGGTAGCGCATGGGAAGGTCGATCCAGGTCTTTTTGTCCACAATGGACTTCCGATGAGAGAAGGCCTCAAAGCCCCGGGCGCCGTGGTAGGCGCCCATGCCGCTCTCGCCCACGCCTCCGAAGGGCATGGCGCTGGTGGCCAGGTGGATCACCACGTCGTTGACGCACCCGCCGCCGTAGGGGATACGGGAGGTGACGGCAGAGATGTGTGATTTGTCCCTTGAGAAGATATAGAGCGCCAGGGGCTTTTGACGGCCGCGAAGGAGGGCGAAGATGTCCTCAAAATCGTCATAAGAAAGGACCGGCAGTATGGGGCCGAAGATTTCCTCGCCCATCACAGCGTCGTCCCAAGTGACGTTCGACATGACCGTAGGGGCGATTTGAAGCGTCTCCGGGCTGCTCTCCCCGCCAAGCACCACCTTTGACCGGTCGATGAGGCCCAGAAGGCGATCAAAGTGCTTTTGGTTGACGATCTTCCCGTAGTCGGGATTTGTGAGGGGCTTTTCGCCGTACTGCCTGACAATTTCGACCTTTATGGCACTGACAAGCCGGTCCTTGACGCGCCTGTCACACAGAATGTAGTCCGGAGCCACGCAGGTCTGGCCGCAGTTTAAGTATTTGCCGAAGACAATGCGGCGGGCAGCAAGCTTTAAATCTGCCGTGGCATCCACGATGCAGGGGCTCTTGCCGCCAAGCTCCAAGACAGCCGGGATCAGCCGCTCGGCGCAGCGGCGCAGAACCTCGCGCCCCACCGCCTGACTTCCGGTGAAGAACACCATGTCGAATTTCTGCTCCAGAAGCGCCTTGTTTTCCTCCCGGCCCCCGGTAATCACGGACACATACTCCGGCGGGAAACACTCGGACACCAGCTCCGCCACCACACGGCTTGTGGCGGGGGAGTAGGCGCTGGGCTTTAACACCGCCGTGTTCCCAGCGGCGATGGCGTCAGCAAGGGGGTCGACGGTCAGCAAAAATGGGTAATTCCACGGGCTCATGATCAGCACATTCCCATAAGGCACTGGCTTTATGTAGCTGCGGGAGGCGAACTGCGCAAGCGGTGTGGCGACGGTCTTTTCACGGCTCAACACCCGGACGTGGTTTATCATCCACGTTATCTCCGTCAGCGCAAGGCCGGACTCGCACATGAACCCCTCGTAGTCGCTCTTGCCAAGGTCGGCCTTCAACGCCTCCTCGATGTCCTTCTCATGCCGCTTTACTGCCTCTCGCAGCTTTTTGAGTGCCTCGACACGGTATTCCACCGACAGGGTCGCCCCGGAGGCGAAGAAGACTCGCTGCTTTTCCAATAGGGTTTCTATGTCCATGCTGTCGCCCCTGTCCATGACCTTGTAGTAAATCTTCTCGAGCCCGCCAGCGTCCATCAGCACCGGCACGGGGTAGAGAGGATTTGCCTCCTTTGCGGCGTTCCGGGCAAGCTTTGGCACGTCCTCCGTCCGAATTCCCTCCAGTTTCTCCGGGATGCCCATACGCGCGTTCATGTCGCGTATCTCGGCGATGAACCGCTCCGCCGCGTCCCGGTCTGGCTCCTCCGGCGCGGCGATCCCAGCGGCGACTGCCAGCTCGTGGAGCTTCTTATAGGCGGCCTCGCCGTAATAATCGAGAACGATCGGCATCAGCACAGCGTTGGCAAGGCCATGGGGGATGTTGTACGCCCCGCCCAATGAGTGCGCCACCGCATGGATGTATCCCACGTAGGATTTGGAGAATGCCCTCCCCGCCAAATAAGCGGCCGTCAACATATTCCGCCTGGACTCCTCGTCCCCGCCTAAGTATGCTCTTTCCAGATCGGCAAATATGAGCCTCACGGCTTCAAGGGCGTCGGCCCGCGTGTCCTTGGTGGTGGAACTGCCGATGTATGCCTCCACCGCGTGGGTCAGGGCGTCCATACCGGTGGTGGAGACCATGTGTTTGGGGAGACTTTTTGTGTTCTCCGGGTCCAGAACGGCAAGCTTGGGGATGAGCGGGAAGTCGTTTACCGGGAACTTGCGGCCCGTGTCGGAGTCGGTGATGACGGCGGCCAGGGTCACCTCACTGCCCGTCCCGGCGGTGGTGGGCACGGCCACGAGATACGGGATGGGGAGCAGAATCTTTAAAATGCCGCCCATCCTGCCGATGGACTTGTGCGGCCTGGCGATCCGTGCGCCCACGGCCTTGGCGCAGTCAATGGCCGAGCCGCCGCCAAAGCCCACCAGGGCCTGACAGCCCTCCTTTATGTATTGTTCCCTCGCCTCCTCCACGTTCCTCACCGTGGGGTTGGCGACGGTCCTGTCAAAGACGCTGTACCCGATGCCGGCTCCGTCCAAGGCCGCCTCAAGGGATGTCAGAAGTCCCGCGTTTTTTACGCCAGCGTCAGTGACTATGAGGACCTTACCGATTTTTCGCGCCCTCAGCTTCCCCGGCACCTCGCCGACGCTCCCCATCACCTCCGGGTCACGGTACGGCAGCACCGGGATCGCCAGCCTGAAGCAGAACTGGAAAGCGCGGCAGTATACTTTTACGATCGTGTTCATTCTCGGCCTCCCTTCAAAACTCCATGGCGCAGAGCGCCTCGCCCAGCGCTCCGCAAAGCTGCGCCTTGCCGGAACCGCACCGATTGGGGCGGTCCAGCGTGGCGGTCCAGCCCTCGCCGCCAAGCTCCGCCGCCCTTGTCTGTGTTATGTCCGATGTCGAATCTGTAATGATCTTTACCGACATGTCTTCCTCCTTACTATTTTTCAGCACATTGTGTGCTGATATGGTCAAAACACAGCGCCGTCTGGCGGCGCTATGTGAATCTTATACGGCCTTCATCCCGTCCAGGAGCACGCCGAAGGAGTAGCGGAAGCCTCGCAGTGCCTCCTCCTCGGGTATCTCCCGTGCCAGCGCGTCGGCATTGTAGCCGCGAATGAAGCACCAGATGGCGTAGCTCATGGCATCGGAGTCAAGCTCCGGCTTTGCCACGCCCTTCTCTTTCCCAAGCTCGATATATTCCCTGATGCGCTCCCGCCACCAGCGAAAATTCTCCGGCGACACGCTGTCCCGGCTGAAAACGTACTGGTTCATGCCCGGCTTTAGCTTATACGAAAGAACAAGCGTCCCGGCAGCGATGTCCGTTATCTGCCCGAAGAAGTCGCCCTCCGGGTCAAACCGGTCCAGAATACTCTCCCGCATCCTGACGGCCATGTCCCGATAGACGATGGCCAGAACCTCCTCCACATTGTGAAAACGGTTGTAAAAGACCCTGTTCGTCACACCCAGCGCCCGGATGATCTTCCTCACCGTGACCTCCCCGGCCCCCTCGCTCATCGCGAGCTCAGCCGCCTCGTTCACGATTTTCCCGCTCATCTCGTCATGAATAAGCTGTCCGTCCTCCGGCATGTTCCCACCTCTTTCAGCACATCGTGTGCTGATAAAGAATATCATACATCTCACGCAGTGTCAAGCGAAACGAATAAAGGTTCTTTGTGTGTATAATTCTTTACAAAATCAATATTTTCCAGTCTTCATCTCCTAAATTAATTTGATTATCTTACTTCCATTTTATTAAGCGTCACCATGTTAAAAATGTCAATAGCCTTTTGAAAGGAAAAAGCTTCCACACCATAGGAATTGTCTTTTTCCGGCCCCGCATTTTCGGTTAACAGTTCCATGCCCGCTTTCGCAGGCACTGCGTTCATTTTTTGTTTCTTTCAAAAATTTTTTGGATGCGAAAAAGCCCCCTCTGATTCTTCTTCAAAAAGACCAGAGGGGATTTTTATAATGTGGCGAATATGTTCCGGCTATCTTTATTCGACTTACTCTGCCAATCGCAGCCGCTCCACGATGGTGATACCTGCCATTTTTCGGCAACACAGCCATGGGACAAGGGCCGAGACAGCCAGCAGCGGCGGTATGACCAGCAGGATGGGTGTCAAAGTGAAACGAATGGTAAACGCGAACATATCGGCGGTGACAGCCCGCAGGAGCGTGACATTCACCACCGCTCCCAGTACCAGAGCCAGGGAAACGCCCAGAAGTGCGCAGCCCAATCCCTCAAGGATCATCATCTTTTTCACCTGCCTGCCCGTCATGCCCACGGCCTGAAGCATGGCCAGCTCCTGCCGTCTGGTCAGGACCGATGTGGTCATGGAATTGATGAAGTTCAAAATGCCGATGAGGGCCAGCAGGCCGCACAGGGCTCCGCCCACCAGAGTGAACATACGGATGAGGCTCCGATATTCCTCTTCCAGGGTGATCCGGGAACGGTAGTCCATGGTCGGATCCACACGTTCGGTATAGTTTTGGACAAATGCCTCCGCCTGGGCCATGTGCCCGTCATCCACGTCAAAAACAGTCATCATAGGCAGCCGGGCATTCTCGTTTGCGTATTGCAGATACTCCGTCTCCGGCAGAATGATGCGCGTACCGCTGCCCGTGTAGGTGCCGCTGTCGAAGGCGCCGGGAAACTCCACCACCGCCAGCACCCGGTATGTTTTGACGGTGCGGGCAGCTGAATCGTCCCAGTAGTCATACGCAGCGCCGTCCACAAGCTCCGTCAGATCGACGCTCATGGCCTCGCCGGGGTGATAGAGGCAGTATTTCCCGCCCCACAGCACGGCGGGGGTGATGAACACACCCTCTCCGGCCCGCCATCGGTCCCAGTCAAGCTCCCCCTCCAGGACCGTGAGCTTCCGGACGGCGTAATCGTCCAGACCATAGACGGCGTAGATCATACTGCCGCGGGTGTCCATTGTCCCGTCCATCTGGCCCGCGGCGTTCTGATACATGTGTGACTGGGCCACTTCCTCATACTGCCCCGCGTCCCGGATGATGGCGGCCAGCTCGCCGGTGATGGGCTGATCGGCAAAGCAGCAGTACACGCTGCCCATGCCCTCCAACCCCTCCAGATTGGCAATGCTCTCCCGCAGGGTGCTGTCCACAGCGGAAAGCCGGGCGTTACGGGACATGCCATTGATGACGCCGGCATCCCCCACGGCAAAATCGGTGGCCAGAGAGGCGGCGGTATACTTTTCAAAGTCAAATCCTCCGGCGAAGGCGGCCACGGTGTTGAGGATGACGAGGCTCAAGGCCAGACTGAGGGCCACCACGGCCACCCGCTTTTTGCTCCGGCCCAGGTTCTGCCCCGCCATGCGTGCGGGGGTGACGGCTCCGGAGCGGCGGGGCTTTTTTCGGGAGACGACGGCAGCGTTATAGCGCAGCGCCTCCATGGGAGAGACTTTTCCGGCGATGCGCGCGGGCTTGCGGCAGCTTACAGACACCGTCAGCAGGGCGAACGCCGCCCCGGCCAGGAAGATGAGGGGGCTGGCGCTGTGGACAGAGATACTGCTTCCCAGAGTGGTGCCCGACAAAATGGCCGGGGACAGCCCAGCGCCCAAAAGCCACCCCAGAGCCAGGCCCAGGGGGATGCCGACGGCGGACAGCCGCAGAGCCTTTTTATACACCAGCCGCCGAAGCTGCTTCGACGTGGCTCCAACGGTTTTCAATAGCCCATAAAAATGGATGTCCTGGACGATGGAAATATAAAAAATGTTGTAAATGAGCAGATACCCCGCCGCCAGCACCAGCAGTACCAGTCCCATCACCGGCAGGAGGTCGGAGGCCGTGACGCCGGACATGGAGTAGGCATAGTTATAGTGGAAGATGTCCCCCAGGCCATGTTCGTAAAAAATCTGAAATCCCCGCTCCTCCAGCTGCCAGGAGTGGGGCAGCATAAATGCGGCGTTCAGGTAGCCGGTGTATTGGGCGTCATCCACGCCGACGGAACTGCCGTGACGCGCCGGAGCAATCTTGTCCGAATAGGTCCGACTGAGCCACGCCATCTGAGCGCCCGCCGCCGTATCGCCGTCCCATACGCCGCAGAGGATGAAGCTCTCGGTGACGGTTTCGGTATCTGTCTGAATGGTGAGAGGCACCACCGTGCCCAATTCGTCCGACACGCCAAGAGCTGCCAGCACAAGGCGGCTGGCGGCGATCTCGTCCTCCGCCTCCGGCATCCGGCCCTCCGTGGGCATACAGAAGCACGTCTCGGCGTAAAACGCATCTGCCCAGCGAACCTCAGTTCCGAGCTTGGCGAAAGCATCTCCCGCCGCGCTGCCGATATAGATGGAGTACCCCTTGCCCGCCCAGCGGTCATCGGCGGCCAGCGTCTCATATTCCTCGACAGTGGCGTGCTTCAGTCCCACGTGGGCGCAAGTGCCTATGGCACGCATGGTACTCTGCTCATAGGCGGCGTTCAGGTCCATGACCACGGTGAAAAGACCGGTGAACAGCAGCGCAGACAGCAGGATTGCCAAAATCGCCACGGTATTTTTCCGGGATTTCAGGCTTCGTTTTGCCAGCTTTTTTTCAATGGCACCGGTATCATTCTCAAAGGGGAATGTCATCGTCCGGCACCTCCCTTATTCCACAATCCTGCCGTCCTCAATCCGCACAATGCGGTCGGCAAGCTGGGCAATTTCGTTGTTGTGGGTAATCATCACAATGGTCTGATTAAACTCCATACCGGTGCGCTTAAGCAGTCCAAGCACATCGGCACTGGTCTTACTGTCTAAGTTCCCGGTCGGTTCATCCGCCAGCACAATAGCCGGTTTGGTGATCAAGGCGCGGGCAATGGCGACACGCTGCTGCTGTCCGCCGGAGAGGTGATTCGGCATATCCCTAAGCTTGTCCTCCAAAGCCAGCATCCGCACGACCTCGTCCATGAATTTCTGATCTGCCGTATCGCCGTCCAGCTCCACGGGCAGGACGATATTTTCATAGACATTCAGAATCGGGACAAGGTTATAGTTTTGGAAGATAAAGCCGATGCTGCGGCGGCGAAAAATCGTCAGCTCTTCCTCGTTCTTTTTCGCCAGTTCCTGCCCGCGGACAAAGACGCTGCCGGAAGTGGGGGTGTCCAGCCCGCCTATCATGTTGAGCAGAGTGGTCTTGCCGCTGCCGGAAGTCCCTACCACAGCCACAAACTCTCCCTGCTCCACACAGAAGTTGACACCGTCCAGGGCCCGGGTGATGTTCGGCCCGGCGCCGTAATATTTCTTTAAATCAACCGTTTGCAAAACACTCATATCCTAATGCTCCTTTCGGGGCTGTCCGCCCGTTCATAAGGCGATTGTAACACTCAAATGTCACAGAAAAGTCCGCGCCGCAAAAAATCCCGTCCAAAATCAAGGGGAGTTGTTGCAAGACGCGGACATTTCCTGAAAATGCGACGGCCCCCCTCCAAAGAGTACACCGGTATTTGCTGCAGGGAAGCATACGGCAAACCGGTGCTTATTTCTAAAAGGCGGCCGCCGCTGTATTATTTGACAGGAAGAAAGACGGAAAAAACAGAACCCTTGCCGGGCTCCGAAGATACCTTGATATAACCGCCCTGCCGGGTGATGATCTCCCGAGCCAGATACAGCCCAATTCCGACTCCCGGCTCGTCATGTACTTCTTCTTCCCGATAGAAACGCCGGAAAATGGACGCTTGACTGCTCTCTGAAATTCCCTTTCCGGTGTCGGCCACATCCAGCTTGACATACATTTCCCATTGTTCCGCCGTCACACGAATCTTGCCTCCGGCAGGGGTATATTTCACCGCGTTGTCCAGCAGATTGAAAATGGCCTCCGCCGTCCATTTGCCGTCATGGAGCAAATGTAAATCCTCCGGGCAGTCCACCGTCACGGCAATGTCCTTTTTCTCTGCCTTGTAAACAATACCGTTCATGGCCTGTGCCAATGTGTCAAACAGCGGCTTATCTTTCTTTTCCAGCCGGATCGCCCCGGTTTCCAGCCGGGAGGTTTTCACAAGAGCCTGAAAGATGAAATCCAGCTTATCGGTCTGGCTGCGGATCCCCTGTAAGAAGTCTGTCCGATCCTGATCTGTTACCGGTTTCGTCAGCAATGTGTCTGTCACCATTTTGAGATTGCTGACCGGCGTTTTTACCTGATGGGAAATGTCCGATACCAGCGCTTGAAGCTCCTGGCGTTCCGCATCCACCCTGCGCTGGTTCTCCCTCATGATGCCGTACAGGCGGGAAAGCCGGTGGCTGATGCGGGCAAAGAGCGTTTCCCTGCTGTCTTCCTGTTCCGGTGCCTCTCCGCCGTTTATCATGTTATCCAGTATCCGGCACAGGTCGTCGGCAAATACGGAAAGCCGTTTATTAAAAAGCAGTACCAGCAGAAACAGCCAGGCAAGGGCACAGGCCGTCAGCGCCGCACCGCCCCAAAGCATAAGCAGGCTGTCGGTCAGAGCGAACAGGGCAGCAGTGATCATCAACATGGAAATCAGCGTCCCAGCTGCGATCAGCAGACAAAGATTTTTGACAGACATCTGTTCCGGCTTCATTTTTTCTCGCCTCCCGTCCATTGATAGCCCATTCCGTATATTGTTTTGATATAGGTATCTCCGTCCGCCTCAATCTTGGCACGTATGCGGCTGACGGTGGTCGTCAGTGTGTGTTCCTCGATGAAATTTTCGTCAATGTCCCACAGCTTTTCCAGAAGCAGATTGCGGGTGAGTACCTGTTTTTGATTTTTACAAAACAGGTTCAGCATACGAAACTCCATAGGGGAAAGTGTCAGAGGACGGCCATTTAAGCTGGCCGTCTGTTCCGAAAAGTCCAAAAACAGTTTGCCGTCATCATAAAGATCTCTCGGCGCCTTGTGGTGTTCCAGCATAGAGAACATTGCCCTGATTTTCCGCTGCAGGGCTTCGATAGAAAACGGCTTTGTGATGTAATCCACTGCCCCGGCTTCATAGCCCCGTATCTGGTCGCTTTCCTGATCGTTGGCGGTCAGAAAGATTACCAGCGTATCGGGATGATCAGGCTTAATGAGCTTGCACAGCTCATAACCGCTGCCATCCGGCAGGTTGATATCCAGCAGGACTAAGTCATATTCACAGGCAGTCAGTTTAGCGGCGGCAGTCCGGGCATTGAGGGCCCCCGTTGCTTCGTATCCGTCAGAAGCCAGATTATAGGCCAGCGTTTTATTCAAAAGGGTATCATCCTCAACAATTAAAATGCGTTTCATCTTGCATCCCCCTTCAAGCTATGAGAATAGTATAACAAGCAAATGTCCGTAAAAAGTTACCGTTCAACATATTGCATATTTTAAAAATGCAAAGTATAATAATATTGCAAGAAATTCAATTTGTTTGAAAGAAAGGAGCTGCTTAATATGGACGCAAAGACAGTTGCAAACTATATGATCTATATCATGAGTGACGCTTTCGACGATCTTACGAATATGAAAATAAATAAGCTGCTCTATTATGCCCAAGGGCATTATCTGAACAAATTCGGGAAACCACTTTTTGATGATAAAATCGAAGCATGGGATCACGGCCCTGTCGTTCCGGCAGTGTATCATGCTTACAAGGGATATGGAGACAACCCGATTAAAAATTATGATCAGAGTTCAATTTCCCAAATAACTCCGGTAATAGAAGACCTTTTGTTCAACGTTGCCCGGAAATACGGAAAATATACAGCCAGCGCACTGCGAAACAAGACGCATGCTATCGGCACACCTTGGGATCAGGTGTACCGCCCAAACCAAACTAATATCGAAATTCCTCTTGAAGTAATACGGGATTATTTCGCCGCTCACGATGATCTTTGCCAGGAGACAAAACAATTCAAAGATGCTGACTTCATAGGATACCGCGATGCGGACGGAGTACTTGTGTTGCCAAAGGAATGGGACAATGAAGAAATATGAAATTTGGATGGCAAAAGTGAAGTTCGAGGATACCCAAGGAATGAAAGAACGCCCTGTCATGATATGGAATGACCAGTATTATCTTATAGCCTATAAAATGACCAGTACGGACAGAGGGGATAATCAAGATGAATACCAAGTCAAATACTGGAAAGAAGCAGGCCTATCTAAGCCGACCAGCATAAGGATCCGCAAAGTGCTGAAACTTGAGAAAAACGACCTCATTCGTAAGCTAGGAGAGCTTGACAGGAGAGAACGATTGTCTTTTGAGTTCCGCCTTATACCATGAGTTGAAAACAAGGACCTAGTTCTTTTGTTCGGTTGATGAACCAGCACTATTGGTTTTTGCTGCAAGTTAAAACGACTGTTGTTCCACATCACAAAGCTCGCAAACACTATTGTTTACGAGCTTTTCTAAGCGCCATCTCTTTGACGTTTCACTCCCCGAGTAGGGCTCGAACCTACAACAACTCGGTTAACAGCCGAGTGCTCTACCATTGAGCTATCGAGGATTATATGGGGTATTGTACCCTCAAAACCGAACAGTATACTCCTTAAAGCTTTCCTACAACCATCCTTCCCCAACCTCCTGGTTAAGCTCTCGACCGATTAGTAAATGTCAGCTGAACACATTGCTGTGCTTACACCTCATTCCTATCTACCTTGTACTCTTCAAGGGGTCTTCGAGTTAATGCAAAGCATTTACTCACGGATATCTCATCTTGAGGGGGGCTTCACGCTTAGATGCCTTCAGCGTTTATCCCTTCCGGACTTGGCTACCC
>CANQOL010000017.1 GCA_947625475.1 uncultured Acetatifactor sp.
TCCAATAAATCCCAGAAACTATTGATTTTTCAGCAGCTTCTGGGATTTTTGATGTCATAAAGTGTCAAAGATGAGATATTATAGGAGATGGGGCGTGTCAACAGTTAATTTGCGATTCCTGAGAAATTCTGGGGAAAATCGTATTTTATCAGGGTGAGACCGCAGGCGGGGGCGGTGGGGCCGGCTGCCGCGCGGTCCTTGGCCTCCAGGATCTGGAGAATGTCCTCGGGAGGACGTTTTCCCCCTCCCACCTCCATGAGGGTTCCCGCTATGATGCGCACCATATTGTAGAGGAAGCCGCTGCCGCAGATGCGCAGCGCAATCTCACGGCCCTCCCGGACTGCCTGGGCGGAATAGATTGTGCGCACGGTGGTCTCCGCCTGGGAGGAAGCCTGGCAGAAGCTCTTAAAATCGTGCTCGCCCACCAGGTAGGCGGCAGCCTCATTCATGAGGGCGCTGTCCAGGGGACGGTAGGTAAAATAGGTGTAGAGCCTTCTCACCGGCAGGGGAAATTCTCCGTTGTCGATGCGGTACTCGTAGGTTTTGCGGCTTTCGCAGTGTCTGGGGTGCCAGGAGAGGGGCACCTCCCGGGAATCCTGGATGCGGATGTCCATGGGCAGGCGCTGGTTCAGGGCGTAGGAAATCTTCTCCGCCGGGATGGGTGTCTGGGTGTCAAAGACCGCCACATTGCCCAGGGCATGGACGCCGGCATCCGTCCTGCTGGCGCCGATCACCTGAATCTTCTCCCCCAAAAGCCCGGTCAGGCATCTGTTCAGCTCTCCCTCTATGGTGACGGCCCCCGGCTGGATCTGCCAGCCGTGGTAGGCTGTGCCGTCGTAGGCCACCACCAGCTTCACTCGCTTTTTCATATACCGCCGCACCTCTCACATTCGTCTGCCGCATCCTCCCGGGGGCACTCTGCCGCCCTCACCGTTTTGCCTCCCCGGCGGCCAGCCTGCCGGATGTCCTAGAGGAGCACGCCCGCCAGAACCTTGCAGACCAGATAGGCCAGGATCACCAGGTAAGCGATATAGTCGCACCTTCGATAGATCAAGGGTTTCATCTTGGTGCGTCCCTCTCCGCCCCGATAACAGCGGGCCTCCATGGCCATGGCCAGATCGTTGGCCCGGCGGAAGGCGGAGATGAACAGCGGCACCAAAAGCGGTACCAGCGCTTTTGCCCTCTGGATCAGATTGCCGGTGTCAAAATCCGCTCCCCTGGCCATCTGGGCCTTCATGATCTTGTCCGTCTCCTCCAGCAGGATTGGGATGAAGCGCAGGGCAATGGACATCATCATAGCCACCTCATGCACCGGCACCTTTAAGAGCTTCAGGGGCCCCAGCATCTTCTCCAGCCCGTCCGTCAGATTGTTTGGCGTGGTGGTCAGGGTCATGACGGAGGAACCGATGATCAGCAGGGTGAGCCGGATCACCATAAACACAGCCATCCGGACCCCCTCCCTGGTGATGGTCAGTTTCCAGACTGTCACCAGCGCCTCTCCCGGAGTCAAAAACAGGTTGAAGGTCACGGTGATCAGGATCAGAAACAGAATGGTCTTCATCCCCCTGACCATGAAGCGGAAGGGCACCCGGGATATCCGGATCACCGCCGCCAGGAACAGGGCGGCCAGAAGATGTCCCCATATATTTTCAAACAGAAACAGGGAAATCATGTACAGAAGGGTCCCTCCCAGCTTGACCCTGGGATCCAGCCTGTGGATCACGGAATCCGTCTGATAGTATTGTCCCAGTGTGATATCTCTCAGCATAACGCTCCTAACCGAGGGTTCCTGCCTTTGGAACGGTCAAGACCCTCTGTGCAAAACCTCACCGTCCCACAGCCGAAAACACCTTCCGCAGGCTGCAGGCCGCCTCCTGAATGGTGGTGGCCTGCGTGTCCACCTCCAGGCCGCTCTCCTTCAGGGCATTCATGATATATGTCACCTGAGGCGCCGCCAGCCCCACCTGCTCCAGCTCCCGGTAATGGGCAAAGACCGCCTTGGGCACATCGTCGTACATGATCCTTCCCTGATTCATTACGATGATCCGATCCACATACTCAGCCACATCCTCCATGCTGTGGCTGACCAGCAGCACCGTGATGTGGGTCTGCCTCCTGAGCTGCCGGATCTGATCCAGGATCTCTTCCCGGCCTCTGGGATCCAGCCCCGCCGTGGGCTCATCCAAAATCAGGATCTCCGGCTGCATGGCCAGCACCCCCGCAATCGCCACGCGGCGCTTCTGTCCCCCGGAGAGCTCAAAGGGGGACATGCTGTACATCTCCCTTGGAATTCCCACCTTCTCCAGGGCCTCCCCGGCGCGCCCCTCGATTTCCTCCTTCGGCAGTCCCAGATTCTTGGGGCCAAAGCAAACATCGGCAAACACGTCTGTCTCAAAGAGCTGGTGCTCCGGGTACTGAAAAACCAGCCCCACCTTGCTGCGGAGCATCTTCCTGTCAAAATCCTTGGCGCTTATATCCCGGCCCATATAATAAATATGTCCCTCTGTGGGCGTCAGCAGGCCGTTCAAATGCTGCATCAGAGTGGACTTGCCGGAGCCCGTGTGCCCGATCACGCCGATAAACTGATCCTGCGGGATATCCAGACAGATATCATCCAGGGCCTTTCGGGAGAGGGGCATCCCTTCCTCATACAGATAACTTACATGATCTACCTTCAGTGCCATCTTTCCTCACAATCCTCCGCGGCTAACCGGTCATTTTCCCAGCAGCTTTCCCACTTCCTCCACGAACTCTTCCCTTGTCAGGATGCCGTCCGGCAGGGGAATCCCGCTCTTTTGCAGCTCATAGGCCAGAAGCGTCACCTGGGGGACATCCAGCCGAAGAGCCTTCAGGCGCTCCACCTGGGAGAAGATCTCCCTCGGGGTCCCCTCCATGGCGATATGGCCCTGGTCCATGACAAAGACCCGGTCCGCGTGGATGATTTCCTCCATATAGTGAGTGATCAGGATCACTGTGACACCCTCCACCTGATTCAGCGCCCGGACCGCCCGGATCACCTCCCTGCGCCCGTTGGGGTCCAGCATAGCCGTCGGCTCGTCCAGGACGATGCACTTGGGATGCATGGCCAGCACGCCCGCGATGGACACTCTCTGCTTCTGCCCGCCGGAGAGCTTGTTGGGAGAATGCTTTCGGTACTGGTACATTCCCACCGCCTTCAGGCTTTCCTCCACTCTCTCCCAGATTTCCTCTGTGGGAACGCCCATGTTCTCAGGGCCGAAGCCTACGTCCTCCTCCACCACCTGGCCGATGATCTGATTGTCCGGGTTCTGGAAAACCATCCCCGCGCTCTGGCGGATGTTCCAGATCTCGCTCTCCTGCCTCGTATCCTTTCCGTCCACCCACACAGTTCCCTCCGTGGGGCAGAGGATCGCGTTCATATGCTTGGCCAGGGTGGACTTTCCGGAACCGTTGTGGCCCAGGATCGCAATAAACTCCCCCTGGCGGATATCCAGGCTCACATGGTCCACGGCCCGGGTCGTGCCCTCCACGTTGCCTTCCTCGTCCCGCCGGACATATTCAAAACTGACTTCTTTCGCTTCTATGATATCCATTGTCTATCCTCTGACAGAGCGCTCCGTGATTTTTTGGGAAAATACCATAAACATTGTACTCGAATGATAAAATAATATCAACCGCAATCCGCCATTGTTTACAAAAAAATACAGACATGATAAGATAGGGCAGAGAATGAAAGCTCTTTCTCGGGAAGGAGGGAACGCCGTGGAAAAAATATATGGGGGAAAAGCCATCCGGCTTCTTGGGGTTTCTATCGCTCTGTGCCTGCTGACATGGGGCTGTTCCCGGCAGCCGGCGCCCTCCCCCGATCCCAGCCTGCCCCGTCCCCTTCCGGTGGATACGCAGACGCCCTCCCCGGGATCAGAACCGTCCGGGGAAAAGGATCCCTCCGGGGACGCGCAGACGTCCACAGGCGGGGAGTCTCCCGGGAAGGAGAATGCCCCCGAGGGCACTTTCGGCCCCCAGGACGCATATCCTATCCCAGAGACCTTATCGTCGGAGGAAGCTGTGGAATATTTTTATTATGAGCCCCTCTCCCAGGAGCTGAAGGATGCCATCACCGGCGTCTCTTACCCGGCAGATGCCGCGGATCTGATAGTCACCTACGAGGATCTGGTGCATCTGCACATTCTTCACTATGATTTTGAGGGGAAGCCCGCCCGGGGAGAGCTGATCTGCAACAGGGCCATCGCTCAGGATCTGGCGGAAATCTTTTACGAGCTGTATCAGAATGCCTATCCCATAGAAAAGGTACGGCTGATCGACGCATACGGCGGGAACGACGAACTGTCCATGGAGGACAACAACACCTCCTGCTTCAACTACCGGGTGGTGGAGGGGACCTCCCATCTGTCCAATCACGCTTACGGCCTGGCCGTGGACATCAACCCCCTGTACAACCCCTATATCACCTACGACAAGGATCATAATCCCCACGTATCCCCTGCAGGGGGAGAAGCCTACGCAGACCGCAGCGCAGATTTCCCCTACAAGATCGACCGGGAGGATCTGTGCTATCAGCTTTTTACCCGTCACGGCTTTACCTGGGGCGGCAGCTGGCACTCCAGCCAGGACTACCAGCACTTTCAGATGACGCCGTGACAGTCTCTCTCGGGACCCTGCCGGGCCCACAGCGGTCCTGCGAGAGCAGCTCCGGGGCCTTTAGCGGTTATGAAAAGGGGAGCAATTCCGTGAATTGCTCCCCAGATCCGACGTCCTATCCAGCTCCGGAACCGGTCTTATACCAGCTCCAGAACCACTTCCATGGCTGCGTCGCCCTTGCGCTGGCCGATCTTTACAATCCTGGTATAACCGCCCTTGCGGTCCGCGTACTTCGGTGCGTACTCGTCAAACAGCTTTGCCACCAGATCCACCTTCTTGGTGTTCTTCTTGCGGCCTGCCGCCTCCTTAGGCACCTCCACCACAGGATTCAGGACTCTCAGCATCTGCCTTCTGGCGTGAAGCCTGCTGGGAAGATCCTTCTTGATCTCCTTCTCCACGCTCTCGAACTTGGTGACCTTTTTGCCGTCAACCACTTCCTTGACTCTCTTGCCGTCCTTGTCCTTCACAGGAACCTTGGCGGTCACCTTCACCATCTCGTAATTGTCCTTTTCCCGGATCGCCTGAGCGATAATGCCCTCCGCGATCTTTCTCACTTCCTTGGCTCTCGCCTCGGTGGTAATGATCCTGCCGTTCTGGATCAGGGCCGTCACCTGATTTCTCAACAACGCTTTTCTCTGGGAGGATGTCCTGCCCAGCTTTCTGTACATAGCCATACTGTTTTCCTTTCTCCACTCATGGTACATCCGGCCACGCTCTTCGGACTTACTCACCGGATGTATTTTTATTGTTTCCACTGGGGGAACCGGGCGCCCACCCTTTTGGATTTACAGCGCTCAGTCTTCAAACCTTACTCGTCGCTGGGATTTAAGGAAAGCCCCAGCTCCTTCAGCTTCGTCAGCACCTCGTCCAAGGACTTGCGGCCCAGGTTGCGGACCTTCATCATATCCTCGGAGGTCTTGCTGGTCAGCTCCTCCACCGTGTTGATGCCGGCCCTCTTTAAGCAGTTGTAGGAACGGACGGAAAGCTCCAGCTCATCGATGCTCATCTCCAGCACCTTCTCCTTCTCGTCGTCCTCCTTCTCCACCATGACCTCCGCGTTCTTCGCGTTCTCGGAGAGATTGATAAAGAGGCTCAGATGCTCGCTGAGCACCTTCGCCGCAAGGCTCACGGCCTCGTCCGGCTCCAGAGTGCCGTTGGTGTGCACATCCAGGGTCAGCTTGTCAAAGTCCGTGATCTGGCCCACGCGGGTGTTCTCCACCGTCACATTCACTCTCTCCACCGGGGTGTAGATGGAATCCACCGCGATCACACCGATGGGCAGATCCTCTCTCTTGTTCTTGTCCGCGCTCACATAGCCTCTGCCCCTTGTGATGGTGAGCTCCATGTAGAGCTTGGTGTCCTTACCGCTTAAGGTTGCGATAACCAGGTCAGGATTGAGAATCTCGATATCCTGATCCGTCTGAATGTCGGAGGCTCTGACAATGCCCTCCCCCTCGTACTCAATATAGGCCGTCTTGACCTCATTGGTCTCGCTGTTGTTCTTGATCGCGAGGCTCTTGATGTTCATGATAATCTCGGTCACATCTTCCTTGACGCCCGGGATAGAACTGAATTCGTGCAAAACACCTTCGATCTTCACCTGGCTGACCGCAACGCCGGGCAGGGAAGAGAGCATGATTCTTCTCAGAGAGTTGCCAAGGGTGATGCCATATCCCCTTTCCAAGGGCTCAACTACGAACTTACCGTATTTTTTGTCCTCCGAGATCTCAGCAACCTCAATATTTGGTCTTTCAAAATCAAACACAGTCAATACCCTCCTTTACGAATCAGTCACCCCTATTACTTGGAATACAACTCGACGATGAGCATCTCGTCCACGGGAACGTCGATCATCTCTCTGGTAGGAAGATTTTTGATGGTGCCCTTCATATTCTCCAGATCCACATCCATCCACTCGGGAGTCAGTCTGCCGCCGGTCACCTCCACGATGTCCTTGTATCTCTGCAGGGACTTCGCCTTCTCGGTGAGCTCGATCACATCCCCTGCCTTCACCAGGTAAGAAGGAATATTGACCTTTCTGCCGTTTACCATCACATGCTTGTGGCCCACAACCTGCCTTGCCTCTCTTCTGGTCCTGGCAAGGCCCATGCGGAACACCACATTGTCCAGCCTGCTCTCCAGCATCACCATCAGGTTCTCACCGGTCATGCCCTTCATGCGGTCCGCCTTCTCGTAGTAGTTGCGGAAGGGCTTCTCCAGCACGCCGTAGATGAACTTGGCCTTCTGCTTCTCTCTCAGCTGCAGGCCGTACTCGCTTACCTTCTTGCCCGCTCTCGCGAAGGTCCTCTTGGACTTCTTGTCATATCCCAGGTAGGAGGGCTCCAGACCCAGGGATCTGCATCTTTTCAGTACAGGTACTCTATTAACTGCCATTTCTTGATTCCTTCCTTTAATTATTGTTTACAGCGGCTCTCCGGCCGCTTTCCTCCAACTATTTTCAGCTTCCCTGCTATACGCGGCGGCGCTTGGGCGGACGGCATCCGTTGTGGGGAACCGCGGTCACGTCGCGGATACTCACTACCTCCAGGCCGCAGGCAGACAGAGCTCTGATGGCGGCCTCACGTCCTGAACCGGGGCCCTTTACGAACACATCCACCGTCTTCAGACCGTGTACCAGCGCAGCCTTTGTGGCTGTCTCAGCTGCCATCTGTGCAGCATAGGGAGTAGATTTCCTTGAACCTCTAAAACCGAGACCTCCGGCACTCGCCCAGCTCAGGGCATTTCCCTCAGTATCCGTCAGCGTAACAATCGTGTTGTTAAAGGACGCCTGAATATGTGCCTGTCCGCGTTCAACGTTTTTTCTGACGCGCTTTTTTGTTACTTTCTTTGCAACCTTTTTAGCCATATTAAACTAACCTACTTTCTCCTTCAAAATTGATAGTTCCGGTATGCTGCCGATTACTTCTTCTTGTTAGCGACAGTGCGCTTAGGACCCTTGCGGGTTCTGGCATTGTTCTTGGTATTCTGACCGCGGACGGGCAGCCCCTTACGATGACGGATCCCGCGATAGCACCCGATCTCCTGGAGCCTCTTGATATTCAGCGCGACCTCTCTTCTCAGATCGCCCTCCACCATGATGCCCAGGCTCTCGATTGCTTCGCTGATCTTCTTTACCTCGTCGTCCGTCACATCTCTGACGCGGGTATCGGGATTCACTCCCGCCTGCGACAGGATCTTGTTCGCACTTACTCTTCCGATTCCATAGATGTAAGTCAAACCGATCTCAATTCGTTTTTCTCTGGGTAAATCAACACCTGCGATACGAGCCATTTACGTTTCCTCCATTTTCTTTTTGCGAAATTATCGCCGGTCCCCGCGGCTGGTCCTTTGTCCGCAGACACCTGATCGTTACTAATTGACTGGGGCTTTCACCCAATCGGACGCTCTCCGATCTTTCCAGAGCCCTGCGACTGCCGCCGAAGCTCTTCTTCGGTCCCGCAGCTTTTCCCCGCCGGGGCCGCCGCGCTCTGGTATCAACAAGTAATCTCCCGTAAGCTCTATCTTCTATTATGATAAACAACAGCCTTCGCCGTTGATTCAGCCGCCATAATATACAGACAAGAACTCACATATTTGAATCCGCAGGTTCCCCTGCAATGCAAAAGGACAGTTCACTTACATGACCTGCCTCGCTGATCCAAACCGGTGATTATCCCTGTCTCTGCTTGTGCTTCGGATTCTCACAGATAACTCTGATGCGTCCTTTTCTCTTAATGATTTTGCACTTTTCGCAAATTGGTTTTACCGATGACCTAACCTTCATCTGAAACCCTCCTTTCAAAAAAGACCGTTTTACATTATAACATGCCTCCCTGATGTTTGCAAGAGCTTTTTTGGTCTTTTCTTCCTACTTGTCTCTCCAGATGATACGTCCCTTGGACAGATCATAGGGAGATAACTCCAGCGTCACCTTGTCCCCGGGAAGAATGCGGATGAAATTCTGGCGCAGCTTTCCGCTGATATGCGCCAGCACCCGGTGGCCGTTCTCCAGCTCTACCTGAAACATCGTGTTCGGCAGCTTCTCCACAACCGTCCCTTCGATCTCGATCACATCACTTTTAGACATTTGCCTCCTCCTTTCCCTGATACTGCTTTATCACATATTTGATCTCATGGTCAAATACTGTTTCTTCCTTAATTAAACGCTCCCTCAGCTCCGCCGGGACGGGCCCGCCGGGCTGCAGGTGCTTTTGCTTCTTCTTCTTGGGATTTGCAAGCCTCCGGTGCACTCCGTCGCACAGATAGAGATACCCGCCCTCCCGGGCTGTGATCACGTACAGGTTTCCCTTGTCGTGCCCCGCCAGAGAGCGCGCAAACCTGCCCACCATGGTCTCCCTCATACGAATCTCCATTCCAGAGCGCTTTGCGCGGCGGGCAGTGAGAAATTCGCGAATGCAATTCCTCATCTGCCATCAGGAGAATTTGTGGCGCCCCGGCACAAATTCCCGATTGAAAATCAGCTCATCCCTGTGATTTTCAATCTGTCTCCCGCCTAGTACAGGGTCAGGATCTCCGGATCGCCCTCCGTAATGAGGATGGTGTTCTCGTAATGGGCGGAGAGGCTTCCGTCCTCCGTCACCACCGTCCAGTCGTCGTCCAAAAACACCACGTCCGGCCTGCCCATATTGATCATGGGCTCCACAGCCAGGGTCATGCCGGCCTTCAGCCGGATGCCCTTCCTCTTCTGGGCAAAATTGGGGATCTGGGGATCCTCATGGAGCCGGGTCCCGATGCCGTGTCCCACCATCTCCCGCACGATCCCATAGCCGAAGGGGGTCACATAGGCGTCTATGGCGTTGGAGATGTCATGTAGATGATTGCCGTCTCTTGCCATTTTTATTCCTTCAAAAAAGCTCTGCCGGGTCACCTCAATCAGTTTTTTGGCCTCAGAGCTGATCTCCCCCACTCCGTGGGTCCTGGCCGCGTCCGAGTGGTAGCCCTTGTAGATCAGGCCCGCGTCCAGGCTGACGATATCCCCCTCCTGGAGGATCCTGTGCCTGCTGGGGATCCCGTGAACCACCTCGTCGTTGACGGACACGCAGATGGCCGCCGGATATCCGTTGTAATTTTTAAAGTTGGGGATGCAGCCGAGCTTGCGGATCACACTCTCGCCCAGGGCGTCAATGTCGTGGGTGGACATGCCCGGACGGATCGCATGCTCCATCTCCTTGTGCACGATAGTCAGGAGCCTGCAGGACTCCCGCATCAGCTCTATCTCTCTCTCTGATTTAATCGTAACCGCCATATCCAGCCTTCTTCCCTATGACAGGATGGCGGCAACGGCGTCAAAGACCTCCGCCATACTCCGGGTGCCGTCCACTGTCCGCAGGATGCCCTGCTCGGTATAATACTCAATCAGGGGCTGCGTCTGCTCATGATATACCTTGAGACGGTTCTTCACGGTCTCCGGCTTATCGTCGTCCCGGAGCACCAGCTTCTGTCCGCAGTGATCACAGATCCCCTCCTGCTTGGGGGGGACATGTTCTATGTGGTAGGTGGCCCCGCAGGCGAGGCAGGCCCTTCTGCCGGACATTCTCCGGATGATATTCTCATCGGGCACATTCACATCGATGGCGTAATCGATCTTCTCCCCCTGCTTTGCCAGGGCCTCATCCAGCACCTGGGCCTGAGGGATCGTCCTGGGGAAGCCGTCCAGCACATATCCGCCGGCACAGTCCTCCTGGGCCACCCGGTCCAGCAGGATCTTGACCGTCAGCTCGTCGGGCACCAGCAGGCCCTGATCCATGTACTGCCTGGCTTCCTTCCCCAGCTGGGTCCCCGCCTTGATATTGGCGCGGAAGATATCCCCCGTGGAGATGTGGGGGATCTGATATTTTTCTGCAATCAGCTGCGCCTGCGTCCCTTTTCCGGCTCCCGGCGCTCCCAACATAATGATCTTCATTAAAGCCTCCTGTCCGCGGCCTCTCCCCGGTCTCTGATCCCACCCGGAGTCCTCCTTCTGCCGCCTGTCTATTGCCGCGGGACTTCACTCTTCTGAAAATTCCGCAGATATTTTTATTTTACCTGCTTCCGCCCTTCTTTGCAACAGAAATTTTTGCTGCTTTAAAAAGCGGAAACGGCCAAGCTGTCAGACAGCGGAACAGGCATCCGCGGGGATCGCCCTGCAGATGCCTGTATCACTGCCTTTTATTGTCATGTCCTCGGATCAGTCATTCAAAAAGCCCTTGTAATTGCGCACCAGCATCTGGGATTCCACCTGCTTCATGGTCTCCAGGACAACGCTCACCACGATGATCAGGCTGGTTCCTCCGAAGGAAACCTGCGCGTTGAACACGCCGTTGAAGAAGTACGGGAGCACCGCCACAATAATCAGGCCCACAGCACCGATAAAGACGATGTAGTTCAGCACCCTGTTCAGGTAGTCGCTGGTAGGCTTGCCGGGCCTGATGCCCGGGATGAAACCGCCCTGCTTTTTCATATTGTCCGCAATCATCAGCGGATTAAAGGTGATGGAGGTGTAGAAATACGCGAAAAACACGATCAGCACCACATACACCAAAAGTCCGATGGAATAGATCGGGTTCTCCGGATCGCACCAGCTTCCGGAATTTAAGCCTCTCAGGACCTGTCCCCAGAAGCCCGTCCCCTGATAACCCAGCAGACTGCAGATGATGATAGGCGTCTGCATGATGGAGGAAGCAAAGATGATTGGGATCACCCCGGAGGTATTGACCCTCAGGGGGATGTTGGATGTCTGTCCTCCCACCATTTTTCTGCCCTGCACCTTCTTGGCGTACTGCACGGGGATCTTGCGGACGCCCGCGTTCAAAATGACCACCAGCACCACCATCAGCACGATGATGGCCAGAATAATCAAGGCAGCCAGCACCGCCGTGGCGGGTGCTTTGCCGAACACAAACTGTTCAAACAGTCCGCCGATATCCTGGGGCAGCCTGGAGATGATATTGATCACCAGGACGATGGAAATACCGTTTCCGATCCCGTTCTCCGTGATCCGCTCGCCCACCCACATGAGGAAGGCGCTGCCTGCCGTGAGGGCCGTGATGGTGGTGATCACATTGATCGCATTGTAGTTCACCAGAAGTCCCTGGCGTCCGAAGCCGACCGCCATGGCGGTCGCCTGGATCAGAGCCAGCACCACCGTCACATAACGGGTGATGGAAGCAATCTTCTTTCTGCCCTCCTCGCCGTCCCGCTGCATTTCTTCCAGCTTGGGGATTGCAATGGTCAGCAGCTGCATGATGATGGAGGAAGTGATATAAGGGTTGATGTTCAATGCCAAAATGGACATGTTCAGGAAGGAACCGCCTGTAATGGCATCGAAAAAGCTAAATGCATCGCCAGTCTGAGCAGCAAACCACTGGGAAAAATAATTCCTGTCGACACCCGGCACAGGCAGCTGCGACCCAAAACGGATCACAACCAGCATGGCCAGAGTGAAAAGCATTTTTTGTCTGATCTCCTTAATTTTGAATGCATTTTTCAGTGTTGTAAGCATTTACATCACCTCTGCCGTTCCACCAAGAGCCTCTATCTTTTCCTTTGCGGAAGCGCTGTAAGCATCCACCTTCACGTTCAGCTTCTTGGTAAGTTCTCCGTTTCCAAGTATCTTTACGCCGTCCCGGGGATTCTTGATCACGCCGGCCGCCAGCAGTGCATCCACATCCACCGCGGCTCCGTCCTCGAAACGCTCCAGTGCGCTTATATTGATTGCAACGATATCCTTTGTATTCCTGTTGGTGAAGCCTCTCTTGGGAAGTCGTCTGTACAAAGGCATCTGACCGCCCTCGAAACCGGGTCTGGGAGCTCCGGATCTCGCCTTCTGTCCCTTATGGCCCTTGCCGGCCGTCTTGCCGTTGCCCGAACCATGTCCGCGGCCTCTTCTAAAATTATCGCTCTTCACAGAGCCCTGCGCAGGTCTTAAATTGGATAATTCCATTTTGACACCTCCTTATCTGATTATTCTTCTACTTCTTCTACCTTGACCATGTGGCTGATCTGGCGGATCTGCCCTCTCGTAGCCCCATTGTCAGGGAGTATAACGGACTTGTTCAGCTTTGTAAGCCCCATGGACAGGGCGGTCGCCTTGTTCTTGGGAACGGCCCCGATGGTGGACTTTACCAAAGTGATCTTTAACTTCTTGTCTGCCATTGTCCTTCTCCTTTCCCGCCTGCGTTTCCGTCAGGCGATGACCTCCTCCACAGCCTTGCCGCGGTTCTTTGCAACTTCTTCCGGTGCCTTCAGCTGGCTCAGGCCGGAGATGGTGGCCAGGACCACGTTCTGCTTGTTGTTGGAGCCCAAAGACTTGGTTCGGATATTCTTGATGCCGGCCAGCTCACACACCACACGGGCGGGACCGCCTGCGATAATACCGGTGCCTTCCGGAGCCTTCTTCAAAAGCACATTGGCAGAGCCGTACTTTCCGATGAAATCGTGGGTGATGGAGCTGGACTCATCCATGGCCACCTTCACGATGTGCTTCATTGCGTCCTCTTTTCCCTTGCGGATCGCTTCCGGGATCTCCACTGCCTTGCCCAGACCTGCGCCCACATGGCCGTTGCCGTCGCCTACCACCACCAGAGCGGTGAACCGCATGTTGCGTCCGCCCTTGACCGTCTTGGTCACGCGCTTAATGGTCACGACCTTGTCCGTCAGTTCCAGCTGGCTTGCATCTATGATCGTATTTCTCATTGATTAACTCCTTCCTTTCCTAGAATTCCAGGCCAGCTTCTCTGGCTGCCTCAGCTAACGCTGCCACTTTACCCTGATATATAAAGCCGCCTCTGTCAAAGACAACTTCCTTGATGCCCTTCTCGATCGCTCTCTTGGCAATCACAGTGCCCAGGTATGCCGCCGCATCCACATTGTTGGTCTTCTCCAGCTGCGCCTTCACGTCCTTCTCCAGGGTGGAGGCCGCCACAAGGGTGTGTCCTACCGTGTCGTCGATAATTTGAGCATACATATGATTATTGCTTCTAAACACAGCCAGGCGGGGTCTGCTCGCGGTACCGCTGAAGCGGTTGCGAATTTTCATGTGCTTTTTAACACGTACTTCCTGTCTTGATTCCTTTCTAACCATCTTCATACTCTCCTTATCAATTATTTCTTACCGGTCTTGCCAACCTTGCGCCTGATGGTCTCGTCCGCATACTTGATGCCCTTGCCCTTGTAAGGCTCAGGTCTTCTCTTGTCTCTGATCTCAGCGGCGTATTGGCCTACCTTCTCCTTGTCAATGCCCTTGACAATGATCACGTTCTGTCCTTCCACCACTGCCTCCAGGCCCTCGGGATCCTCCATCTCAACGGGATGGGAATATCCCAGGGACAGAGTCAGCTTTTTGCCGGACTTGGCGGCTCTGTAGCCCACGCCGTTTACCTCTAACTTCTTCTCGAAGCCCTCCGTGACGCCCACCACCATATTGTGGATCAGGGTCCTGGTCAGCCCGTGAAGGGACTTCATCTTCTTCAGATCATTCGGTCTGGAAACCACTACCTCAGCGCCCTCCACCTTGATCTCCATCTCTGTGGGCAGCACTCTCTCGAGAGTTCCCTTGGGACCTTTTACAGTCACTTTATTATTTTCTGCAACCTCCACAGTCACACCTGCGGGAATTGCGATTGGCATTCTTCCTATACGTGACATGCCCGTACCTCCTAAATATAAATGAAATGATTGATTGGTTTCCCTCTTACCAGACGAAAGCCAGAACCTCGCCGCCTACCTGCAGCTCTCTCGCCTTCTTGTCGGTGATCACACCCTGGTTGGTGGAGATGATGGCCACCCCCAGACCTCCCAGCACCCTGGGCAGCTCATCCTTGCCGGCGTACACACGCAGGCCGGGCTTGGAGATTCTCTTGATGCCGGAGATGATCTTCTCGTTCTTATCTCCGCCGTACTTTAAGGTGATATGGATCGTCTTAAAGCTGCCGTCGTCGATCAGATCGTACTTCTTGATGTAGCCCTCGTCCAACAGGATGCCGGCGATCGCCAGCTTCATCTTAGAAGCAGGTACATCCACTGTATCATGTTTTGCAGTGTTCGCGTTACGGATTCTTGTAAGCATATCTGCAATAGGATCGCTTATAGTCATGATTTTGCCTCCTCCTTACCAACTTGCTTTCTTAACGCCGGGGATCTGTCCTTTGTATGCCAACTCACGGAAGCAAACTCTGCAGATTCCGTATTTTCTCAAATAAGCATGTGGACGACCACAGATCTTACAACGGGTATAAGCCTGAGTAGAGAACTTAGGTTTGCGCTGCTGCTTAATTTTCATTGCTGTCTTAGCCATGAGAAATTTCCCTCCTATTATTTAGCGAAGGGCATGTTGAACAGAGTCAACAGTTCACGCGCCTCTTCGTCGGTCTTTGCCGTGGTTACAAAAATGATATCCATGCCTCTGGTCTTGTCGATCTTGTCATACTCGATCTCAGGGAAGATGATCTGCTCCTTGATACCCAGAGCATAGTTGCCTCTGCCGTCGAAGGAATTGGGGGTAACGCCTCTGAAGTCACGCACACGGGGCAGCGCCAGGTTCACCAGACGGTCCAGGAACTCATACATTTTTTCACCGCGCAGGGTGGTCTTGCAGCCGATCGTCATGCCCTCACGGATCTTGAAGTTTGCCACCGACTTCTTGGCCTTGGTAAGGACCGCCTTCTGTCCGGTGATGGTCTCCATATCCTTGACCGCGCTCTCCAGGACCTTAGCGTTCTCCTTCGCCTCGCCGACGCCCATGTTGACAACGATCTTGTCGAGCTTGGGAACCTGCATCACGTTTTTATATCCAAACTTTTTTGTCATCGCCGGGATGATCTCGTTATTATACAAATCTTTCAGTCTGCTCACGATTTCTATGCCTCCTTCCTCACATTACTTGTCCTTGATCACTTCCCCGGTAGACTTCGCCACGCGGACCTTCTTGCCGTCCTCAACCTTGAAGCCGATCCTGGTAGCCTTGCCGTTGTGCACATACATCACATTGGAAATGTCAATAGGAGCTTCTTTCTGAATGATCCCGCCGTTGGGGTTGGCCTGTGAGGGCTTGGTGTGCTTGGAAACCATGTTCACACCCTCCACCAGGACCTTATGGCCCTTCACGTCCACGGAGATCACTTTGCCTTCTTTATTGTTGTCCTTGCCGGCGATCACCTTGACCGTGTCGCCCTTCTTAATCTTTAACATGGGGCACCTCCTTATAAGACTTCGGGAGCCAGGGAAACAATCCTCATGAACTGTTTCTCACGGAGCTCTCTGGCCACAGGTCCAAAGATACGGGTTCCTCTGGGAGTCTTGTCGTCCTTGATGATCACAGCAGCATTCTCGTCAAACTTGATGTAGGAGCCGTCCTTGCGGCGGGCGCCCTTCACGGTACGGACTACCACAGCCTTCACCACATCGCCCTTCTTTACAACGCCGCCAGGCGTTGCATCTTTGACGGAAGCAACGATCACATCGCCGATCTGTGCATATCTTCTTGTAGAGCCGCCCATCACACGAATGCAAAGCAATTCCTTCGCGCCGGTGTTATCAGCGACCTTCAGTCTGCTCTCTTGCTGAATCATGTCAATTCTCCTTCTTTATTTAGCCTTTTCTACAATCTCGACCAGTCTCCATCTCTTGTCCTTGGACAGGGGCCTGGTCTCCATCACCTTGACGGTATCGCCGATGCTGCACTCGTTGTTCTCGTCATGCGCCTTCAGCTTGTAGGTATTCTTCACAACCTTGCCGTACAGAGGATGCTTCACGTGCTCTTCAATGGCCACAACAATCGTCTTGTCCATCTTGTTGCTGGTGACCTTACCGGTACGGGTCTTTCTCAAATTTCTTTCCACGATAGATTCTCCTTTCTTTCCGCTACGGCTTACGCTTTGGCCTTCTGGGTGATGACTGTCTGGATACGGGCAATGTTCTTTCTGACTTCCTTGATCCTGGCCGTGTTGTCCAGCTGGTTGGTAGCGTTCTGGAATCTCAAATTGAAAAGCTCTTTCTTGGCGGAGACCAGCTCCTGCGCCAATTCCGCTTCGGACTTGCTCTTTAACTCTTCTACATATTTACTTGTCTTCATTCTGTTACACCGCCTTCCAGATCTGCTTTAGAAACGACTTTACATTTACATGGAAGCTTATGCATGGCAAGACGCAGTGCCTCGCGGGCCTGATCCTCAGGAACGCCTGCGATCTCAAACATAACACGTCCGGGTTTCACTACCGCCACCCAGTACTCCAGGGAGCCTTTTCCGGAACCCATACGGGTCTCAGCGGGCTTCGTGGTCACAGGCTTATCCGGGAAGATCTTGATCCACACCTTACCGGAACGCTTTGTGAAACGGGTCAGGGCAATACGGGCTGCCTCGATCTGATTGGACTTGATCCAGCAGGGCTCTACAGCCACAAGTCCGAACTCACCATAGCTTAAGGTGTTGCCTCTGGAGGCTTTGCCGGCCATGGTGCCGCGGAACTGTTTACGACGCTTTACTCTCTTCGGCATTAACATTACTGCTCACTCCCTTCTGTCTTGTTTTCTTTCGCAGGAAGCACCTCGCCTTTGTAGATCCAAACCTTGACGCCGACCTTGCCGTAGGTGGTGTCTGCCTCGGCAAAACCGTAGTCGATGTCAGCTCTCAGTGTCTGAAGGGGAATGGTTCCCTCGTTGTAAAACTCGGAGCGGGCAATATCCGCGCCGCCCAGACGTCCCGCGCAGCATGCCTTGATTCCCAGGGCCCCTGCCTTCATGGTTCTGCCCATGCAGGACTTCATGGCGCGGCGGAAGGAGACACGGTTCTCCAGCTGCTGGGCAATATTCTCGGCCACCAGCTGAGCGTCTCTGTCCGGTCTCTTGATCTCCTTGATATCCACCAGCACCTTCTTGTCAGTGAGCTTGCACAGCTCCTTCTTGGTCACCTCGATCTCGGCGCCGCCCTTGCCGATCACCACGCCGGGCTTGGCGGTGTAAATGACAACCTTCACTCTGTCGGACGCCCTCTCAATCTCAATCTTGGAGACGCCGGCGCCAAACAGCTTTTTCTTCAGGAACTTTCTGATCTCATAGTCCTCCACCAGATAATCGGAGAACTCCTTCTCGGCATACCACTTGGAATCCCAATCCTTAATAACGCCGACCCTAAGGCCGTGAGGATTAACTTTCTGTCCCATCTCTCTTCCTCCTATTTCTCGTCAAGCACAACGGTGATATGGCTCATTCTCTTCTCGATCCTGTAGGCCCTTCCCTGTGCTCTGGGTCTAACTCTCTTCATTGTCGGTCCCTTGTTCGCGTAGCACTCCGCCACATACAGGTCATCTGCGTTCATGCCCTTGACCTCAGCGTTTGCGATCGCCGACTGAAGCAGTTTCTTGATGATACCGGAAGCGTATCTGGGATTGTATTCCAGGACAGCCAGGGCAGTCTGCACATCCTTGCCTCTGATGGCGTCCAAAACGAAACACGCCTTCTGGACAGGCACTCTGGCGTAAGATAACTTAGCTGACGGCCTGGTATCTTTCTGCGCGTTTCTCTCTCTCTTAATTTGGGATCTATGTCCTTTAGCCATAGATGTTTTCCTCCTTTCAACTCCGACGGCTGCAGCGTCCCGCCCGGGAGCCGGACAGCAGCCGCCCTCCGGCCGACGGCCGGCGCAGCCTTATGGCCTCCTATTATCTTACCTTGGACTTCTTCTCGTCCTTGCCGTGTCCTCTGTAGGTCCTGGTCACCACAAACTCACCCAGCTTGTGGCCCACCATATCCTCCGTGATATATACGGGAACATGCTTCCTTCCGTCATGGACGGCGATGGTGTGCCCCACAAAGGAAGGGAAAATCGTAGAACGGCGGGACCAGGTCTTGATGACCTGCTTCTGTCCTGCTGCATTTAAAGCATCTACCTTTTTCAGCAGACTCTCATCCGCAAAGGGTCCTTTTTTCAGTGATCTAGCCATTTTCTTTCCTCCTCAATTATTTGATAGCTCTGCCGTCACGTCTTCTCACGATCAGCTTGTTGGAAGCCTTTTTCTTCTTACGGGTCTTCAGGCCAAGAGCGGGCTTGCCCCAAGGGGTAGAGGGACCGGGACGTCCGATACCGTTCTTGCCTTCGCCGCCGCCATGAGGATGGTCGTTGGGGTTCATCACAGCGCCGCGGACGGTGGGACGGATGCCCATGTGGCGCTTACGGCCCGCTTTGCCGATATTGATCAGGTTGTGGTCGATATTGCCCACAATGCCAACGGTAGCACGGCACACCAGCGGAACCATTCTCATCTCGCCGGAGGGGAGACGCAGGGTCGCGTACTTTCCTTCCTTTGCCATGAGCTGTGCCGCATTGCCGGCGGAACGGACCAGCTGGCCGCCCTTGCCGGGGTAGAGCTCCACGTTGTGCACCTGGGTACCTACAGGGATCTCAGAGAGGGGAAGGCAGTTGCCCACTCTCACCTCCGCGTGAGGCCCGTTCATCACCTTCATCCCGTCCGTCAGTCCGTCGGGAGCCAAAATATAGGACTTTGTGCCGTCTGCGTAGCAGATCAGCGCGATATTTGCCGTTCTGTTGGGATCGTACTCAATCCCCATCACGGTTGCGGGGATGCCGTCCTTGTATCTCTTGAAATCCACGATCCTGTATTTTCTTCTGGAACCGCCTCCGCGGTGCCGTACCGTGATCTTACCCTGATTGTTACGGCCGGCGCTCTTGGCCAGGGACACGCACAGGCTCTTCTCGGGAGCCGTCTTCGTGATCTCTGCAAAATCGGAGCCGGTCATATTTCTTCTGGAAGGTGTATATGGGTTGTATTTCTTAATTCCCATTGCTGTATCTCCTTTTCTTCTTGATTCTTTGCGCGGCCGCTTCCATGGGCCGCATACCTAAATCCTTTCCCGCGCATCACTGCGGCCTGTCACACCGATGTATGAGTTCTATCTCATCATCTCATCCGTGCGCCGCAAGGATGCCAGGGCCCTGCCGGGCCGCGCCTTACAGCCCGGAGAAGATCTCGATGTCCTTGCTGTCGGGGGTCAGCTGCACGATGGCCTTCTTGGTCTTGGCGGTCTTGCCTGTGACCATGCCGCGTCTCTTGTTCTTGCCGTCCTGGTTCATGGTGTTCACCTTCTTGACCTTGGTGCCGTCAAACATCTTCTCCACGGCCTCCTTGATCTGGGACTTGTTTGCATCGGGATGAACCAGGAACGTATATTTCTTCTCGCTCATGCCGGCCATGCTCTTCTCGGTGACCACGGGCCGCAGGATTACGTCATAGTATTTGATATCAGCCATTACGCGTACACCTCCTCGATCTTTGCCACGGCATCCTTGGTCAGGACTACCGTCTTTGCCTTCATCACATTATACACATTGATGGTGTTCACCAGGGCGGTGTCCACAGTGGGCACGTTCCTTGCGGAAAGCACCACATTCTGGTCGTTGTCGGCCAGGACCACCAGGCCCTTCTCCACCTTCAGGTTGTTCATAACCTTCACAAAATCCTTGGTCTTGATCTGGTCGAACTTCAGCTCATCCACCACGATCAGGTTCGCGTCCTGCACCTTGCTGGTGAGGGCGGACTTCAAAGCCGCTCTCTTCTCCTTGCGGTTCATCTTAAAGGAATAATCCCTGGGAACGGGAGCGAACACCATGCCGCCGCCCTTCCACTGGGGAGCTCTGGTGGAACCCTGCCTTGCGTGGCCGGTTCCCTTTTGTCTCCAAGGCTTTCTGCCGCCTCCGGAAACCTCGGAGCGGGTCTTGGCCTTCTGGGTTCCCTGACGATTATTTGCCAGCTGCTGTACGACCGCCAGGTGCACCAGGTGCTCGTTCACATCCACACCGAACACGGCATCGTTTAATTCGATCGTACCAACTTCTTTGCCTTCCATATTATAAACAGCTACGTTTGCCATCTGATTGGTCCTCCTTTCGTCCTAAACTATGCCTGAACCTTAACGGTCTCTTTGATGGTTACCAGAGCCTTCTTGGGTCCGGGCACAGCGCCCTTGACCAGAAGGAGATTCTTCTCGGCGTCGACTCTCACAACCTCCAGGTTCTGAACCGTCACCTTCACGCAGCCCATGTGGCCGGGCATTCCCTTGCCCTTGAACACGCGGCTGGGCGAGGAGCAGGCACCGTTGGAACCCTGATGGCGGTGGAACTTGGAGCCGTGCTTCATGGGTCCTCTGTGCTGTCCCAGTCTCTTGACGGCGCCCTGGAAGCCTTTTCCTTTGGAGATGGCGGAGGCGTCAACCTTGTCCCCCTGGGCGAAGATGTCAGCCTTGATCTCGCTGCCGAGGGTGTACTCCTGGGCATTGTCAAACTTAAACTCTCTCACAAATCTCTTGGAGCTCACGCCGGCCTTCTTGAAATGGCCCTGCTCCGCCTTGTTCACGCCGTGCCTGTGGATTACCTCTTTTCTGCCGCTGGCATCCTTGTTCACGGTTCTGTCCTTCTTGTCCACAAAGCCGACCTGCACAGCGCTGTACCCGTCGTTTTCCACGGTCTTGATCTGTGTCACCACACAGGGGCCGGCCTGAAGGACGGTCACCGGAACCAGCACGCCGTCCTCGTTGAAGATTTGAGTCATTCCGACTTTCGTTGCTAAAATCGCTTTCTTCATCTTTTCCTCCTCTTTGTTCTACAGCGGGGCGCTCTCGCGTCCATACTAGTAGGGGATTTTACTTGGTTTTCATCTTGATATCAATGTAAACACCGGCGGGCATCTCCAGTCTCTGCAGGGCATCCACTGTCTTCTGGGTCGGTGTAATGATATCGATCAGTCTCTTGTGGGTCCTCTGCTCGAACTGCTCTCTGGAGTCCTTGTACTTGTGCACCGCGCGCAGAATGGTTACCACTTCCTTCTTGGTGGGAAGGGGCACGGGGCCGCTCACCTGGGAACCGTTCTTCTTCACTGTCTCGATGATCTTCTTGGCAGATGCGTCAACCAGCTGGTGATCATATGCCTTCAATGTGATTCTCATAACCTGACTTGCCATAAAAAAAGTCGCCTCCTTTTCGCACTTTTGTTGATAAGTACGACAAGCGGTGACTGTACACTCTCCCGTGTGTGTCCTAAACCTTGACGCATGCCTTCGGCCTATTTCACTTCCACGTCGTTTCTACCGGGCGGTAGACTTCATTTTGTACAGTGACTTGTCGTCAGTTTCCTAACTTGACATTCGCTCCACGGAAAACCTGCCATCACGCATATGGCAACGCTCGGCAGCAACCTCACGCTTCACAGCTATCATGCCACAGCACTAGTTAGTATACATGGAAGTTCCTGACATTGCAAGATTTTTTTTAGAAATATTGTTTTTTTTTCAGTACAATCCGCGTCTCGGGGAGAAACGCGCCCCAAAAGGGAGGCGGATCGGGCGGGATTCCTGTGCCGGCCCGGAAAAAGGGCCGGAAAAGATCGGCTCCCGCTTGCAAAACCCTTTCTTCTATTATATAGTAACCTATATGACAGTTTCGGCGGCGGGGGCCCGGGAAAAGCCCCGGCAGCCAAAGAGCAGGGAGGACACCGGATATGTGGATTGCAGACAGCTGGAAGGACTATGAGGTGCTGGACGCCTCCGGCGGGGAAAAGCTGGAGCGCTGGGGTGACTATATCCTGGTGCGGCCTGATCCCCAGGTCATCTGGAGCACGCCCCGGACACACAGGGGATGGGAACATAAAAACGGCCACTATCACCGGAGCGCCAGGGGCGGCGGAGAGTGGGAGTTTTTCGGTCTGCCAAAGGAATGGAGCATCGGCTGGGGCTCCCTCACCTTCCGCCTGAAGCCCTTCAGCTTCAAGCATACGGGCCTGTTCCCGGAGCAGGCGGTGAACTGGGAGTGGTTCTCCGGCCTCATCCGCCAGGCGGGCCGGCCGGTGAAGGTGCTCAATCTCTTTGCCTACACTGGGGGAGCCACCCTGTCCGCCGCCGCCGCGGGAGCGGCCGTAACCCATGTGGACGCCTCCAAGGGGATGGTAACCTGGGCCAGGGAGAACGCGGCCGCCTCCGGCCTTGGCCAGGCACCCATCCGCTGGCTGGTGGACGACTGCGTGAAATTTGTGGAGCGGGAAATCCGCCGGGGAAACACCTACGACGGCATCATCATGGATCCCCCCTCCTACGGCAGGGGCCCCAAGGGGGAGGTCTGGAAGCTCGAGGAGAGCCTCTTTCCCTTCCTGGAGCTCACTGCCCGGCTTCTCTCCAGGGACCCTCTGTTCTTTCTCATCAACTCCTACACCACAGGGCTCCAGCCCGCCGTGCTCTCCTACCTGATGGGCTGCGTCCTGACGCCCCGCCTGGGGGGCAGAACCGAGGCTGCCGAGATCGGGCTTCCGGTGACGGCAAGCGGTCTGGTCCTGCCCTGCGGCGCATCCGGACGCTGGCAGAGGTAGATTCTGATTCTGCCCTGCAATTCATCCGGGCATCGGCAGAGTCAGAAACGCCCGCTCTCTACCAGTTCATGCTTCCTACTGCCGCGACGACCACGGCGATAACCAGGATCACATAAATCCCTAACACGATCAGAGACAAAAGCAGCTGGGCCTTACAGAAGTTGGACTTGCTCTTCTTGGTGTCCCCGCTGAAGGCCCACACCAGGTAGACGATCAAACCCACGCAGGGAACACAGGCAACCAGAAGAGTGCCGATCCAATCCAAAATGGACACCGGCTCCTCCCCCGTCTGCTGATACTGGGGATACTGCTGGTATTGGGCTGGCTGGGTGTACTGGCTGTACTGCTGGTCGTTCTGGCCGTACTGCTGGGCATTCTGGCCGTACTGCTGGGCACTCTGGCTGTACTGCTGAGCATTCTGACCGTAC
The DNA here is from genome assembly GCA_947625475.1 of uncultured Acetatifactor sp. Taxonomy (GTDB): domain Bacteria; phylum Bacillota; class Clostridia; order Lachnospirales; family Lachnospiraceae; genus Acetatifactor. The sequence goes on from CANQOL010000017.1 coordinate 23,432, forward strand.
TGCTGGGCATTCTGGCCGTACTGCTGGGCATTCTGGCCGTACTGCTGAGCGTTCTGACCGTACTGCTGGGCATTCTGATACAGATTGTTCTGGTAATAGGACTGGGGGCCCTGCTCCGTCTGGGCCTGGTTCGTCTGTGCCTGACTCATCTGTGCCTGACTGGTTTGGTCAACCCCTGTCTGACCCTGGCCAAATTGGCCGGGATCTGTCTGACCCTGGCCTGCCTGGGCCTGGCCGGTCTGGCCCAAACCTGTTTGATCCTGTCCGGTCAAGATCTGCGCGTCCTGGCTTTGAGACGCGCCCGGAAAGGTCTGCCCATTCTGCTGCTCATACGGGTTCTGATTGGTATCCATTTTTATCCTCCTTATCCATGAATGTTTATCGATTTTTATACTTTTTTTAGATTATAGCACAGCCGGGAAAGCAAGTCCATCCCTTCTTATCCAAATCTGCCAGGGCTCTTCTCCAAATCCGCCAGGGCTCTTCTCCAAATCCGCCGGAGCTTCCCCTTCAAATCCGCCTGCTCTGCACGGGCCTTGTCAGCCAAACAGGGGAATCCATCTTTCTTCTTGCAATTAACCGAAATCCGTGTTATGGTAACCTTAAAATGGAATCCGCTGCGGGCCCGGCTGTTTTCAATATCCTAAAGATCCTTTGGCCCACGGAAAGGGAATATTATGACTTTGACACATATCTTTGATACCCACTGCCACTATGACGACCCGGCGTTTCACGGGGAGGCGGAAGACCTCCTGGCCTCCCTGTTCGCGGACGGCCTATCGGGAGCAGTCCATGCGTCCACAGATCTGGATTCCGCGCGGTTCGGGCTCACGGAATCGGAAAAATTCGACAGATTTTACACCTCTGTCGGAATCCACCCCGAAAATGAAAAAATGGTTAAAGCCGGGGATATCGGCCATCTTTGCACTCTTGCAAAATCCTCAAAAAAGGTCGTAGCCATCGGCGAGATCGGTCTTGACTACCACTATGAGGGCTATGACGCGGACAGACAAAAGGAGCTGTTCAGGGCACAGATCGAACTTGCAAATTCGCTGGGGCTGCCTGTTATCGTACATGCCCGTGACGCCATGGGGGACTGTCTGGAAATTCTGAGAGAACTGCGTCCAAAGGGGGTTATGCACTGCTTTTCCGGCTCCTGGGAGACGGCAAAGGAGATTCTGAAGCTCGGAATGTATATCGGCTTCACCGGCGTCCTGACCTTTCGAAACGCGAAGAAGCCCTGCGAAGTCGTCCAAAAGATGCCTCTTGACCGTCTTGTCCTGGAAACGGACTGCCCCTATATGGCCCCGGAGCCGCACCGCGGCGAACGCTCCTACAGCGGGCTCATACCCTTCATAGCCGAAAAGGCCGGAGAGCTTCGCGGCCTCACCGGAGAAGAGATCGCGGCGGCAACCGAACAGAACGCAAAAGCCCTGTACCGTATCAGATAGCCAGCCCCTGCGCCCGCAGCAGAAGCTCCAGCAGATTGTCCCGGCGGTAGGTCATGGGCTCCGTGTCCGGAAAACAGGTTCCCATCCGATACACATAGTAAAAAAGCATCCCGGCGCAGACCAGGATTAGTCCGATCTTCCACAGTCTGCCGGTTTCCGGGATGCTCTCGCCCCGGCATTCCCTAAGGGCAGGGTACACATACCGCTCCCACGCAGACAGAACCGCCAGCAGGAGCCATCCGTAGGAGAAGGGGTGCATGCACCATGCCTCCCCGAACCTTCCCTGGGCGATCAGCAGAAAGCTCCTGGTCAGCCCGCAGCCCGGACAGGGAAGGCCGGTGACCTCCCGCAGCGGGCACAGCCCCCTTCCCAGCAGCAGCGCGCCCAGCACCAATACAGTTACCGTCAGGATACCCGCCCAGGCATCCTGCAGATCCTTCTTTATCCTCTCCCCTGCCTTTCGCGCCAGACCGTCTCTCACGCCGTCTCCTCCTCCCCGCCTCTCCCCGCTTTGCCCGGAAACTCCCGGCTATGCCGCGGCCTTTTCTCCTGCAGGCCGGAAACTCCGAAGCCTCCCGGCAATCCGCCGGGGAAGTTTTCTCACCCGTTCTAGTCCGCTATATCGTACACCGAGCGCACCCGGAAATCGGAGGCATCCCCCTCCAGAATGACGACGCTCCTGCTGCCCGGGTTCATGTCAAAATAGTTGTCGGAAAGCTTCACGTCCCCGTCCACCCCCTGGATCTCCACCAGGCGGGCGTAGGCGCGGGCCGTGACAGTGAGCCTGTTCCCCTCTCGGGTACAGACAAGCTGCGGGTCCGCGAAAGGGAAATGCTTGGGTGCGGTGAAGAGGACCGTAGAGGTTTCGCCCCCCTCTTCGCAGCCCTGCCCCACAAAGCGGTAGCTGAAGTACACTCCCAGCTCATCGTACTCCGAAAAATCCAGTTCCTCCAGCCACACGCTGGAGAGGGGGCCGGCCTCCACCTCCTGCTGCCCGGAAACCAGCACCTCCCCCGCAGGGCTGCGCAGTTCCCAGCAGGCTCTGCCCCGCACCTGCGTCATGGTCTCGTTTGACAGGCAGAGCCTGGCAGCCTTTCGGATGGGCGTGGGCTCCGCGATGCAGTAAGGTCTCTCGGAGAGCTCCCCCGTCTCTTCACAGGAGAGCAGCACCGGGGCAAACATCCTCTTCTCCGCATAGTGCAGGGCCTTCCACCGGCCGAAGTAGTCGATGCCGGACCAGGAGGCCACCGGCCAGATATCGTTGAGCTGCCAGACCACGGCCCCCATGCACTGCCCCCGATACCGGCGGAAATGCTCCACTCCGTAGCGGATGGCCTCCGCCTGGAGCAGCTGGGAGGCGTAGAGCAGGCTGTCAAAGTCCTTGGGATACCGGTAGGTTGCGGACAGATAGTTCAGGATCTTGCCGTTGGCCGCCCGGTTTCTCTGGTGCATTTCCATGATCCGGGAGAAAATGTTCCGATCCCCCGGAAGGGTATAGGTCTCCACGGTCTTCAGGCAGGGGAAGGACTGGAAGCCAAATTCCGACAGAAAACGGAACCGGTACTTCCGGTACTCTGTGAAGGGCTTGTTCCCGTGCCACACATCCCAGTAATGGGTGTCCCCCCGGCTCTCGTCCCAGGGGTTGTCAAAATTGCCCCCCCGATGAGGGAGATGAGGGCCAGTAAAAGGCGTTGGGATCCTCCCTCTTTACGATCTTGGGCAGGATATACTCAAAGATTTTGATGTAATCGTAAAACTGCTTCTGGGAGGGCTTCCAGGCTTTCTCAAACACCTGGGTCTCCATCTCGTTGTTGCCGCACCACAGCCCCAGGCAGGCGTGATGGCGGATCCTGCGGATATTTTCCGCCGCCTCGACGCTGATATTCTTCTCGAAGGCCTCGTCCAGCTCGTAGGAGGAACAGGCAAACATCAGATCCTGCCATACCAGCAGTCCCAGCTCGTCGCAGATATCAAAAAAGAAGTCGTCGGGATAATACCCGCCTCCCCACACCCGGATGCAGTTATAATGAGCCGCCCGGCAGTCCTCCAAAAGACGGCGGGTTCTCTCGGGCGTCACCCGGGAGAGAAGATTGTCCTCCGGAATATAGTCCGCCCCCATGGCAAAGAGATCCACCCCGTTCACCTGATGAGCGAACTGCTGTCCCCAGGGATCCGGCCGGGTGTCCATCGTCACCGTCCGCAGGCCGATCCTGCGCTCCCAACGGTCCAGCTCTCTGCCGTCCTGCCCCAGAAGCCTGCAGCAGACCCGGTAAAGGGGCTGCTCCCCGTAGCCGTTTGGCCACCAAAGCTTCGGATCCTCCACCACAATGCTGCCGTCCTCCCCCTGAGAATAAACCCTCCCCTCCGGGGAAGTGAGCGTAACCTCAGCGGAGAGGGTCTCATCCTTTCGGAAGCGCTCCACATCCGGCCGAAATTCCAGCCTCACTCTCTTATCCTCCACCCAAAGGTGGGTCAGGCCGTCCTCTCCCGGCTTCTCCGCCGGCTCCGACATCTCATGGTGCTGGGTCACATACACGCTCTCCAGCCGGGCACAGTCCGCCAGCTTCAGGGACACTCTCCGGAAAATGCCCGCGTCCGGAAGCCTTGGGCCCCAGTCCCAGCCGAACATGCAGTGGGCCTTTCGCAGATGCGGATATCCCTCCATGGCTTCGTGGGATCCCCCCGCATAGATCTTCTCATTCTCCTGCCGGATATACCGGGTGGGCGAGCGCAGCACCACCCTCAGCCGGCTCACCCCCGGTCGGGCCAGCCCCTTTAAGCTGTACTCCCACACCCGGTGCATATCGTCGGCCCTACCCAGAAGCGTATCGTCCAGATAAATATCCGCCAGCGTGTCCAGCCCCTCAAAGCACAGCAGCACCGCATCCCAGTCAAGCATCTCCCGGGTCAGCTCCAGGGATCTGACATACTCAAAATCATTTTCCATAAGCCGCAGGGCCGTCAGCTCATTGTCCCGATAATAGGGGTCAGGCATCTTCCCCAGCTCCAGCAGCGTCCCGTAGACGCTTCCCGGCACCCGGGCCGGCATGAACTCAGGGCCAATCCCATACACATTCTCCCCCAGGATCCTCAGCTTCCACTCCCCGCACAGATCCACCGTCCTCATCTACCGATACACCTCTCTTTCATATTTTTTCAGTTCCTCCACATACATTCTGGCCATACTTCCCAGGGGCAGGTCCGCGCGCTTGATATAGCCGATGGTCATGGTTTCCTCCCCCGCCAGAGGGATGGCCAGATAATCCCCGCCGTTTAGTTCCTCGCAGATGATCCCGGAGCAGAGAGTGTAGGCGTTCAGCCCTACCATCAAATTCAGGGCGGTGGCCCTGTCGTTGGTCTTGATGAGCCGCTTATACTGATAAGTGCTCAGCACCTCCTCCGCCAGATAAAAGGAATTGTTCTTCCCCTGTTCAAAGGACACGCAGGGGAATTCCTCCAGGTCCTCCATGGTCAGCAGACTCCGGCCCGCAAGAGGGTTCCCCTTCCACAGATAGACATAGACCCTGCACTGAAACAGCTCCACAAACTCCAGATTCTGATCCGCCAGCAGCTTATTCAGCACCTTCTCATTGAAAGTATTCCGGTACAGCACTCCCACCTCGCTGGTGAAGTCCCTCACATTTTCCATCACCTCATAGGTTTTGGTCTCATGCACCGCGAACTCATACTCGTCCATGCCAAAGCGCTTCACCAGCTCCACAAACGCCTTCACCGCGAAGCTGTAATGCTGCATGGACACGGAAAACTTTTTCTTTCCCCCCGTCCCCGCAATATATTTTTCGTCGATCAGCCGGTACTGTTCCATCAACTGCCTGGCGTAGCCCAAAAACTCATTCCCCTCCCGGGTCACCCGGATCCCCCGGTTTGTCCGGTAAAAAAGTTCGATCCCCAGCTCCGTCTCCAGCTCCCGGACAGCCGCGGAGAGGCTGGGCTGGGAGACGTACAGCTCTCCCGCCGCCCGGCTGATGGATTGATGATCCGCTATGGCAATTACATAGCGCAGCTGTTGTAAGGTCATAGGACTCCCCATTCCGGAGCGCTTTGCGCGACGGGGCGATGAGAAATCCGCGAATGCGATTTCTCATCTGCCATCAGGAGAATTTGTGGCGCTCCGGCACAAATTCTCTTGTGAAAAATCAGCACATCCGTGTGATTTTTCACATTGCTCCCTCCAGCAAAGTCAGTTCTCCCGCCCGCATCAAACGCAGATAATCCAGAGGCTCCCGGATCAGTTCCCGGGTCTCCACCCCGCTGCCAAAAAGAGCCGTGAGATGGTGGCTGTCGGAGCCCGCTGTCTGGGGCAGCTGATACATCATGGCGTAGAGGGCGGCTCTCTCATTCATCCAGGGCTCCGCCAGCTGGGCCCCGTTGATCACCTCCACTCCGTCCACATCCCTGGGGAAAAGCTGAATATGATCCACATAGTCCCTCTCCCGGAAGGGATGGGCCTGCACGATAAAGCCTCCCTCCCCCCTCATCAGGGCAAATGCCTTCCGGGGCTGCTCTCTGTCAATGTCCTCATGCTCCGCCAGCCATTTCCCGTCCAGATTGTACACCAGAAAATCCATAGCCTGGTAACAGTACTCAAAGCCGAAGAACACCTGAAGGCCAATCTTCTCCCCCTCGTCCCGGGCTTCCTCATACCCCCGGCAGAATAAATCCACTCTCTCTCTCCAGGGAAGGTCTCTGGGAACCGCCGTATTCCCGTTGAAAAAATGATCCGTCACAAAGATCCCCTGATAGCCCTTCTCCCTATGGATCCTGGCCATCTCCCGGCCCGAGGCGGACGCGCAGCGGCTCCCCTCTCTGGTGTGCATATGGGTCTCATATCGATAAGTCATAGTCCCTTTTTGTCCTCCGGTATCAGTATCTTCAAAAAATCCGTCTCCACCGTTCTGGCGTCCGGATACTGCTCCCCGATCCAGTCAAAAATAATATGATTCTGCCAGTTGTAGGCGTAGGCGGGGTTCTTCTCAAAGGTTTTGTCGATGACAATCACGCTGGGCAGCCGCCGGGGGAATTCCTCATAATAGGAGAGAAACATTTCATTGTATACCGCCGTTCCTTGGGTGGTGGGAGTGGCGGGAACCGCCCCTGTCTCCACATAGATCAGACTCTCCGGGCCGATATACAAAAGCCTGTCTTCCTCCCCCACATAGGACTCCAGTACCCGGTAATTGTCGTTCCAGATCCGGGCGCTCTCCTCCAGCACGTAGATGCCCGCCTCCGGCCCCTGCTCCATCCGCTCCAGAGGGGCCAGCACCGTCACCGGCAGACAGCCGGTGACCCGGATCAGCACCAGGCGGCACACAAACAGTCCGCCCAGTACCAAAAGCCCCGTCCCCAGGGACAATCCCTGAAACAGCCTTCTCCAAAATCCGGCCTCCCTCGCCCGGCTGGCTGGCTCCCTGCCATACTCCCTCGCACGGCCGGCAGGCTCCCCGCCGGGCTCCCGGGCACGGCCGGCAAGCTCTCTGCCATACTCCCACAACACAGGGACTGCCGCCATGACCCCGGGAAAGAGCTTGGAGTAGGTGACTCCCACTCCCATATTGGTCAAAATCAGCACCGCCGGCACAGAGGCCAGGCTGGGCAGGATCCACAGATACAGCCACTCTCCCAACCTCTTTCGCAGCCGGACAGCTCCCAAAAGAGCCGGCAGCAGCAGCGCCATATACCGCACCTGAAAATAAAACTGATTCCGATCCCCCAGCAAAAATCCCCAGATCCCCCAGAGCTCCATGGTCCAACCCGCCAAAAGAGCGCCGGCCATCAGCCCGATCCGCCCTGTCTCTGCCAGGGAAAAGGAAGCCCTTCTACGCCGGCGGAGCGCTCCCGCCAGCAAAATACCCTCAAACGTCAGCAGGCCCGCCGCCCAAAACCATGCCGAATCCCTGGCCTGCTGCCCGATCTCCCCCAGGCATCTGAGCCATTTTTCCCCCGCCGTATAGGCGGTGTGGGAGGTGTCCATCAGCAGATAGGACAGATACCGCTTCACGTCCCCAAGGGCCATGCCTCTTAAGAGCCAGGCCAGATAACAGAGCCCGGACAGCAGCGCACCGGCGGTGACATACAGGCCGCCTGTCAGGCTCCTCCAGCCCCTTCTCCCCAAAAGAGTTCTCTCCAGGGCACATATCCCCAGCAGATAGACCGGATAGACCAAAATCATGGTGGGGTAACAGCTGACCATGCCCGTCAGGCATGCCCCCGCTCCAAGGGCCAGAAAGTGATTACCCCCCCCCTGGTAATATCTGTGCAACAACAGAAAAATCCCCAGACAGAACCAATCCAGCATCAGTTCAAATTCCGGAGAGACAATAAACTTCGGATAAAAGTTCAGGTGAAGAAACAGCAACAGGAAACGGACCGGCTCCGGGCAGTCCCCTTTCAGTGCCCGATACAGCGCCAGCCCCAAAAGCGTATGGATCAGGATTCCCGCCAGCCGCAGATAAATCACCAGATACTCTGTCCCGTCAAAAAGAAGGAGAAAGAACTTTACAAAAAGAGCCGCCAGGTAGGCGCTGAACTGATGGGGCTCCCACATCTCCATCAGAGGCCGATCCCCCCGGGCCAGCCGCCAGGCCATAGCCACCCAGTATGACTCATCGATATCCAGACTCACCCACACGCTTTTCAGGCAGGCAAGCACCGTCAGCAGGATCACGCCGGCCTTCAGAGCCCCTATGCAGTTTTTCGCCCTTCTCATCTTCATAAAAGCATTCTCCCAAAGCCGCCCCGTCCCCTGGGCCCGGACTTCAGTCCGCCGGTTTCTTGGGAACCTTGGTATCCGCAGGAGCCTTGGTCTCCGCAGGAACCTTGGTCTCCGCAGGAACCTTGGTCTCCGTAGGAGCCCTTAATATGATGGAGTTTTCTCCCATCTCCATCATCACCTTGTTGTCCTTCAAATGCAGCTTCTCCAGCATATCCTTGGGAATCTGGAGCCGGCCCGCCCGGTCCATGATGGCAAATTCCTCCTGGGTCTCCTCCTCCGAGTGCCACTCCAGGGTCCGCTCTGTGTTTCTCATCCGCTCCTGGAAGTCCTCCTTCAGGATGCGCTCGCTGCTGATCTTGCCGTCCCGGATTGCCGCCACTCGCTGCACATGCTTGGAGAGGGACACATCGTGGGTCACCACTATAATGGTCTGGCCCAGCTCCCGGTTCAGGCGCTTGAACAAATCATAGATATACATGGAGGTCTTGCTGTCCACACTTCCCGTGGGCTCGTCCGCCAGCAGCACCTTGGGCTCGTTGGCCAGGGCGATGGCGATGGCGATCCTCTGCTGCTCGCCTCCGGACATGGAGCTGAGACGGTGGTTCTTCTTGGCGGTAAGCCCCACCATGTCCAGCAGCATTTTTGCCCGGGCCCTGCCCGCCCGGCCGGACTTCCCGTTCAGCCGCATGGGCATCTGAATATTCTCGTAGGCCGTCAGATAGGGGATCAGGTTTCGGGCATTGTTCTGCCACACAAAACCCACCGTGCTTCTCTTGTAGGTCACCAGCTCCTTCTCCGTCATGGTGAACAGATTCTTTCCGTCCACAAACAGCTTGCCCGCGCTGGGCCGGTCCAATCCTCCCAGCATATTCAGGAAGGTGGATTTCCCGCTGCCGGAGTTTCCGATGATCGCCATGAATTCTCCCCGCTCCACCGTCAGATCCAGCCCCTGAAGAGCCACCACCTCCAGATCCTTCGTCTTATATATTTTAACTAGGTTGTCCGCCTGTACCAACGCCTCTGCCATGATTCTTCTCCGTTCTGCTCTGCCTTTCCCGGTGCCGCCCAAATGGGCCTCCCGCCCCGCTCTGCCTTCCCGGCGCCGCTCAGATGGGCCTCCCGCCCCGCTCTGCCCTTCCCGGCACCGCTCAGATGGGCCTTCTGCCCCGCTCTGCTCTTCCCGGCACCGCCCAGATGGGCCTCCCGCCCCGCTCTGCCCTTCCCGGCACCTTAAATGAGTCTGCCGTCCTCCAGCTCATACACCCGGTCGCCCGCTCCCATCAGGCTCACATCGTGGGTAGTCATGACGATGGTGACGCCCTCCTTGGCCACCAGCTGCTTAAAGAGGTTCACCACGGACAGGGCCGTGGCCGAGTCCAGTTCACCCGTAGGCTCGTCCGCAAAGATGATGCTGGGTCTGTGGGCTACCGCCCGGGCGATGGCTACCCTCTGCTGTTCGCCTCCGGACATCTCCTGGGGCATATGGTTCATGCGGCTCCCCAGTCCCACCAGCTTCAGACATTCCTCCGCCCTCTCCCGGCGGCCCTTCTTCACCCCCGCCATGCGCAGCACAAACTCCACATTCTCATAGGCGCTCATCATGGGGATCAGGGACACAGACTGAAACACGAAGCCCAGTTTTTTTCTGCGCAGATTCACTCTCTTTCTCTCCGAAAGCCGGGCAATATCCTGATTCTGAAGCCAGACCCTGCCGGAGGTAGGCTTGTCCAGGGCGCTCAGGATATTTAAGAGGGTGGTCTTGCCGGAACCGGATCTGCCCCGCAGGATCGTCAGGGACTGCTCCGGGATCTCCAGGGATATCCCCTTTAATGCCTGAAACTCTCCCCCCAGCCCCGCCTTGCCCGGCAGAGGAAAGCTGCGCACCACATCCTGGGTGCGGATGATATACTTAACCGGCTTCTCCGGCTGCTCTGCCCCCTTTTGCCGCTCAGCCTCTTTTTGCTGCTCTGTCCTCTCCGGTTCCTTCACCTCCACCCGGGAGGCCGGCTGCTTTTCCCCGTCTGCCGTCTTCTGGCCAGGAGCTTCCGCCGCAGGCTGCACCTGCCCGCTCTGTCCCGGCTCCTGCCCGGCTTGAACCTGCCCGGCCTGAACCGCCTCCTGCCCCGGCTGCTCCTGCCCGGCCCGAACCGCCTCCTGCCCAGCCTGCTCCTGCCCGGCCTGAACCGCCTCCTGCCCGGCCAACTCCTGCACGGCCCGGTTCTTCTCTTTCTTCTTCTCTCTCTCCGCTCTCATCTCTCGATCAATCCTCTCCCAGCTTCAGGGCCTTTGTGATATTCATATGGGACACGATCCTGGCGATCACAATCAGGCACACCAGCATCACAATGCCGATGATACCGAAGAGCTGGATCAGATCCCCTCTGTCCGTAATCAAAGTCAGCGGCAGCACCTGGTCCGAGGCCGCGTAGGCATTCTGGATCATAGGCACAAACAGATAGGAGCCCGCCAGGCCGATCACCGCCCCCGCAGCGATGGAATACAGGCCGCAGAAGACCTGCTCCAGCACCAGCATCCAGGTAACCTCTCTCTTGCGCATACCCATGGCCCGCAGCACGCCGAAGAGCAGCTCCCGGGACCGGATGGACATGATGAAATAGATCAGATATCCCACCCCGCACAACAGCAGCACAATGATAAAGCTCATAGTCAATATCCCGTTGGTGCCCTGGAAGAGGGTGTCGCTCCGGATATCCTCCTTCAGCCGCTCCAGATCCCGGAACTTGGCGAAGGCCAGCTTGGGATTGTCCTCCACAAACTGATACACTCCGTCTGTGCTCTCCCCGATGTCCATCCACACCTCATAGGGCATCACCCCGTCCGTCTGCTGCAGCCAGGGAAGATTGGCCACCAGCAGATAATTCTCCGTGGTCTCCAGCTTCCCGTCGCTTCCCAGCTGGTACTGATAGGGCTCATAGGAGGGCCAATAGGTGAAAAAGCCCTTGATGGTCATCCGGATATCCTCCCCGTTGATTCCCTGAACCACAACGGTGTCCCCCAGCCGGTAGTCCTGCTTGGTCATAAAATTTTCCGAGGCCAGCACCGCGTCCTCCGAGGATGCCAGCACATTCAGATAATCGTAATACTCATAGGGAAGCAGTCCCTCCCGCAGGGAAGTGACCTGGGCAAATTCCCGGGTGTGGATCCCCATCACATCCACATTGAACTTCCCGTACCGGATCTTCATGGAGCTTCTCTGGACCCGGGCCACATGATCCACCCCGGGGATCACCGTGTACCGCCCAAAATCCGGCTCATAGTAGACCAGGGGGTCGTCCTGGCCCTTGGTGGCCGCATTGCTGGTCCAGGCCTCCCGCAGCACCAGCTCCGCCCCGGTGATGTGGCTTAGGTTTTCCTCCGCGTTGGCCACAATAGTCCGGGCCACCATGGTATTGTTGATGCCCAGGGATACGGTCAGGATCATAAAAAGCATGATAAATTCCTGCTTCCGGCCGCTTCGGATGGACTCCAGCAGGGACACATAGGGCGCCGGGTGGAGCCTCTTCTTGCGGATCTTAAAGTAGAGCTTCAGCAGCAGAGGCTGCAGCCGCAGGGCAAACAGGCCAAAGCCGAACAAAAACAGGGATGAGCTTAAATACATCAGCGGATCCAGGGCCTGGCCCGTGAGCACCTGCTCCACCATATTCTCCTGGTTCCCGGCAAAGCTCCGGTAGCCGTAGAGGGAGACGCCGATACAGATCAGATCCAGGAAAATCCTCTTCCAGAGGGATTTCTTCTTCCGGGCCTGGGACTGCTTCAGATTCACAATGGTAACCTTGCTGTAGCGGAAGGCCGGTATCACCGTGATGACCATGGTCAGCAGCACCGCTCCCGCCGCAAACAGGTATACCTCCTGGGAATACTGGGCGTCCAGGATCCGGGTGGCGGAAAATTCCATAAAGTCCGTGGCCGACCCCAGCACGGAGCAGAACACCCGCCCCAGGGGCAGGCCCGCCGCCACCGCAATCAGGCTTAATATCAGATTTTGAATAAAGTACAGCGTGATAATCTGCCGTCCCCCTGCCCCGCGGCTTTTCATCACGGAGATCTCGCTCTGCTCCATGGAGAGCATCTGGGATGAGATCATATAGATAAAGGCCAGCAGCAGGGCGAACACAGGGATCTGCAAAATCAGCAGGGAGGCCTCCACCTTTTTGGCCTTGGCGCTGTATCCGGCGATAATGCCCTCATAGGTATTATCCCCCACCAGGCTTCCCCCCTGATTGCCCCGGACCACATCCTCCGTGGTCTGCAGGATCCCCTTCACCTGGCCCGGAAGGATCTTTTCGTAATCCCAGAGCACATAAATTTCCTTCTTCATGCCGTAGGAAAGCTCGTTTTCCTCCCCCAGAAAATACTGGGCAAAGGTTTCCTCATCCAGGAACACGTCCCGGAACAGATCCGACGGCTCCTTCTGCCAGTAGGGGCTCCCGGTGGAGGCCGCCTGGAACATGCCAACGATCTTCACCCGCAGAGGCTCTCCGTTCTGGAAGGTAAAGTCCTCAAACTCATAGACCTCGTCCAGCAGCACATTCATGGGATTGACCAGATAGTCGCTGGCAATGGCCTCAAAGTATTCCCCGTTCACAATCCCCGGCTCCGGCATCCGCCCGGCGTAGAGCTCGATGTGATCCTCCAGATCCGTCATCATGGACACCCGGAAGTCCTTCTCGATTCTCTCGTCCCGGGGCACCACGGGATGTACCTCCTTGGTGGATGTACTCAGATATTGGATCTCCTGGGCGATGGGCACTCCGAATCTGTCGTTCAACTGGTTCACATAGGAATTCAGTTCCTCGTAGCTCACCCCGTCCCGGCCGATGCTTCTGGTATGGCTCACAGACAGAATGGCCGGCCACACGCCGTTTTCCTGCCGGTAATCCTCAAACTCATCCGTGAGCATTCTCTCAAAGGAGGCCGTTTTATACATAGGATAGCTGACCGCCACTGAGATCAGCAGGATATTGCCGATCAAAAGGCACAGTACCATCCACTTTTTATGCAGTAATTTCTGTAAAATCAGCGTCAGCATTCCCGATTCTCCGATCCTTGTATCACTGAATAACTACACGGGTGCCGGCCGTGAGGCCGTCAAAGACCCAATAGTACTCTCCGTTATTGCCGCCGGCGATGAACTGCGTCTTCTCCAGCGTGTTGTCCTCATGCAGTACCGTCACATAACACTTCTGTTTTTCCACTGTCACAGCCCTGGTGGGCACCAAAAGCACATTCTCCATGGCGGCGGCGTACCCCGACAGATTAAAGGGGCCGTTTCCCAGGATCTCTTCTGCGGTGTAATCCCCCATCACCTGGAACTTGTGCTTGTTCCAGTCCCCGCTGAGCATCTTGCCGGAGGCGCTGCTGACAGTGACAGGATACTGCCTGGCCTGGATTCCCGTGCCGGCGGTCAGAGTCATCTCTACCCCGTAGCCGTAGTGGGAGAGCTGGTCCTCCACCTCCAGAGTGATCTGATCCGCCGGAGCGATCACAGCCAGGACCTGTCCGTCGGAGAGCACTTCTCCCGCCTGGATGTTCCTCACCTCCAGCACAAAGCCTTCCTCCGGGGCCAGAATTTCGGTTGTCTGCGCCATCTCCTGCTGCTCCAGGATGGACTTTTCGTACTCCGCGATCTGTTCTTCATATTCCTTCGACTTCCGGAAGAAATCTGCCTCCGTCTGCTCTATGTTGAGGCGGTCGATCTTCCCCTGATTGGGCCAGTCGCTGATATTTTCCACCGCCTCTTCATGGGACTGGGCGTACTCCTGCGCCTCCTTGGTATAGCGCTTCTTCAGCCGGTCCAGGCGAAGCTCCAGTTCCTCCAGCACCAGCTCGTCCGTCTCCATGGACACCCGGGCAATCACATCCCCCTCATGTACATAGGCATTCCGCTCCACCACCATTTCCCGCAGCTTCATGGTGCCCTCCTGGACCTGGGCCTTCACCGTGCTGATCTGGGAAAGGCTCACTCCCGCCCGCAGCACAGGCGTGGCCGTGGTAAAATTGCCGCAGCTTAGGGTGTAAACCTGATAGCCGTTCCAGGTATCCTCCGACTGCTGGGGCTTTTCCTCCAGAGCCTTCAGATCCAGATACTGGGAGGCGTCCGGCACAAGCACCACATCCGCCCCGGAGTCCGAAAACAGTCCCTTTCCGAAGGCGCAGCCGGTGAGCGTCAGGCTCCCCAGCAGAAGACACAGGACAGTCCGCCCTTTTCCTCTTCCTCTCCGCTTACTCAATGTAGACCACATCCCCTTCCTCCAGACCTCCCAGGACCTCGTAGTAAATCCCGTCGTAGAGCCCGGTCTCAATATAAACCTTTTCCTTCTGATCTCCCTTTTGGCGGTAGCAATAGTACCGGGAACCGTCCTTTCGCACCGCCGTCTCCGGCACTGCCAGCACATTCTCACGGGACTCATACTGCACCACCACCAAAGCCGTGTGTCCAAAGGGGAGCTCCTCCTCCGTATCGATCCGATATGCGGAATACAGGGTTTCTCCCATCTGGGCCAGCTTGGAGTACACGTCGTCGTCCAAAGGGATATACTGGGCGTCATACTCCCTGCCGTTCATAAACACATAGATCCGCTCGGCCTTTTTTACATTGTAATCCCGCATATAATCCCCTACCGCGTAGTACCGGGAGGTATCCCCGATCACAATGTAGGGGGAGCTTTCATTGATTCTCGCTCCGTTCTCCACGCTCCGCAGCTCTAAAATCACGCCTGCAAAGGGCGCCACAATCACATTCTGCCCAATCTTGCTCCGGCACCGCGCCAGATTGGCCTCCAGATAGGGCAGCTCCTTCTCGTAGGTCTCGGTGAGCTGCCTGATCTCCAGCTCCTTACGCTTGATTTCCCCGTCCGTATTGCCCGCCTGGACACACAGATCCGTGTACTCCCAGGTCCCGTAGACGGCGTCCTCCAAAAGGCCGTAAAGATGCTCCAGCCATACCTCCTGCTTCTCCAGCTCATTCTTCAGGCTTTTCAGCTGATAGTTGTAGTTTTCCTCCAGCTCTCCGATCTGCTCCTGAAGCTCCTTTGCCTGGTCTTCATATGCCTCCGTATCCGTGAGGGCCAGGACCTGCCCCGCTCTCACCTTATCTCCCACCGAGACCCGGTACTCCAGAAAGATCCCGCTGTCCTGAAAGCTCAGTTCCTCTATGTAGGGGGTAATGCTGCCGCTGGAAATCTCTCTTCTTTTGATATCCTTCCTTCCCAGCGCCACGGTCTGCTCCACCGTAAAGGGATTGCCTCCCACCTCCAGCTCCCGGACCTGGCCGGCCGGCTGCTCCTGCTGCTCACCGCTTTCGCCCAGGCCGCTCAGCCTCTCCCCGATCTGCTGCCACGACAGCTGACAGCCTGTCAGGCAAACGGCCAGGCATCCTGTCATCAGCGCCAGAGAAAGCCTCTTTCGCACTGGTCTTCCTTTTTCCCCCGGTCTTCTCATCGCTCTCATTCTTCCCTAAAACCCCTGTCTGTCAACAATAGAAAATGTCCGCTTCCCATCCGGCCCCTTCCGGGCCGGAAGCCCTACCGCAGGATCACATAATCTCCCTCGGAGAGGCCGGAGACTACCTCCACCAGATCCTCCCCCCAAAGCCCCAGCTCCACAAACTGCATGTAACGCACCTGATTTTCATCCAGCCGGTACACATAATACTGTTCACCCGAGGTGTGCACTGCGTCCGCGTCCACGCAGAGCACATTCTCCTTCTCCTGCACGTACAGGGTGACCGTCCCTGTGGTGATATTGGGGAACTCCAGCTGGGCGTCCACCAGCTCAAAGTAGATATGCTCCCTCCAGCCGTCCTTCATCACCGGGCGGACCGGATATTCCCGCATCATATTGCCCAGGCCGCACACAATGGTGTACACCTGGTTCGTATCCAGATAGGGCGCCGCCTCCAGATTCTCAGAGTGAAACAGGAAGGTGGAATCGTCGTAGATGCTGCAGACCCGCACCTCCCGGTCCGTGTAGGTGTTTACCAGATCGGACTTTACAAAGCTGAGCACCCCGCTCATAGGCGCGTAGAGCCTTCCCTTGTCGATCCGTTCCTGATACCAGATCGTCCTGGCCCCCTCCAGGTACAGCTCGTCCTGCAGATCCGAGATCTGCTCCCCGTAGGTTTCCTCTATGGAATCCTTCTGCTCCTTCAGGGCCTTCTCGTCGGCCTCCTCCATTCTGGTATAGGTGTAAAGGATGTCCGCCTGCTCCAGCTCAAAGTTCCTGCGTTCCTCCAGCTGGGATACCTTCAGCTGATTCATCTCAATCTGGTGGGTCAGCTCTCTGACCCGCGCCTCCATCTCTTCCACATCCACCTCTGCCAGCAGATCCCCGGCCCTCACCGTGTCCCCGGGCTCCACATATACCTCCGTGATCAGCTCCTTGTCGATGTCAAAATACACATCTACCTGCTGTGTCTGGGAATACTCGCACTTGAGCGTCAGGGGCTGCGCCACCGTCCCCCGGGTGACGGGAGTCATCTCGTAGGACACCGCCTCCGTCTTCTCCGCCTGAGTCTCCACCTCTTTTCTCTCCTCCTCCTGAGGGGCGCACCCCGTCAGCAGCAGAAGCGCCAGGGAAATGCCCATTCCCCGCATCCATACTCCCTTTTTCATCCTGCTTTCTCCATCCTGCCCCGCGCCGTGCCAGACACCGCGCGGCTTCTTCGTCTCAAACAGCGCAAAAGAACCCTGCATCGCAGGGTCCTCTTTTCGCGGCAGACCGCCCCGACGACGTTCCGCCGCCAAACTTCCTCTATTTCTTTTCGGTGCGCTTGATACAGACCAGATACTCCTCCCGGCCGCTCTCCAGCTCCACCTTCAAAAACAAAGCCTCCACGTGACTGACTCCCAGATCGGCCCGGTTCACATCGTAGCTCACATGGAAGGTGCCGTTCCGGCTGGCCTGCAGAGCCGCATCCAGCTTATCCTTGTTCCGGACCAGATCGGCCGCCTCCGACCCCTCCAGGAAGGTAATGTCCGCCCTGTGACGGCTGAAGAAGTCCGGGAAATAATAACTGTCCCCCACCTCCATATCGTCGCCGCCGTCCGTATGTATCACATGAGCCATCCCGGTCGAGTAATCCATCCGGTACACCTTGTCGAAGACCTTCATCATCGCTCTGCTGTAGCTGATCAGATACTTTTCCTGCTCCTCCTGTTTTTTCTCCTGGATATTTTCCACCGTGAAGTAAAACAGGGCTCTGCTGCCTCTCCTTCCCATATACCGGAGCTTCACATTCAGCCATACATAGCTGCCGTCCAGACGCTGGTGGTTCACCTGAATCTGCTGTACGCAGCCCTTCTCCCGGGAAATCCTGCAGTTCTCCAGCCAAAGAGCCTTCTCCTGGGGGTCCGCAATCTGGAGATTCATGGACCTCAGCCCTTCCTCCTGAGAGGAGGCCTCTCTCCCCAGCACCTCATAGAAGCCCTTGTTCACCCGGATGATCTCCAGCTGG
Source organism: uncultured Acetatifactor sp. (assembly GCA_947625475.1). Classification (GTDB taxonomy): domain Bacteria; phylum Bacillota; class Clostridia; order Lachnospirales; family Lachnospiraceae; genus Acetatifactor. The sequence continues at coordinate 41,091 of CANQOL010000017.1, forward strand.
TCTCCCGCCATCTCCAGAATCCCCATGCCTCCCAGCATATTGTAGAACATATCGCTGACCTGGGAATTGCTCTGGAAGAACACATCCAGCATCTCCTCGTCCACCTCGGGAGAGACCTCCCTTTCAGCGGGGGCCTCCTCTATCTTGTCCAGCAGGGTCTCAAACTCCTTCTCCGGCATGGGCTTGTGGAAAAAGAAGCCCTGCACCTGATCGCAGTTGACGCTCTTTAGGTAGTCCCACTCCGTCCGGGTCTCCACGCCCTCCGCCACCACACTGAGCTTCATCCACTTGGCCATGCGGATCACCGCCTCCAGAATGATGGTGGCCTTCTGGTTGTTCTCAAAATCCTCCATAAACTTCATGTCGATCTTGAGCACGTCCATGGGCAGATCCTTCAGCGTATTCAGGGAAGAATACCCGCTTCCGAAATCATCCATCAGCACCACGAAGCCATACTCCTGGAGCTTGAGGGCCGCCTCCATGACCTGTTTGGGGTCGTCAGAGTAGGCCGTCTCCGTGATCTCTATTTTAATCATGTTGGTCGGGATACCGTGCTTTTTGACAACCTCGTAAATGTCCTCGCTCAGGTGTCCGCTGCGGAACTCCACCCGGGATACATTGATGGACACCGGCACCGTCCTCTGGCCCTTGTCCATCCTCTCCCGGAGCATGCGGCACACCTCGTTCCACACGTACCGGTCCAGCACACTGATAAAGCCGTTTCTCTCAAAGAGCGGGATAAAGCTGCCAGGCGAGACCAGTCCCTTCCCCGGCTGCTCCCAGCGCACCAGCGCCTCCGCGCTGATCACCCTGCCGTCCTCCGCTCTGCAGATCGGCTGATAAAACACTTTGAACTGATTCTTCTCTATGGCAGACTGAAATTCGCTGTTGGTCTTCTGCTCCTGGAAGAGGGAATCCCACATGCTCTCGTCATACCAGGCGCAGGGCTCCACATAATCATCCCGCACGCTCTCCATGGCAAGCCGGGCCCTGTCCACCATGTTCTCGATCCCCATGGAGCGGTCCTCCACCCGGTAAAGCCCATAGCAGGAGAAGAAACGGTACTCCGTATTGTCTCGGAAATAAAAGATATCCCCCAGCTTCATCCACTGCCTGGCCTCTACCACGCTCTTCGGGACGCAGCAGATAAAATTGTCCCGCTCCAGGCGGCCGTAGGTTCCCAGGCCGCCGCCGAACTCCTTTTTGATGGACTCCGCCAGGCGCACCAGGATCTTGTCCCCGGCCTCCCTGCCAAACAGCTCATTGATGACCTTGAATTTTCGGATATTCCAGTAGATCAGGCAGAACTTCTCCCCGGGATACTCCCGCAGGAGCTTCTCCGTAAAACGGTAAAAGCCGCGCCGGTTGTAGATCCCCGTAAGCTCGTCCAGCATTCCGCCCAGCTCTGATCTGTCTTTTTTGATATACTCCATAACCGCACCCCATGAGCCAAAAATCGCTCACCTTTACTATACTCCATAAAACGGTTTTCGTCAATTCTTCCGTTAAAAAATTAACTTTTTCTTCCGTCCGTGGGGCCCTGGAGGGCGCGTCAAATTTTTCCATTGGAAAGGGAGCCCTCTCTCCGCCCTACGCAGGCAGAAGAAAGCGCTCCCTCTGTTATGCTTTTATATGTGCTTCACACCTGAAGCCCTTTTGGGATCAATAGCCGAACTCCTGTGCAAAGTACAGAGAACCGCCCGCCTCATAGATCGCGATGCTGCAGGTCACAAAATTCTCGTCAAAAATGTTGGCCGCATGTCCCGGGGAGTTCAGCCACCCCTCCACCACGCCGCTGGCGTCCTTGAAGTTTTTGGCGATGTTCTCACCGTACATCAGCTCACTGTTCACGGTCCACCAGTCGGATCCGTCGGGCCTGGTGTGAGACCAGGTGCTCACAATCTCGGAAGCGCGGATCAGCGCGCAGCGCTCCAGGTCCTCACTCCACGCCAGGGCGGGCAGACCTCTTTCCGCTCTCCTGGTGTTCACAATTCCCATAGCCTCCACGGCCATGGCGCGAAGCTCGTCGGCTCTCGCCTCTTCCTCCGGAGTCATTCCCTCCGTCTTCAGGGAACCAGCCAAAGGCAGCTCCACATCCGCAATGTGAACCTGGCCGTCTCCGCTCCCAAGCTCACGGGAGATCGCACTCATATTATCTTCCGCTTTTCCTCCGCAGGCCGCCAGGGTCAGCCCCATAACCGCCGTCAATAAAAGTGCTGTCAGTCTCCTTTTCATCTCATTACTCCTCCCTTTCGGTTTTCTTTGACATTCTTTTCTTCTTGTTTCTACATATAAAGACTGTGGTTTCCGGGAAACGGTCCATCGATTCTCACAAAATATTTTTGAAAATCAGCTTTTCGCCGTTTCTGTCAGGTATCCGCCGGCAGAGGGCTCACCTCTTGGAGCCCTTCGCCCCCTTAGCCCCGCCAAGGCTCACCCCCGCCAGCACGTTGGTCTCAAAGGAGAACATCAGCTTTTCGTTCTCCCGGCTGCGCTTCAGGGCCAGAGAGATCAGGCGGTCCAGCAGCTCCCTGTAGGGCACTCCCACAGGCTCCCACAGATAAAAGGCCAGGGAGCCGGGGATGGTATTGATCTCATTTAAATAAATCCGGCCGGTTTTCTGGTCGATCATAAAATCAATTCTGGCCACTCCGCTGCAGCCAAGGCTCAGGAATGCCTTCACAGCCATCTGCCGGATCGTCTCCCGGGTTTCCCGGCTGATGCGGGCCGGGATTGCACGGCTGGCTCCCGCCATCCCCTTGGAGCCCCCATCCTTGCTCCCCCCTCCGATGTATTTGTCCTCATAGCTCAGGATCTCGTCCGCGTTCAAGGGTTCCTCGCACTCGGATGCCTGGGCCTCCAGCTCATCTCCCAGGACCGCGCAGTTGATTTCCTTCAGTTCCTCAATGGCCGGCTCCACCAGCACCTTCTGGGAAAAGGTGAAGGCCAGGTTCAGGGCATCCTCCAGCTTCTCCCGGCTGCCCGCCTTGCTGATCCCCACGCTGGAGCCCAGGTTGATGGGCTTTACGATCACCGGGTAGGCAAAGCTCTCTTCCACGCGGTCCATCAGCTCCTGGGGGTCCTCAAAGTCCACCAGGTTATAAACCCTGCAGTCCAGCACCGGAATCCCGTTGTCCTTAAACACCGTTTTCATCACATACTTGTTCATGCCCACGGCGGAGGAAAGCACGTCGCAGCCCACATAGGGCAGCCCCAGGGTCTGGAGATAGCCCTGCAGGGCCCCGTCCTCCACATTGGTGCCGTGTACGATGGGAAAGGCCACATCAATCTCAGAGATCAGACTGCTTCCGAATTTTTTCATCGGATATCTCACCAGGCTGACCCTTCCCTGATCCCGCAGGAGAATGGCCCGGGTGCTGTTCTTCAAAAGGCCCGGGATATCCCGGTATGCCTCGATTTTCCCGATCTCCTCCCCTGTGTAAAACTCATTGTCCTTGGTCAGATACAGGGGAATGATCTCATATTTCTCCCGGTCCATGTACTCGCATGCCTGCAGGGCAGAGATAACGGATATCTCATGCTCCACGCTCTTTCCTCCAAAAATGACGGCTACCTTGATCTTCATAGGCCCCTCCTTGCTCCGCTTTCTTTTTCGATTCTTTACGCCGCATCCTAAAAAAAATCCGGTCACAGGTAATTGTCCGGCAGATCGTTTTCCAGCAGCACCACTTTCTTCCGGTCTGTGGAAATGCGCCCCACATACTCCATGGCGTCCTGGAGGTTTTCCGCCGCGTAGAGGCGCTCCCGGGGAAAATCCGTGCTCTCCACTCCCCTCTGGATGCTCTGGGTCTGGGAGTGTCCCCTTCCCACCAGGACGATATAATCGCAGTGCCGGGCCGCCTGCACCCCCAGTTCAAAGTTGGCCCGGTCCTCCTCCTCCCCCAGCTCCACCATGCCCGGCGTCACCAGTATCTTGAGGCCGTCGAACATTCCCAGGGTCTCGAGGGCCACCTTCGCCCCGTTGGGGTTGGAGTTGTAGGCGTCGTCTATGACAGTCATATCTCCCCGGGAGATGGGCTGCAGCCGGTGGGGAGCCCCCTCCAGCCGCCGCACCGGGATTTTGAGCTTCTCCAGAGGGATCCCCAGGCTGTGGGCCACCGCAATGGCCCCCGTAAGATTCACCACGCTGTGCTCACCCAGGAGCTTTGTGTGGAATTCCGCCCGGGTTCCGTCCGGCGCCTGCACCCAGAAGCCGGCTCCCTTCTCCGAATAGGACAGGCCCCCGGCCCGGTAGGCATTGTTCTCCCCGAAGCCGTAGGTGACGGCCCCCTGATCCAGGCCGTAGCGGCGCACAATCTCGTTGTCCCCGTTCACAAACCGGGGGCTCCCCTCCTTCAGTGCGTCAAACAGTTCCCTTTTGGTGCCCACAATATTGTCCAGGGTCTTAAAGGTCTCCAGATGCTGGCAGCCCAGGGAGGTGATCACCCCCATGTCCGGCTCCACAATATCGCAGATCTCCCGGATATCTCCCACATGCCGGGCCCCCATCTCGCACAGGAAAATCTGGTGGGTGGCCCGCAGGCTCCCCCGGATGGTCTTCACGATGCCCATAGGCGTGTTGAAGCTCTCCGGCGTCATCAGCACGTCAAACCCGGCCTCCAGAAGGGTGTGCAGGTAATATTTTACGCTGGTCTTGCCGTAGCTGCCTGTGATGCCGATGACCTTCAGATCGGGGCAGGAACGCAGCAGGCGCCTGGCGTCCCGGATGTAGTAGCGGTTAATCTCCCGCTCCAGGGGCCGGTTGCACAGCCCGGCCAGCAGCACCAGATGGGAGCTGAGGGAGGCCAGAAGCATCCCGCAGCTGTACAGGCCCCACACCCAGCCCTCCGACAAAGAAAACGCAAGGATCCCCACAATCAGGGCCAGCAGCAGGGTGGTGAGCAGGAGCCGTTTTACCCTGGGGGTAAACACCAGCTTCTTTTTCGCTTTTCTGGGGAAATACAGAGCGCACAGGGCCGCCAGGAAAAGGATCCCCAGGACGGCCAGCACAAGGGCCTCCCCCAGGGAGAAGCTGCTGCGGAACCGGATGGAGAGGGGATAGATCCCTAAAATCAGGCCCGCCAGCGGGAGAAAAAAGTACAGTCTGTGGGTGCGCAGATATCTTCCCTCCCCCTGATACTGGTAGGAATTCAGCTGAAAGATATGTAAGGTATGGCGAATGCCCAGGGCCAGCGCGGCCAGCGCACATCCCACGTACAGGATTAGCAGAAAATTTATCATATCAATCTATTTCCTCTCTCAGATCTCTCTTTTCCCCAAAGCCGGCGCTCACGGAATCTCTAAAAAGGACCTCATCACAGCCAGGAACTGATACTGCCGGTCCAAAAAGCAGTAGTGTCCCGCCCCCGGCAGCACCGCCAGGCCCGCTCCCGGAATGGACTGTTCCATCAGCCTTCCGTCCTCCAGGGGCGTATCCCGATCCTGGTCTCCCCACACCAGCAGGGTCTCTGCCTGAATCCTGGGCAGGTACTCCCGAAGATCCCGGTTGACCACCTTCACCATGCTGCTGCGCATGACGGGGGAAGCGGCCCGGTAGTCTGCGGAGCCGGATCTCTTTTGGAAGTTCTCCAGGGCGTGGGGAAACAGGCGTTTCACGGGCCCCAGCCCCAGGAGTTTTTTGCCCAGCTTGTAGCGTTTGATCCGGCGCAGCTGTTTGGGGGTTTTCTCATGTACGATGCCAGCGCTGTCTATGAGGATCAGCTTGGTGACCGAAAAGGGGAGGTCATGGTCTGCTGTCAGTCTGATGAGGATCCGGCCGCCGTGGGAGTGGCCTGCCAAAATCACCTCTGCCCCGTCCTCTCCCGCCAGGTATCTCACGAAGGCTCTGGCAAAATCGCAGTAGTCGTCCAGATCCCAGGGCTGGGCCGGCTCCTGGCTTTTGCCGAATCCGGGGATATCAGGGGCCGCCACCCGGTATTTTGCCGACAGAGTTTTCATCACGGCGCCGAAGAGCTCTTTGTTGGCTCCCCATCCGTGGAACAGCACTGCCAGAGGGCCCTGGCCCATCTCCGTGTAGTCTACTCTGAGGTTCTGATACATCCACTCCATCGCTGCTTAGTCCCCTTTGGATACTTTTATGAGGTCATACTGGTTTATTATATCACAACCATATGCGGGATGGCAAAGTTTCTTCCAGAAATTTGAAACTTTTTTGGAGGGCAGCGGGGATGGGCGGGGGAGGGTAAGGGCGAAGGGGGAATGATTGATTGGAACGGGCGGGGGTGGTAAGGTCGAGGGGGACGCCCCGGCATGGCTATAGTGCCTGTTCAGGCGCGCTTTCGCTTCGGCGGGGAACGTTGCGTTACTAGGCTCGAAAAGACCTCGCCAAGTAACGACGTTCCCCGAGAGCCATCACAGGCACTATAGCCATGCCGGGGCTGCTGCAGGACAGCTTACGCGCACGTGGCCTGGAGTGCGGCCTGCGCGGAGCAGTCAGCCCTGATACAGCCCGGACAGGGGTATATCTCTTGTGAGGACCTTAGAAAAACGTCGTTACTTGGCGAGGTCTTTTCGAGCCTAGTAACGCAACGTTTTTCTCAGAGCGAAAGCGCGTCCGAATAAGAGATATACCCCTGCCCGGGCGTCCCCTTCGTCCTTACCTGCTCCCCGCTCCAGCCATCCCCTACCGCCTCGTCTGCGGCCTGCGCGGAGCAGTCAGTCCTGATACAGCCTGGACAGGGGTATATCTCTTGTGAGGACCTTAGAAAAACGTCGTTACTTGGCGAGGTCTTTTCGAGCCTAGTAACGCAACGTTTTTCTCAGAGCGAAAGCGCGTCCGAATAAGAGATATACCCCTGTCCGGGCGTCCCCTTCGACCTTACCCTTCCGCCTCGGCATCATACACAATCTCTCCCCCAATAATGGTATATCTGGTCCTGGTAAACACCTCCATGGGATTCCCGTCAAACACGGCGATATCCCCATCCTTCCCCACTTCAATGCTCCCAATCCGATCCCCCACCCCGCAGATCACAGCCGGATACAGCGTGATAGCCTTCAGCCCTTCCTCCATATCCAGCCCCGATTTCACCGCCAGCCCCGCGCACAGAGGCAGGGACTGAATCAGGGACACCGGATGGTCCGTGGTAATCGCCACCATAACCCCCGCCCTGCTGAGCACCCCCGCAGTCTTAAAGGCCACATTCTGCACCTCGATCTTGTTCCTGCTGGCCAGATCCGGCCCCACGATGGCAGGATACCCTGCCTGGGCCAGCTCCCCGGCAATCAGGTGCCCCTCGCTGCAGTGATCCAGCGTCAGCCCCAGACCAAACTCCCGGGCAATGCGGATGGCCGTGAAGATATCGTCCACCCGGTGCGCGTGGGCCTTCAGGGGAATCTCCCCCTTCAGCACCGGGATCCAGCACTCTTTGGCAAAATCCGTCTGGAAGTCTTCCCCTTTTTGCCCGGCCGCCTCCTTCTGCTCCAGATACTGTCTCGCCTCAAAGAGCTCTCTGCGCAGCATACCCGCGATAGCCATGCGGGTGGAGGGGCTTTTCCCCTCGCCGGAGTAATTGACCTTGGGATTTTCTCCGAAGGCCACCTTCATAGCGGCAGGAGCCTTCAGAATGATATCGTCAATCCTCCGGCCCCTGGTCTTTATCAAAGCAAACTGTCCGCCCACCACGTTGGAGCTCCCCGGCCCGATCATGGCTGTGGTGATCCCGGCCCGCACCGCGTCGTCAAAGGCGGCGTCCATGGTGTTGATGGCGTCGATGGCCCGCAGCCAGGGGGTGATGGGATCCACCGTCTCATTACAGTCGTCCCCCTCCATCCCCTTTTTCTGCTCGGTGATACCCATATGGCAGTGGGCCTCTATCAGACCCGGCATGACCCAGGCTCCCCCCACATCCAGGCATTTTTCCCCCGGCAAAGGAGCGGGGGCCCCGTCTCCCGGCGCCCCCACCTGAGTGATCTTTCCCTCCCGGATGCAGACATAGCCGCCCTCATGGACGGCTCCCGCCATGGTCATGATCCTTCCGTTCACAATATACATAGCTCTCGCCTCCGCAGATTAGTGTATCAGTGTCTCCGGATCCACGGTGCCGCCGTCCCTGCTCAGCTGGAAATACAAATTGGAACCCTCCAGAGAATAGTAGATGGTGGGGGCGGACACATTGCCCAGCACATCGTAGCGGGTCACATAGTCTCCCTCCGCCACCCGGATATCCTGGAGCTGCCCATAGGTGGCCTGGTAGCCGTTCCCCAGATCCAGGGTCAGGGCATTTCCGATTTCCTCGTTGGAGAATACGGAGAGGACGCGCCCGTCCGCGCAGGCGGTGACAACGCTGCCCTCCGCCGCGGAGACAACCATGGCAGGGTTAAATTTATACTGATCCAGGGTCTTGAAATATACCGTGTGCTCCATGTTATAGGGCATGAGTATCTCGCCGCTCACCGGCATGGCAATTCCCAGGCTCTCGTCAAAGGACAGGACTCGGGTCTCTGCCTCCTGCTGGATGGGCTGTCCCTCCTCGTCCAGAAGGGGAACCTCTCCCGCCCCGGCCAGCTGCTCCTGCGTCAGCCCAGCCAACTGCTCCTGCGTCAATCCGACAAACTGGTCTTGGTCAAATTGACCTTGGTCAAATTGACCTTGGGTAATCTGCTCCTGCATCTCCTGGGTTTTGGCAATCTGCTCCTGTACCACCTGCTCCTGCGTCATGAATTCCTCCTGAGACATCTGCCCCCGGGCAAATTCCTCCTGTATCAGCTCCTCCCGGGCCAGAAGCTCCTCCCGGGTCATCTGCACCTGTGACAGCAGCTCCTGAACCAGCTGCTCCTGGATTAACTGCTCTCCAGCCAGTTGTTCCTGCACGGCATCCGCTGAGACTGCATCAACCTTCTCTGCCTCAGCGCCGGAGGCTTCCAAATTCTCGGAAGTGCCGCCGGAGACGTTAAAAGTGTCCTTGGAGCTGTCCTTGGAAGTATCCTTGGAACTATCCTTTGAAGTATCCTTGGAGTTGTCCTTGGAACCGTCCTCTAAGCTGTCCTTGGAAGTATCCTTGGAAGCATCCTTGGAACTATCCGATTCTTTCTTTTCATCGGAAGCGTTCCCGCCGGTCTCCCCGTCAGTTTTTCCCTTTCCGGTCAGGCCGGGATTCTGCACTGTGCCGGAATTGACCTCCTGGGATGGATCCTCTATCGTTTCCTCCAGCCCCATGGGCGTGTAATCCAGATCGTCCTCCAGCTGAGACGGTTCCCGGTTCGACTTGGCCAGGCTGTTGTCCTGGGAGTCCTCCTGACTGCTCTCCAGGGCGGAGAAGTCAATTGTATAGCCATTGTCCTGCTCCTCCTGGCTGCTCTGTCTCATATAGATCCCGGTCATGGTCAGAGCCGCTATGACAAATGCGGACGACGCAATCATTATGATCTTTTCTCTGTTGTTGTCTGGTCTTTTGCTGTTTCGATTGGATCTCATGTGGTTCCTCCTTTTTTATAGTACGGCTTCTTCTCCGCTTGCATTTGCTCATTTCTAGGGTTATTTTTGCCTGAATCTGAGAATTTATACAGAGGGCCCACATTTTGCCCTCACAAAAAAAGAGCCATATCCCGCACGGCGGCGCGGCATGGCTCTCCTTCTGCTTTGAGCTCCGGCGGCTTTCCGCCGGATTTCAGGATTTTTATTTTTTTGACTGGGAGGCGCAGATGGCCTGAATCATCTCCTTGTCCACGATCAGCCGGATGCTGTAGGGATTGATGACAAAGCCGTCGCTTTTGGCCCCCTCCCGAAGGACCATGCCCGCGTACTCCCGAAAGCCGAAGGAAAAGGTCTGCTGATACTCTTTTTTGTTCCAGAGCCGCATCTCCCCCTTGTCGGTAAAGGCCATAAAGAAATGTCTTCCGTCGTCCGACGAGAGCATGGGAACCTGGATCTGATTCTCGTCGGTGATCCGGACCCTCCCCTTTTCGTCGGCCTGGGGAGGGGGCGTGATAGTCACCGGGGTCAGGAATCTGGATTTAACCAGTTCCTCAAAAAAGAGCAGCTTATGTTCCCTGGTGGGTTCCGCTTTCAAAAGCTCCATGGCCCCGATCAGCATTGGATTGGCGTACAGTTTGCTTCCCATTTCCTTCCTCTCTGCCCGCTGCGGCGGGCACTCCTTCCCCTGCCGGGCTACACCCGGTTATAGTTGATCAGGCAGCCCTTCAGGATAATCTGGCGCTCCTCGTCGGTGAGCTCGCCCAGCCGTAGGGCAAACTCCTTCAGCTCCCCGTCCTTCACCACATAGGCGCGGATCACCTCCGCCTTCTCCTTCACCGCGGCGCGGATGCCCGGCAGGAAGAGATAATCCAGGTTGGAAAAGGGAAGCTCCCCCTTCTCGATCAGGAAGGGCAGCATGCCCCAGTTGATCAGGTTGGAGCGGTAGCGCTTGGTGGCGTACTCGTTGGCGATATTGGCCCAGCCCCCCAGCACCTTCTGGCAGCTGGCGGCCTGCTCCCTGGCAGAGCCGTCCCCGGGCTTTACCGCAAAGATGGTGGAGCCAAAGCCGGTATTCTCATGGCTGGCCTCCGGGAAGCTCTTTTTGATCACGCTCATCACAGGCTTTACATCCGGATGGGCGCTGCAGGGATGCTCTCCCGCCATCCGGGCCTTCTCCGCCTTCTGGATATCTTTGGCCCGGCCCACATACAGAGGATCCTTCCGGGACAGGGTAAATTCCGCCAGCCCCAGAGGATTGGAACGGTAGCTGGAGGTCTCCCCGGAGGGGATCAGCTCGTCCGTGGTGGTGACAGGGTCGTGGATCTCGCTGACAACCCGCAGCACCAGGTTCTCCGGCAGAGCGCCCATTTCAGGCCAGTCCTTAATGTTGGGCCCCAGCTGGATGGGAGCGTCCGGATCCGCCTTGCCCACAGCGTCGAACACCCTGTTTTCGTAGATTCTGCTGTCAAAGTGATACTGATATTTTCCAATCGGCCCGTCGAAGTCCGTGGCAGGGGTCAGCACGCCCCGGTTGGCCGCCGTGGCCGCGATGGACCGGGCGTCCATAAGCGCCACGGAAGCGATCTGGCCGCTCTGGAGCTTGGAGCCCTCCCGGTTGGGGAAGTTCCGGGTGGAGTGGCGGATGCTGAAGGCATTGTTGGCCGGCGTATCCCCCGCCCCGAAGCAGGGGCCGCAGAAGGCTGTCTTGATCACAGCTCCCGTCTCCAGGATCGCGGCGGCGCAGCCGTTGCGGATCAGCTCCATATAGATGGGCATGGAGGCCGGATACACGCTCAGGGTGAATGCCTCGGCGCCGATATCCCTCCCCTTCAGGATATCCGCAGCGGCGCAGATGTTTTCAAACCCGCCGCCGGCGCAGCCCGCGATGATCCCCTGATCCACGGTGAATCTGCCGTTTTTTACCTTATCTCTCAGATGATACTCCACGGCCCCGTCCAGGCTTACCCTTGCCCGTCTCTCCGTCTCCTCCAGAATGTCCGAAAGGTTGGCGTTGAGTTCCTCGATGGTATAGGTATTGCTGGGATGGAAGGGCATGGCGATCATGGGGCGGACCTTGGAGAGATCCACCTCTATCATCCCGTCGTAGTATGCCGTCCGGGCGGGATTTAACTCCTGATATTCCTCAGCCCGGCCGTGAATCTCATAAAATTCCCGAATCCGGTCATCCGTCCTCCAGATGGAGGACAGGCAGGTGGTCTCCGTGGTCATCACATCCACGCCGATCCGAAAGTCCGCGCTCAGGGATGAGACGCCGGGGCCCACAAACTCCATCACTTTATTTTTTACATAGCCGCACTCAAACACGGCCCCGATAATGGCCAGGGCCACATCCTGGGGGCCCACTCCCTTCACCGGCTCTCCGGTCAGGTACACCCCCACCACCTCCGGCCTGTGGATGTCGTAGGTCTGTCCCAGAAGCTGCTTGACCAGCTCCGGGCCGCCCTCTCCCACGGCCATGGTGCCCAGAGCCCCGTAGCGGGTGTGGGAATCGGATCCCAGGATCATCCTGCCGCAGCCCGCCAGCATTTCCCTGGCGTACTGATGGATCACCGCCAGATGAGGGGGCACATAGACGCCGCCGTACTTTTTGGCGCAGGATAAGCCGAACATGTGGTCATCCTCGTTGATGGTGCCGCCCACCGCGCACAGGGAATTGTGGCAGTTGGTCAGCACATAGGGCATGGGGAACCGTGTCATTCCCGAGGCCCTGGCCGTCTGGATGATGCCCACAAAGGTAATGTCGTGGCTGGTCAGCTTGTCGAAACGGATCTTCAGCCTTGTATCGTCGCCGGAGGTGTTGTGGCTCTCTAAGATGCCATAGGCGATCGTGCCTCTGGCGGCTTCCTCCCGGGCTGTCTCCCGGCCGGTCAGGGCCTTGAGCTGTGCCGCAGCCTCCGGTCCCTCCGGCACGATCCGGGTGCCGTCCACCAGATAGGCTCCGCCTTTTTGTAATGTTACCATGTGAGGGCTCCTTTCTATTTTCTCTTCAGGACTACCTTGTCCAGATGCCAGATTTCATCCACATACTGCTGGATGGTCCGATCCGAGGTAAACTTGCCGGAACATGCCACGTTCAAAATAGCGCTCTTTGCCCAGCCCGCCTCGTTCCGGTAGGCGGCCTCCACCTTCCTCTGAGCCTCCGCGTAGGACTTGAAATCCTTCAGGATAAAGTAGGTGTCCGCACGGGAGGTGCTCTGGGTATTCAGCAGAGAGTTGTACAGGTGCCGGAACAGCTCCGGGTCCTGGGGCGCGTAGGTGCCGTTGATCAGCTGCATCAGCACCTTGCGGATATCCTGGTCGCTGTTGAAGATCTCCATGGGGTTGTAGCCGCCGTGGTTTTCATAATTGATCACCTCGTCGGAGCTTAAGCCGAAGATAAAGGCGTTTTCCTCCCCTACTTCCTCCACGATCTCCACGTTGGCCCCGTCCATGGTGCCCAGTGTCAGGGCGCCGTTCAACATAAATTTCATGTTGCCGGTGCCGGATGCCTCCTTGCTGGCGGTGGAGATCTGCTCGGACACATCCGCCGCCGCGAAGATCAGCTCCGCGTTGGACACATTGTAGTTCTCGATGAACACCACCTTCAGCTTGCCGCCGATGGAGGCGTCGCTGTTGATCACATCCGCCACGGAATTGATCAGCTTGATGGTCAGCTTGGCGTTGCGGTAGCCCGCCGCCGCCTTGGCCCCGAAGATAAAGGTCCTGGGGAAGAAGGGCATCTCCGGATGCTCCTTGATCTCATTGTACAGATACATCACATGGAGAATGTTCAAAAGCTGGCGCTTGTACTCATGGAGGCGCTTGACCTGCACGTCAAAGATGGACCTGGGATCCACCTCCACCCCGTTGTGCTCCAGAATATATTTGGCCAGGCGCACCTTGTTCTGATACTTGATGTTCATGAACTCATGCTGGGCCTTGGCATCCTCCGCGTAAATCTTCAGGCCGGCGATCTTGGGCAGATCGGTGATCCACTCGCTGCCCACATGGTCCGTCACCCACTTGGCCAGCAGAGGGTTGCCGTGGAGCAGGAAGCGCCTCTGGGTGATGCCGTTGGTCTTGTTGTTGAAACGCTCCGGGAACATCTCATAGAAATCCTTCAGCTCCTGCTTTTTCAGGATCTCCGTGTGAAGCCTTGCCACGCCGTTGACAGAATACCCCGCCACAATAGCCATATGGGCCATCTTCACCTGCCCGTCGTAGATAATGGCCATCTTGCGGATCTTCTCCTGCACATTGACTCCCTCGGCCCCCGCGTACTTCTGCTCGATGGCAAGGATAAAGCGGCGGTTGATCTCTTCCACGATCTGGTAGATTCTGGGAAGCAAGCGGGAGAACAGCTCAATGGGCCACTTCTCCAGGGCCTCCGCCATAATGGTGTGGTTGGTGTAGGCGCAGGTCTTGGTGGTCACCTCCCATGCCTCGTCCCAGGTCAGCAGATATTTGTCCATCAAAATACGCATCAGCTCCGGCACCGCCACCGTGGGATGAGTGTCGTTGAGCTGGAAGGTCACCTTCTCGTAAAACTTCCGGATATCGTCGTGCTTCCTCATGTACTTCTCCACGGCCTCCTGGACGGAAGCGGAGATGAAGAAATACTGCTGCTTTAAGCGCAGCTCCTTGCCTGCGTAATGGTTGTCGTTGGGGTAGAGCACCTCCACAATATTCTTGGCCAGGTTGGCCTGCTCCACCGCCTTCTGGTAATCCCCCTTGTCAAAGGAATCCAGCTGGAAGCACTCCACCGGCTCCGCGTCCCAGATCCGCAGGGTGTTCACAATCCCGTTGCCGTAGCCCACGATGGGAAGATCGTAGGGGATGGCCTTCACGGACTGATACCCGTCCTGGTAGAAATGGTTCCTTCCGTTCTCGTCCGTGCGCACATTCACATAGCCGCCGAACTTGACGATCTTGGCGTACTCGGGCCGGCGCAGCTCAAAGGGATTGCCGTCCACCAGCCAGTTGTCCGGCACCTCCACCTGATAGCCGTCCCGGATCTCCTGCTTGAACATGCCGTAGCGGTAGCGGATGCCGCAGCCGTAGGCGGGATATCCCAGGGTAGCCAGGGAATCCAGGAAGCAGGCTGCCAGCCGTCCAAGGCCTCCGTTGCCCAGGGCTGCGTCCGGCTCCTGGTCCTCCACCACGTTGATGTTCAGCCCCAGCTCCTCCAGGGCCTCCTTTGCCTCGTCATATGCCTGCATGTTGATCATATTGTTGCCCAGGGCACGTCCCATGAGGAATTCCATGGACATATAATACACCATCTTGGGATCTTCCTTCTCGTAGGCCTTCTGGGTCTCCATCCAGTTCTCCACGATCTGATCCTTGACAGCGTAGGAGACCGCCTGGAAGATCTGCTGCTGGGTGGCTTCCTCCAGGGTCTTGCGGTACAGGGTCCTCACGTTGTACAGCACGCTTCTCTTAAACAGCTCCTTGTCAAACCTGGGGGCCTTCGTCTCCGTCTTTTTGGCACTGCTCTTCATATCAAAATCCTCCTATCCTCTATGCCTTCCAAAGGCTGCTGCCTCTCAGCTCATCCGGCGTCTCTCGATTCCGATGGTTACCTTCTCGCCGTTCACATCGTCCCACTCCTTAGAGTGCTCCAGCTTCTCGTCCTTCGCGATCTCATCCGCCAGCACCTTGCCCGCAATGCTCTCCCGGTTCCTGCCGGCAATCTCCGAGAGCCGCCCGTTCCCACACAGAGAAACCCGGATGCGGTCCGTCACCTCGAAGCCCGCCTCCTTGCGCATGGTCTGGATCTTGCTGATGAGCTCGTTCACAAAGCCCTCCTCGATCAGCTCCGGGGTCAGGTTGGCGTCCAGCACCACCGTCATGCCCCCGTCCTCCTGGGACACATACCCCTCCCGGTGGGTCATCTCGATGAGCAGATCCTCCCGGGTCAGCTCCACTGAAACGCCCCCGGCCTCAAAGGCCAGCCTTCCGGTTTCGTTTAACTCATCCATGGCCCTGTTTCCGTCCAGGGACGAGAGGGTTTTCTGGATCCCTCCCAGGGCCCTGCCGTACTTGGGGCCCACCGTGCGGAGCTGGGGCTTGAAGGTATAGGTGGTAAACTCCCTCACATCCTGGGTGAAGACCACCTCCTTCACGTTCAGCTCATCCCGGATGATATCCGTATAAAAATCCTCCAGGGCGAAATCCGCTTTGAGATACATCCTGGAGAGAGGCTGCCTGGTCTTGATGCCCGCGTCCTCCCGGCAGGAGTGGCCCATATTCACCGCCCGCTGAACCTCCTCCATGCGCGCCTCCAGCTGGGGATCGATCAGGCTCTTTTCCGACTCCGGGAAACGGCACAGATGGATGCTCTCGGGGGCATCCGGGTCCACGCTGCGCACCAGGTTCTGGTAGATATCCTCCGTCATAAAGGGGATCATGGGTGCCGCCGCCTTGCTGATGGTCACCAAAGCGGTATACAGGGTCATATAGGCGCTTATCTTGTCCTGCTCCATCCCCTTTGCCCAGAAGCGCTCCCGGTTTCTTCTCACGTACCAGTTGCTCATTTCCTCTACAAAATCCTGCAGAGCCTTGGCGGCCTCGGGGATGCGGTACTGGTCCAGATTCTCGTCCACCTGGCCCACCACCGTGTTCAGGCGGGATAGAAGCCACTTATCCAGCACCGTCAGCTTATCGTACTCCAGCTCATATTTGGCAGGGTCAAACCCATCAATATTGGCGTACAGCACAAAGAAGGCGTAGGTGTTCCAGAGCTTGCCCATAAACTTGCGCTGTCCCTCCTGGACGATCTTGCCGGAGAAGCGCTTGGGCAGCCAGGGGGCAGAGCTGGTATAAAAATACCAGCGGATGGCGTCGGCTCCGTAGGTGGCCAGGGCCTCGAAGGGATCCACCGCGTTCCCCTTGGATTTGCTCATCTTCTGGCCGTTCTCATCCTGCACCAGCCCCAGAACAATCACGTTCTCGTAGGGAGCTTTGTTGAAGAGCAGAGTGGACTCCGCCATCAGGGAGTGGAACCACCCTCTGGTCTGGTCCACCGCCTCGGAGATAAACTGGGCCGGGAACTGCTGCTCGAACAGCTCCTTATTTTCAAAGGGATAGTGGTGCTGGGCGAAGGGCATCGCCCCGGAGTCAAACCAGCAGTCCACCACCTCCGGCACCCGGTGCATGGTCTTTCCGCACTCCGGGCAGGGGAAGGTCACCTCGTCGATATAGGGCCGGTGAAGCTCCACTTTGGCGCTCCCGGGGTCGCCGGAGAGCTCTGCCAGCTCCTGCCTGCTGCCCACGCACTTCTGGCAGCCGCACTCACACTCCCAGATATTTAAGGGGGTCCCCCAGTACCGGTTCCGGGAGATGGCCCAGTCCTGAATATTTTCCAGCCAGTTGCCGAACCGTCCCGTGCCGATGGACTCCGGGATCCAGTTCACGGTGTTGTTGTTGCGGATCAGATCCTCCCGCACTGCGGTCTCCCGGATATACCAGGACTCCCTGGCGTAATAGATCAGAGGCGTATCGCATCTCCAGCAGTGAGGATAGCTGTGCTCAAACTTCGGCGCGTCAAAGAGCAGGCCCTTTGCGTCCAGATCCCTTAAAACCATGGGATCCGCCTTCTTTACAAACACGCCCTCATAGGGGGTCTCCTTCGTCATCTCCCCCTTGCCGTCCACCAGCTGCACAAAGGGCAGATCGTAGATCCGTCCCACCTTGGCGTCGTCCTCACCGAAGGCGGGGGCGATGTGCACCACCCCGGTGCCGTCCGTCAGAGTCACATAGGTGTCGCAGACCACATAGTATGCCTTCTTGTTCTGCTTCCGGCAGAGATCCACGGCGCAGTCAAAGAGGGGCTCGTACTCCTTGTACTCCAGATCCTTTCCGGCATAGGTCTCCAGGACCTCATAGGCGGGCCTGCCCTCCTTGGGATCCCCCAGCTTTCCCAGCACCGTATCCAGCAGGGCCTGGGCCATATAATAGGTATAGCCGTCCGCGGCCTTCACCTTGGCGTAGATTTCGTCCGGATTCACGCACAGGGCCACGTTGGAGGGAAGGGTCCAGGGAGTGGTGGTCCAGGCCAGGATGTAGGCGTCCTCCCCCTTCACCTTGAAGCGGGCCACGGCGGAGCGCTCCTTGATATCCTTGTAGCCCTGGGCCACCTCGGCGGTGGACAGAGGGGTCCCGCAGCGGGGGCAGTAGGGCACGATCTTAAAGCCCTTGTACAAAAGGCCCTTGTCCCAGATGGTCTTTAAGGCCCACCACTCGGACTCGATATAGTCGTCGTCATAGGTCACATAGGGATGATCCATGTCCGCCCAGAAGCCCACGGTATTGGAGAAATCCTCCCACATGCTCTTGTACTTCCAGACGCTCTCCTTACACTTGTCAATAAAGGGCTCCAGGCCGTATTTCTCGATCTGGTCCTTGCCGTTTAAGCCCAGGAGCTTTTCCACCTCGATCTCCACCGGGAGGCCGTGGGTATCCCAGCCCGCCTTCCGGGGCACCGTATAGCCCTTCATGGTGCGGTACCTGGGGATCATATCCTTGATGGTGCGGGTCTCCACATGGCCGATGTGGGGCTTGCCGTTGGCCGTGGGCGGCCCGTCGTAAAAGGTGTAGGTTTCGCCCCCCCTGTTCTGTTCCATGCTCTTTTGGAAGATATGATTTTCCTTCCAGAAGGCTTCGATTTTTTTCTCGCGCTCCACGAAGTTGAGATCGTTCGAGATTTTCTGGTACATAACTGCTCCTCTCTGTTGAAATATGAACCGAAATGAATTTCAAAAAAAAGCCGCCCTGTAAAAGGACGGGATCCGATACCCTAAACCACCTGTTACAGTACGGCCCCGGCAGAATCAGGCTGCCGTCGGGCGATACGCGCCCCTCTAACGGCGGGCATCCGTCCGAAACTACTGGCGGGCTCTCCCCGCTTTGGCTCCGGCAGCTCGAAAGTGATCTTCGCCTGTCCCCCTACTGGCACCGGTCTTCCACCCTCACCGGCTCGCTGGGGCTTTCAAAAGACGGCTACTGTCTTTGTCATCGCCTTTTATGCTGTGCTGTTTCTGATTATATAGCGGGCCGGCGGCATTTGTCAAGGCAAAGTCACAGCCGGGGAAAACTTTGCCGGCCGCCGCAATCAAAGTCCTTGACGAATCCCCGGTTTTAGCCTATGATAGCAGGCAGAAGCCGGTGACGCGCCAGGCGCCCCGCCGCCCTTTGCCGGGCGGCTTCCCCGGGCGCTGCAAGAGAGGGAGGAACCCGTATGAACACACAGGACCTGACACTGCTGACCGATCTGTACGAGCTGACCATGATGCAGGGATACTTCAAAAACAAGGACCGGAACGAGACCGTGATCTTTGACGCCTTCTACCGGAGCAACCCCTGCGGCGGGGGATATGCCATCGCCGCGGGCTTAGAGCAGGTCATAGACTACATCAAAAACTTACGTTTTTCCCAGGAGGATATCGACTATCTGGGAAGCCTTGGGATCTTTGAGGCCGACTTTCTGGAATATCTGCGCACCTTCCGTTTCTCCGGGGACATCTACGCCATCCCCGAGGGGACGGTGGTTTTCCCCAGGGAGCCCCTGGTAAAGGTGATCGCCCCCATCATGGAGGCGCAGCTGGTGGAGACGGCCATTTTAAACATCATCAACCACCAGAGCCTGATCGCCACCAAGGCCGCCCGGGTCTGCTACGCCGCCCGGGGGGACGGCATTATGGAGTTCGGCCTGCGCCGGGCCCAGGGGCCGGACGCGGGAGTCTACGGAGCCAGGGCCGCCATGATCGGGGGCTGCATCGGCACCTCCAACGTGCTGGCCGGCAGGCTCTTCCAGGTGCCGGTGAAGGGCACCCACGCTCACAGCTGGATTATGAGCTTCCCGGACGAGTACACCGCCTTTCGCACTTACGCGGATATGTATCCCAGCGCCTGCATTCTGCTGGTGGATACCTACGACACCTTAAAATCCGGCGTACCCAACGCCATCCGGGTCTTCACCGAAATGCGCCGGGCGGGGATCCCTCTGACCTTTTACGGGATCCGGCTGGACAGCGGCGACCTGGCCTATCTCTCCAAGCAGGCCCGGCGGATGCTGGACGAAGCGGGCTTCCCGGACGCGGTGATCTCCGCCTCCAACGATCTGGACGAATTTCTGATTGACA
Source organism: uncultured Acetatifactor sp. (assembly GCA_947625475.1). Taxonomy (GTDB): domain Bacteria; phylum Bacillota; class Clostridia; order Lachnospirales; family Lachnospiraceae; genus Acetatifactor. Next base: position 60,669 of record CANQOL010000017.1, read on the forward strand.
GCCTGAAGGCTCAGGGAGCGGCCATCACCTCCTGGGGGGTGGGCACCAACCTGATCACCTCCAAGGACAATCCCTCCTTCGGGGGCGTTTACAAGCTGGCGGCCATCATGGACGAGAAGGGGAATTTTATCCCCAAGATCAAGCTCTCGGAAAACAGTGAGAAGGTCACTAACCCCGGCAACAAGATGATCTACCGGATCTACGAGAAAAACAGCGGCAAGCTGAAGGCGGACCTGATCTGCCTGGTAGGGGAAGTCTTCGACCCCGGCCAGGAGCTGCTGCTCTTTGATCCCAACGAGCCCTGGAAGCGGACTAAGCTGGCGGGCGGAAGCTATACCATGCGCCCTCTGATGAAGCAGATCTTTGACCGGGGAGAGTGCTGCTATACCTCTCCCAGCGTCATGGAAATCCGGGAGTACTGCCAGAGAGAGCAAAATACCCTCTGGGAGGAAACCAGACGTCTGATCAATCCCCAAAAGGTCTACGTGGACTTATCCGGCAGGCTCTACGACATCAAGATCCAGCTGCTGGACCAGATGAATGAAAAATAGTGAGAGTTCGGGTATTTCTTCGTCTGTGCCATTCGTTCCGGGTGTGCATTTTGAATTTTTTGTCCCAAATTTCGGGCAAAATTTTGAGAAAAAATCCGGAAATGCACACCCCTTACTTGTAAAGCGGAGTTATCTCAGCAGCAAACGAAAAATTAACGACCTGAAAATCGTCAGATTTTTAGTGTTTTCAGATAAGCTTTCTGCTCATCTGATATCCTATTGCTCTCCACACTTTTCTGAATCGTTTTGTTATGTGTCCAGTCATCGAGCTTCTTTCCTTCCAGATACGGAAGTATGGAAGCATACTGTTTTGCCAGTGCCGTTGCAAAATACCATGCGATCATCATATTGATATAGTATTCATCCGATCTGACCGCCGCTACCATGTCCGCATATTTAGAATGAAACCTCTCGCCCAGGAAATGCTCCATAAGCATACCGATTGCAAATCGGACGGTGTAAACCTTATCCGATCTGATCCATGTATCGATATACGGAAGCAGTTTCTCAGGCTCTTTTTTGAAAGCTTTTGGCGAAAGCTGATCACATGTAGCCCAGTTATCAATAAACGGAAGAAACGCTTCAACTTCTGCAATGCATTTATAAAAATCTTTCTCCAATGATATCACAAATGCATGCAGTTGATTTTCATCGAAGTATTGGTGCGGAAGGCACTCCAAAAATAAAACGGCGTCCTCATCTTTGAATAGCCTCTTCGCAAAGGAACGAAGTTCCGGTGTCCTGACACCGATAATTCTTTCCGCTTCTACCGTCGGGATTAACTTAGCCTGAAAGGCTGCATATTTCTTATCTTGCAGGCGGAATAATTCCGCCGTTATCTCATTTCTATTCATCTATGATTTCCTCCGCAAAATCCCGATTTTTCTTTCTGCTCTCCGGAAAGTGTGAATTTTTATCACACTACATCATTACTTTTTCGTTTACATG
>CANQOL010000018.1 GCA_947625475.1 uncultured Acetatifactor sp.
AGGGTTGCGCTCGTTGCGGGACTTAACCCAACATCTCACGACACGAGCTGACGACAACCATGCACCACCTGTCTCCAGTGCCCCGAAAGGCTGCAGGCTTTGCCCTGCATTCACCGGGATGTCAAGACCAGGTAAGGTTCTTCGCGTTGCTTCGAATTAAACCACATGCTCCACCGCTTGTGCGGGTCCCCGTCAATTCCTTTGAGTTTCATTCTTGCGAACGTACTCCCCAGGTGGATCACTTACTGCGTTTGCGGCGGCACCGAAGGTTTATAACCCCCGACACCTAGTGATCATCGTTTACCGCGTGGACTACCAGGGTATCTAATCCTGTTTGCTCCCCACGCCTTCGAGCCTCAACGTCAGTTACAGTCCAGTAAGCCGCCTTCGCCACTGGTGTTCCTCCTAATATCTACGCATTTCACCGCTACACTAGGAATTCCGCTTACCTCTCCTGCACTCCAGTCACACAGTTTCCAAAGCAGTCCCTTGGTTGAGCCCTGGGCTTTCACTTCAGACTTGCATCACCGTCTACGCTCCCTTTACACCCAGTAAATCCGGATAACGCTTGCCCCCTACGTATTACCGCGGCTGCTGGCACGTAGTTAGCCGGGGCTTCTTAGTCAGGTACCGTCATTTTCTTCCCTGCTGATAGAGCTTTACATACCGAAATACTTCTTCACTCACGCGGCGTCGCTGCATCAGGGTTTCCCCCATTGTGCAATATCCCCCACTGCTGCCTCCCGTAGGAGTTTGGGCCGTGTCTCAGTCCCAATGTGGCCGTTCACCCTCTCAGGCCGGCTACTGATCGTCGCCTTGGTGGGCCGCTGCCCCGCCAACCAGCTAATCAGACGCGGGTCCATCCTATACCACCGGAGTTTTTCACACTGGAGCATGCGCTCCTGTGCGCTTATGCGGTTTTAGCACCTATTTCTAAGTGTTATCCCCCTGTATAGGGCAGGTTACCCACGCGTTACTCACCCGTCCGCCACTAAGACAGGAATCACTAGGTTTCATCCTGTCCCCGTTCGACTTGCATGTGTTAAGCACGCCGCCAGCGTTCATCCTGAGCCAGGATCAAACTCTCATGTTAAAAGTTTTTCCTAACCAGTTCTTTATCTGGCTTACTGTTGTTCTTGGTTTCAGTTCCGCGCCGGGCATGGCGATGCGTTTTGCTTCGCCTGCTCTCTGCTTCACTGAACGTTCCTTCTGAATAATTCTCTTGGACGGGAAGCTCGAAAGATCCCTCTGGCAAAGCTCCGCTTTGCCACGCGCTCTTTCTCGCTCACGTCCGGTTTCGGAATGCTCCGCATTCCTGCGGTCTTTTCCGCAGCGTCTGCCGGCGAGCAAGCTCTCCGCAGCCGCTTCGTAAAAGCCCTTGCAGCGCTTCGCGCTGCGAAACCTTTTATCGTGAATTTTCAGGGTTGCATTACTGTTTATTTGTCAAGGTCCGATGCCTTTCCCTGCGGGAAATGCTGCCTTCCTTTACAGGAATGCTGCCTTTCCTTCCGGTCCGGCCTGCTGTTGTCTTTTGCGACAGCTTTATTAGATTATCACAGTCGCTTTGCTTTGTCAACAGCTTTTTTTAACTTTTTTCTCCCGGTGAGAAGAGGCTTCTCTTCTCAGGCGGTAGGCTCATATTATAGCATTTCCGTTTTCCCTTTGTCAAACAAATTTTCCCTGAATTTACCCAAATTTATCTTATGAAGGATATTTCAGGGTGTGCTCTTCCCCTGCTCTTCTATATAAAGAAATTTTGTATAATGCGAAAGACTTGAATGACAATTTCCTGATTCTGTGCTATGATGAAAATATCCTAATATTAACAATCGTATGGCAGGAGGCTGACTATGAGATTTGAAATTGAAAAAGGAGCGCTGGTGTTCTACCGTCAGGGGGAGATGTGCCGGATCGAGCCCTGGGGAAAGGATTCTTTCCGGGTACGCTCCACTATGCTGGGACAGTTTACCGGCAATGAATGGGCCCTGACAGAGCCCGTCCAGGAGACGCCCGTGCAGGTCTACACCGAGCTGATCGACCATTGGGCCGGGGACGGCTCCATCGACAAGCGGGAGATCGCCACTATTGTGAACGGACGCCTGAAGGCGGTGGTAAACTTTGTGGGCATCATCTCCTTCTACCGGGACGACAAGCTGATACTGCGGGAGTATTACCGCTCCTACGACGGCACCCTCTCCAGGGGAAGCCGGTGCCTGAAGATCGTCAACCGGGAGTGGAAGGGGATCATCGGCGGCAGCGAGTATTCCCTGAACCTGAAATTTGACAGCCAGGACGGAGAGAAGATCTTCGGCATGGGACAGTATCAGCAGTCCTATCTGGATCTGAAGGGCTGCTGCCTGGAGCTGGCGCAGCGCAACTCCCAGATTTCCGTGCCCTTTGCGGTATCCTCTCTGGGCTACGGATTTTTGTGGAACAATCCGGCCGTGGGCCGCGTAACCTTCGGCAAGAACTACACGGAATGGATCGCCCGCTCCACCAGGGAGATGGATTATTGGATCACGGCGGCGGACGGCCCCAAGCAGATCCTGGCAAACTACACCCAGGCTACCGGCCACGCGGACATGTTCCCGGAGGATCTCATGGGCCTGTGGCAGTGCAAGCTGCGCTACCGCACCCAGGACGAGGTGCTCACAGTGGCCCGGCAGTATCAAAAGGAGGGCATCAAGATCGACCAGATCGTCATCGACTTTTTCCACTGGACCGTCCAGGGCGACTGGAAATTTGACAAGACCTACTGGCCGGATCCCAAGGCCATGGTGGACGAGCTTCACTCCATGGGCATCAGGGTTATCGTGTCCGTCTGGCCCTCCGTGGACCGCAAGAGTGAAAACTTCGGGCCCATGATGGAGCGGGGTCTTCTGATCAAAACCGAGCGCGGCGCGGCCCAGACCTACGATTATCAGGGGGACTGCGTGGAAATCGATCCCTTCAACCCTGAGACCCGCAAATACGTCTGGGAGGTCTGCAGGAAAAATTACTATGACTTTGGCATCGACGCCTTCTGGCTGGACAATTCCGAGCCCGACTACGGCGTCTATGACTTTGAGAACTACCGCTACTTTGCGGGCCCGGCTCTGGCAGTGAGCAATATGTATCCTCAGATGTACAGCCGGGTATTCTACGACGAGATGAGCAAACTGGGCAAGGGTCCTGTGGTCAACCTGCTGCGCTGCGCCTGGGCAGGCTCCCAGAAATACGGCAATGTGGTCTGGTCCGGCGATGTGCCCAGCACCTTTGAGGCATTTGCCGATCAGCTGCAGTGCGGCCTGAACATGGGCCTGGCGGGGATCCCCTGGTGGACCACCGATATCGGCGGCTTCATGACCGACGATGTGAACGATCCCGACTTCCGCCAGCTTCTGATCCGCTGGTACCAGTTCGCGGTGTATTCCGCCGTGCTGCGCATGCATGGGGACAGAGGCCCCTACAATATTCCCCCTCTGGACACCAGAGACTGGGGCGGCGGCTACCTTCACACCGGTCAGCCCAACGAGCTGTGGAGCTACGGTGAGGACAACTACGCCATCATGAAAAAATATTATGAGATCCGCATTTCCATGCATGACTACATAAGGAGCCTCTACGAGGAAGCCCACACCAACGGCTCCCCTCTGATCCGCACCATGTTCTATGAGTTCCCTCAGGACGCCAAGTGCTGGGAGCTGCAGGATCAGTACATGTTCGGCTCCCGGTATCTGGTGGCCCCCATCCTGCACCTGAACCAGTTCCAGAGGGAAGTCTATCTGCCGGAGGGGCAGTGGAAGCTGACCTCCACCGGGGAAACTTTCCAGGGCGGCGCTTCCGTCACCGTGGACGCTCCCATCGACTATATGCCTGTGTTTGAGCGTCTCTAAGAGACGGTCGGATGAACCGTTAAAGCGCTCCGCACCAGAGAGAGTCTTCACAGGACGGTTTTCAAACAGACATGCATCAAAAAACAGTCATACCCGGAGCCAATTCCGGGTATGACTGTTTTGTGGTTTGCGCCTAATTCAGGAGCCCCGCGGGCAGCCTTTCCAACAGGTCCGCCGCTATCACCGCCAGGTAATTGTATTGGTAGAGCGCGGTGAGGATCGGGCTCTCTTTGGTGTAGGCCAGGATCTGCTCCCCGATCATGCCCATCTCAAAGTACATGATGAAGGTGTAGACCGTCCAGAGGATCAGCACCGTCTCCATGACTCCCACCACAATTCCCAACAGCTTGTCGAGCCAGTGGATCACGGGGAGCTTGGACAGCAGCTTGGCGGAAAAGAACACCAAGCCCAAAGCGTGATGGAGCAGTCCCACTACCAGCAACAGCAGCACCATCACAATCATGGATACGATCTCCTGCTCCAGGTAGCTGTGCAGCGCATTGGCGAGCAGCACTGCCACCACGCACATGATAATCAGAGAAATGAAGGAGATAATCTCCTTGACCATTCCCTTCTTGTAACCGTCTACCACCTTGTACAGAAGGAAAATTCCCACCACAATCAACATAATATTCATATGTATCCCGCCTTTCTATTTTAACTGAATCGTATCTATGGAATCATTGGTCACCACAATGTACCGGAAACTGCCGCCCTTGCCAACCGGCACCATGAGGTTCACGGTCTTGTGAAAACTGCCGTTAAACTTGTCCACATCCGAAAAGGTCTTGATCAGGCAGTCGCTGTTGCTGTAAGCCACAAAGTGATCCTGCCCGAAAAAGAGATTTGTGAACTCCGTGTCAAAATAATAGTTCCCAACCTTCTCCCCGTCGCTCCCGTACACCTCCAGACGGTGCTGCAGCTTTGCATCGTCGGAGCGAAACAGAAGACCGATGTAGGAATCACTGTTGTAGACGGCCTGGATTTCCTCCGTTAGCAGGCTCTCCGTCTGCCGGGTGGGAATCTGACTGCCGGAGAAAATCGTAACCCTGTCGTCCCCCACCGCGAAGGCCGTGCTGTTGTTGATAAATTTCAAATAGGGCACAATCGTATCCGGATACGTGTAGGCGTTCACAATGTAGTCGCTCCGGTTGTCCCCCACGTTTCCGAAATTATAAAAGGCCACATGGGATTTGACCACTCCGGAATCCACAAAAATACAGGAGATTCCCAGCAGCTCCCCGTTGGGGGACAGACTGAAGGACACCGGGTATCCGCTCTGGCTCATGGTGGTGCGCACCTCGTATTTTTCCGTGCCGTCGGCCTCATACAGGTGGATCCAGGTAACCTTTGTATCCGCCACCTCCACGGCGACACGCCCCGTCTCGGCCACCGCCAGCCCCCGTATAGGCATGTTGGTGTGAATCTCCCCCAGCTTTCCGGTGGAGCTCAGCACATAGATATCCCGGCCGTTGTAATCCCCGATGGCAGCTACGTTCCCGCTCACAGCGACCTGAATATCCTGCATCTCGTAGGTCTGGTTCCAGACCACGGTTCCCCTGGAATCCGTACAGTGGGCCCCGTCATTGCTGTAAGTCAACACACAGTCCCCCAGGCGGACAGACCTTGCTCCGGACACATTTTCCACAGGAATGCTGCTTACCTCGTCATAATCCGTATAAATGTGATTCTTGTACTGCACATATACCAGGGCGGCCAGTGCCGCCAGCGCAGCGATCACCAACAGGGCGCGGTAGACAGATGACAGCTTATGCCGCCGGATCTTTTGATAATAGTCCGTCTGCCTCTGACCCTTCTCCAAATTCTCTTTCTCTTTGGTAAAGCTCTTGATGATCGCCATTTTTCCTCTTTCCGCACTTCGCAAGATTCTCTTTCAGAGCTGTCGCCTTTCATAGGATGCTGCATTCCCGTGCGCCATCGGCGCTTTCCTCGTCATTATACCCTCTCGGCTGGCGCCTCGATGGGGATACTCGTCAAGTGCCGATTGCCGCAAGCGCCATCGGCGCTTTCCTCGTTATTATACCACATAATATGTCAGGGGAGTATAATTTTTTGCCCAATTTGGATATTATCCGGATTTTCAATGTGGTTTAACTCACAGATGGCCTGCACATGACTGTTGTCTCCATAATGCCTGGTGCTGATCCCAATCAGAGTATCCCCCTGGCATATCACATAAAGCTCTGGCTGAGCCGCCGTCCCCTGGGCCGCAGGATCCGGGGAGGCTGACGTCTCCTGAGCTAACTCTTCCTGAACAGACTGTCCTTGGCCAGCTTGTCCTTGATCAGTTTGTCCTTGGCCAGTTTGTCCTTGGCCAGCTTGCCCTTGGCCAGCTTGCCCTTGGCCAGCTTCGGCTTGGCCCTGTCCGGATTGCCCTTGGTCTGGCTCTCCCAGCCCTTGGTCTGGCTCTGCCTGCCCTTGGTCAGGCTCTCCCAGCCCTTGGTCAGGCTCTGCCTGTCCTTCCTGGCCTTGCCCGGCCGTCTCCAGGTTGCTCTGCTCCTGCCCGGCCTCTCCCTGGGAATCAGCTTGTCCCAGGCTGCCCGGATCCTGCCCGGTCTGCCCTTCGCCCTGGGCCGAGGCTCCCTCTCCCTCCGTCCCAGTCTGGGCTGCCTCCGAACCCGCCTGCCCCGCTTCCGTCTCAGGGCCGCCCTCCCGGTCTGCCGCCTGCTGCTCCGGTGCCGTCTGATCCTGCTCCCGGCTCTGCCGGTTCTCCTGGGCCAGCGCCTCCCCCAGGGTTCCCTGGGCGACCAGTGTCCCGGCATCCTGAGCCGTCTGTCCGCTCATAGCCGCCAGGACTTCCTCCTGATCCGGGAGTTTCTGTTCTGTCAGATCCGCCCAGAAATCCCTGGCCTTCGCCTTGGTATCCTCCCACAGCGTCTCATTCAGGGACATCATCCCCACTCCGCACAGCAGCAGGAATACGGCCACTGCCGCAGCCCGCATCCACTGCAGGCTCGACGCGGTCCTGCCTTTGCCTCGGCTGCGGGGATGCTCCCCGCTCCGAAGATCCTCGCCGCGGCGCTCCCCCTGCTTGTCCGCCGGCAGATCCTCCCCGCCGTCCCCATCGGCAGTTTTCTTCGCATTCGCCTTGGCGCTCCCCTTTGAGGCGGCCATCGCCTGCTCCACATATTGAAGCCGCCTTTCCTCCTGACGCTGCTTTACCCTCTCATACTTTTCCTGGCCAAACTGTTCCGGCTGATGCTCCTGCTTCTGGTTGTCCAGCATATAGGCCAGCATACTGTCATTTTTTTCATAGAAGCACGCATATCCTTTTACATACCGGCTGTTGTCCTGCTCGCAGATATAAAAGCCCTCCACCATCTCCCCGTCCAGCAGCAGATACCCCACGAACTGATGCTCCGGAAAGTACTTGACCCTCTGGCGCTCGATCTCCTGGCTCTGTGCCTGGGAGAGATGCCGGACCTCCTTCTGCAGATAATCCACCTTGCAGGCCCCGTAGATAAAATGATAGGACACAGCCTGTTCCCGGGAGCTCTTCCCGTAACAGGCCAGAGCGATCTCTTTATCCTGCGCGGCGCGGTTCATCTGTTTTATGTAGGAGACAACGTAATCCTCCACATATACCCTGCAGTTTCCGCTGGATTCCCCCACCTGTGTAATATTTTTTGGCAACTCCATAAAAACACCTCCCGCACATTACTATACCGACACAAATAGCAGCCGTTCAGCTTCACCGTTCACAAAGCCCGAGGCTTCCCGATGCCGCGCGGCTGAACTGTTATCATAAATATAGCATTGGTGCGGGAGGTAATTTAGCGTTCTTTGTCGCGCCCCAAAAAGAAATACTCGACAATTTCCGCACGGTCCTGCGGTTTCTCCCGGTTTCCTACCGGAAACGGTACACCGTCACGGAATCGTATTCCCGTCCGGGCCCGAACACACAGGACGGGAAATCCGGCTGATTGACGCTGTTGGGGAAATACTGGGTCTCCAGGCACAGCCCGCTGCGCTTCCCATAGCGGGCATGCTCCTTGCCTTCCTCGGGAGCAATGTTGTTGCCCGCGTAGAACTGTACCCCCGGCAGCGTGGAGTAAGCAAGCAGGGTTCTCCCGCTCCCGGGAGCCGTCACAGTGGCGATATGCCGAAGCTGGCCGTCCCAGTCCTCCACCACCCAGTTGTGGTCATATCCGCTGGTCAGCTTCAGCTGTTCCCAGTCTGTCCCGATCTCCTTCCCTATTCTCTTGGAGACCGTGAAATCCATAGGCGTTCCCGCCACCGGCGCCAGCTCCCCTGTGGGGATGGCTCCCGGCAGCACGGGGGTATAACGGGATGCCTTCAGGGTCAGCTCATGATCCTCGATATTCCCCGCCCCGTGTCCTTTTAAATTAAAGTAGGTGTGGTTGGTGGGATTCAGCACCGTATTCCTGTCGCTCTCCCCGTGGTAGCGCAGGGTCAGGCCGTTGTCCTCATCCAGCACATAAGTGAGCTGAAGCATCTTGTTGCCCGGGAATCCCAGGTCTCCATCCGCATCCCTCACAGTGAAGGTGACGCTGTTTTCTCCCTCCTGGGCATCCCAGATCTTCTTGTGATAACCGAGCTCCATATGGCTGTGCAGATTGTTGGGGCCGTCGTTTACATCTACCGCATACTCGGTCCCGTCGATGGTAAACTTAGCGCCCGCAATCCGATTGGCGCTGGGGCCTATTGTGGCGCCGAAAAAACTGCCGTTCCTCTCATAGCCCTCCAGGGTGTCATAGCCGAGCACCACATCCGCCGTCTCCCCCCGATCGTCAGGCACCAGGAGCCGGACCAGAATGGCGCCGTAATTGGTCACCTCCGCCCTCATCCCCCTGCTGTTCTCCAGCGTATACAGGCTCACCTCTCTCCCGTCCCGGGTCCTGCCAAAGCTCTTTTTACTCACAGAAATCCTGTCACTCATAAAACCTTTCCTCCCGCCTTTATATTTCCACGCGTCCCTCCAGAGCGCGCAGCAAGGTCACCTCGTCGATATACTCCAGATCTCCCCCCACAGGAACGCCGCTGGCAATGCGGGTCACCCGGACCCCCAGCGGCTTGATCAGCTTGCTGATATACATGGCCGTGGTCTCCCCCTCCAGGCTGGAATTGGTGGCAATGATCACCTCATCCACCTCCCCCTGCAGGCGCTCCAGCAGCTCCTTCAGGCGGATGTCCCCGGGGCCGATGCCCAGCATGGGGGAGATGGCCCCGTGGAGCACATGATAGACCCCCTCATATTTGCCCGTCTTCTCATAGGCCGCCAGATCCCGGGTGTTCTCCACCACCATGATCATCCGGTGGTTTCTCTTCTCGTTGGCACACACAGGGCAGAGCTCCCTGTCCGTCAGCGTGTAACATTCCCGGCAGTACCGGACATTGGCCTTTGCCTCCAGAATACTGTTTGTCAGGCGCTCTACCTTCTCCTTTGGCAGACTGATCAGATGAAAGGCCAGACGCTGGGCCGACTTGCTGCCGATACCCGGCAGCGCCGCCAGCTCTTCTATTAACTTATTGATATGGCCGCTGTACAGATCCATCAGAAGGGGAACCCTCCCCCCAGAGGCCCCGCCATCCTGCCCATCAGCTGGGCTCCCGCCTCCTCCGCCTGCTTCAGCGCCTCGTTGGACGCCGCCACAATCAGATCCTGAAGCATCTCAATGTCGTCCGGATCCACAACCTCCTGTGAAAGAGCCACCTTAAGCACCTCTTTTTTGCCGGAGACCGTCACGGACACCGCGCCGCCCCCCGCCGAAGCGGTGAACTCCTTCGCCTCCAGCTCCTTTTGCCCTTCCTCCATCTGACGCTGCATTCTCTGGGCCTGCTTCATCAGATTGTTCATATTCCCGGGCATGGCGCCTCCCGGAAAACCGCCTCTTTTAGCCATCTCACATATCCTCCTCTTCCTCGATATCCATATGGATCACTTGCGCAAGATCCACATAATTCTCCTGAAATTCTCTCTGTTCCCGCACGGTCTGGATCTGCACCTCCACTTCCTTTCCCAAAAAATCCGTGATCAGTTCCTCCAGGATCTCCTTGTTGCGGGGATTTTGCGTAAAATAGTCGGAGGCGACCCCATCCTGGAACACCACCAGCAGCCGGTTGTCCCCTCCCAGGCTGAGCCTGGCAGACTTTAAATACCATTTCATAGGGTTGTCCGCGCTTCCCACAATGGCGTTCCACCTCTGCACCACCTGCCGGATATCCTCCGGGATCGCCTTCGGCACAGGAGGCTTTGCCGCCCTGAGCGCCTCCTGTTCTGCCCCGGCGGGCACTGACGGCGCCAGAACCGCTCCCTGTTCCACCCTTTCCTCCACCTGCCGAATCCTCTCCAGCAGGCTGTCCTGCCCGGTCTCCATCTGGGGCCGGCAGAGCTTGATCAGAGCGATCTCCACCAAAATACGTTTCTGGGCGTCATACCGCATCTTCCCGGAGAGCTCCGAAAAAATCCTGATATACCGGATGATCTGATCGCCCTGCACCAGCTGGGCCTCTTCCTTCAAGCGGGCGAGATTGTCTGAGGACATGTCGATCACATCCTCCAGGCTGTCGGACGCCCTCGCCAGCATCAGATTGCGCAGATACCAGGTAAAATCCGTCACAAACTGGGTCAGCTCCCGGCCCTGCATCACAATTTCCTCCAGCAGCTCCACGCAGCCCAGCACATTTTTCTCCAGAACGCACCGAAGCAGGCGGCTGAACACCTCCGTGTCCACCGCCCCCAGCACATCCAGCACCTTGTCGTAGCTCAGCTCATCCCCCAGGTGAAAGGCGACGCACTGATCCAGCAGGCTCAGGGCATCCCGCAGAGAGCCGTCCGCGGCCTTGGCAATATACCGCAGCGCCTTTTCCTCCACAGGCACCCCCTCCGCATCCGCCACGCTCCGCAGCCGGGCCGCAACCGTATCCAGGGGGATCCTGCGGAAATCGTACCGCTGACACCGGGACAGAATCGTAATGGGGATCTTATGCACCTCCGTAGTGGCCAGGATAAAAATCACATAGGAGGGCGGCTCCTCCAGGGTCTTGAGCAGCGCGTTAAAGGCCCCCGTCGACAGCATATGCACCTCATCTATGATATACACCTTGTACTTTCCCTGGGCCGGGGAGTAGGACACCTCCTCCACGATCCCCCGGATATTTTCCACGCTGTTGTTGGAGGCCGCGTCGATCTCAATCACGTTCATGCTGGCCCCCGCGCTGACGGCGCGGCACATAGAGCACTCCCCGCAGGGGCCATCCTCCGCGGGGTGCTCGCAGTTTACTGCCTTTGCAAAAATTTTAGCCACCGTGGTCTTTCCGGTTCCCCTGGTGCCAGTGAACAGGTAAGCGTGTCCGATCCTGCCCGTTCTAAGCTGATTTTTCAGAGTGGTCACAATATGGTCCTGTCCCTTTACGTCCGCAAAGGTATCCGGCCGGAATTTCCGATACAGCGCTGTATATGACATGAATCTCTGATCCCTTTCTCTTTGTCAGTCTCCAAAGCTGATGCCCAGCAGCTTGGCTTCCTTGACGATGGAGGCGTCCGGGGCTACCATCTTCAGCTTTCCGGCCACATCCTCCAGGGGGACCTTCACGATCTCCCGGTTCTTGTAACCCACCATGAAGCCGTACTCTCCCTTTAAAATCAGCTTGCCCGCCTCAGAGCCCAGACGACTGGCGAACACTCTGTCGTAGGGGCAGGGGCTGCCGCCTCTCTGCATATGGCCGGGCACGGTGACTCTCACCTCCCTGCCGGTCTTCTCCTGGATCTGGGCGGCCAGCTCATAGGAGACGGAGGGGAACTTGTAATTCTTCATCTTATCCTTGAAATCCTTCTTGGAGAGGGCCGCGTCCTCCTTGGAGATGGCGCCCTCCGCCACGGCGATGATGGTGAAGCGGGATCCGTTCTTGTCCCTTTCCTCGATCTTGTCGATCACCTTGTCAATGTCGTAGGGGATCTCCGGGATCAGGATGATATCCGCGCCCCCTGCCATACCGGCGTTCAGGGTCAGCCATCCCACCTTGTGGCCCATCACCTCCACAATAAACACTCTGCCGTGGGAGGCAGCCGTGGTGTGGATGCAGTCGATGGCGTCCGTGGCAATGTTCACCGCGCTCTGGAAGCCGAAGGTCATATCGGTCCCCCACAGATCATTGTCGATGGTCTTGGGCAGGGTGATCACATTCAGCCCTTCCTCCCGCAGCAGATTGGCGGTCTTGTGGGTTCCGTTGCCCCCCAGCACCACCAGACAGTCCAGCCGGAGCTTGTAGTAGGTCTGGAGCATGGCGTCCACCCGGTCCAGCCCGTTCTCATCCGGCTCCCGGATGGTCTTAAAGGGGGTGCGGGAGGTGCCCAGCATGGTGCCGCCCTCTGTGAGAATGCCGGAGAAATCCTGGCTTGTCAGCATACGGAAATTCCCGTAAATCAGTCCCTTGTAGCCCTCCAGGAATCCGTAGATCTCCACCTGCTCCTTGCTGTTGAACAGTGTCTTTGCCACGCCCCGCATGGCCGCGTTCAGCGCCTGACAGTCTCCGCCGCTGGTCAGCATACCGATTCTTTTCATCTTGTTATCCTCCATTCCGGAGCGCTGTGCGCGCCCCGCCGCCTTTTCCTCCCGGGGAAACGCCTTCCCGGGGACTGTATCAAGTACATTATACCTGAAATACGCCTGTATAACAAGGAAGAAAGAAAAAAATATAAATTTTCATTTCTTCTTGTCAAACCCGGGAAAGTGCTATAAAATAAAAAAGTAGCTTTCTGGAGTCGTATCGAAGCGGTCATAACGGGGCGCACTCGAAATGCGTTTGCCCTCCGGGGCGCGAGGGTTCGAATCCCTCCGACTCCGTCCAAAAATCCCCGTCATCCGGCGGGGATTTTCCATGGGAGGTCACCATGATAAAAACAGTATTTTTTGATTTGGACGGGACGCTGCTTCCCATGGATCAGGACGAGTTTATCCGGGCCTATTTTTCCGGTCTTGTCAGGAAGATGGCACCCCACGGCTATGAGCCACAAAAGCTCGTAAACGCCGTATGGAGCGGCACTGCCGCCATGGTGGAGAACAGCGGCGGCCGCACCAACGAGGCGGTCTTTTGGGATAAGTTTGCCGAGATATACGGCAGTGATGTCAGGGCGGACGAGCCGCTTTTTCAGGAATTCTACGAGAAGGAGTTTCAGGATGTCCGCCAGGTCTGCGGCTTTGAGCCTATGGCGGCAAAGATCATCCGGCTCCTGAAGGAGAAGGGCCTGCGGACCGTGCTGGCCACAAATCCCATCTTTCCCTCTGTGGCCACCTTCAGCCGCATACGCTGGGCGGGGCTGGATCCGGCGGATTTTGCCTATATCACCACCTATGAAAACTCTTCCTCCAGCAAGCCGAACCTTGCCTATTACCGGGAGCTGCTGGACAAGCTGGGCCTCCTGGCCCAGGAGACACTGATGGTGGGCAATGATGTCTCCGAGGATATGACGGCCGAAAAGCTGGGGATGAAGGTTTTCCTCCTGACCCCGTGTCTCATCAATCAAAAGAACGCCGATTTCTCCCTCTATCCCCAGGGCGGTTTCCCCACTCTCATGGACTATGTGCGGGACGGGCTGTAACCAAAGAGCCTCTTGATTTTCTTTCCTCCCGATAGTATAATGAGCGTCAAAAAAGGGGCGTCAGTGACGTCAGACGCTCCGGAATGGAGAGCATTATGTTAAATCAGAAAATTGCAGAGTTGTTAAACAATCAAATCAACAAGGAGCTCTATTCTGCCTATCTCTATCTGGATTTTGCAAATTACTTTGCGGATGAGGGACTGGGCGGATTTGCCCATTGGTATGAGGTGCAGGCCCAGGAGGAGAGGGATCACGCCTTTATGATCCGCAGATATCTGCTCAACAACGGCGTAAAGGTGGAATTCCAGGCGGTGGATAAGCCGGACAAGACTTTTGAAAATCATCTGGCCCCCCTGGAGGCCGGCTATGCCCATGAGCAGTATGTGACCTCTCTGATCACGGCCATCTACCATGAGGCATTTGAGCAGAAGGATTACAGGACCATGCAGTTTTTGGACTGGTTCATCAAGGAGCAGGGCGAAGAGGAATCCAATGCGGACGATATGGTCAAGAAAATGAAGCTTTTCGGGAATGATGCAAAGGGACTTTATGCGCTGAACCAGGAGCTTGCGGCAAGGGTTTACGCTCCCTCCGCCACAGGTCCCGCCATGTAGCTCTGCCCGTCTTCCAAATATTCAAAATACCCTTCCGCACCTGCGGCGAGCGTCCCGCACACCGCAGGTGTTTTTATGTTCCGGAAAAGGCGGCCGCTAAACCTCTGCCTTCTCCAGACGGAGTCTCCACACATACCGCTTCCCCCGCCGGGGAGTGCCGCTCTGCTCCCCCAGGATATAACTGTTTCTGTACACGCACAGGATCAGGCCCACAATCACCCCATTCAGGAGGGCATTGCCCAGGCCGAAGGTCAAAAAGGGAATACTGGTGGTATAGAACAGATTGTAGCCGAAATTGTTGGCCGCGAAGGCGCAGGAGCGCACCAGCACAGAGAGGGCTCCGGCGCTTCCCAGCAGCATCCCCAGCCGGTTGCTCTGTCCAAGGGACGCCGCCAGGGATCTTATGACGAAGAAAAGCATAAGCCCCAGCACGGCCGCTCCCGCCGCGATCCCAAACCAGGAAAAGATCCCGCTGAGCACGAAATCGCTTCCCAGCCTGAGCCCCAGGCTTTCCTCCAGGGGCAGCTTTCTCTCCCCAAAAAGGGTATAGCTTTCTGTGAGCCCCCGCATCAGGTTCATCTGATACCCTGCCGCATCCTTGTATTTCTCCGGGGAAAGAAACACCATCAGCCTCTGGAGCCGGAAGGAGACCCGATCCGTCCCCCCTCTCAAGAGGACTGCGGCCCATGAGACCGTCCCCAGTCCGGCCAGGACAGGGGGCGCCGCCAGCACCGCCGCCTGGGGGCCCTTCTTCCCCCCGAAAATCCCCCTGCCCACGGCGATCCCCAAAAGGGCTGTACAGATGACTCCGCACTCCAGGAGTCCGGAGACAGACGCCGGCACAGCAGACAATACCGCCAGGGCAGCCAGCTCCAGGAGCATACACCGAAGCAGTCCCCTCAGCCTCCTGCCCCGGTTCCGGTAGATCAGGCCGGCCAGCACCGGCGGAAGGAGCAGGGTGACGTAATAGCAATAGGACAGGCTCTGCCCATAGGAGAACCAGCCCGAAAACCGGATCCATCCTCCCAGGAGCACGGCGCACAGATAAACGCCGTAAAAATGATAGGCGTATCTCCCAAGCACATTGTAGTCCCCGCACATCACTGCCAGCACTACCGCCAGACCTATCAGATTGTACAGGAGAGTCCGAATCAGGCAGTCCGGGTAAATCCCCTCAAAGCCCCCAGCGGCGCCCGGGCTTAAAGCCAGCTGCCGAAATAGGATGGCCTGCATCCCCACCCCCACCGCCGTCAGCGTCAGAATCAGGGCCAGAAGCAGGATGGGCGTCCTTGGCCTGTGGATTTGGTTGAGCCTTCTCCCCGTCTCCACAGGATCCCCCATCTGCCGCACGGTCTCCCTCACCGCCTGCTCTCTGGGCATCCCGGCCGCCTCGTAGCCGCCGCATTGTTCCTCCAGGTGATCCCGGATCTCCCGCTCCACCATGGCCCGGGCCCGCCGGCTGTGTATCTGCTCCGTCAGGGAGGCGAGGTACTCTCCATACTCCGGATACTCCGCATATGCCTTAGGCTCCACAGAAAACACCTCCCTCCGCCAGGGTCTCCCCGCCCAGCACGCTGAGCACGCCGGCCTGGTACTCCCTCCACTCCCGCTTTTTCCCTTCCAGATACTTTCTGCCCTCCCCCGTAAGGCGGTAATATTTTCTGTACTTTCCGGAAACCTCCTCCTCATAGGAGGTCACATACTTTTTCTCCTCCAGAGAATGAAGCAGGGGATAGAGGGTCCCTGCCTTCAGCTCAAACACCCGGTTGGAACGTCCCCGCAGGGTGTCGATCATCTCATACCCGTACATGTCCTTTTCCTCCAGCAGCCGCAGAATCAGCATCCCCATGCTTCCCTGTACCAAGGTTCTGTCCATATGTCTCCCTTCCGAGGCGCGGACTCAGGGCAATTTTTCCCATCAGCCCGATCCCCGCGCTCTCCTTATGTAGTCTGTCTATATATTGGATTATATATAGCCAGTCTACATATGTCAAGGGATTTCTTAAAAAAAGCTGAGCGCCTGGGCAGATACGCAAAAGCCCTGCTCCGGCAGGTCCGTCAGGGCACAGCCGTGCAGAGCTTTGAACAATTCAATATCTGCTCTCTTACCCGCGCACGGGCTCGCTGGTCACATCGATCCCCAGGCGCTTGAAGATCTTGGCGTCCACCTCGGAGAGCATGACGGAGGTGTGCACCTGGCAGCCCTTCAGCCTGGGCAGCTGTTCTAAGGCCGCCTTGGCATGCCCATCCTGCACGGCCGCCAGAGAGAGGGCAATCAGAGCCTCGTCTGTGTGCAGCCTGGGATTTTTCCCGCCCAGGAAGCGCACCTTCAGGTCCTGGATGGGTTCGATGGCCCTCTTAGGGATCAGCTTGGCGTCGTGATCGATACCAGCCAGATATTTCAGGGCATTGAACAGCAGGGCGGCGCTGGCCCCCAGGAAATCGGAGGTCTTGGAGGTAATAACGGTTCCGTCCTCCAGCTCGATGGCGGCGGCGGGCACCCCCAGCCGGCCGGCCCTCTCCTTGGCCGCCACTGTGACCCTGCGGTCGTCTGTGGTGATCCTGGCCTGCTTCATGAGCAGCTCCAGCTTATAAATCTCATTGTCCGACGCCTTCTCCCGGGCCGCGTCGTTGACCGCAGTGTAATAACGGCGGATGATTTCCATGCGGGAGGCCTCGCAGCAGGCCTCGTCGTCTATGATGCAGTTTCCCGCCATGTTCACTCCCATGTCGGTGGGAGATCTGTAGTAGGTATTTTCCCCGTAGATCCCCTCGAAGATGGCGTTCAGCACCGGAAAGATCTCAATATCCCGATTGTAGTTCACCGTGGTCACCCCATATGCCTCCAGATGGAAGGGGTCGATCATATTTACATCGTTCAGATCTGCGGTGGCCGCCTCGTAGGCCAGATTCACCGGATGCTTCAGCGGAATGTTCCAGATGGGGAAGGTCTCAAACTTGGCGTACCCGGCCTTGATGCCTCTCAGATTCTCATGGTAGAGCTGGGACAGGCAGGTGGCCATCTTGCCGCTGCCGGGGCCGGGGGCCGTGACCACCACCAGAGGGCGCTTCGTCTCTATGTAATCGTTCCTGCCAAATCCCTCCGGGCTCACAATATGGGGAATGTTGGCCGGATATCCCTCTATGGTATAGTGGAGATAGACCTTGATCCCCCGCTTCTCCAGCATGGCCTTGAACCGGCTGGCGCTGGACTGGCCTGCGTAATGAGTGATCACCACGCTGCCCACAAAGAGACCTCTGCCGGTGAATTCCTCCATCAGCCTAAGCACATCCTTGTCGTAGGGAATACCCAAATCCCCCCGGATCTTACGCTTCTCAATGTCGGCGGCGTTGATCACGATCACGATCTCCACCATCTCCGAGAGCTGCATGAGCATCTGGAGCTTGCTGTCCGGCGCAAACCCCGGCAGCACCCGGGAGGCGTGGTAGTCGTCAAACAGCTTGCCCCCAAACTCCAGATACAGCTTGTCTCCAAACTGCCCGATCCTCTCCCGGATATGCTCCGACTGGATCCGGATGTACTTCTCATTGTCAAATCCCTTTTTCATATGCTCCCTCCCGCCGCGGACGCCAGGCGCCGCGCATCCCACGTCACCGGTTCCCGTCCCAGGGCCGGCGCCGCCGGCATTCCTGGGGAAACCATACCTCTATCATAAGCTCTCCGCTCCCCCAGGTCAACTGTTAAATACGGCATCCGGGGCCCCGGGTCACCCCGCCAGCTTCAGGCAGGCCAAAATCATCAGGACAAGTCCCGCCAGCCGGGAAACGGGAAAGGGAAGCCTGCCGGCGGCCTTCTCCCCCAGGATATCCCCTGCCAGCACGGCGGCCAGGGTGGCGATCAGATTGGCGCCCAGCACTGCCGGGGCGCTCACCTCCCCCAGGGCCGCCCCAAACCCCACCGCCGCCCCGTCCAGGGACAGGGCCAGAGCCAGGGAAGCGGCCTCGGGCACGGAGATGGTTTTTGAATGATCTATGTCTGCGGCCTCCGGATCCGCATATACATATAATACAAAGCGAAGATGGAAGAGGGAAAACCTCATGCTGCCGTCCAGCCATCCCCTTTTTCGGACAGCGGAGCGAATCAGGCCATCCGAAAACTTTCCCAGCCCCAGGCCGAAGAGAATCAGAAAGCAGATCCCTCTCTGGAGAGACTGGGGGATCACAAGGCCCGCGGCGGCGCCCGCCCACAGAAAGCCCCCCAGCACGGCGCTGCACACCAGAGCAATCACAAAAACGGAAGAGAGAGGGATCCTGATCCGCTTGCTCCCATAGGCCAAGCCCGCCGCAAAGGCATCCACTGACAGCGCGGATGCGATTGCGGCGGCTTCCGTTATCTTCCCTATCATATCCAAGGATACCACTGCCTTTCGCCCCACCCGGCGGCCCCCGGGCCCCGGGCAGAAACCTATACTGCATAGTATTCCCCGAATGGGTCTTTGGTTCCTATGCCTTCTCCCCCGCGGAGCGTGGCCGCAGCTTCTCCTGAACGATAGACGCCTGGCTGTCCGGGCGCCGCAGCCGACTGCCTGCCCGGGTATCATAGCGGCCCGCCCGGGCACGGCCTTGACGCGGGCCGCCCCTTCCTCTATAATGGAGACATCTCTCCCCGGATGCTGCCGGTGCGCGCGTACTGTCAGTATATACAAGGGGGAACATTTTGCAGACAAAATCGGAGAGAAAATGGCCGGAATCAAGAATGTTCAGGAAAAATACATGCGCTCTGCCCTGGAGCAGGCAAAGAAGGCTCTGGCCCTGGGCGAGGTGCCCATCGGCTGCGTTATTGTGTACGAAGGGAAAATCATCGGCCGGGGCTACAACCGGCGCAACACGGACAAAAATACGCTGG
This sequence comes from uncultured Acetatifactor sp., assembly GCA_947625475.1. Classification (GTDB taxonomy): domain Bacteria; phylum Bacillota; class Clostridia; order Lachnospirales; family Lachnospiraceae; genus Acetatifactor. The sequence goes on from CANQOL010000018.1 coordinate 18,940, forward strand.
CCCATGCGGAAATCACCGCTATCAAAAGGGCCAGCAAGAAAATGGGGGACTGGCGGCTGGAGGGCTGCACCCTCTACGTGACCCTGGAGCCCTGTCAGATGTGCGCAGGCGCCATCATCCAGGCCAGGATCCCGGAGGTAGTCATGGGCTGTATGAACCCTAAGGCGGGCTGCGGCGGTTCCGTCCTAAACATTCTGGAAATGCCCCAGTTCAACCATCAGGCAGCCGTCACTCGGGGAGTCCTGGCCCAGGAGTGCAGTCAGATCCTAAAGCAGTTTTTCACCCAGCTGCGGACCCGAAACCGTCAGGAAAAGGAAGCCGCCAAAGAGCCTCACTTTTTCACAAACGCGGACTTGGGCTGACGGCACAGAGGGCACACATAGTCCTCCGGCAGCTCTTCAAAGGGGATCTCCCCGTCGTACACATAGCCGCAGACAGGGCACACATAGGTCTCCTTCCCGGCGGGAGCGCTCTCCTGCTCCGGAAGATAGGTGGGAGCGTTCTTGGGGCTCTTGCCCTTGATCACCTGATGATAGTAGGCGTAGGTCATGGGATCGTCCTTTCGCAGGATGTCCGCGTCCGTCACCCTCCCCAGGAACACAGTGTGGGTAGAGGTCTCCATGGTGTCAATCACTTCACAGGCGATATAGGCGCAGGCGGCGTCAATCACAGGCAGGCATCCCCTGACCTGATAGGGCACCTGGTCAAATTTATTGCAGTCCCGGCTGCTCTGAAAGCCAAAGGTCCCGATGACGGCGGGATCGGAGCTTACCCCCAGCACACAGACCGCGAAATGCCCGGATTCCCGGATGCACGAATTGGTATAGTTGTCATGGTTGATGCTTACCGCGACGGTCGCCGGGTCAGAGGTGATCTGCATGGCACTGTTGGCCGTACAGCCCACAGGCCGCCCCTTATCCCAGGTGCTGACCACATAGACCCCGTAGGAAAGCTGATGAAACGCGCTCTTATTCATAGAATCCTCCATTCCGGAGAGGCCCTGCGGAAGCTGTCCCCCGCACCGCTCTCCTTTTTCTTTCTTTCATTATAAGATTTCCCTTCGGGCGCTGTCAATCTGCTTTTCCGGTCATAAAGCGGTCATAAAGGGCGCCGTGAAACCCTTGACAAAAATCTCCCGAAAGGGTACACTATAAAGGCCGTATAGGATCCGGGGAGCCGCGGCGGCAGCTGTGAAGCCTGGTCTTGCGCAATGGAAATCTGCGAACCGTGTCAGGTTGGGAACAAAGCAGCACTAAGCAGAACCTTCCATGTGCCGTAAGGGTGCCGGGGGGAGCTGCCGCTTCGGTCCGGCCTATACGGCCTTTGTATGCAGAATGTTTCCGGAAGGAGGTCCCTCATGGAGGATAGCTGGGAGATGCTGGCGGACTGCTGCCTGTGTCCGCGGGAATGTCATGTAAACCGCCTGGAGGGGCAGCGGGGCTTCTGCGGCCAGACCGCCGTTCTGAAAGCGGCCCGGGCCTCCCTGCACCCCTGGGAGGAACCCTGCCTCACCGGTCCGGCGGGCTCCGGCGCGGTGTTTTTTACCGGCTGCAGCCTCCAGTGCTGCTTCTGCCAGAATCACGCCATAGTCGCCGAAGGGCGGGGAGCGGAGCTGACTGTGCAGCGCCTGGCCCGCATCTTCCTCTCCCTGGAGGCGCAGGGGGCGGCCAACCTCAATCTGGTCACTCCCACCCACTATATTCCTCAGATCCGTTCGGCCCTTCTCCTGGCAAAAAAAGAAGGCCTGTCCCTCCCGGTGGTATACAACAGCAGCGGCTACGAAAAGAAGGAATCTCTGGCCCTGCTGGAGGGGCTGGTGGACATCTATCTGCCCGATCTGAAATATGATTCTCCCGAACTCTCCCTGCGCTATTCCCGGGCGCAGGACTATTTTGAGAAGGCCGCTCCGGCTCTGGCGGAAATGTTCCGTCAGACAGGGCCCTTTGTCATAGACCCGGCCAGCGGCCTGATGAAGCGCGGCATGCTGGTCCGCCACCTGGTGCTCCCGGGGCAGGTAAAGGACTCCAAGCGGGTGCTCCACTACCTCCACGATACCTACGGGGAGCAGATTTACGTGAGCATCCTAAACCAATACACGCCCATGCCCTGCGCGGCAGATTTTCCTGAACTGGGCCGCCGGGTCACTCCCCAGGAATACGGCCGGGTGGTGGATTTCTGCCTGCGCCTTGGCATGGAGAACGCCTACATTCAGGAGGGGGAAAGCGCCGCCCCGGACTTTATCCCGGACTTTGACCTAAGGGGTCTGTAAGCTAGATTCCCACACTGATCATATAATACCCGAAATCTCCCTCCCGGATGGGCTCCCGCCCTCCCTCAAAGCCTTCAAATCCGAACAGCAGGGCCGCCTGCTTCTCCTTCTCGTAGAAATTCCCCGGCACCCCCAGATAATATCGAGTCTGATTTTCCTCCCAGATCCTGGCCAGGATCAGATGTTCATAGTTGTAAAACCCATGGAGCAGAAAGCTGTTGCCGGCGAGAGGATAATATTCCTCCCGCAGGACCACAAAGTCTTCGGGGCGCAGAGAGAGATACTCCCTGTCGTCCCGGAATGGACGGATGCGGGGATAAATGCCCCAGAGCCGCCTCCACTTATCCTCCTGAAAAACAGGGCCTTCGGGAGAATCCGGCAGCCCGCTCCCCGTTGGAGCCGCCATCGGAAGGGCTCTCCTTTCCCGGGCGGCTTCCTCACTCTCCTGCGGAGCAGTTTCCTTGGCGGGAACCGCCTCCCTATCCTCCCTGCTCTCTCCCGGCACATTCGCCTCCCACTCACGCTCCCCAGGAGCGGGCTCTCCCTCCGCCCCTCCCTCCGGCGCCCACTGGGCCGCCTCCAGGCAGGGCTCACCCGGCCCTGATCCGGCCGCCGCAGCGCTGGCCGCTTCCTCCGACGCTTCTCTCTCCCTCCGGCGATCCTCCTGCCCGCCGGCTTGCCCGGTCTCCTGCCCGCCGGCCCCGTCCTCCCGGCTCATCCGCCCGGTCTCCTGCCCGCCGGCTCCGTCCTCCCGGCTCATCCGGCGCTCCTGTGCGCCCCAGCGGCAGCGGAGCACTCTGCTGGGGGACAAAATGATCTCCAGATCCTCCAGTTCCATGTAACCGATGCCTCCCCCCAGATCCTCCGCCGGCAGATCCTGTGCCCGAAAAATTCCCCGTCCGCCCTTTAGATCCATGCTGCCCAGAACCGCTCTCACTTCTCCCGCCCGCAGAAGGATTTCCCGTCTGACCGTGTCTGTGGCGCAGAGCCGTTCCACCTGGATGAGAGCGCTCACTCTGCCCTGCCGGACCTCCATCTTGACGAAGCCTCCGCCCCGGACCTTTGTCCCGCCCTCCAGATACTCTATATATCGGATCCTTCTGTCATAAAACATAAAAATACCCCCAATATACCCTTTCTATAAGTATATTGGGGGGTTGTCCCGGTTATGACAAAAATTTCCTGTGCACCGGAAAACGTCAATGGGCCGGCGCCTAAAACTCGATGCTGTCCAGGTACTTCATATAGTTTACCACCATGAGAGCAATTTTGAAGGTCAGCGCGTCGTCAAAATTCCTCAGGTCCAGGCCGGTGCTCTTCTGGATCTTCTCTATTCGGTACACCAGCGTGTTCCTGTGGACATAGAGCTGGCGGGAGGTCTCGGACACATTCAGATTGTTCTCAAAGAACTTCTGGATCGTCGTTAAGGTCTCATCGTCCAGATCGCTGGGCACATTGTCCCCAAATACCTCCTCGATGAAGATCCTGCACAGATTGATGGGAAGCTGATAGATCAGCCTGCCAATGCCCAGAGCGCTGTAGGCCACTACCTTCTTCTCCGAATAGAAAATCTTTCCCACATCCAGGGCGAGCTTGGCCTCCTTGTAGGACTTAGACACATCCTTTAACTCCTGCACCACCGTGCCGTAGGCCACCCTCACATTCAGAAGAGCTTCCGTATTCATCAGAGACACGATGGTCTCTGCCACCTCATTCATAGCCTCCTGATCCGTCCGGTCCTCAAATGCTTTAATCAGAATCACATTGCTCTCGTCCACCGCAGTGATATAGTCTCCCCCCTGCGATGAGAACATCCCCTTCAGAAGCTCCGTGACGATACCGTCCTTCTCCATCCGGGTCTCTATCAGATAGACCGCCCTGGGGGCCGTCGCCTCCACATGCAGCTTCTTGGCCCGGTTGTAAATGTCCACCAGCAGCAGATTGTCCAACAGCAGGTTCTGGAAAAAGTTATTCCTGTCAAACCGCTCCTTGTAGGCGATAATCAGGTTCTGGATCTGGCACACAGCGATCTTACCCACCATATACACGTCGTCTCCAGGCCCATTCGCCACCAAAATGTACAGCAGCTCCCCCTCGTCCAATATCTTCAGAAGATGGTAAGCCCCTATGATCTGACTGTCCGCCGGAGAGACCACAAAACCCTTGATCAGTTCTCCCGTGATGCTGTCCATATCCGCTGTGGAAGCTACCGGCTGCCCGCCCAGATCGTACACATTCAGATCCACCTTGGTGATCGCTCTCAGCTCGTCTATACTGGTCTGTATTATCTGGCTAGAGATCATATTTCCTCCGTTTCTGTCCTATATGAAGAAAGGGGTGCTGATTTATCAGCACCCCCTGCAAATAACTTACTAGTTTGTGATAATCTGCTCTGTCTCTTTGTCGAACACATGAATCTTTTCAACATCCAATGCAAACTTCACGGAGTCGCCGGGTCTTGCAGTTGTACGGGAATCCACTCTGGCGGTCATCGGGAACACATCCAAATCAAAATACAGGAATACCTCTGCGCCAAGCAGCTCGTATACTCTGATGGTGGACTCGAACACGCTCTGAGGGGACGACTCGATAAATGCCTGGGAATCATACACATCCTCAGGACGGATACCGAAGGTAACAACCTTGCCGTCGTAACCGCCGGCAATCAGCTTCTTGGACTTGGCGGCAGGAAGAGGAATGCTGTGTCCGGCAATCTCCAGGTGAGCCACATCGCCTACTACCTTCACGGTAGCATCCAGGAAGTTCATCTGAGGAGATCCCATGAATCCGGCCACGAACAGGTTCTGAGGCTTCTCATACAGATTCTGAGGGGTATCTACCTGCTGGATCACGCCGTCCTTCATAACGACGATCCTGGTACCAAGGGTCATAGCCTCGGTCTGGTCATGGGTCACGTAGATGATGGTGGTGCCCAGCTTCTGGTGCAGCTTGGCGATCTCGATACGCATCTGCACACGCAGCTTAGCGTCCAGGTTGGACAGAGGCTCATCCATCAGGAACACCTTGGGATTACGTACAATGGCACGTCCCATGGCAACACGCTGTCTCTGGCCGCCGGACAAAGCCTTGGGCTTACGGTCGAGCAGAGCGGTCAGATCCAGGATCTTGGCTGCCTCCTTAACCATCTTGTCGATCTGATCCTTCGGAACCTTTCTCAGCTTCAGACCGAATGCCATGTTGTCATACACGGACATATGAGGGTACAGAGCGTAGTTCTGGAACACCATTGCGATATCTCTATCCTTAGGCTCAACGTCGTTCACCACTCTGTCTCCGATCTTCAGCTCACCGGAGGTAATATCCTCCAAGCCTGCGATCATACGAAGAGTAGTGGACTTGCCGCATCCGGAGGGGCCTACGAAGATGATGAACTCCTGATCCGCGATCTCAAGGTTGAAGTTCTTCACAGCTTCAAATCCGTTCGGATACACCTTGCAGACGTTCTTCAAAGACAAACTTGCCATAATTACTGACTCCTTTCATCTAATGAGATTTTATTTAGAAACATTGTGTTTCAAATTCTTTATTCAGTATACCGAAAAACTGTTTTTCTGACTATACCACTATTCCACAAAGATTTGCCCCCCGTTTGTAAAAAATGCTTATAATTGGCCGTTTCTGCGAAAACAACTGTCATATTGAACAAATCTGGACGTTTTTATTAGACATTTTTTACATCTGGCCGTTCCGGTTATCTCTGGCAAGGGTCTCATCCAGCTTGTCGCTGAAAATCCGGTCGGGATCGTCCTCGGGCTCCGCCTCCCCGGGTCCTCCCTGGGTCTCCAGGATCCTGTCCTCCAGCTTTCGGAAGAACTTGTTGTACATCATGGCCGACAAAAATACCGGCACGGAGATCCCAAACAGGAATACGATGGGAAAGATCCCCGGGAAGAACACCGCCAGCAGAAGGGGCAGTACATACAGCACCGTCATCAGAATTGCCTTGGGGAACTGCAGGATTCCAATGGCCAGAGCGTTCTTCATGGTCCGAAAGACGGGATTGTTGAACTTGGCCTGCACGGCAAACACAAAGTTGGCCCCAAAGACAGTGAGAATCAGGATGGCCCCGATGACCGTCTGAAAAGCCCTGCCGAAGGCAATGCCGGAGTGATTCATGATGTAGAAATCACCCACCAGGATTCCGAAGATCAGCAGCAGGATCAGCCAGATGACGGTGGACTGCCTGAAATTCTCCCGAAAGGACTTAAAAAACCCTCTGGTAATATACACCTCCTCATTGCGCACCAGCTTCAGGGCCATATAATGCATGGCAGTGAAGGAAGCGCCCGCCGTAATCACCGGCAGCGCACAGAAAAAGGTCAGCAGATTGAGCCACATCAGATCCGCCACCTTGTTCAGCGCCTGCATCAGCGGACTGTCCAGATCAAACAGTTTCATATTAATCTCCATTCCGGAGCGCTCTGCGCGACGGTGTGATGAGAAATTCGCGCATGCGGTTTCTCATCTGCCATCAGGAGGATTTGTGGCGCTCCGACACAAACTCTCTAAAAAATGCTTCTCCATTGAAGTGACCCGGATGCCGGCGTAATCCTTCTGCGAGCAGATCTCTTCAAACCCCAGCTTCCGGTAAAAGCCCACCGCACAGGGAGCCGCCATCAGGGACATTTTCAGGGCGCCCACTTCCTCGCAGAGGTAGGAGAACATGCTCTGCATCAGCTCCCGGCCGATCCCTTTTCTGTGGTAGGCACCGTCCACAAAGAGCAGCGATAGATGATTCTGATCCCTCAGGGACGCCATTCCCACGGTCTTAACGCCGTCCATGGCCACCATCACCCGGTAATCCCCCCTCAAAAAGGAGTGATACAGCCGGTTGTCTGAAATAAACTGCCAGAAATTGCGGATTCCTTCATCCGTGTAATCCACGGCCTCAAAACACAGGAAGGTACGCCACACCATGTCCATGACGGATCTCCACTCTTCTCTCCTGGCCCAGCGGATCTCATAGGGGAATAAAGTTTGTGAGACGGTCTTCATCAGCTCTCTTACCGGCCCTTCTCTGCAAGCTGCCTGCGCAGCCATTCATAGATCGTCATCATGATCTTCTCCCGCTCCGGCTCGTTCAAAAGCTCATGCCGGCAGCCGTCCCACATGCTGACCTCCACCTTTTTCAGCCCGGCCCTGCGGTAAAGCTCGCCGACGGCGGGCACCCCCGCGCCGTACTCTCCCAAAGGGTCCTCCTTCCCGGCGATCAGAAGCAGGGGCAGATCCTTCGGTATCCTGGAAATATATTCCCCATCCTGGCTTCTGCGGATCAGCTCCAGGAGCGTCTGAAAGCCGTTCACGGTAAACACATTCCCGCATTTGGGATCCTCCACGTACCTGCGCACTCTCTCCCCATCCCGGGAGAGCCAGTCAAAGGACGTCTGCGGATCCGGGATGCGCCTGTTGTAGCCCCCGAAAATCACCCGATCCACAAAGGGGGACACATGCTTTTCCCCCAGGAAAAGCCCCTGCAGCTTCAGGAACGCCCGGGCTGCCGCCAGAAGGGCCCCGCTCTGGCGGCCGGTCCCCATAATGACGGCCCCGTCTATGCCGGTGCCGTAGCGCCCCAGATAACAGCGCAGGATGAAGGAGCCCATGCTGTGCCCCATAATATAGCAGGGAAGATCCGGGAAGCTCTGCTGGGTCAGCTTCTTGAGCCGGTGCACGTCCCGCACCACCACGGTGGCGGGATCGTGGGGGCAGAAGTACCCGTACAGCTGATCCTCCCCCAGGCTCAGGCCGTGTCCCAGATGATCCTCCCCGGTGACCAAAATACCCCTCTGGGTGAGGAAATCCGCAAATTCCTCGTACCGCTCCACATACTCCGCCATCCCGTGGACGATCTGCAGAATGCAGACAGGCTTTCCCTCGGGCAGATACCGGACGGCGTGGATTTTGGAGCTGCCGTCCCTGGAGTCAAAATAAAATTCTTCCTTTTTCATGTTTCCCCCCTCCTGCTCAGCAGATGGGCGCCCCCGCAGGCATCTCCCGCTCCGGCGTCACCAAAGCCAGGTTCCCTTCCCCGTCCTCGGCGCACAGAAGCATTCCCTCGGAGACCACGCCGGCCAGGGTGGCTGGCTTTAGATTCACCAGCACCATGACCTTCTTGCCCACCATTTCCTCGGGGGTGTAGCAGGACTTGATCCCGGAGACAATCTGACGCACCTGGCTGCCGATCCTTACCTGGGAGCACAAAAGCTTCTTGGACTTGGGCACCGCCTGGCAGGCGATAATCTCCCCCACCTGGAACTGCAGCCTGTCGAAATCCTCATAGGTGATCTGGGGCTTTTGCTCCACGTCCATCCCCTCCGGAGCGCTCTGCTCCTGCTGCTCTCCCGCCACCTGCTCCAGAAGGGCCCGGGTCACAGCTTCCTCATGGGCCTCCACGTCCTTTAAATCCAGACGGGCAAAGAGGATCCGGGGATCATCCGTCACCTTGGAGCCGCTCTCATAGAGCCCGAACCGGTCCAGCTCCCCAAAGCCTCTCAGCCGGCAGCCCATCTGCCGGGCGATCTCCTGGGCTGTCTGGGGCATAAAGGGCTCCAGCAGGGAAGCGCCGATGACGATCCCCTCCACCAGGTTGTAGAGCACCGTGGAAAGCCTGTCGGACTGCTCCGGATCCTTGGCCAGCAGCCAGGGCTGGGTCTCGTCGATATATTTGTTGCAGCGCTTGAGCATGCCGAAGATCTCCGTAAGGGCGTCCGCCACCCGCAGCTCCCCCATCTTCTCCTGCACCTTGGGCAGGGTCCCCAGCACCGTCTCCTTCAAATCCCGGTCCAGGGCCGCCTGGTCCGGGTCCCGGGGCAGGCCCTTGTCGCAGACCAGGCCGCCGAAATACTTGTTGCTCATGGAAACGGTCCGGTTCACCAGATTGCCCAGGATATTGGCCAGGTCGGAGTTGAGGCGCTCCGCAATCAGCTCCCAGGTAACGTTTCCGTCATTTTCAAAGGGCGTCTCATGGAGCACATAGTAGCGCACCGCGTCCACCCCGAAGTAATCGATCAAATCATCCGCATAGATCACATTCCCCTTGGACTTGCTCATCTTGCCGCCGTTCATCATCAGCCAGGGATGGCCGAACACCTGCTTGGGCAGGGGCTCTCCCAGGGCCATCAGCCAGATCGGCCAGTAGATGGTGTGGAACCGGATAATATCCTTTCCGATCAGATGGAGATCCGCGGGCCAGAACTTTTTGTACTGCTCCGAGCTGGCTCCCTCCGCGTCATAGCCGATGCCGCTGATATAGTTGATGAGGGCGTCCATCCACACATAGACCACATGCCTGTCGTCAAAATCCACCGGCACCCCCCACTTAAAGGTGGTGCGGGACACGCACAGATCCTGCAGCCCCGGCAGGAGGAAATTGTTCATCATCTCGTTTTTCCGGGACACGGGCTGGATAAACTCCGGATGGGTGTTGATATACTCAATCAGCCGGTCCGCGTACTTGCTCATCCGGAAAAAGTACGCCTCCTCCCTGGCGGGCTTTACCTCCCGGCCGCAGTCAGGGCACTTGCCGTCCACCAGCTGGGATTCGGTCCAGAAGGACTCGCAGGGGGTACAGTACAGCCCCTCGTAGGATCCCTTGTAAATATCCCCCTGGTCGTAGAAGCGGCGGAAGATCTTCTGCACCTGCTTCTCATGGTCCTCATCGGTGGTGCGGATAAACCTGTCGTAGGAAATATTCAGGCGGTCGCAAAGCCCCCGGATGACTCCCGCCACCCCGTCCACAAACTCCTTGGGCGTCACTCCCATCTCCTGGGCCTTCAGCTCAATCTTCTGGCCGTGCTCATCCGTGCCGGTCTGAAAAAATACGTCATAGCCCTCCTTGCGCTTAAAGCGGGCGATGGAATCCGCCAGCACAATCTCATAGCTGTTGCCGATGTGGGGCTTGCCGGAGGTGTAGGCAATGGCGGTGGTGATATAATAGGGTTTCTTCTCTGTCATGGATTTGTCCCTTCTTTCTGTCAGTTTCTGCCCGGCCGGCCCCTGGGTATCCCCTCCCGGCCCTTCGGTACGATTAAAAAGCTCGTCCTCCAACATTGCTGTACAGAAGACGAGCTATCAACCCAGGCAGCCGCCAGCCCTTCCGGATTTTTGTTTCTCCGGCTGCCGGCGGGGATCTTCGTCAATGCGTTTCTCCCTTCTAAAGGTATCATAGAAGCCCGCCGCTGTCAAGGGGAGCCGCCCCTTCTTCTCAGATTTTCACCGCATTTCCCCAGGCGCCCAGGTCTCAATATTTCTTTGGTACATCCGTCAGCCCGTAGGTCTGGCAGAACAGGGCCAGGTCCGCAGAATTCCGGATCAGCATGATCTCCTGAAACTGTCCCGTGCGCTTATCCTCAAAGCCCGCCACCTGTTCCCCGTTGCAGATGCTGCAGCGGATCAGGGGCCTTAAATTCTCTCGGTCATATTCCTTGGCCGGCTGTCTCTTCCTATTGCGGTGAAACATGTCTTTTCTCCCTCAGCTTTCCGAAAAGGGCCGCCGTCAGCAGTCCGTCCGCCACCCCCAGAATCATGCCTCCCAGGATGTCCGTAGGGTAATGGACAAACAGGTACAGCCTGGAAAAGGCGATCAGGGCCGCCAGCACACAGGCTCCGATCCCCGCCCGCCGGGAAAAGCAGAAAATTACCGTGGCGGCCGTGAAGGAGTGGAGCGTATGCCCGGAAGGAAAGGAGTACTCCCCCGGTGCCGGGATCAGCAGGGCCACCTCCGGCGCCCGGGTAAAGGGCCTTGGCCGGGCCACCAGATTTTTCACGGCCAGATTGCCCACCGCAAAGGACAGGGCCATGGCCGCCAGCATCACGATGCCGCAGCTTCGCGCCCTGCGCAGCCCCTCCCGCCGTCCTTGAAGTTTGGTGCCCGGGACCGCCAGGCAGACCGTGGGCAAAAGGATCAGCAGCAGTCCCAGGCCGATCCAAAAGATTCCTCCGTCCCCCAGAGAGGTCAGGAAAATCATCAGTTTATCCAGCCAGGGCCTGTGCAGCTCTCCGATCCCATAGAGGATATCAAGCTCCATGTCCCTCCCCCAGAGCCTTCATCAGCTCTCTCACATTCTCTCCCACATTTCCCTTAAAGACCGCGGATCCGGCCACAATCACATTGGCCCCCGCGGCCAGCACCTCCCGCACATTGTCCCGGGTGATGCCTCCGTCCACCTGTATATCCACCGCAAGACCTCTCTCCCGGACCAGGCCGCGCAGCCGGCGCACCTTGTCCAGGCAGACGGGAATCAGCTTTTGTCCCCCGAAGCCCGGTTCCACCGTCATAATCAGCACCATGTCCACCAGATCCAGGTAGGGCTCCACCGCCTCCACCGGGGTGTCGGGCTTGATGCTGATCCCGGCCCTGGCCCCCGCCTGCCGGACCAGGCGGACGGTTTCTGCGGGCTGGGCGGCGGCCTCCAGGTGGAAGGTGACCATATCCGCGCCGCAGCGCACAAACTGGGCCGCGTAGCGCTCCGGCTCCTGTATCATAATATGTACGTCAAAAAAAATGTCCGTCTGTCCCCTCAGGGAGGCAATCACCGGCATCCCAAAGGAGATGGAAGGGACAAAGAGGCCGTCCATCACGTCTATGTGCAGGTATTCTGCTCCTGCCTTCTGTGCCTCCCGGATCTGGTCTCCCAGGCTCCAGAAATCTGCCGCCAAAATGGAGGGCGATAGGATGTTCATAGCGGTTTCCTCCGATTCTGGGACTATCATATCAAAAAAAGGGGAAGATGGCAATGCTTTTGTTGAGGGAATGCCCGGAGGGTTACCGGGAGAGGCGCTGGGATACGTCCTGCTTCAGGATGCGCCAGGCGTCCTCATGGTCCACGTAGTAGAGGGGGCATTTTTTGCCGCCGCAGTCGTAGTGGCGCAGGATGTCCTCCGGGGAAAGGTCATATGCCTCCAGCAGCCAGGCCAGCAGGTCGATCAGGGAGTCGTAGGTCTCCTGGGTGAACTGGCCGTCCTTTGCTTTGTAGCAGCACTCGACGGAGATGGAATCCTCGTTCCGGGTCTTCACGGCGTAAGCCATTTCCTCCAGGGGCACCACCAGCAGGATTTCTCCCTCGTAACCGATGATAAAGTGGGCGCTGGCGGCGCGCTCATGGGTGTCCTTGAGCTGTTCAAAATAGCTTCTGTTCTGGGAGGCGCTTGTGCCGGGGTTGGCGGTGTAGTGTACAAAAATATTTTTTACCCGGCCAAGGGGCGTCCCGGGCCTGGCGTACTCGCTCACCGTCAGGTAATCCTCCGTCCACTGGGGGTGGCGGTCGTATATCTCCTGCGGGATGTCCTGGGTGCTCAGTCCCCCCACGGATTGGGCAAGGATCTCCGGCAGGTCCTCCCTCTCCATGCGGGAAGCCGCCCGGATGCCTCCCAGGAGCCGGCCGGCGGCCATGGCAAGGCAGATCACCGCCAAAAGGGCTGCGGCCCAGAGAAGCAGTCTTTTAATCCGGCGGCGCCGGAGCCTTCTGGGGCGCGCCGGGGCCGCCGAGTGTCTGCGGCGGGCGGGCTGTGCTCCCCGGTTCCCGCCCCGGGCTGCGTTCTCTCTTTTTGGGTTGTTCCCAGAGGTTCCCCGCTCCCTCCGGGGCTGTAAAAACATCAGAGAAAGATCCAGCTCATCCTGGCCGTCTCTCCCTGTGTCACTGTGTCTGCCTGTCATAGGTGTCTTTCGCTCCGGCACGGGCCGGGCTTTCCTCTCCCTCGCAAAATATCCGGGAGGGGACCGAGCCAGCGGTTTCCTCCCGGATATTTCTATCTTATCACAGCCCTCCGAAGGATTTTATAAAAAATTCTTAAGGTTTTATGAATCCTTCTCCTTCAGGGCCGCCTCTATGGCCTGTATCACAATCTCCAGGGCCTTGATCCTGGCATATTTTTTGTCCACGGATTCCAGCACATGCCAGGGCGCGTACACGGTGCTGGTCTTTTGGAGCATCTCGTTGACCGCCGCCTCATACTGATCCCATTTTTCCCGGTTCCTCCAGTCCTCGTCGGTAATCTTCCACTGCTTCTGAGGCGTATTCTGCCGCTCCTGGAAGCGGGCCAGCTGGGTGTCCTTGTCGATCTGGACCCAGAATTTGATGAGGACGGCCCCCCACTTGGACAGCTCCTTCTCAAACTCGTTGATTTCATAGTAGGCTCTCTGCCAGTCGTTTTCCCCGCAGAAGCCCTCCAGGCGCTCCACCATCACCCGGCCGTACCAGGTCCGGTCAAAGACGGCGATATGTCCGGTCTTGGGCAGTCTGGTCCAGAAGCGCCACAGGTAATGTCTGGCCTTCTCATGGGGCTCCGGGCTGGCGATGGGATGCACCTCGAAGCCTCTGGGATCCAGGGCCCCTGTGATCCTCTTGATATTGCCGCCCTTGCCCGCCGCGTCCCAGCCCTCGTAGGCGATGATGACAGGGATCTTTTTGCGGTACAGGCGGTAGTGCAGAGCCCTGAGCCTGCCCTGGAGGTCCTTCAGCTTCTCCCGGTACTCCCCTTCCTCCAGGGAGAGATTTAAGGGGATTTCCTCCAGACGGGGCATTTTTACCAGGGGGAATATATTCTGCAGCAGGGGAACCGCCAGGCTCTCATTCTGAAAGGCCACCTCAATGCCGCTGCACAGGCGCTCCAGCACCTGCACCTGGGCCCATTTTTTGTCCGCCGCGTCCACAATATACCAGGGCGCCGAGGAAGTGTGGGTGTCGGACAGATATCTGTCAAACACCTCCAGACACTTGTCGTAGTGTTTGTTCTGCCACCAATCGTATTCACCGACCCTCCAGGCGGTATCCTTCTCCTTCTCCAGTTCCTCCAGGCGTTTTTTCTGGGCCTTTCGGGAAATGTGGAAAAAGAACTTCAGCACCAGATACCCGTTGTCCGTCAGGGTCCGCTCAAAGCCCCTGACGCTCTCGATCCGGTCCTCATACTGTTTTTTCCCGAGCTCCCCGGACAGGCGCTGGCGGGTTACTTCCTCCGCCCAGCCGGAATCCAGGAAGGTAAACTTGCCCGCCTCCGGGATCTTTGCAAAATAGCGGTACAGGAAGGGTCTGCGTCTTTCCTCCGGCGTGGGTTCCTCCATGGCCGCCACCTTGAAGAATCTGGGGTCGATGTTGCGGATGACGCCGCCGATGGCGCTGCCCTTGCCCGCCGCGCCCCAGCCTTCGATCAGCACAAGCACCGGAAGCCTGTGATCCTTCATCTGCAGCTGCAGGGACGCGAGCTTCTCCTTGGCCGCCTCCTGACGCCGCTCTAGCTCCTCCTCCTGAGGCATTTCCTCAGGCACCCATTTTCGTATCATACCTTCTCCTTTCCGCCTGCAGGATCTCTCTGCAGGGCCTGTTTCCTGAAGGGGCCGTATCCCCCCGGACTGCGCCCCCTGTTTCCCTGGATTTTCTGGGATTGAAAACTCTTTGTTTGAAAAAATCGTACCATAGGCGGGGAGGAAATGCAAGGGAATCGCCCCAACTTTCCGTTGACCTTTCCCCCGTTCTGTGATAGTATACTTTGTGTACGGTTCACAAAGTGTACTTTCTTGGGCGGGAAAAGGAGGAAACCATGGAGGAACAGGAGAAAAACCGTGTCAACGAGGAACTTTTGTACGCCTGGCTGAAAATGTGCACCGCCCTGAACAATTCCCGGACGGTTACGGATCTGCCCTTCAACGAATCCCTGATCTGCAGCCTGCTCTATCAGAACGGCCGGCAGCCCATGACCGCCACGGACCTGTGCCGGGAGACCCGTATTCTCAAGTCCCAGATGAACCGGATCCTGGATTCCCTGGGGCAAAGGGGGCTGATCCTGCGCACCCGCTCCCAGACGGACAGGCGCCAGGTGCTGATCCGGCTGAATCCCGATAAGCTGACGCCCTATCTGGTGCAGCATGAGAAAATCCTGCAGATTGTGGACACTCTGCTGGAGCGGTGCGGGCGGGAGCGGGCAGACGAAATACGGGATCTGTTTTTGTCCCTGGCCAAAATAGCAGGCGAGGTCCTGTGAATCGTCACGGGAGACCGACAGTAAATCCATCAAGGCGTCAGTGTGAAAAAGCACACCGATGTACTGATTTTTCACAGGAGAATTTGTGCCGGAGCGCCGCAAATTCTCATCGCCCCGTCGCGAAAAGCGCTCCGGAATGGGGATTCCTATGATCCGAGTATTGGTAGACGCTTCCTCCGACTACTCCCTGGAGGAAGTCAGGCAAAAAAATTTGATTTTCGTTCCCATCCAGATTGCCATCGGGAACAACAATTATATAGAAGGGGTAAATCTGCAGCGGAATGACTTTTACAGCATTCTGGAGAAAACAGGGCTCTTTCCTCAAACCTCCCAGCCCTCCCCCCAGGCCTTTCTGGACATTTTTCAAAAGGCAAAGGCCCAGGGGGATGAGCTGATCTGCATCCTTCTCTCTTCCAGCCTAAGCGGCACCTTCCAGAGCGCCGCGCTGGCCAAAAGCATGGCGGACTACGAAGGGATCTATCTCATAGATTCTCTGAGCGCCACCTTTACCATCAAGATTCTGGCGGACTATGCTCTGAGGCTTGCGGGAGAGGGGCAGGGGGCGCCTCAGATTGTCCAGGAAATCGAACAGCTCAAGAAGCGGGTGAAGGTGCTGGCCTGTCTGGACACCCTGGAGTATCTCTCCCGGGGCGGGCGGATCGGGAAGGCCGCCGCCTCCCTGGGAGATCTGGCGAACCTAAAGCCCATCATCACCCTGGATCAGACCGGCCGCGTGGCTGTCACCGGGAAATGTCTGGGGCGCAACAAGGGCATCCATCATGTGCTGGCCCAAATGCTGAAGACTCCCCTGGACCGCGCCTTCCCCGTTTACACCATTTATTCCTTCGGCACCTCCAACTGCGAAAAATTTGAGGATAAGCTGCGCCAGAACCGTTTTCCCTTCACCGGGCGGCTTCAGATCGGCCCCACCATCGGCGCCCACATCGGGCCGGAGGCATTCGGAATCATCTATGTGGAGAAGGCCCGCCCCTCCCTCTGACACTCTTCCGGCAGTAAACCCGCAAAAAAGCCCTGCAGGCAGCTCTCTTAGCCGCCCCAGGGCTTTCTCTTTCCCGTCATAAGATCTGTTGTCCGAAATCCTTTATCCCAGATATTCCTTCACGGACTTGTACACGCCCTCGGCGTCCAGGCCGTACTTGGCCACCAGGGCCGCCGCGGAGCCGGACTCGCCGAACACATCCTGCATTCCCAGCTTCTTCACCGGGGTGGGGAGCTTTGCGCTGAGCGCGTCACACACGGCGCTGCCCAGGCCGCCGATCACGGAGTGTTCCTCCACGGTCACCACTCTGCCGGTCTTTTTGGCGCTGGCCACGATCAGGTCTTCATCCAGGGGCTTGATGGTGCAGATATTGATCACCTCCGCGCTGATCCCTTCCTCCTGAAGCTTCTGGGCAGCCCCCAGAGCGGAATCCACACAGATGCCGGTAGCCACGATGGTCACGTCGCTCCCCTCTCTCACCACGCTCCCCTTGCCGATCTCGAAATGATAATCCGGCCGGTCGTTGATCACAGGCACCGCCGAGCGCCCAAAGCGGATGTAGACAGGGCCCTGGTACTCCACGGCCGCCCGCACCGCCGCCTTCGCCTCAATGTCGTCGGAGGGGCACATAACCACCATGCCGGGGATCGCTCTCATCAGGGCCAGATCCTCATTGCACTGGTGGGAGGCGCCGTCCTCTCCCACGGTAATGCCCGCGTGGGTGGCGCCGATCTTCACGTTCAGGTGGGGGTAGCCCACGGAGTTGCGCACCTGCTCAAAGGCGCGCCCTGCGGCAAACATGGCGAAGGAGCTGACAAAGGGGATTTTCCCCACCAGGGAAAGCCCTGCCGCGATGCCCACCATATTGCACTCTGCGATGCCGCAGTCGATATGTCTCTCGGGATATGCTTTTTTAAAGGTACCGGTCTTGGTAGCCGCAGCCAGGTCCGCGTCCAGCACCACCAGATTGGGGTACTCCGCCCCCAGCTCCTTCAGAGCGTTGCCGTAGCTCTCACGGGTTGCAATCTTTTTTACGTCTGCCATTTCTCACGCCTCCTCCTTCTCCAGCTCTGCCTCGATCTTCTCCAGATCCGCCATAGCCACGGCATATTCCTCGTCGTTGGGAGCCTTGCCGTGCCAGTCCACACTGTTCTCCATGAAGGAAACGCCCTTGCCCTTCAGGGAATGCATTACGATGCAGGTGGGCTGTCCCTTGGTGGCCCGGGCCTCCCGGAAGGCAGCCCTGATCTGATCGAAGTCGTGGGCATCGATGTTGATCACATGGAAGTTGAAAGCCTCAAACTTCTTGTCAATGGGATAGGGGGAGCACACCTGGTCGATGGGCCCGTCGATCTGCAGGTTGTTGTTGTCCACAATCACCACCAGATTGTCCAGCTTGCGGTGCCCGGCAAACATGGAGGCCTCCCAGACCTGGCCTTCCTCCAGCTCGCCGTCTCCCAGCAGGGTGTACACCCGGAAATCCTTATTGTCCATCTTGGCGCCCAGGGCCATGCCCACTGCGGCGGAGATGCCCTGGCCCAGGGAGCCGGAGGCCATATCCACGCCGGGCGTGTGAAGATTGGGATGTCCCTGGAGATAGGAACCCAGCTTTCTTAAGGTAGTCAGGTCCTCCACCGGGAAGAACCCTCTATAGGCGAGGGCCGAGTACAGTCCGGGGGCGGTGTGGCCCTTGGAGAGCACAAAGCGGTCTCTGTCCTCCTTTCCGGGATTGGCGGGGTCGATGTTCAGCTCTTCAAAATACAGGAAGGTGTACATGTCCGCCGCGGACAGGGATCCGCCGGGATGTCCTGCCTTTGCGCTGTGCACAGCCGTGACGATGCCCTTGCGGACGTCGTTGGCATGCTTTTTCAGCTCCAGATTATTCATGATGTCCTCCGTTCTGCCATTTCCATGGCGGGTTCGTGTTAGTCTTGAAACTATAGTAGCACACTTCTGGAAGACCGTCCAGCAAAAAAGGCCGGCGGCTCCCTTCTCTTTTTACTGCTTCTGTCCGTAGTAGGCGTTTGCCCCGTGCTTGCGGTAGTAATGCTTGTCCATCAGCTCCTGAGGGGCAGGCTGGATGCGGGGATTGATGGTTTCGGCCCGGTATGCCATTTTGGCCACTTCCTCCAGCACCACCGCGTTGTGGACCGCCTCGGCCGCGTCCTTCCCCCAGGCGAAGGGGCCGTGGTTTTTGCACAAAACCGCAGGCACCGCCATGGGATCCTTGTTCATGCGCCGCAGCTCGCTGACGATGAGCCGGCCCGTGTTGGCCTCGTAGGCATCCTCGATCTCCTCCTTCGTCAGGCAGCGCAGGCAGGGCACGGGCCCGTAAATATAGTCCGCGTGGGTGGTGCCGTAGCAGGGGATATCTCTCCCCGCCTGGGCCCAGCTGGTGGCGTAGGAGGAATGGGTGTGGACCACGCCGCCGATCTCCGGGAAGGCCCGGTAAAGCTCCAGATGGGTGGCGGTGTCGGAGGAAGGGTTGTAACGCCCCTCCACCTTCCTGCCCTCCAGGTCCATCACCACCATGTCCTGGGGGGTGAGCTTCTCATAGTCCACGCCGCTGGGCTTGATGACGAAAAGCCCCTTCTCCCGGTCCACGGCGCTCACATTGCCCCAGGTGAAGGTGACCAGGCCGTAGCGGGGCAGGTCCATATTGGCCTCGTATACCTTTTGCTTCAGTTCCTCTAACATGGAAAATCCCCCTCTCCTTTACAGATGCTCCACCGCGCCTCTCTCGGCGGGCAGGCAGGCTTTATATTTCTCGATAAAGGCGTCAAATCCGGCTACATCGGCGGGATCGGGCCGGATCGTGGTGCCGCTCTGGCCCTTGAAAATCCGCTGCGCCAGATAATCGCTCAGGCTCTCCCCATCCTGGCGCTCCAGCATATAGGCAGCCAGCACCGCCATCCCCCAGGGACCGCCCTCGCTGGCGGTGTCCATGACAGTGACGGGGGCGTCTATGGCCGCCGCCAGCATGGACTGGCCCACCACAGGGGTCTTGAACAGGCCGCCGTGTCCGGTGATGGAATCCACCTCGGCCTTTTCCTCCTTCAGCAGGATATCCAGGCCGATCTTTAAAGTGGCCAGAGCGCTGTAAAGATGGGTCCTCATAAAGTTGGACAGGGTAAACTTTGCGTCCGGCGTCCTGGCAAACAGGGGCCGGCCCGCCTCAAAGCCCAGCACAGGCTCCCCGGAAAAATAGTTGTAAGCCAGAAGCCCGCCGCAGTCCTTATCCCCCTCCAGGGCGCTGCGGTAGAGGGCGCCGTAGAGCTCGTTTGTGCCGAGCTTCAGGCCGAAGGTCTCCCCGAACTCCCGGAACAGATTCACCCAGGCGTTCAGGTCGGAGGTACAGTTGTTGCAGTGCACCATGGCCACGGGCTTGCCGTCGGGGGTGGTCACCATGTCGATCTCCTCATGCACCCGGGAGAGGTCTCTCTCCATAACCACCATGCCGAAGATGGAGGTACCTGCGGACACATTGCCGGTGCGGGCCGCCACGGAATTCGTGGCCACCATGCCGGTGCCCGCGTCTCCCTCGGGAGGGCAGAGGGGAATCCCCGCCTGCAGCACCCCGGTGGGATCCAAAAGCTCCGCGCCCTCCTTAGTGAGGACTCCGGCGCTCTCGCCCGCCGTCAGCACCTTGGGAAGGATCTCCCCAAGCTTCCAGGGATAGCCCTTGCCGGCCACCAGAGCGTCAAACTTCTCAATCATCCCGGCGTTATAGTCACAGGTATCGGAGTCGATGGGGAACATGCCCGCCGCGTCGCCGATGCCCAGCACCTTCTGCCCGGTGAGCCGATAGTGGACGTACCCGGCCAGGGTGGTGAAGAAGGCCACATCCTTTACATGTTCCTCCCCGTTTAAAATCGCCTGATACAGATGGGAGATGCTCCACCTCTGGGGGATGTTGAAGCCGAACAGCTCCGTCAAAACCCGGCTGGAGTGCTCCGTTATGGTGTTGCGCCAGGTGCGGAAGGGCACTAACAGCCTGTCATTCTTGTCGAAGGCCATATATCCGTGCATCATGGCGGAGAAGCCGATGGCCCCAATGGAGGTCAGCGCGACCCCATAGCTTTTCTTTACATCCGCCGCCAGAGCGGCATAGCAGTCCTGAAGCCCTCCCCAGATATCCTCCAGAGAGTAGGTCCAGATATTGTTCTCCAGACGGTTTTCCCAGTCATGGGTTCCCATGGCGATGGGCTGATGGGTCTCATCCACCAGCACCGCCTTGATGCGGGTAGAGCCAAACTCGATACCCAGCGCGGTCTTTCCTGTCAAAATCGCTTCCTTCGGTGTACGCATATTTCCTCACTTTCCGCCTGACGGCACTCTTACTGCGGGGGCCCCTCCCGGCCCGCCCGCCCCTTTATATTCAGTATAGACAGCTTTTTCCTTCCCGTCAATCTTTACCCGGAAAATTAAGGCTGCAAAGCCCGCCCCTTTCTTTCCGGGCGTCCGGGAAATCCGCCATTGCGCAGGGCAGCTGCAAAACCCCGGGCCATCAGGCCCCCTTCCATCCCTCATAGTTTCTCCTGGGGATACATATATTTTCCTATACGCCAAAAAGGATCTGCCCTATGAAAAAACATATCTTTTCCGAAAAGCGCCGACTGGCACCCGTCCTTCTCTCCCTGCTCGGTTTTCTGATCCTCACCTGCCTTTTCTTTGCTTACCGCAGGGATCAAAGCCTGTTTGAGGATGCCGCGGGCGATCTTTTCCGCCAGGAGATGCTCTCCAACACCCTGAACATGCACTACACCCTGGCCCATCCCGAAAACTACGGCATCCGCAGCTACACCCCCGTCCTTCCCTGCTATCGGTCCGGCGCGCGTCTGGCGGGGCAGGCCCAGCTGGAAAACTCTATCTCCTTCTTCCGCTCTCTGGACGGATCCCGGCTGCCAAAGGAGGAAGCTTACGCCAGGGATCTTCTGGTTTCCTCCCTGGAACTCTCCCTGAAAAAGAGCGCCTACCCCTACTACGAGGAACCCCTCTCCCCCGCGTCCGGCATGCAGTCCCAGCTTCCCATCCTGCTGGCAGAGTACGCCTTCCGCAGCCGGCAGGATGTGGAGGACTATCTAAAGCTTCTGGAGCAGACCGACGAATACTTTGACTCCCTGGCGGCCTTTGAACAGGAAAAGGCCCGGGCAGGGCTTCTGATGGCGGCCCCCTCCCTGGAAAAGGTTCTGGAACAGTGCGAAACCGTGGTGACCCGTGAGGCCCTGGAGAAGGGGGATCACTTTCTCCAGACCACCTTCCGGGAGCGGACGGCAGACCTCTGTCAGAAGGGGCTGATCACCAAAAAGGAGGCGGCGGCCTATATCTATGAAAATGAGCGCCTGCTCTCCACCGTACTGCTGCCCGCCTACGAGGCACTCTACGACAGGCTGTTTGTGCTGGAGGATCCCTCCATCCCTCTCTCCGGCCTGGCTGCCAAGCGGGGGGGACAGGATTACTATCAGTGCCTGCTGGCGTCGGAGACCGGAAGCTGCCGCCCTGTGGAGGAAATCCGTTCCCTCCTGGCCAGCCGGTTCACACTGGAATATCAGACCCTTGACGCCCTGCTGGCCTCTGGGGAGCTGGATTTGTCCCAACAGGCCCAGCAGGAATATCTGGGAGCCTTTCCCTACACTGAGGCATCCCAGATGCTGGCGGATCTGCAGCGGCGGATGGAGAAGGATTTCCCGGCCCTCATCTCCCGGGAAGAGTCCCTGCCCGTTCCCACGGTAAAGACCGTCTCCCCCAGCCTCCAGGAATACTGCGCCCCAGCTTTTTACCTGACGCCGCCCCTGGACGATGGGGACTCCAATGTGATCTACCTCAATGAAAAAAATCCCCTCTCGGGGCTGGAGCTGTACACCACTCTGGCCCATGAGGGCTATCCGGGACATATGTACCAGTCTCTCTACAGCAATCAGCATCTGCAGAGGGAGGCTGTCGGCCCCCTGCGCCAGCTGCTGTGGTACGGCGGCTATCTGGAGGGCTGGGCCCTGTACGTGGAGTTTCTCTCCTACGACTATGCCTGCGACCTGATGGAAGAGCAGGGGCAGGAGCAGGCCGCCCGGTACATACAGTTTCAAAAGCACAGCCGCAGCCTGCAGCTGTGCCTCTACTCTCTGCTGGACCTCATGATCCACAACGACGGCGCCAGCCAGGAGAAGGTCTGCCGGGCCCTGGAGAACTTCGGCATAACAGACCCGGACGCGGCCGGGGCCGTGTACGCCTACATTGTGGAGGAGCCCGCCAACTACTTAAAATATTATCTGGGATATCTGGAGATTTTAGAGCTGCAGAAAAAGGCCCGCTCCCTGTGGGGAGAGGGCTACAGCGACCTGGATTTCCACACCTTTTACCTGGATATGGGGCCTGCGGATTTTGACACCCTGGGAAAGGCCCTGGAGCAGTACAGCCAGCCGGCAGGCGGGGACTGACCCGGCCCTTGAACTGCCCGGCAACTCCCGGAGGGCAGTCCCTGCAGAACGGCCCCTGGAGGGTGGCTCCCGGAGAACGGCTCCTGCTGAATGACCCATGGAGGGCGGCTGCCGGAAAACGGCTGCCGCTGGACGGCCCATGGAGGACGGCTGCCCGGCCCCGCCCTCTTAAGGCAGGACTTCACCGGGCAAAAAATTGGAACAGCTCCAGCCCCGTCTGGGTCTGAAATGCCTCTGCCCAGGCGCTGTCCCGGTAAAAGACAATGCACTCCTGGTAGCCGTCGGTTGCAAAGTACAGGCTCTTTCCCGTCTCCCGGGAGAGAATGATCCGATTCAGAGCGTCCGCCGCGCTTACATCAAACCAGTCGTTGTGATTCTCCGCTTCCAGCACATAGCTCTCCCCGTCCCAGTCAAAGCTCACGGTGCGCCTCCCGGTGCCCCGCTCCCAGTCCACCCCGCCGGTGTCCTCGCGGATGTTCTCAAAGGAAAGCTCTTCCCCGCCCAGGGCCGACACGCCCCGCAGGAAATCCGTGTACATCGTCTCCAGCCGGAATACCTCCCTGTCAAAGGTGTACACCCCGTTCTCAGCGGGGGTCCACGCCATGCTGTCCCAGTCCGTGGTGCCGCTCCCCGCCCACATCAGCAGGGAGGCCGTCCTGTCCAGACAGAACTCGTCCCCCCTCATGGCCTCCCCATCCTCCAGCTGCCGGATCACATCCTCCGTGATCCCCTCCACACCAAAGCCTCTCAGGATCTGTGCCAGCTCTTCAAAAGATTTCTGCTCCATCTCCCACTCTCCTTCCGCAGACGGAACCTGAGACAGCCCTGCATCATCCCACCCGCATCCTGTCAGCAGCACCAGGGCGGTCAACCCCGCCAAAAATCCTCTGATTCTCATTTAGCATTCCTCTTATAAGTAATCCTGCACAGCCTTAATATATTCACCCAGAGTAGGCGGCAGGCCATGACGCTTGATTACATCTGCACAGTATGTTTTATAAAGAGATTTCAGCCCCTTGCTGTGAGAATTATCTCCCCGCCTTGCATAATATACATACGCGGAGAGCACAATGATGTCAAATGTTATAATTTCAACATCTCTGAGATCTTCCAGCTCATGAGCCGCATGATCTGCCATTATGTCTTTCGAGCAGAAAAAATTCATATTGTGATAGGCAGCATAGGCAAGGCTGTACACCTCTCCGCGGTCCTTTGCCCTGCCGCGCACATACTTTATCAGCTCATGTCCCGCTATATTGTTAAAGATCATTGTATACCTGGGATCCCTGCCGTACAGACCTCCCTCATCCACTATGGTTACATTTCTGCCCCTATAGGAGTCAACAAAAGCTTTCGACTCCTCGTCCAGTTCCTTAAATACCTCATCATGGATATAAATATCCGTAAAGCTTTCAAACATGGGTTGCAAATACAGCTGCTTTATATTTTCAAACAGACAATTTTTGTCAGACAGCCGGTTTGAAATCCCAACCATAAAAATGTTTGCATCAAACAGGACCGGTTGATTCAGCAGATCATGCAAAGCAGTTTTTTTCAACAGCGTCATCATAAGGAATTACCCCCGCTTCGCATTTATGATCGAAAACAGCTCATCATCATCGCTCTCATCCTCCATCTCACCATCTTCTCCAAGGAATTCATGAATGAGATTCATATCCAGCTCGAGCTTTGCTGCATCCTCAAGGATATCTTCTCTCGAAGCATTTCCGCTTAAAAAGGCTTTTTCCATGTCCTGATATGTGGAGCTATACGGAATCACGTAATTATTTTCATTGCTGTAAAGCTCGTCTACCCGTTTTTCAAATATCTTGATCTCCTGCAAAACCTTTTTGATAAACTCATAATTTTCAATATACTTTTCAATATCATCCATATAATGCTCTTCTGCCAGCCTATAGATCACAGCCTTCAAGGGCATCTGATATTTGACCGTCAGGAAAATAGCCAGAACAGCAAAGCAGTTAAAGTCCATGTCCTTCATGTCCGGTATA
Source organism: uncultured Acetatifactor sp. (assembly GCA_947625475.1). Classification (GTDB taxonomy): domain Bacteria; phylum Bacillota; class Clostridia; order Lachnospirales; family Lachnospiraceae; genus Acetatifactor. Next base: position 43,648 of record CANQOL010000018.1, read on the forward strand.
GCCATCGCGCGGGAAAAATCCTGTACCTCCCGCGACAGGGCCTCCTCCGGCAGCAGCATTTCCGCCGCAAATCTGCAGGCCATCATTTCATTTACGTCTTTGAGCATGTTAAAGTCGCAGATATACGGTTTTTCCTTAAACCTCTGATAGTCCTTCACATAATGGTAATATTCGTGTGCTGCGGTAAAAATCTGATTAATCAAAGGCTTATTGGAATTTAAAATGATATAAGCCCGCTCTTTGCCAGATGTGGGGATGTACAGCATCCCATCTATCTTTCCGGACTCAAAATGAACTAATTCGAAACGAATATTTTTATCCTGCTTCAGAATCCAATTAAACACACCTGCTCCCATGGGAGCCAGCGCATAATCTACCCGTTTTTCACGGACCAGCCTTTTGATGTCAGCAATTTCATCCGCCGAAAGAGACGCTGTATTAAAATCATATTTATTTTGATAGTATTGTTCAAACAATTCATTTTGGTCAATCGAAGACATAATTGCCCCTCTTAGCTAACAGCTCGTATTTTTCCTTGATCCGAATCCGCTCAGCCATTTCTTCAATTTTTTCTTTATCCGACACATCCAGGCTGCCCATCAAATATACCAAAGCATCTGTAGTGGAATCGACAAAATATTCATCCGTATTTTTCCCCGATAGGTCACAGACACGGCTCAGTATATCAAGCGTGGGCATCTGTCTGCCGTTCTCCAACAGCGACAGCGTAGATCTATTCATATCAAGTTTCTGGGAAAATGTGGTTTGGGATTCCCTCCCCCGCAAAGCGATCAAGTCCTTGCAAAATTTCTCTGCATTAAATTCCTTCATGACAGCCCTCCTGAAAAAGCACGTTAAATATTTTAACAGAGCGCGCCTTCTGCGTCAATCAAATTGTTAAATTATTGGGGATTATTATTAAATTATTTAGCATTATTATACTATTACTATGCCCGTTTTGACAAGAATTTTAACGTTGCCGCAAAAGATTCTCCCGATCCGACTCTTTATCCCATCTTCCCAGCCAGTATTACGCTGGCAACCGTTCCCGCCAGGGTGGCCAGCAGGGCCCCGGCCAGGGTGTAGCGGGTTTTGGTCACTTTGGCGGCCATATAGTACACGCTCATGGTGTAAAAGCAGGTCTCCGTGCAGCTCATGAGAAGAGAGGTCATAAGCCCCAGAGGGGAATCGGGCCCATAGGTGCGGAAGATATCCAGTACCAGCCCCGTGGCGGCGGAGCCGGAGAAGAGTTTGATCAAAATCACCGGCACCAGCTGCGCAGGCACCCCCACCCGGGCCGTGAGGGGGGAAAAGATACCCGCCAGAAAATCCAGAAATCCGGAGGCCCTCAGCACGCCCACCGCCACCATCAGCCCGATCAGGGTGGGCATAATCTCCACCACCACCTTCAGCCCCTCCCGGGCCCCCTTCAAAAAGGACTCATATACCTTGACCCGGGACGCGATCCCGTAGCCTACTATGTAAAATAAAAGAATGGGGATGAGAACATCCGACAAATGCGCCAGTCCGCCCATATCTGCCCCCGAACAGATGCTTCTTTCTAATAATGTATGCGGGAGCAGGGGGCCTCATTCTGCCCCCGTCCCCGGCCGGTAATCCTCCCCCTCAAAGTACACCTCCCTGCCGTCCCAAATATCCTTTGTGGACTCGGCGATCACCTGATAGCCCCCGGGAATCCCTGTCACCGCACTGTACTCTTCATCCTGGGCCTCCAGGTCTACGGCCAGCCGCCGGGCCACATAGCCCTGTCCCAGCACGCTCTCATCCTCCTCCAGAGCCAGCACGTAGTAGCCCAGGGAATCCTTGTGGAGTACGCAGGTGGGGATCATACTCTCATACAGTCCGCTGTCCTGCCTTAAGGTCACCTGCAGGCGCCTGCCCGACAAATCCTCCTTCGACCGGACCCGGATATAGATCCGGCAGTCCTCCTGGGCCCCGCCGGAAAGGGTCAGGCGGTCGATTTCCCCCTCCACAAACTCGCCGGTTTCCGCAAGCTCCAGCAGGGGGATACAGTCCCCGCTAAGGCGCTCATATGCCTCCCCGGGGGCGCTGACGGTGCAAACCCAGATCCCGCTCTCCTGGGCGGTGCTGTAGAGAACCAGATTCTGCTGGGAATTCACGCTCATCCCTTCCTCCACCCCTATATAGGTCAGAATCCCCGACTCTCCGGCCCTGATCTCCAAAAGCTCCTGTTGTCCGGGCACCTGGCAGCGCATCAGGCACTGGCCCTTTTTCACCCGGTCCCCCGTCTGCGCCAGAATCTGCCGGATCCGGCCGTCCACCTCGCAGTACCAGTTTTTTACCTCTTCATAAAAAAGCTCCCCGGAGCCTTCCACCTGATAGGTCAAAACCCCCGGCTTGGGAACCGTCACCGTCACCACCGGCAGATTGTAATTGTAAAGGGAGCGGCTGAGAAAGGTTAAGAGCACCGCCGCTGCCCAAAAGCTCCCCATCACTCCCGCAAAATGTCTTTTCTTTGTCCGTTCCATATTCCGCGCCTTTCCGGCGGATCTCTCCCGCCTGTCTCTCCTTTCTTATACTATCTCCCCTGGCCCTGTCTCAGTCCTTCACCCCCGTCATGGCAATTCCCTGCATCAGGGGCTCCTGGCCGTAGAAAAGCACCAGCAGCACCGGCAGGGCATAGAAGCAGGAGCCGGCGAAGACCACTCCCGCCTCCCCCTGGGCAATCTTTGCCAGGAACACGGACAAGGGCTTCTGCCTCTCTTCCCGCAGGAAAATGACCGCCTGGTCCACCAGATTCCAGTAGTCCAGCAGCGTCAGCATCACCAGAGCCGCCAGGGCGGGCTTTGCCAGAGGGAGCACGATCCGCAAAAAGATCTGGACGTGCCCCGCCCCGTCCATGCGGGCTGCCTCCAGACAGCTCTCCGGCAGGCTTTTTAGAAACTGGCGCAGCAAAAACACGCCGAAGGGCGAAAAGATCCCCGGCAGGATCACGGCCAGAGGGCTCTCCGTTATGTGCAGATACTCCGCCACCAGGTAGTTGGGCATCAGCGTGACCTGCAGGGGCAGGAGCATCACCAGAATATAGAAGAAATACAAGACCTCCTTCCCCTTAAACCGCAGCACAGTGAAGGCGTAGGCGCCCAGGGCGGACACCGCCGCCTGCCCGGCCACCACAGGCACCGCCAGCTTCACCGAATTCCAGAACATATCCAGGTACACCGGGCTGCCAAAGAAGAGCCTGCCGTACTGGGACAGGCTGACCTTCCAGGGGATCAGCGTCATCTGTACATAGTCTCCCCTCTCCGCCCATTCCGTGTAGCGCAGCTCTACCTCCCTGCTGCCCATAAAGGAGTTGGTCAGCGTCACCAAAAGAGGCATCAGATAGACCAGCAGCCCTGCTTCGAAGAGCGCAAACAAAAGTCCCCGGGCCATCCGGCGTCTCCCCGCCGGCGAAAGGAGCTGTGCCCTGCCTATTCGCCCCCTTCCCCGCCTTTCAAAAACAATCTCTTCCCTCTCCCCCGTTCTCTCCATTTTCCTCTCTCCTTCCACGCTTTCTGTGAATGCTTTGGGCAGCCCCGTTTCCGTCCTCTCTCTGGATGCTTTAAGCAGCCCCGTCTCCGTCCTATTTTCCGCCTTATCTCAGATGCCTGGACAGCTTGTGTTCTCCCCAAAAGACCCCGGACACGAACAGGGCCACCGCCAGGGTGAGCAGGTACACCGCGCTCACCAGCTTGGGATAGTTCAGGGACAGGAACATATTGTTCATATAGTGCTGCAGTACATACAGCCCCTGAGGCGGATACTCCCCCGTGATCAGATAGATCTCCTTAAACACCTTGAAGGAATTCACAAAGGTCATAATCAGGGCCAGAAACAGGGTGGGCGTCAGATACACCAGGGTTACATGGCGAAACTGCCAGAGCCGCCCCGCCCCCTCCGCCCTGGCGCACTCGTAATATTCCTCCGGGATGCTCCCCAGCCCTCCCAGAAAGAGGGCCATGTCATAGCCCATATTTTTCCAGATAAAAATCACCGCCATGACGGGTATTCCAAGCCCGCCGGCCAGATAGTCCTCTCCCGGAATTCCGAAACAGGCCAAAAACCGGTTCAGGGTTCCGTGAAGCCCGAAAAAATTCTGCCAGAAATAGGCGGAGGTGGCGGAGGGAAGGGCCAGGGGAATCAAAAATACCAGTCCCGCCAAAGCCGCCCCGCGCCTCATCTGCCGGAGGACCAGCGCCGCCCCCAGGGACAGCCCCATGTTCAGGGGAATCCCCACCGCCATAAACAAGGCCGTATTCCCCAGTCCCCGGAGGAAATAGACATTGCCCAGCAGCTCCCGGTAATTTTTCAACCCCACAAAGCTCATGCGCAGAGGATGATCCACAAAGGAATACACCCCGGAGAGCAGGAAGGGAATCAGATAAAACAGTCCGAACCCCGCCAGGCTGATCCCCAGCATTCCCCAGGCCGGCACCTGGCTTCGAAAGCCCCCCAGTCCCCTTCCCCGCCTGCTTGTCGCTGCCTGCCTCTTTTGCCCCTTCTGCCTCTCTGCCATCGCCTGCCCCTTTTGTCCTTCCCGCTCCTTGGTTTCCACCTGCTGCCCTTGCCCTTCCCGCTCCTTGGTTTCTGCCTGCTGCCCCTGCCCTTCCCGCTCCTTGGCTTCCGCCTGCTGCCCTTGCCCTTCCCGCTCCTTGGTTTCCGCCTGCTGCCCTTGCTCTCTCTTTCTCATATTCTCTACTCCTGAAAATACTGGGTCAGCCGTTCCTGCAGGTGCCGGGAGGTTTCCTCCGCCGTCTGGCGCCCCTCAAAATACGCCCGGTTTTCCCCGTTGATCAGCTCCTGGATGTCATCGTCCAAGGTATTGCAGCTGTCTATCAGCCCCATCCAGCCATCCAGCAGCTCCCGGTAATCCGCCAGCTCCACCTGACTGCCCGAATTCCCGTTGTGATAATTGTTATAATATCGCTTTACCGAAGCCTCAAAGCCCTCCCGGTTCACCGCCAGCCCATAAATGGATGCCTTGGTCTGCACCTGAGAGGAAAGGAGATACTTGACAAACTCCCAGGCCAGCTCCTTGTGAGGGGAGGCGCTGTTTAGCGCAATGCAGGAGAATGCACTGATGCCAACCCGTCCCTGAGCGTCCGCCAGGGGCACCGTGTGGGCCTGATTGGCCCTTTGATCCAGCTCATAATAGGCTGCCTGCACGTCAAAGTCCGTCTGGCACCCAAAATCATATTCGATATTGTAGTAATTCAGGCCATCTCCCGGAAAGCACCCTCTCTCCCCCGCCTCCCTGGCCTGGGCCAGCAGATCCCGGTAAGCCTGGGTGTCTATCGTGACCTCCCCCTTCTCCCGGTCCAGAAATTCGTCTAACCGCTCCCGGATCAGCTGCCAGGCATAGATCAGCTCATTGTCCTGATTTAAAAAGATATTAGGTCCCTGGGCATCCTCTATGAGCTTTCCCGCCGCCTCCACGGCCTGGGAATAGGCGGCCCTGTCCCAGCCGCTCATGGACTCTTCCACCTCCGGATGCCGGTCCAGCAGCTCCCGGGAAAAGCCCACAGCGTCAAACCGGGCCATGTAGGGCACCAGATAAAGGCTCCCGTCCTCCCGCTGGGCCGCAGTCAGCACATTCATATAGTAATCTTCCTCATTCAGCTGAGGCGTTCCCGCCAGATAGGGCGCCAGGTCCTCAAAAATCCCCATGCGGATGTAGCGTTCCACCGGCAGAAGCTGGGTAAACAGAATATCCTCCCCGTTCCCGGTCATCAGGCGGGTGTTCAGATAATTCTGATATTCCTGATTTCCCTCCCCGGAGCCGCCCTGATCAAAGGTGTTGACGGTGACCTTCACCTGGGGATACAGGTCTGTAAACTCTCTGGCCGCCTCCGTCAAAAAATCCTGCTGATACAGGCAGGAGACCGTGATCTCCCCCTCCATCTCCGGCTGGGGCAGGGGCTCTCCCGGGGATCCCCCCAAGGGCTCCCCCTTTGTCCCGGAGTCCTGCCCCTGCAGGCTTTCTTCTCCCCTCTGCCCTCCGGCACTCTCCAGACTCCTTGCGCTGGGCATACCGGGCTGGGGACCCTGCTTCCCGCAGCCCGCCAGCAGACAGGCCCCGCACAAAAGCATCGCCAGATATCTTCTTTTTTTCATCCGCGTTCTCCTTCCTTTTTCCAAAAAATCTCCCTGTCAGGATTCCCGGCCGGCCTGATCCGCCGGCATAGGGCTATCCTAACAGGGAGATGTCTCCTACTTTTCTACGATATGTCTCAAAACTGTCAACTTTTTTACTGACCCTCCCCCTGCCGGACGGATATCTCTTCCGTCTCCGGGGGAAGCAGCCAAAAGCTCACTCTGTACAGGGGCTCCTCCTGATCAATCTGTATCTGCGCCCGCTGGAAGGCCCCCGCCAGGGTCCCCTTCTCGAAGCTGCAGTATACCGTCTCGTCTATGCGGGCTCCCCTCCCCTCATCCGCCTCCAGAAACGGGAACACCCGGGGAAGGATCTCCCAGTCAAAATCCTCCGTCCCCATCCAGGAGGACTGGAGAGTAACCTGGGCCTGCCAGACATGGCCGCTCACCGCGTGAAGGGTCAGCTCGATCCGCTCCGCTCCCCTCTGACAGGTCACCTGCCAGAGACTGAGCAGTTCCCGGTCCAGATCCGTCTCCCGGTCCAGGCTCTGAAGACTGGCCGAATACTGCCACTCCCCCGTCTCCCCTGCCTCTGGGGGAAGCACCCCCTGCCGGACCATCTCATCCAGCCACCTGCGGCTTGCCTCCAGGGCCTGTTCCATGGTCATCTGCCCCGCCGCGGGCTCATGGAGAAGCTCCCGGCCGCCTCCCCGCCAGACTTTCAGGATTTCCGCCACCGTCCCGCCGTCCAGCTCCCGGCCGGAAAAGGCCGCTTCCCTCTGGGGCTGTGCCTGCTGCTGATCGGCCTCCCCCCCGAAAGGAATCGGCTCCCAGGTCTCCTCCCCCGGCAGGCTTAGGGCCGCCAGGTACTCCTGATTCAAAAATGCCTCCTCCTGCCGGATCAGGAGCTGGCGGGTAAACAGCCAGCCTCCCAGGGTCAGCCCCAGACACAGGGCCAGAGCCGCCCGGTTTCCCCATTTCCCCCTTCGGATTTCCCGGTCTTTTTTCATGATTTTTCCTCCCCACCGTCCAGATACAGACTCACCCGGGTTCCCTCACCCAGCCGGCTCTCAAACTCCAGGGTGGTGCCGTGGAGCAGGGCAATCCGCTCCGCCAGGGCCAGACCGATCCCCGCTCCGTGCTGCCTGCGGGAACGGGATTTATCCACCATATAAAATGCCTCCTTGATCCGGGAGAGCTCCTCCTGGGGAATCCCACAGCCGTCGTCCTCCAGGCTGATCCGGTAGCCGGCCTCCTGCTTTTCCTCTCCCCGGACCCGGATCCTTCCCGCGCCGGCCTTCAGCGCATTGTCCACCAGATTATAAAAAAGGGTTTTGAAAAGATCGTATTCCACCCGCACGTACCCCGGCCCGGCCTCCCACTCCAGCGCGGCTCCCCTCTCCTTCACCAGATAGGACACATCCCCGGCCAGCTCCCGAATCATCTCCGGCCCGTCCAGTGTCTGGAAGGAAAAACTTCCCCTTTCCAGGGAGGAAAGGTCTGTCAGCTTCAGGGCCAGCGCCTCCAGCCGCATCCCCTCGTTCCAGATGTACCGGGCCGCCGTCCTCTGCTCCGGGCGGGGAAGCTCCTTTTGATAGATCCGATCCGCATACCCAATGACGGAGGTTAGGGGGGTCTTCAGCTCATGGGCAAAATTGGCCACAAAGTCCTCCTTCTCCCTGGCCTGACGAAAGAGGGCCTCCATCTGTTCCTCCACCGCCCGGGCCAGACCGTTGAACGCCTCCGCCAGCTGTCCCACCTCATCCCCCCCTCTTAGGGGGATTCTCTCCCCATAATTGCCCCCGGCCATCTCCCGGGCCGCTCCGGTGAGCTGCCGGATGGGGCGCACAATCCAGGCGGACAGGCCGAAGCTGAGAAGCGCCCCCAAAACCGCCACGGTTCCGTAAACGCCCCCGAAGAGCGCCCGCATCCGCTCCTGCCGCTCCAAAACCCGCTCCATATCCGCCCCCGTAACCAGACAGATCTGACGCTCTCCCCGGCCCACCAATCCCGCCGTCAGCAGATAGGTCCGTCCTCCCAGGCTCCGAAAGAGATAGACCACCTCCCCCTCCCGGGCCAGCCCTGTCAGATCGGTCAAATCCGCCTCCCCGGGGAACTGAGAGAAGAGCGTCTCCCCTCCGGGCGTCAGAAAAGCCGCCGTCCCTCCCATATTCCGGGCCAGTTCCTCCCGCTCATATCCGGTTTCTTCCTCCCCCCAGGCCAGCATCCCCGCCTGAAGGACAAACTTGTTGGACTGATACTGCTCCAGGGCTACCTCGATCTCCCGCCTCATGGCGGCCTCATAGAAGCGGGAGAGAAGAAAATATCCTCCCGCCAGAAAAACCAGGCTAAAACACCCCACAATGCAGCAAAACAGTTTGGTTCCCAGCTTCATACCGTTCCTCCCCGGTTATCCCTCCAGCCGGTAGCCGATGCGGAACACCGTCTGGATATACTCCTCCCAGCCCAGCTTTTTCCGCAGGCGCTGAATATGCGTATCCAGCGTCCTGGTATCCCCCAGGAAGGGCTCCCGCCAAACCTTCTCGTACAGCTTATCCCGGTACAGGGCAATGTTTTTGTTCTGAATCAGCTCCGCCAGCAGATCAAACTCCTTCACGGTAAGCTCCACCGGCTTCCCCCGCTGGTACGCCCGCCGGGAATCCAGCTCCAGGCGCACGTCCTGAAAGCAAAGCTCCCCTTTATCCCTGCCGCAGCGGCGCAGCACCGCCTCCATCCGGGCCAGCACCTCCCCGGTCTGAAAGGGCTTGGTGATATAATCGTCCGCCCCCAGCTTCAGCCCCCGGATCCGGTCCTGCACGCTGCCCCTGGCCGTAAGGAAAATCACCGGGATCCCCATGGGCCGGATGTACTCCAGCAGCTCGTAGCCGTCGATTTCCGGCAGCATAATATCCAGCAGAACCAGATCAAAGCCGCCGTCCTTCTCTAAAAGATCCGCCGCCATGCGCCCGTCCGCCGCCTTCACGCACCGATACCCCTCGTCCCCCAGATCCATATACAGCAGATCCGCAATGGCCTCGTCGTCCTCCACAATCAAAACATTCACCTGCATGCCTCCTTCCCTTTTGCCGGAGAATCCTTTCATCCTCTACACCGGAAATTATACAGGACACATGTGTCAAAGTTGCAAAATCCGGCAGTCAAAAAGGCGGCTTCCCGGGGGAAGCCGCCGTCCTTTGCCAGTCACTGAATCTGGTAAAATAACTGGGCAATGGGCGAGGTCTCGTCCACGATCAGGGTCTTGTTGCCGCCCCGCATGGTGATTTTAGCCGCGTCCAGAGACCGCAGGAACAGATAAAACTCCGCTCTGTCCGGGTCATTGTATGCCTCACTGAGGATCCGCATGTACTCCGCCTCTCCTCCGGCTACGATCTCCTCAGCCTGGGCGTCCGCCTGAGACTGCATCACAATGATCTCCGCGTTGGTGTCGTTGGAAATCTGTTTGGCCTCCTCCTGGCCCTCCGCCCTGTAGGTGGCCGCAATATTGTTCCGCTCTGAAATCATCCGCTCGTACACGGCACCCTTGTTTTCATCGGGGAGATCCAGGGACTTGGTCTCCACCGCCAGCAGCTGGATCCCGTACTGCTCCAAGGTGTTGCCGATATTGTTCTTGATGGTCTGGGCCAGCTCGCCGTCCCTTCCGCTGATGACCTCCTCCTGGCTTAAGCTGCTGATCACATTTTTCAGACTGTTGTATACAATGGTGTCAATCCGGACCTCGGCGCTGCTCTTCTGGGCGCTGAGGGTCTGGGTATATTTCTGAGGATCCTGGATCCGCCAGAGCACGAAGCAGTCCGCAATCATGGACTTTTTGTCCTCCGTCATCACATCGCTCACCGCCAGATCGTACAAAAGCACCTCATTTTCAATCTTGTCCGCCGTCTGAATCAGAGGGATCTTAAAGCTCAGTCCCGGCTTCTCCCGGATGTCCACAATCTTTCCAAACTGCTTGATCACGGCAAATTCGTTGGGGTAGGTTATCACCATACTGCCGCTTAGAATCAAAAGGGCCCCCAGACATACCGCTATCAGCGCGGCGATCCCTAATTTTTTCTTCATCATATCCTCCATTCCGGAGCACTTGCTCCCGTACTATCCCTCACTTTGCCGCAGCTTCCTCAAAGCTGCCCTCTGCTGTCAAAGGCCAAGTCCCGCCTTTCACTGGGCCGCGGAATCCTCCCCGTATCCTTCCTCCCCATAGGATGCCGGTTCACTGGCCGGTTCGTTGGCCGGCCCGCTGCCGGCTCCGGTTCCCCCAAGGGCGCTTCCCTCTCCCTGACTGCTCTCCTGCGCCTGAGAGAAGTCCGCGAAGGACTCCAAGGGCAGCATGGTCTGGGTGGAACCGTCGCTCCTTTCGATGATCACCTTCATATCCGGCAGGATCTCCTCCATGGTCTCATAGAACATTCTCTGTTTGGTGATCAGCGGATATTTCTGATATTCCTCGTACAGAGCATTGAGACGGGCGGTTTCGCCCTTCGCCTCGTTGATCCGCTCCTGGGCCTGGGCCGTGGCAGTCTTGACGGTCTCATCCGCCAGAGCTCTGGCGGCCGGAATGTCCTCGTTGCGCTTCTGGTTGGCCCTGTTGATGGAGGTCTCCTTGCCCTGCTTGGCGTTCTCCACGTTTTTGAAGGCGTCAATCACCTCAGCGGTAGGAGGCTCCGCATCCTGAATGGTAATATTCACCAGCTGAATCCCAATGTCCTCCGTCTCCAGCCGGCTGATAATCTTCTCCTTGATAGCGGCCTGAATCTCGCTCTTTCCCGTAGTGATCACGCTGTCCACCTCGTACAGGCCAATGGTGTCGCGGATATAGCTCTGGGCCAGATTCTTCAGGATATCCACAGGGCTCTCGGAGGCATAAAGGAACTTGACCGGATCCGTCACCCGGTACTCCACGTAAAAGTCCACGTTTACAAAATTGTAATCCCGGGTGATCATAAAGGATTCCTTGTCTATGGATTCCCCCGTCTCCGCACTATAGCCGATGGGGAAGCCGTTGATGGTCTTGGGCACCCGGCTCAGCCGCTGGATAAAAGGAACCTTCAGATGAATGCCCGGCTCCGACACCACCTTGGGCGTACCGAAGGTGGTGATCACCGCGTACTCGTTCTCCTTCAGCGAGTACAGGCTTCCGCCCAGCAGACACAGCAATACCAGCACTGCGGCCGCCGCGCCCGCGATCCTGCCCGCATATTTTCCCAGGCTCGGACCTGCGGGAACCTTTCCCCCCGACTGGGTCTCCCAGCCGGCACTGCTTTTTCTTTGCATCATATTCTCCTCCTTTGAGTGTGGGAGCAGCCGGCACACGGCCAGCCTGAACAAAAAAGACTTTTACCGCCGCAACCCTGCCGCGATAAAAGTCTTGCTACAGTCCACTGATTCGGAACGGATGTGCCCATCGTATTGACGATCCGAATACACCGGAAAACCGGTGCCAGCTACTCCCTTTTATTTGGATAAAGACAGCATACCATATCGTTAATTATTTGTCAAGGGGGTTCGCAGAAAAATAAGAAAAACATTCGGAAAAACTTGGCTTTCCCGTTATAAATTGTTCCCGTCAGTTCCTCCCGCGACGTAAAAAGGCTTCCGAAAGACATTTTATCACCTGTTGACCCTATTTCGCTCTTCATTTGCCCTGTTGCTGCTCTTCCCAAAATTTGCGCGCCAAAACCAATTTTATCTCCCAAGCGCTAATAAAATGTGCTGCCCACATCCATCATCCCTGTGTCACTCATTATGGAAGGCTCGTCACGGTAATAATATCTCCTGTACTTGCCGTCTACATATGTACTGGGTTTATACTCTTGCTGTATCCATTGCATGATCCAAGAATCTTCCGGGACGCGCAGTTCCCCATACCAGCAGTCTACCACCACGACATTGGGATATTTCTCAGGGTTCTCCTTCCAATATTCCAGCATCTGCTCATTATAAGTCGGTGTGCAGATGGTGGAAGGTGCACTGACCTGCACATCCTCATAAAGGTAGGCCAATGTACTTACTGTCGGCTCCCCTACAAGCAAAACCCGATCACCCGGTCTGACAAATTGTTTCCATTCCTCTTCAGTGCTGTTGAGGATATAAACGCCCATGTAGTCTGAAACCATCCCCACAGCGGGACCCGAGCGGACTATATTGCCCAGATCAAACAGATTTCCCTGATCATATGTAATCATACTGGCCAGCATACCTCTTTGAAAAATAAAAGTCAGACAAAACAGCAGAGGAAACACATGATAAATGCGGCTTCTCTCAGAAACACACGTTTTTTTCAAGGATTCACAGATTGGAATCAGGCTGACCGTCACACCTAATACGCAGTATTTTAGTGTTGGGAAAATTCCCAGGTTTGTCAAAAAAATTGTTGCCAGAAAAGATCCGCCACTGATTGCAAGACCTGTCACTACTCTCCTTCTTGTTTCCATACCGCATACTTTCAGGTTCATGATCGCCACACCGAACAGTGCCGGGTAAATTCCTACATAGGTGCGGTTGTCCGGTGCCACAACCGCACACACAGACGCCAACAAAAAGAAAAGCAGAAAAAACCAGACGATCCGGTCCATCTTTTTTTGTATACAAAAAACGTTCTTCTTCCGCCTCCGATACAGAAACCACCCCAATAGAGTGCCCAACATCAGACTGGCTGCCAATAACAGAATTACCTTATCTGCACCTCCAAAACAATGTTTTAAAACGCTCTGCCACATTTTTATCCCATGCATCTCGTCTCCCCGGATTATATTTCTTATATTTTTTAAAAATGAATCTCCCATACGAAGCCAAAAAAAGCAAAGATAGGCTGCTCCCTGCACGGCACAGCACATACTGAACAGAAACACATTCCGCCATTTCTTTTGTGTGTACAAAATAAGCAGGAACAATATAATTGGGAAAACCAATATGCAGGATGGGTAGGAAATAATTTCGAGGCAGAGAAAAACACTTGCCAGCATTAAACAAAAGATATGCGTCTGCCTTTCCAAAAAAGCAGCCAAATAAATAAACAACAATGTGGAAAACCATATCTGCATGTTGGAAAATTCAGGGAACAGCATATCCTTCGGCCGTGCCGCAAGATAATAACAGCATATACACACAGCCACATGTTTCTCTGTCACTCTCCTTAGCGATCGGTAAAGTCCCCAGCTTACTCCCAGACATATCACTGCGCCTATGATGTGCAGATAAACCACCACCCCTGTCCAGGTTTCCGTCAGACTATAATACAGCCACATGAAAAAAGTACACAAAAAAGCGGAAGTCTGGTGCGGCTCCCACATCTGTGAAAACATATGATCTCCCTGCAGCATTCTGTAAGACATTGCAAGGGCATATTCCGAATCAATATTATAATTTACGAAAATTGTTTTTACAATAACGAGAAAGGTGCCAACTGCCATCAATCTTATTAACCAAACCCAAACTGACCTTTCCCCTGTTCTCCTTGGTATCTCTCGCATATTGGTCTTTCCTCTTTCCCTTTGCCGGAACCTTGCATTGTAAGAATAGCTTGTTATTATCTTGATTCCCGCATTATCGGCATAAAACGGATTATACTCCAAGATCAGATTATAACGCATATACGTCATAATCGTCAATAACGTTCTTGTATTATATACGCTTATGCGTGATGGATTCTGGATATGCTTATATTCATCTAAAAAAGGCGTTATATGTCAAATATGATAAATATAATGGAGGGACGTTATAATGATAGATGTTAACAGAACATTACTCAAAATAAGAAAACTTATGAAAGAGCGGAATTGGAGTGTTTACAGGCTGGCCAAAGAAGCAGATATCCCGTATTCTTCACTCAATTCACTATTCCAAAAAAACAATCAACCCACTCTTTCAACCTTAGAAAAAATATGTGACGGATTTCATATCAGCATGTCAGAATTTTTTCAGGATTGCACCCCCTACCGGGCAGACACTTATCAGTTTGCCTCAGATGAATTGGAACTGATCAACTTATACCGGGAACTGACCGGTCCTGACCAAAAGATTCTCTTATCCTATGTAAAGGGTTTCTGCAAAAGAGCATTATAATAAGCGGCGGAATTCTCTTTCCGCCGCTTGCCATAATGCAACCTCTTTGCATGATATATGTCTTTCAGAGCTGCCCTCAAGGCTTCTTGATATTTCCGTCAAGTCCCTTCCTGGCCCACCGAGGGTCTCTGTCTGTTATTTTCTCCTTCTCCGTTGCCCTGCAGGAAAACACCTCCACAGCTGTGCTAACCGCCGTAGCCAGGATGGCCGGTCCCAGGATAGCCGCAGGGTTCGCGCTCCCGTACCGGCTGCGGCAGGCGATCCTATTCACCGGATCAGCTGCAGGAATGAGACCTTTTTCTTTCATGAATATTCCAAGGTAATGCTCTGCAGGAAAAGTCCTTCTTCCTCCCTGCAGACGTATTCCCCGTTATATTTCCCAACGATCTGACAGATGCTCTCCATCCCCAAACCGTGCCGATCCTTCTGAAGCTTCCCGCTTTTCAGCTCCGGATTTCCGGACAATACCGATCCAACAATACTGTTTTCCACCAGGATCTGCGTCCTTCGCGCCTCCTCCGTCAGGGTAATCTCCAGCACCTTCTCTCCCGGTACCTTTTCACAGGCTTCGATCCCATTGCGCAGGAGATTATACATCAAAACCCCCATATCCATGCTGTCCACCCGGCTGGGGCGGCCTAAAACGGCATAATGGAACCGAATCCCCTTCTCCCGACACTCCGGCACGGTCCAAAGCAGGGCTGCATTGAGCCCCTCATTTCCGGTGTCCTGGGGAAGATCCGGATAATCGGACAGCATGTGCAGCCGCTCTTCCACATACCTTTTGGCCTCCCCGTATTTTTCCTTGCAAAGCAGCAGATGCAGCACCTCCAGACCTGCGTTCATATCATGATGCAGACGGTTTACATCCCGTCCGATCCGATACAACTCCCGGATTTCCTCCTGCTGCCGCTTTCTTTCATTTCCCCGATAAGACTCCGTCAGGCTTTCCTCCCGATACTGCCACAATCTTTGGTAAGCGGTAGTCAACAGCAAAAGCAGCAGAAACAACAGTGCGGCAAGACTTGCCGACAAAAGAAGACCATAACGCCGGTGGGCGCTCCCGCCCCAAAAGCCAGGCAGTTCCTGCACCACCAAGCCAAGCAGCCCCTGCATCACCAGGATTAACGCCAGGAAAGCCCCCGCAAGGACCATTTCCTCCGTCTTTTTGCTCCATTTTCTCCTTCGGATCAGCAAAATCGCCAGCCGCCCCAGAAGAAATTTAACCATTACGGCACAAAAAGAGGCATACTCAAATATCATGCCATGAAGGTTCCACCAGTCCCCGGATACCGGCATCACTTCCATCGCTCCGAATACCAGGTAGGTTCCGGTTACCACGACCCCCATCCAGGTCAGGCTGCAGGAAAAAAACTCCCGCCAGTTTCCCCGAAGCGCCAGCAATCCGTAAGCGAATACCGCCCCGCCGTAAAGGAAGCCCGCAATTCCTTCATAGGCCGTTAAAAAATTCATCCCTGTCACGGTCAGGAAATATACGCCGCAGCCTGCCCCGAACCACAGCCACCGTCTGTACCCGCTGTATCTGGGCGCGAACAAACGATCCATGAACTCTACCGCCACCAGGGCGCAGAGCAGATTGACCAGATAATCCTCAAATACCATACTCCCCACCCTTTTCCTTCCGATATCGCAGCATAGCCGCTTCCACATTCCTTCGCCTGTCCCGTCCCATCTCTACAATAATTCCGTTTTTCAATACCACGTCCTTTTTTTCCACACTTTCCACATAGCTTTGATTTACAAGGAAGCTTTTATGGATACGCAGGAAACCGCAGGAGGACAGATCCTCCTCCACCGCCTTCAAACTGCCATAAACCTTCAGATGAAGTCCGGAAACCGTCACGAAGTCCAGTTCGTGCCCGACACATTCCACATATAAAATTTCTTTCAGATACAACTCCCGGTGTCCGAAACCGCTCTTCACCTTATAGGAGATCCGCCGGCTCTCCGTGACAGTAAAATACCGGGACAGCGCCCGGAACATATCTTTCTTAAGCATCCCTTTCCGCACAAACCACAAAGGCGCATACAGCTGGGAATCGAAAACCAGATTTTCATGGGAAGATACAAAAAAGAGCGCCGTCTGCGGCATCTTTAGATGCAGCTTCTCCGCCAGATGGAACCCATCCATTCCCGGCATCTCAATATCCAGAAAAACCATCTGAAAGCTTTCTCTTTCCTTTTCGACGTCCCCATAGAGCTCCCTGCTGTCCGCATAAAGCCGAAAAACCACAGGAACGGATCGTTCCAGTCTGTCTAAGGTATTGATAACCGCCTCCTGAATCCGCAAAAGCTCCTCCTGGCTGTCGTCGCAGACGGCGATGCGCAGTTCTTCTTTTTCCAAGACGGACCTCCTTCCCAGTCTATTCCATAAAACATACTTCGTTTCAAAATCTATAGTTTGCCGCCCTGGGGCCGATCTTCCGAAGCACTACCTTCACTATACTAAAAAAGGAAACCCCTGTAAAGAGATTTCCCCTCGCCGCCTGTTACCGCTATTCCTCTTCCACGATAGGGATCCGGTCTTCCAGACGCGCCTTGGCCAGTTCCAGAAAATGACTCCGATTCTTCACTTCTTCAAAAGAAAAGGTCTGATCGGGATACTTTGGCTTTGGAGAATCCTTATAATAAAACCGGACCTTGTAGGTAAGGCTGTTGGTGTTTCCCGATACTGCCAAGGCGATTCTGGACAGGCGCACAGTGTCCACCACCTCTGCCCGTTTGGTCTGGGCATCCATTTTCACCCAATAGCGGGTTCCCAGTATTCCCCAGGTCACCGACTTCTTGGTGATCTCCTGAAACATCCATTCTTCTCCCGCCTCGCATAGATCTGCCGCAAAGGCTTCACGGTCATTTCCACTTTTAAGCTCCTTTTCCAGGCTGCGGGCCAGCTTCTTCATCATGGAACCCGGTCTGTCGGAAATCCGCTGCACCACCCACATCAGTACGCAAAGGCCCTCTGCAAGCCTAAGTGCAAAAGGCAGCATGATCACGAACAGAAACTGGATCGGTGTGCGGCTTCTGTTCCACGCCAGTATCAGCGCACCCACAATAAGCAGCCCTGTGTAATAAATCGTCCTATCCCGGGCCTCCCTGCAGTTTGCGCTCCACTGCCGCATTCTCTCCCCCTGGCTGTCCAGGAACTGTCCCAGCCTGCCTTCCACGCCGGAAGAAAGCTGTTTCCCCAGAACCCTCTTTCTGCCCTCCAGCAGGGTCATCGCCAGCCGTACTGCAAAGATCACCAGGCTCATGGCCGCCGCCTGATGACAAAAGGTGATCCCTCTCATCAGAGCATCAAAGCGATCCACGGTCAGCTGTCCCAGCTCTCCCGAGGCCATACCCGCCAGGATGCGCTCTCCCATCCTCATGGGGCCGTACAAAATTCCTGCTGCCAGAAGCAGCAGCGTCATCCCTAAATTATACGCTTTTTTCATAGGTGCTTCCCTCTCCCCTCATCGGTTTCCGACCCATGCAATACTTCCGCAGGACCTTTCCAATCATTTTAACATGGAAGACACCCAAAAGCATCGGCTATTGCAGATTCCGTAACAAAACGGCACAAACCGTCAAGCCGGAATCTCCCTGCCCGCTCCCACATGTCTGGAAAATGTGAAAAATGATATTTTATTGTCGCAAAGGAAACAACAAATTTACGATTTGTCGTGGAAAATCAAGTCTGCAAAGTGGAAATAAACTTTTCACTTCGCGCCGGGGAGCAGGTTTATTTATAAATAAGAATGAGGTTGCAATCGTCCGTTGAAACAGATATAGTAATTGTAAATCAAAGCGGAAG
>CANQOL010000019.1 GCA_947625475.1 uncultured Acetatifactor sp.
ATGGTCAGAAAAGCAGTTTGTGAAAAAATCGGTAAATTTACGAAGAGTGAGATCATGGAACTTGTGCCGTCCCTGTCCAAGGCTTCTGTAGAAAATTCGCTGACACAGCTGATGAAGGGGGGGGTTGTTGACCGGCATGGAAAAGGGAAAGCGACATTCTATACCAGGGCATGACAAAGCCCGGTTTCCCGCTGAGAACAAATAATGGCCGAAGGGAGGAAAGTAGCATGGCAAAATGCCCGCTGCCGCGCCCATTGCTTTACCTGATTTTCTGTCTGGCAATCTGCCTGGCCGTCTGCCCTTTGTCGGTACAGGCAGAGGGGCAGATTTCCGGGAACGGCCTGGGGCAGGTGAAATCCCACTATACGGTGGTCATCGACCCGGGGCACGGGGGAGAAAACAAGGGGACGGAGAGCGGGACGGCTCTGGAGAAGGAGATGACTCTGGTTACGGCCCAGGCTCTCTATGATGAGCTTTCCCGGTATGACAATGTGACGGTGTACCTGACCCGCTGGGAGGATCCCGCCCAGGATATTAAGATGGCGGACCGGGCCGGTCTCGCCGCCCAGGTGGAGGCGGATTTCCTTTTCAGCATCCACTACAACGCTTCGGAGGAACACACGCTTTTCGGTTCGGAGGTGTGGGTGCCCCTGAAGGCACCCTTCAATGTGTACGGATACCGGTTCGCCACCCTGCAGCTGGCGCAGATGGAGGAACTGGGCCTGTTTGTGCGCGGCGTCAAAACCCGGGAGGGCAGCAAGGGGGATTATTACGGCATCCTCCGGGAATGTGCCGCCCTGGGCATCCCGGCGGTGATTATCGAACACTGCCATGTGGATGAACCCCGCGACGCATCCTTCTGCGCCTCACGGGAGCAGTGGGAGCTTTTCGGCCAAAAGGACGCTCTGGCAATCGCCCAGTTCCTGGGACTGAAAAGCCAGGAGCTTGGGGTGGATTACAGCACCCTTTCCTACGAAAGCCTGGGGCTGCCGGAGGATGTGCCTGTGGCCCTCACCCTGAAGGATGAGACGCCTCCCCAGCTTTGCCGGATCGAGGCCCTGGAGGTTGATTATGAGGGAGGCACATTGACCTGTCAGGTCACCGGCTATGATCCGGATTCCCCCATGATGTATTACGCCTACAGCCTGAACGGGGGCGAGAGCTTTTCCCCCCTTCAGCCCTGGCCCGGGAGCCGGACCGCTCTGGGAGAGTATGAGGAAAGCTTTCCGTTGACACTGGAGGTCCCCGAGGGATCCGTCCCGCGGGTTGTCCTGCGTGCCTACAATATGTACGACGGGATGACCGTCAGCAATCTGCTGGAGGAATATGAGCGTTTCCCGGAGAAGGAGACTCAGACCCCGGCGCCCCGGCCAGCCCTGGAGCCGGACGTAAAGCCGGTGTCCGCCGTGCCCGTGCCGGACCCTCTCCCGCAAAAGACGGATCCGCTCAGCGATCCTCTGATTTTGGTCCTTGGCTGCGGGGGCGCGGTGTTTGCCTGCCTGATCTTCATCCTGGCGGCCAGAGCGCTGGCGGGCAGGGGCAGAGGCGGACGTCAGCCCAGGAACAGGCGGGGGGACAGCAGCAGCCAGCCCAGGTAATAGAGGGCCGTCAGCAGGGTCAGAATCACCTTGTGGAGTACATAGCTTTTCAGGGAAAGCCCCCGTCCCCGGATCATGCTGTAGGTCTGGGCGATGCAGGAGAGGCCGCCGAAGGGGAGAAGAAGCAGGGAGTAAAGGGGAGCCTTCCTCCCAAGCAGGCTCAGTCCCCCCGTGATTTCCAGCAGAGGGGCCAGATAATCCCGGGCCTTAGGCAGAAGACAGTGGGGCAGGATGCAGAGAAGATTGAACAGGATCATGTAGCCGCAGAGCATGGAGATGCTGCCGAGAGCGGCCTGGATGGAGGAATCCAGCTGGGCCAGGAGAGAACCGGAGCCGGTGCCCTCCGGGAATTTGATCCCCCTCCGGCCCCCGGCCTCCTTTGGCAGATCCCGGAAGAAAGTCCGGCGCAGGAACAATCCGTAGAGCAGAGGGATCCCGTACATGCCCGCCACGTAGGGGAGCACCAGGGTCCGGCCAAGCAGGGGCAGCACAAAGCTGCAGAAATACACAGGGCCGATATTGTTGCAGAAGGCCAGCAGGTATTCGGCTTCCCGCCGGGTGATCAGATCCCGGTCCAGAAGATCCGCCGCCACGCGGGCTCCCATGGGAAAGCCGCAGAGGAATCCCAGGAATATGCAGTAGAGCACATTGCGCCTCACCCGAAACAGGGGACGCAGAAGCGGGTCGAGGACGGCGGTAAATCTCTCCGTGAGCCCCATGCGGACCAGCACCCCCGACAGGATCATAAAGGGGAGCAGAGCGGGGATCATCTTGTTGAACCACAGGGTGAGCCCGTGAAAGGCATAGTGGAGGCTGACCGCGGGGTGGGTCAGAATCAGACAGGTGAGAACGAGAAAGAGCAGAGCGTAGAACATGGCGCCCTCCGGGATGCTTTGTCTCAAATATATGAGGTGAAAAGAACTATGATGCGTCTGGACAGATTTCTGGCCTCCCAGGGCATGGGAACCAGAAGCCAGGTAAAGGCTGCCGTGCGCAGCGGTCTGGTGAAAATAAACGGGGAGACCTGCCGCCGGCCGGAGGCAAGGGTGGATGAGACGGCCGATCAGGTGAGCTGGGAGGACAGGACCGTATCCTACAAAAAATACCGTTATTATATGCTATACAAGCCGGCCGGGACGGTGAGCGCCGTCCGGGACAAAACGGATCCCACGGTGATGGAGCTGCTGGCGGACGCCGCCGGGGGAGGGCTTGCCCCTGTGGGACGTCTGGACAAGGACACGGAGGGGCTTCTTTTGATCACGGACGACGGTGAAACGGCCCATTACCTTCTCTCCCCCAGGCGGCATGTGGACAAGACCTATCTGGTGCACACCCGGCAGCCCCTGGACCCTGAGGCGGCCAGGCGCCTGGAGACGGGGGTGGATATAGGGGATGAGAGGCCCACTCTGCCGGCAAAAGCCCGGCTTCTGGGAGAGCGGGAGCTTCTTCTCACAATCCGGGAGGGGCGCTGCCACCAGGTAAAGCGCATGCTCGAGGCGGTGGGAAACCGGGTCCTTAGCCTAAAGCGCACCGCCTTCGGTCCTCTGAAACTGGACGAGACGCTTTCCCCCGGGCAGTTCCGGGAGCTGACGGAGGGAGAGCGGCAGGCCCTTCTGGTGCTGTGTCCCGGGGGCGGGGAAAAGGGGGATGCGGAACACCCTAAGACCCAGGCTGTGATCTTTGACCTGGACGGTTCCCTGGTGGATTCCATGTGGATGTGGCGGCAGATTGATATTGACTATCTGGGTCAAAGGGGGATCCCTCTCCCCAGTACCCTTCAGACGGATATTGAGGGAATGAGCATGATCCAGACAGCCAGGTATTTTCAGGAGCGTTTCCAGATCGAGGATCCGCTGGAACAGATCATGGCGGAATGGAATCGGATGGCCTGGGATAAATACGAGCATGAGGTTGTGCTGAAGCCCGGCGCCCGGGAGTTTCTGGAGCGCTGCCGCCGGGCGGGGATCCGGCTTGGGATCGCCACCAGCAATTCCACGGAGCTGGCGGAGACCGTGCTGAATTCCCTGGGGATCCGCTCTTATTTTCACAGTGTCAAGACCGGGTCCCAGGTGGAGCGGGGCAAGCCCGCCCCGGATATCTATCTGGCGGCGGCCGAGGAGCTGGGGGTGAGTCCCGCCGGATGCCTTGTCTTTGAGGACATTGTTCCCGGGATCCGGGCGGGAGCGGCCGCCGGGATGCGGGTCTGCGCCGTGGAGGACGACTACTCCCGGGACCAGGACCGGGAAAAGAGGGAGCTTGCGGACTATTACATCACGGATTACGGGGAAGTGGATTTCCTGTGACAATTCTTTCAGGCGTTGACGCAGCCTGCCGCCGCTGCGGGAAGGGAGGAAAAGCATATGTCCCGTTTGAAGCGTCTTTTCACCACTCAGGATGCCAAGGGAACCTTCGGCTACCTGGATTCTCAAAAAAAATATGAGCTGGCGCGGACGGTTCTCTATTTTGGCATCTCCCTGAGCCTGCTGGGGGCGGGGATCGCTGCCACGGGCACAAAGGTCAATCTGCTGACTATTGTGGCCGTGCTGGGGTGCCTGCCGGCCTGCAAGAGCCTGGTGAGCGTCATTATGTTCTTTCGGTTTCACAGCTGCCCTAAGGAGGCGGCGGAGCAGATCGAGAGGGCCCGGGGCTCTCTGACAGGGCTCTACGACATGGTGTTTACCTCCTATGACAGGAACTATGAGATCGCCCACCTGTGCATAGGAGGCGGCCGGATCTGCTGCTACACCCGGCAGAAGGATTTTCCCCGGAAACCCTTTCAGGCGCATCTCGAGGGGATCTTAAAGGCGGAACACTATCCGGACATTTCCGTCTCCGTGTTCACGGATCTGAACAAGTACACGGAGAGGCTCTCCCAGCTGCAGGATCCGGAGAGAGAAGAGCCGGACCGGGAGAGCCTGGCGCTGACCCTGAAAAGTGTGGCCTTGTAGGGAAGGGGAGAGAAATGTATCGCTGTCTGGTGGAAAAGGGGCTGGCGGGACAGCGCCTGGACAGATTTCTGGCCCGGTGTCTGCCGAAGGCTCCAGTGAGCTTCTTTTACAAAATGCTCCGCAGGAAAAATATTACCCTGAACGGGAAAAGGGCCCAGGGCGGGGAGCGCCTGAAGGAGGGAGACGAGATCCGCTTTTTCCTCTCCCGGGAGACTCTGGAAAAGTTCTCTGGGGGAGATCTGCCGGGGCTTGTCCCTGTGGAGGGAGACGCCGGGAAGCAGGGCATCCGGGAAAACGCCCCCTCCGGGGGAGAGCCGGAGACGCCCGGGCCGGAGGAAAAGGGCGCGGAGATTTCCTCCCGGGCGGTGAGGGAGGAGGCCCTTCGCGCCTATCACAGCCTGAAGGGCGTGAGGATTCTGTACGAGGACGGGCATGCGCTGATCCTGCACAAGCCCTCTGGGATCCTGACACAGCGCTCCCGGCCGGATCAGGACAGTCTCAACGAGTGGCTGATCGGCTATCTGCTGGAGAGCGGCGCCGTCACGGACCAAAGCCTCCGGCTCTTCCGCCCCTCCGTCTGCAACCGGCTGGACCGCAACACCAGCGGCCTGGTGCTCTGCGGCAAAACCCTGGCGGGCAGCCAGGCCCTGAGCCGCCTGATCCGGGACCGGAGGATCCGGAAATTTTACCGGACGGTCTGCGGCGGCAGGATTGAGGCCCCCGGCCGCCTGGAGGGGGCGCTCACCAAGGACAGGAGGCATAACCGGGTGCGGATATCCGACGGCGAGGGGATCCTCACCGCCTATCGGCCCCTGGCTCTTTTTGGCTCCTGCACCTACCTGGAGGTGGAGCTGATTACCGGGAAGACCCATCAGATCCGGGCCCATCTGGCCAGGGCGGGGCACCCTCTGATCGGGGACCGCAAGTACGGGAACCCCCGGATCAATCAGGCGTTCCCGACGCTTTCCTGTCAGCTGCTTCACGCCTGCCGGGTGGAATTCCCCCCTCTGGAGGGAGCGCTGGAGGGGCTCTCGGGGCGGCAGGTTGTCGACCCGCTGCCGGAAGAATTTAAAAGGATTTTGGAGGGACTTACAGATGGCCACATGGAATTCCAGAGGTCTTAGAGGCTCCACCCTGGAGGATATGATCAACCGGACGAATGAAAAGTACGCGGAGAGCTCTCTGGCAGTCATCCAGAAGATCCCGACCCCCATCACGCCCATTCAGATCGACAAGGAGAGCCGGCATATTACCCTGGCTTACTTTGAGCAGAAGAGCACCGTCGACTACATCGGGGCCGTCCAGGGGATCCCGGTGTGCTTTGACGCCAAGGAGTGCGCGGTGGACACCTTTGCCCTTCAGAACATCCATGAGCATCAGGTAGATTTTATGGAGCGATTTGAGGCCCAGGGAGGCGTGGCCTTCCTGCTGATCTACTATACCCACAAGGACCTGCTGTACTATCTTCCCCTCCGGCGGCTTCTGGTTTTTTGGAACAGGGCGAAGGAGGGGGGCCGCAAGAGCTTCCGCTTTGAGGAGCTGGATCCCCTCTGGCGGCTGCCCAAAAAGCACGGCGTCCTGGTCCCCTATCTGGATCTGCTGCAGAAGGATCTGGATGAGAGGGGTTGACAAAGGCATTGATGGGAGATATACTACAGAAAGCGGTGCTTTCTTTTGCTAATTGGTTAGCACTGTGAAGTGATAAAGTATCCGGAGGAAACATGAACAAAGATCTGCTGCACACGCCGGAGGGCGTGAGAGATATTTACGGGGGTGAGTACCGGCGCAAGCTGGGGCTGGAGCAAACGCTCCGGCAGGTCATCGCCCGCTGCGGTTACGAGGCCATACAGACCCCGACCTTTGAATTTTTCGATGTGTTCTCCCGGGAGGTGGGCACCACCCCCAGCCGGGAGCTCTACAAATTTTTTGACAAGGAGGGCAACACCCTGGTGCTGCGGCCGGATTTTACGCCCTCCGTGGCCAGATGTGCGGCCAAATATTTTATGGAGGACCGGGTTCCCCTCCGGTTCTGCTACACGGGAAATACCTTCACCAACACCTCCAGCCTTCAGGGCAAGCTCAAGGAGGTGACCCAGATGGGGGCGGAGCTGATTGGGGACGGGTCCGTCCAGGCGGACGCGGAGATGGTCAGCCTGGTGATCGATGCCCTGCGCGCCGCCGGCCTGGAGCGCTTTCAGGTCAGCGTCGGGGAGGTGGAGTATTTCAAGGGCCTGTGCCAGGAGGCCGGCCTGGATGAGGATACGGAGCTGCAGCTGCGGGAATTTATATCCGGGAAAAATTATTTTGCGGCCCAGGAGCTTCTGCAGGAGAGAGAGGTGGCGCACTCCTACGCCCAGGTGCTTTTAAAGCTGGCGGACCTGTTCGGGGATATGCACTCCCTGTCCCAGGCCAAGGCCCTGGTACAGAATACCCGCTCCCGGAGGGCCATAGAGCGCCTGGAGGCCATGGACCGGGTGCTGCGCCTGTACGGGGTGGAGAAGTACGTCACCTACGATCTGGGGATGCTCAGCAAGTACCATTATTACACGGGCGTGATCTTCAAGGCGTACACCTACGGGGTGGGGGATGCGGTGGTGAAGGGCGGCCGGTACGACAACCTGCTCCATCAGTTCGGCAAGGATGCGCCCGCCATCGGCTTTGTGATTGTGGTGGACGATCTGCTGGAGGCCCTGGGCCGGCAGAAGGTGGACACGGCGCCTCCCTTGCAGAAATATACCCTCACCTATGGGCGGGCGGATTTTGAGAGCCAGCTGCGCCGGGCCATCGGCATGCGGTCTCAGGGCCTGTGCGTGGAGCTGGTGCCGGAGGAAGGCCTGCGGCAGGCGGACTGTGCCGGCGGCCCTGACCGGTAAGTTTTGCAAAAAAGAATGGATTGTGGGAGAAAGGCATGGTAGAATATACATGAGTGAAGACAGATATCTGACCTTTGCCCTGGGCAAGGGAAGGCTGGCGGACAGGGCCATGGAGCTCCTGGAGCAGATCGGCGTCACCTGTCCCCAGATGCATGAGAAAAACTCCCGCCGGCTGATCTTTGTGAACGAGGAACTGAAGATGCGGTTCTTTCTGGCAAAGGGGCCGGACGTGCCCACCTATGTGGAGTACGGGGCCGCCGACATCGGCGTTGTGGGAAAGGATACGATCCTGGAGGAAAACCGGAACGTTTACGAGGTAGTGGATCTGGGCTTCGGCAGGTGCAGCATGTGCGTCTGCGGGCCGGCCGGGGCCAGGGAGCTTCTGCTCCACCATGAGAGGATCCGGGTGGCCAGCAAATATCCCAGGATTGCAAAGGACTATTTTTACAACAAGAAGCATCAGACCGTGGATATCATCAAGCTCAACGGTTCCGTGGAGCTTGGCCCCATCGTGGAGCTCTCGGATGTGATTGTGGATATCGTGGAGACGGGATCTACGCTCCGCGAGAACGGCCTGGAGGTGCTGGAGGAAATCTGCCCCCTCTCCGCCAGGATGATCGTAAACCCGGTAAGCCTTAGAATGGAGACGGAGCGCATCCAGCGGCTGATCAGTCAGATCCGCAGCCGCCTGGAGGCGGAGGGAAAGGACGGCAGAGGATGAGAATCATACAGTTATCCTTAGAGACCAGGAAAAATATTACCAGGGATCTTCTCAGGAGAAGTCCCGGGAACTACGGACAATACGAGTCGGTCGTAAAGGAAGTCCTGGAGGCGGTGCGGGAGAGAGGGGACGAGGCCCTCTTTGCCTACACAAAACAGTTTGACCGCTTCGAGTTGACAGCGGAGAATATCCGGGTGACCCAAGATGAGATAGAAGAGGCCTACAGCCAGGTACCGCCCAGGCTGGTGGAGGTGCTGCGGCGCAGCGCGGAGAATATCCGCTCCTTCCATGTCAGGCAGCTGCGCAGCGGCTGGTTTGAAACGAGGGAGGACGGCACCATCCTGGGGATGCGGATGATCCCCCTGGAGCGGACGGGCGTATATGTGCCCGGGGGCAAGGCCGCCTACCCCTCCAGCGTGCTGATGAATGTGATCCCCGCCAGGGTGGCCGGGGTGAAGGAGATTGTGATGACAACCCCGCCCGGGCCCTCCGGGGAGATCAATCCCGGGACCCTTGTGGCGGCGGACATTGCCGGCGTGGATACCATATACCGGGCGGGAGGCTCCCAGGCCATTGCGGCCATGGCCTTTGGCACCCGTTCCATCCCCAAGGTGGACAAGATTACCGGCCCCGGCAATATCTTTGTGGCCCTTGCCAAAAAGGCGGTCTACGGCTTTGTGGGCATTGATTCCATCGCCGGACCCAGCGAAATCCTGGTGCTGGCGGACGAGACCGCAAACCCCAGGTATGTGGCGGCGGACCTTCTCTCCCAGGCGGAGCACGATGAGCTGGCCAGCGCCATCCTGATCACCACCTCCCGGGAACTGGCCGGGGAGGTATCCCGCTGGGTGGATCTATTTACAGAGCGGCTGGAGCGCCGGGAGATCATCCAAAAATCCCTGGACCAGTACGGATATATCCTGGTGGCAGGAGACATGGACGAGGCGGTGGAGGCCGCCAATGAGATTGCGTCCGAGCACCTGGAGATCCTCACCCGGGATCCCTTCCAGGTTATGACAAAGATCCGGAACGCAGGCGCCATTTTCCTGGGGGAGTACTCTTCGGAGCCTCTGGGGGATTATTTTGCGGGCCCCAATCATATTCTCCCCACCAACGGCACCGCCAGATTCTTCTCCCCGCTGAATGTAGACGATTTTGTGAAGAAGACAAGCCTTATCTCTTACTCCAGGCAGGCGCTGGAGAGCGTGCACGGGGAGATAGAGCTTTTTGCCGAGAGCGAGGGCTTTACCGCCCACGCCAACAGCATCCGGACCCGCTTTGACGATACCCTGGACAGCAGCTCCCTGTGAGGGAGGAAAGGAGGACGTATGGCACGAAACGCCACAGTGAACCGAAATACAAATGAGACACAGATATGCCTGACCCTGGATATTGACGGCACAGGCAGGTATGAGATACAGACCGGCATAGGATTTTTTGACCATATGCTGGAGGGCTTTTGCCGCCACGGCTTTTTCGACCTCTCCTGCAGGGTGAGCGGCGATCTGCAGGTAGACGCCCACCACACGGTGGAGGATGTGGGGATTGTCCTGGGACAGGCCATCCGGGAGGCCCTGGGGGACAAGAAGGGGATCCGCCGTTACGGCTGTTTCCTTCTCCCCATGGACGAGACCCTCGCCATGTGCGCCATTGATCTGAGCGGGCGCCCCTATCTGGCATACGAGTGTCCCTTCACCTGCGAAAAGCTGGGGGAGATGGACTCGGAGCTGGTCCGGGAGTTTTTCTACGCCGTATCCTACAGCGCAGGCATGAATCTTCATTTAAAGATTCTTTCCCCGGGGAACAATCACCATATGGCGGAGTCCCTGTTTAAGGCTTTTGCAAAGGCGCTTGACATGGCGCTCTCCCTGGACGGGCGCGTCGGCGGCGTGCTCAGCACCAAGGGAACCCTGTAGAAAAGAGGAAGGATTATCCTATGACAAAACTGTTTGTACCCTGCCTGTATCTGTATCGGGGCATGGCTGTCAAATCCCCTTCAGACAAAACGCCTGCCGCCCCGGACGCGGTGGAGCTCGCCCGTTCCTACGGGGAGAACAATACCCATGAGCTTTTGGTCTATGACCTGGCGGACACGGAGGCGGCCTCGGATCAGGAGAGGGAGGAAACGCTGGATCTGATCAAAAAAATCTGCGGCGCCACCCAGGCCCGGGTGATCGCAGCCGGCGGCATCCGGCGGGCGGAGGATGTGAAGAAGCTCATCTACGCAGGCTGCGGGGGCGTTCTTTTGGATTACACCAGACAGTCCCACATTGAACTGACCAAGGAGGTCTCCCAGCGCTTTGGGAGGGAGAAGATTCTGGCATCCTGCCGGGAGGCAAAGGAACTGTGGGCCTGCCGGGAGAAGCTGGAGCGCTTTGTGAGCGCCGTCCTTCTGACGGACCCCCATCAGCTTCAGGACAGCCTGGAGGCTTCTCCGGTGCCTCTGTATGTGCAGCTTCCCCAGATTTCCTTAAACCATCTGATGGAGCTGCTCTCCTGCGACAAGGTTCGGGGCGTCACGGGGAATATCGTCAACGAGAACTTTCAGGAGATCCCGGCCCTGCAAAAGCTCGGCCTGGAAAACGGGATCCTGATCAACGGTCTGGAGGCCGCCTGCCCCTGGTCCGCCTTCCAGAAAAACGAGGCGGGGCTGGTGCCTGTGGTGGTACAGGACGACCGGACGCAGGAGGTCCTGATGGTGGCCTATATGAATCAGGAGGCATATCAGAGCACGCTCCTGACCGGAAAGATGAACTATTACAGCCGCAGCCGGGGCCAGCAGTGGCTGAAGGGGGAGACCAGCGGCCACTATCAGTATGTGCGTTCCCTGACCGGGGACTGCGATATGGACACCATTCTGGCAAAAGTGTACCAGGTGGGGGCCGCCTGCCACACGGGGGCCAAAAGCTGTTTCTTCCATGAGATTGTCAGGCGGGAGGGGCCGGAGAGCGCCAATCCCCTGAAGGTCTTTGAGGATGTCTTCCAGGTGATCCAGGACCGGAAGCTCCACCCCAAGGAGGGCTCCTACACCAACTATCTGTTTGACAAGGGCCTCGACAAGATTCTGAAAAAGCTGGGGGAGGAAGCGACGGAGATCGTCATCGCCGCCAAGAATCCAAACCCTAACGAGGTCAAGTATGAGATCAGTGATTTCCTCTACCATATGATGGTGCTGATGGCCGAGCGGGGCATCAGCTGGGAGGAGATCACCGACGAACTGGCCAACCGGTAGCTTGTTCTAGGGAGCCTGCCAGGCACATATATTGGAGTAAAACATGCCTGGGGGCTGCCATGAAAGATTTTTCTGTGGACCGAAAGCTGCAGCTGGTCCAGCAGGTGCGATCCCGCTATCGCCGGGATCAGAATGATTTGTCTGAAAGGGAGCAGATTCTGTACGGAAGGAGTTCTGCTCCCAGATATTATGAGGAAGAAGAGTACTTCCAGAATGGGGAGGAAGTGTCCTCGGGGGAGGGGACGCTGGGACTGCGCCTGCTGCTGGCGGCGCTGGCCGCGGCAGCGCTGGTGGCGCTGGACCGGAACGGAGACACCCTCTTTGGGATGGAGCCGAGGCAGATCATGTCCTATCTGTCGACGGACCTTCTGCCCTGAGAGAGGCGGATGGGCGGTTCCCGCTGCCAGAGCCCCTTTATCCGGGGCGCATTGGCCGGGATCCTCGTATCTCCAAAATCCTCCCGGAAAGGAAAGACCGTATGAATCAAAAGCTGGCCTTGTCGGACGATATCCTGATGCAGGTGGAGAAGCCTGCCCGATATATCGGGAACGAGTACAATGCGGTGTACAAGGATCTCTCCCGGGTGAAAGTGCGATTTGCCATGTGTTTCCCGGACGTGTACGAGATCGGCATGTCCCACCTGGGGATCCAGATTCTCTACGATATGTTCAATTCCATGGAGGATGTGTGGTGCGAGAGAGTCTACTCTCCCTGGGTGGATCTGGACCGGATCATGCGGAGAGAGCACATCCCTCTCTTTGCCCTGGAATCCCAGGATCCCATCCGGGATTTTGATTTTCTGGGAATCACCCTGCAGTATGAGATGTGCTATACCAACATCCTTCAGGTGCTGGATCTGTCCGGGATCCCTCTGCTGGCCCGGGAGAGGGGCGATGAGAGCCCCATCGTCATAGGGGGCGGCCCTTGTGCCTACAACCCGGAGCCCATCGCGGATTTCTTTGACCTATTCTACATCGGGGAGGGGGAGACCCGCTACCGGGAGCTTTTGGATCTCTACAAGGACTGCCGGGACCGGGGGCTGGGGCGGCGGGAGTTCCTCTGCCGGGCGGGGAAGCTTCCCGGCATCTATGCACCCGGCTTTTACCGGGCCCTCTACCGGGAGGACGGGACGCTCCAAAGCTTTCTCCCCACCCTGGAGGGAATGCCCCGGGTGATCCGCAAGGAGCTGGAGCCCCATGTGTCGGAGTGCAGCTATCCCCTGAAACCGGTGGTGCCCTACCTGAAGATCGCGCAGGACAGAGTGGTCCTGGAGATTCAGCGGGGCTGCATCCGGGGCTGCCGCTTCTGTCAGGCGGGACAGCTCTACCGGCCGGTGCGGGAGCGGGATCCGGAGGTTTTAAAGCGCTACGCCCTGGCCATGCTGGAAAATACCGGCCAGGAGGAAATCACGCTGAGCTCCTTAAGCTCCAGCGACTACAGCCGTCTGCCGGAGCTCATGGATTTCCTCGTCCGGGAGTGCGGGAAAAAGCATATCAATATCTCCCTGCCGTCTCTGCGGGTGGATGCCTTCTCTCTGGACGTGATGAGCAAGGTGCAGGACGTGCGCAAGTCCAGTCTGACCTTTGCGCCGGAGGCGGGGAGCCAGAGGCTGAGGGATGTGATCAACAAGGGGCTGACCCGGGAGGACATCCTTCAGGGGGCCGCCCTGGCCTTCCGGGGAGGCTGGACCAGGGTAAAGCTGTACTTTATGCTGGGACTGCCCACGGAGACGGAGGACGACATGCGGGGCATCGCGGAGCTCTCCAACGACATTGCGGCCGCCTTCTTTGATGAGGTTCCCAAGGATAAGCGCGTGAACGGCAGAGTGCAGATTGTGACCAGCACCTCCTTCTTTGTGCCGAAGCCCTTCACCCCCTTCCAGTGGGCCAGACAGTGCACCAAGGAGGAATTCCTGGAAAAGGCATACTTTACCCGGAAGGCCATCAGCGAACAGCACAACCAAAAGAGCATCAAGTACAATTACCATGAGACGGATGCCTCCGTGCTGGAAGGGGCATTGGCCAGAGGGGACAGGAGACTTTCCCGGGTGATCCAAAAGGTATACGAGAAGGGCTGTTTTTACGACGCCTGGAGCGAATATTTCCGCTATGATGCCTGGCTGGAGGCCTTCGAGGAATGCGGGCTTACCCTGGATTTTTACACTTCCCGGGAGAGGGGAGAAGATGAGCTTTTCCCCTGGGATTTTATTGACTGCGGCGTGACCCGGGAGTTTCTATGGCGGGAGTGGCAGAAGGCCCTGGAGGGGAAGGTCTCTCCCAACTGTAAGCAGCAGTGTCAGGGCTGCGGAGCCGCCCGCTTCGGCTGCGGGATCTGCGTGGAGCCGCATCGGGAAAATAGGACGGGGGAAATATGAAAATCAGAATCAAATTTCAAAAAAGCGGCCCCCTGCGGTTTATCGGGCACCTGGATGTGATGCGTTTTTTCCAGAAGGCGATCCGCAGAGCGGGGCTGGATATCGTCTACACCGGAGGCTTCAGCCCTCATCAGATTATGACCTTTGCGGCGCCCCTGGGAGTGGGGCTGGAGAGCGAAGGGGAATACATGGATATTGAGCTGGCAAGCGCTCCCGGCTCCCGTGAGCTCACAGAGCGCCTGAATGCCGCCAGCGTGCCGGGGATCCGGATCCTGTCCGCCAGGCTCCTTCCCCGGGAGGCGGGCAACGCCATGGCCAGCGTGGCCGCGGCGGGATATACGGTGTGCTTCCGGCCGGGCCGTGAGCCGGAAGCTGCCTGGCGGGAAGGGGTGGAGAAATTTCTGGACAGAGAGGCCATCCCGGTTCAAAAGGAGACCAAGAAGGGAATCAGCACGGTGGATCTGCGGCCCGGTATTTTTCGGTTCTCCTGCCAGGGAAACGGAGTGTATATGCTTCTCGACGCCTCCAGCGCCGGCAATATAAAGCCTCAGACTGTGATGGCGGCTTATCTGGAGAGCCTGGGCGGATCCCTGCAGGAAAACGCGCTCTCCATCACCCGCCTGGAGATATACACCTGGGCCGGGGAGGCGGGGGAAAGACATCTGGTGCCCCTGGAGGAAATAGGGCAGGAGATCCCGCCGGAGGGGATTCCGGGTGAAAATACGGAGGAAGGCCCTGGGGCAGAGGCAGAGGCCGGGGATTCTCTGGGAACCTCCGCTGCGGGAGAGGCCGGGAATCCTCCTGTGACAGCCGGGGAAAAGCCCGGGGATACCTTGGAATCTTCCCTGAAATCTTCCTTGGAATCTTCCCTGGAGAATAATTCCCCGGAGAATTCCGCGGAAGATTCCTTGGAGGCCCCAGCCGGGGACAGGCCCGGTGACCGTCCGTGAGCCGCCGGATTCCCCAGCGCCCCCAGGCCCTCTCTCAGTCCCCTGGGACGGATACAGCAGGCTCCGGGAAGCTGCTGATCACCTGCCTGAAAGGGGCTGACAGCCGGGAGAAGGGCCCTGTGGGACTGCTGCTTGGGGAGGGCAGGCTGCGGACGGTATTCCCCTGCCCGGAGCTTGGAGGACCTGACGGACCGGAAGGGAACACAAAAACGGGGATTGACCGGCCTGGTTTCGACACAGGCAGCCGGGACTTGATTGACCCGGCAGGTCATGACAGGGCCGGACATGCTGTCCGCCTGGGGGATATCTACATCGGGAAGGTCAAACATGTGGTCAAAAATATCGGCGCCTGTTTTGTGGAACTGCAAAAGGGTGTGGTCTGCTTCCTGCCTCTGGATGAGGCGGAATATGCCTTCCTCTTAAACCGCAAGGCCGACGGACGCCTGCTGGAGGGGGACGAGCTTCCTCTCCAGGTGGCCCGGGAGGCAAAGGGGACCAAGCAGCCGGTGGTAACCGTAAAGCTCACCCTTTCCGGGGAATATTTTGTCTTTGCGGCAGGCGCTCCCAGGACGGCCTTTTCCGCCAGGCTCTCCGCCTCCCAGAGAGAGGCTCTGCGCCGTCAGATGGACCTGTGGGAGGCGCTTCCGGCTCCCGGGGAGGGGAAACCCTCCTGGGGAGTGATTCTGCGCACGAAGGCGGGGGAGGATCCGGAGAATCCCGCCCTGAAAGAAGAGTACATCCGGCTGTCGAAGCAGTTTTTCTCTCTTTTCACCAGGGCCGGACACCGGACCTGCTTTTCCTGCCTGTACCGGGCGGCGGAGGGAGAGGGAACTTCCGGCTCGGGACAGTGGCCCTCCCGGCAGATCCTTTTCGACGGGGAGTATGACGAGATTGTGACGGACCTTCCCTTGGTCTATGAGCGGCTTTTGGCCTTGCAGGAGGGGCAGGAGAGGGGAAAACCGGTCCGCCTGTATCAGGATCCCTTCCTGACCCTGGAACAGCTCTACAGCCTTTCCGGGAAGCTCAAGGAGGCACTCTCCCGGAAGGTCTGGCTGGACTGCGGCGGATACCTGGTGATCGATCAGACGGAAGCCCTGACGGTCTTTGACGTAAACACCGGAAAGTGCGATATGAGACATTCTCCCCGGGAGACGGCATGCCGGGTCAACCGGGAGGCCGCCCGGGAGATTGCCCGGCAGCTGCGCCTGCGCAGCCTCTCAGGGATCCTTCTGGCGGATTTTATCAACATGGAGATAAAGGAGGATCAGGATGCCCTGCTGGATTACTTAAGAGAGCAGGTCAGCGCGGATCCTGTTCCGGTCTGCGTAGTGGATATGACCGCCCTCGGTTTGGTGGAGATGACCCGGAAAAAGGTACACCGCCCCCTGGGGGAATGGCTTTCACAATCCTAGCTTTCACAGCCCTAGAAAGGGCGGGGAGCAGCGGCGGGCAGGGGAAGCCGGAGGACAAAAAGCACATGCTTCCCGTCCTCTCCGGGAAGAGACAAAACAGAGAAAGAGGAACAGCGTATGAAGCTGCAAAAGATCCGTGAGACCTACAGCGGGAAATATTTAAATTATTATGAGCTCAGCTATGAGAACCGGGCCGGGCGGGAGAAAAAGTATGAGATCGTCAGCCGCCGGAAGCTGGCCGGGCCGGAGGATCTGGGAGCCGGAGTCAGCGGCGTCTCCATTATCGCCACCAGGGGAGATGAGCTTCTTTTGCTGCGGGAATTCCGCATGGGAGTGGGCCGCACGGTCTATAATCTCTGCGCCGGCATGACGGAAAAGGGGGAGAGTATTCCGGACTGTATCGCCCGTGAGCTTTACGAGGAAACCGGTCTTCGTCTGACGCAGATCCTGGACATTCTGCCGGCCTCCTTTTCCGCCATCGCCATCTCCGATGTGAAAACCTGCATCGCCTTTGTGCGGGTGGAGGGGGAGCTGTCCGACCACACCTCGGAAAACGAAGAGATCCAGGCAGGCTTCTACACCAGGGAGCAGGTAAGGGAGCTCATAGCCAGGGAGGAATTCAGCTCCCGCGCCCAGCTGGCGGCCTATTTTTTTGCGGCCCAGGGATCCCCCTTCGGCATATAAACGGCATATGCTGATTTTTCAATCGGGAATTTGTGCCGGAGCGCCGCAAATTCTACTGATGGCAGATGAGAAATCGCATTCGCGAATTTCTCATCGCCCGCCCCGTCGCGCAAAGCGCTCCGGAATGGGGATTAGTATGGATAGTTTGAAAACCTTGTATGTGACGGATTTGGACGGAACCCTCTTAAATAAAAGCGCCGCAGTCAGTCCCCGCAGCTGCGAAATCCTCAACGGACTGATCCGGGACGGTATGCTGCTGACCTATGCGACTGCCCGGTCTCTGTCCTCGGCCTCTCTGGTGACAAGGGGGCTGTCCCTGTCTGTTCCGGTTATCACCTACAACGGCGCCTTCCTCATGAATCCCAACACGAAAGAAGCACTGGATTTTGTGGGTTTTCGGCAGGATGAGACCCAAAAGGCCAAAAGGGTGATGGATGAGCTTGGCATCTCGCCCCTTGTGTACGCCGTCATTGGGGGAAGGGAGCAGGTCTCCTGGAATATCTTCAAGGAAAACGAGGGAATCCAAAACTATTTGAGCCGCAGGAGAGGGGATAAGCGGCTTCGTCCCCTTCGGGGAGAGGAAGAACTGTACGAAGGGGAAATCTTTTACTTCACCTGTATCGGGAACAGGGAAGAGCTGCTTCCCTTATATGAGGTTTTCAGAAAAGATCCGGATTACGCCTGTCACTTTCAGAAGGAGCTTTATCAGCCTGAGCATTGGTGCGAAATCATGCCGGCCCAAGCCACAAAAGAAAAAGCGGTCAGAAAATTAAAGCAGATGCTTGCCTGTGACCAGGTGGTGGCATTTGGAGATTCCTATAACGACATCCCTCTGTTTCAGATTGCCGACCGATGCTATGCGGTGGAAAATGCAGTGGACGAGCTGAAGGCCCTGGCCACAGGGATCATCGAATCCAACGAGCGGGACGGGGTGGCAGAATGGCTGTTGAAAAACGCGGCAGATAAAGGGCAAAAAAAGAATACATAGTGGATTGAGAAAAGAGAAAAATACAAAGAGAAACATATAAGCTTACGGAAGAAAGGAGAGATACCCATGAATCCCATCGCACTGTTGGCGCTGAAATCCTCCGTGGATGCGGCCAGATCCCGGCATCCCAAGTTTATCCAGTTCCTGAAAGCCATCCTGCAAAGTACGCCCCAGGAGGGATCCCTGCTGGAATGCCGGTACGTCACACCCGACGGCCAGGAACTGAAAACCAATGTTAAACTCACCAAGGAGGATCTGGAGCTGCTGGAAAAGCTGCAGAAGCTGAGAAATCAGCCGCCTAGGAAAGAGGGACAAGATGACTGATGCGGATGATTCCGGGACGCTCAGAATTCCCTTTATATGAGATAATTTGTTCGAGATCCAACTATGCGCAAAAGCCAACTTTAACGAATAGTTAGTGCCGAATAATCACTAAAAATACTTGCGGCAATCCAGAGATTGTGGTATATTAAATATAAAGAAGGACATCTGCGCTAACAGATGCCCCACAGGAGCTGCCGATAGACGGTTAGCCCGATTCATAAGTTTACAGCTAATAGCCGCTTACCTTGTGACGGGATGGCGGCTATTGCTGTGTCTTGTTACTATCTTTACCAAAAGAGTATCCGATTCCAAAGCAGGTCAAGCCGAAGCTCAGCACTGCAATCAGTCCCAAATCATGCAGCACCACTTCAACCTATCAAATCCTCGGAATCCAGCCACACCGTAAAGGGCCCGTCATTTACAAGAGAAACCTTCATATCCGCGCCGAAAATACCGTGCTGTACAGGGGTTCCGGTGAGTTCTTCACATTTTTGAAGAATATATTCATAGATTCGGTTTGCCGTTTCCGGCTG
Source organism: uncultured Acetatifactor sp. (assembly GCA_947625475.1). GTDB lineage: Bacteria > Bacillota > Clostridia > Lachnospirales > Lachnospiraceae > Acetatifactor. Next base: position 18,638 of record CANQOL010000019.1, read on the forward strand.
GCCGGCACGGACAAAGGAGGGACGGTTTCCTTTTTTGCAGTCTGCATACAGAGTAAATTGTGAAATAATTAACAATCTGCCGTTCACATCCTTTAAGGCAAGATTTGTCTTTCCGTTCCCGTCCTCAAAAATTCGCAGATTGACCAGCTTTCTAACCATTTTATCCGCTGTTTCAGGGGTGTCTGCGGCGCCGATGCCGGCCAGGACCAGCAGTCCCCTATCTATGGCCCCCACGGTTTTGCCGTCCACATCCACCTGTGCTTTTGTCACTCTCTGTATTACAAAACGCATTCTCTCCCGCTCTCCTACTCTCCCGCCCGGTCTGCGGATTCTGCCGCGCTCCCCGGGGCGCTGCTGCTGTCCGCCTGGGGATTCCCTTCAGACTCTTTCTTCTCCCGGGAATCGGCGCAGCGGTATCTCCATTCCTCCGTATCGCTGATAAAGCGCTGGCCGGAGCGCAGCTCCTGGTCAGGGGCTGCTTCCTGCCCTCTTCTTCTCCTGGCAGGCTTCTCCTTCCGGGGCTGGATCCCGTCATCCGTGATATACTCGATATCCGAATAGCTTTCGGTGGACAGGGGCATTTTTTTCTTCAGGAGCGCTTCATTCACATTGGAGCGGATGGCGGCATAGATGACGGCGAACAGAGGGACGCCCACTATCATGCCGAAAACTCCGAAAAAGCCTCCGAAGAAGGTAATGGAAAAAATCACCCAGAAGCTGGCCAGGCCGGTGGAATTGCCCAAAATCTTGGGGCCGATCAAATTACCGTCCAGCTGCTGCAGGAACAGCACGAAGAGGGCGAAATAAACTGCGTCCATGGGCTGGGTGGGATTGACGACAAACACCAGGACAACACTGGGGATCCCGCCCAGGAAGGGCCCGAAAAAGGGAATGATATTAGTCACGCCGATGATCACGCTGACCAGCATGGCGTAGGGGGTGTGCAGCAGGGAGGTGCCCACAAAGCAGAGCACGCCGATAATCAGGGAATCCAAAATCTTTCCGCTGATAAAGCCGGAAAAGGTCTTGTGGGCAAAGCGCACATTGTTGATCAGAACGTTTGCCCCGTCCCGCTCAAAGACTGCGTAGGTCAGCTTTTTTGCCTGGGTGGCAAAGGTTTCCTTGCTCGCCAGAATATAGATGGAGATAATCAATCCCAAAATAAAATTCCAGAGCACCTTGAGGAAATTGATGACGCTCAGGGAGACGGTCATGAGCAGTTCGCTGGATTTGCGCAGCACCGTGTTGTTCAGGAAATTTTCCAGCTCCCCCGAATAGCGGTCGATCAGCTCCGCCACATACTGCTGGATGGAGGGATTGTTCTCCAGCAGCCGGTTCAGCCAGGTGGTAAAGTTATTCACATAGCTGTCAAAGTTGGACACAATGTTCTGGATGCTTGGCACGATCTGGGACAGCAGCATGCGGAACAAAAGCTGTATAATAAAGCAGATTAGGCATAAAGTGATCAGGATGCTGCCCCCCCGCAGAAGCCTCCTGGCCTTGGCAGTGACCTGTTTGGCCCGAAGCCCGTACAGGGGAAGAAGGATGCGTTGTTCAATGGAATTGAGCACCGGCGTGAGCAGGTAGGCAAGGATAATGCCGAACATCACAGGCATCAGGACGCCGTTTAAAGTATTTATGGCAGTCTTGATATTGGAACCGTGAAACAGCAGATAGTAAAACAAAATCCCGCCGCAGACAACCAGCAGCGCAGTTACGCCCATACGCACATATGTGTTCTTCCACTTGATTTTCAAAGTCATATCCTCTTTTCTGTGTGATTATTTCTATCATACACTGAAAAGAGAGATATCACAAGTATTCTGTCCTTAAGTTTTGCAATATTTTTTATAATTTGCTGTAGGGCGCAAGCTCCAGGCGGATGAAATATCCCTGATCGTGCTGGCAGACCGGACAGGAGGCAGGCGCGGAGAGCCCCTTAAACACATAGCCGCAGTTTAAACACATCCACTCCACCTCCACATCCGACACAAAGAGCTTTCCCTCCCCCATGAGTCTGGCAAAATGGCCGAAGCGGTCGCCGTGAGTCTTTTCAATCCCGGCAATCAGGTGAAAGGAGGCCGCAATCCGATCAAAGCCCTCTTCCCTGGCCTTGTCTCCGAAAGCCTTGTAAACCGGGTCATGTTCCTCATATTCGTTGTGCTGGGCCATGCGCAGCAGATCGTATACGTTCTCGGAGATATCCACCGGATACCCGCCGTCAATAAAGATAGTTTCCCCCGCCATCTCGCGCAGATGTCTGTAGAAGATCTCCGCGTGTTCCTTCTCCTGGGCGGCGGTGAATCCGAAGACTGCGCTGATCACGTGCAGACCGTTCTTTTGGGCCTGAGAGGCCGCAAAGGTATAGCGGTTTCGCGCCTGGCTCTCCCCTGCGAAGGCACGCATCAGATTCTCTTTGGTCTGACTGGTTTTAAAATCCACTGACATATCCATTCTCCATTCCGGAGCGCTTTGCGCTCTCTAAATAATATGCTTCCAAATGAGGACCTTTATGCAAAAGAACTCTTGTCTGCGGGCCTGAAAAAGGGTAAAATAGAAACGGTGCGGGAATCATTTGAAAACGCGCTCTGAAACGGAGTAAACTATGAAATTACAACAGGTTTTAAGTCAGGTCCGCCGGGCGGCGGATGATTACGGCATGATCCGCCCGGGAGACCATATTGCGGTGGGGATATCCGGCGGGAAGGATTCCCTGACGCTGCTGACGGCCCTGGCCGAGCTGCGGCGCTTCTACCCCGCCTCCTTTTCCCTCTCCGCGGTCACGGTGGATCTTGGCTTTGACAATCTGAATCTGGAGGCCATCCGGGAGCTCTGTCACAGGCTGGAGGTCCCCTACCGAATTGTAAAGACGGATATCGGGGATATCGTATTCCGCCAGAGGAAGGAAACCAATCCCTGCGCTCTCTGCGCCAAGATGCGCAAGGGCGCCCTCAACAGAACGGTTCTGGAGATGGGCTGCAACAAAGTGGCCTATGCCCATCACCGGGACGACGTGGTGGAAACCATGCTTATGTCCCTGATCTTTGAGGGCAGGATCCATACCTTCTCCCCGGTGACATACCTGGACCGGACGGGGCTCACCGTCATACGGCCCCTGATGTATATGAAGGAGGCGGATGTGATCGGCTTTGTGAACCGCAGCAATCTTCCGGTGGTCAAAAGCCCCTGCCCTGCCGACGGCCACACCAAACGGGAATATGTCAAAAACCTTCTGCGGCAGCTGAACCGGGAAAATCCCGGCGTCGCAGAGCGCATGTTTACAGCCATCAAAAACGGGAATCTGAAAGGATGGTCAGACAGCTATGGCAGTGATCAAAAATGACAATTACCACGAAGAGCAAAACAGACAGAATATTTTGAAGATGCGGGCGGTGCTGGAGACGCTCCCCCCTTTCTGCCGGGATTTTTTCCGGGGCATTGAGGATTACACCTCCAGCCGCACCCGGCTGGCCTATGCCTACGATCTGCGCATGTTCTTTGAATTTCTCCATGAGAAGAACCCTCTCTGCGCCCAGACCGAGATCCGCCAGTACCGGCTGGAGATCTTAGACCAGATCACCAGGCAGGATATTCTGGAATATCTGGAGTATGTCTCCCTCTACCGGAAGGAGGGCAAGGAGATCATCAATGAGGAGCTGGCAAAGAGCCGCAAGCTATCCTCGCTGCGCAGCTTCTACAATTTCTTCTATGAGAACGAGCAGATCCAGAAAAACCCGGCGGCTCTGGTGCCCCTGCCCAAAAAACATGAGAAGGCCATCGTCCGCCTGGAGCCCAACGAGGTGGCCATCCTGCTGGATCAGGTGGAGGACGGAGCCAAGCTCACCAAAAAGGAGCTGGAATACCACAAAAAGACAAAGCTGCGGGATGTGGCGCTGCTCACTCTCCTGCTGGGCACCGGCATCCGTGTGTCCGAGTGTGTGGGCCTGGATCTGCAGGACGTAAATTTTGATGTGAACGGGATTAAGATCCGCCGCAAGGGAGGCTATGAGGCCGTGATCTATTTTGGGGATGAGGTGGAGACGGCTCTGCTGGACTATCTGGAAGAGCGGGAGCATATGGTTCCCGAGGAAGGCCATGAAAACGCCCTCTTCCTATCCCTGCAGAACCGGAGGCTCAGCGTGCGCGCCGTGGAAAACCTGGTTAAAAAATACGCCTCACGGGTCACCACTCTGAAAAAGATCACTCCGCACAAGCTGCGCAGCACCTACGGCACCTCTCTCTACCAGGAGACCGGCGATATCTATCTGGTGGCGGATGTGCTGGGTCACAAGGACGTGAACACCACCCGGAAGCACTACGCCGCCCAGGAGGACGAGAGACGCCGCAGCGCGGCCAATATTGTAAAGCTCCGGGGAAAATAAAACAGATCCGAACCGCTTCCCCCCAGGGATATCGGTTCGGATCTGTTATGTTCTGGAGACAACGGGATTCGAACCCGCGACCTTTGCGTTGCGAACGCAACGCTCTCCCAGCTGAGCTATGTCCCCCTATGTATATGCCTGCCGAACAGGCTGCAACAGGCCGCACCGGCCTCTCAGCGCTTACTTGTATATATTACCACTAACCGGCTGGGATTTCAAGATTTTTTTCGATAGTTATTTTTCAATTTTTTCAATAGTTATTTTGCGGTCCCTCGGGGACGGCCGCATCCGAGTAATAAGGTACGATCAGAAGCTGCCCTGCCTTCAGCTCCCGGCTGCTTAAATGATTGATGCCGGCCACCTCGTCCATGTAGTCGCGGGTGCTTTTGTAGTGCTCTGCGTCCCCATAGGTCTGGGCAATATCCCAGAGGGTATCCCCATACTTGACCTCAATGCAGTCAAAATATTTGAGGGAAAGTTTTTCCAGGCCGGTATCCGCCCTGGCGGTATTGGAAAGCCACGAAAACGCAAAAACCAGCATGACAAGCACTGCGGCAAGCGTGAGAATCACCCGCTGACGGATCTGGCGCTGGCGCAGGATCCTTCTCTTGTAATTCCGGTAAGCTCTCTCATCCTCAAAAAGCAGTCTTCTGGCTGTATTCATACTCTTTCCTCCCCATTCTCCGGAAGCCCCTCACGGGCCCTTTTTCATAGAAGCCGAAACAATGTTCGGAACGTTTGTTCTGCTTAAGGCTATTATATCGAACATATATTCTGATGTCAAGAAAAAAAGCAACAAAAATCGAACATATTTTTGGAATATATGTTTGCTTTTTGCACGATTCTGTGTTAAACTGAATGTAGTAAACGGGTGTGTGCGTTCGCACTTTCAGAGTAAGGAGGCTGTGACATGGGATACGGCAAGATTACTGCGAAACAGCAGGAGATTCTTGATTATATTAAGGATGAGATTTTAAGCAGGGGATATCCTCCCACCGTGAGGGAGATCTGTGAAACAGTGCATTTAAAGTCCACCTCTTCCGTCCACTCTCATCTGGAAACGCTTGAGAAAAACGGGTATATACGCCGCGATCCCACCAAGCCAAGAGCCATCGAGATTTGTGACGACAGCTTTCAGGTAGTCCGCACCGAGATGGTAAGCCTTCCCATCGTGGGAAATGTAGCCGCCGGACAGCCCATTCTGGCCCAGGAGAATATCGAGTCCTACTTCCCTGTCCCCGCGGAGATGGTTCCCCGGGGAGAATCCTTTATTTTAAAGGTTCGGGGCGATTCCATGATAAACGCCGGCATCTTCAGCGGGGATCACATTTTTGTCAATGTGTGCCGCACCGCCGAGAACGGGGACATGGTGGTCGCCCTGGTGGATGACTCCGCCACGGTAAAGACCTTCTACAGGGAAAAGGGCCATATCCGCCTTCAGCCTGAGAACGATTACATGGAGCCCATCATCGTGGATGACTGTACCATCCTCGGCAAGGTGTTCGGAGTATACCGCTTTTACCGCTGACGGGACGTTTGAAATAATTTAAAATTTTCGGCCGCCCGCCGCATATTTTTTTCTTGTCCGGCCATACTACCTAAAGGATTCACATATCGAATCCGGAGGCGCAATCACGCAAATCCGGGTCGGTAGATTGGAGGACAATATGAATAAATATGTGGATGGCGCCGCCCTGACAATCGCAATCATCGGTGCCCTCAACTGGGGACTCATCGGATTGTTCCGTTTTGACCTGGTGGCATTTCTCTTCGGCGATATGTCCTGGCTTTCAAGGATCGTCTATGTGCTGGTAGGTCTCTGCGGACTGTACCTGGTCACCTTTTATATGCGTCTCTCAGATTCCAAGAGCAACGGCTGAGCTTTTCCCTTGCTCAGCTGAGGCCGGGCAGACGGCCTAAATGCGGGCCCCTGTGCCCGAGGGATCCGGCTGCCGTATCGGCGCCGGATTTTCCTGAAAAAGCCGTGAAAAGTGTAATACGCTTTTCACGGCTTTACCCGTATGCCCATATTTTTTTCAGCTGGTACTGAATATCGGAAAAAGCCCATTTCTCCCGGCTTCTTGCCACGCAGTTCGGGTCGTTCACCCAGAAGCCTTCCCGGTCATAGCCATAGATCACGATAAAGTGCCCCGCCGTGGTGAAATATCCTCTTCCCACCGCGCAGATAATCACCCTGCCCTGATCCAGCGCCGCCCGCATGTTCTGCTCCGAAGCGCTCAGTTCCGCAACCCTGACACCATAGAGCTCCGGCAGATCGTCCATCAGGGTCCAGGCTGTGCCGATCCCTTTTTCATAGTAGCCGTTCTCCATGCTGTAGGCGGCGATCCGGTCCGGAGTGGCAGTCTCGTCCCCTGTCAGGTAGTACATTGCCATGGACAGACAGGTGGGGCCGCAGCCGGCCAGGCCGATGCAGCTCTCTCCGTAAGCCTCGTACCCCCATCTGGGATCCCATTGAAGGAAAAGAGGAAATTCCTGCTCTTTTTCAGAGTCCGTGAGCGCGCTCTTCTCTCCGCTCCCCTCCGGGTAGGCCGCCGCAAACTCTGCCATTTCCGGATTGTTGGCCAGGGCGGTCAGGAGTTCCTCCGGGTATTTGTCCCGATTCAGACAGATCTGCTCTATGACAGGGCTCTTCTCTGCCAGCTCCTCCAGCCGCTGCAGGGTCTCCAAAGGCGTGCGCTCCTGGGGCACTTCCAGCGGCCAGGAGGTGATGCTCTCCACATAACCGCCGCCGGCGGATTTGTCCCCGGCCGGCGGGATGGCCGCAGCCCCTCCGACTGTGAGAACCTGGTCCTGGCTTATCTTCAGCAGGTTCAGGGTAAGCTGCATCTTCTCCTGCCTGACCTGCAGGTTTCGGATGCTGCTCAGCAAAAAGAGAAGGATCAAGAGCCTCACGGCAAGGAAAACTCCTTTTGCCAGCAGTCTTTTGCGTCTGCTCCCCCCATTTTGCCTATCCATAGATATCCTTCCGCCGGCCCTTCCCATTCCGTTCATATCCGCTTTCCCCGCAGTTTATTTTCTTCTGTATCCGGTGTATCTCTTATGTGTCCTGCATCCCGGCATCCCTTCTACAAACAAAACGCCCGGATCAGATACATTTATATCTTATCCGGGCCATGTAAACAAATTTTGATAAAGTTGTGTCAAAGCGGTAAAAAATCAGCCAGGCTTCTCATCTCGCCTAAAGCTCTTCCTTTGGAATCTCCCGGCCGTCCCGCCAGATCCGCTCCAGATTGTAGAGCAGACGGTTTTCCTTGTCGAAGACATGGACGATCACATCTCCGAAATCCATCAGGACCCAGTTTGCCGTGTCGTACCCCTCGATCTGCCTCACTGGGTGGCCGGCACGGCCCAGCTTTTCTTCCACGCTGTCGCAGAGGGCCTGAATCTGATTTCGGTTGCTTCCCCCCGCGATGATAAAATAGTCCGCGATCACGGACACGCCGCTGATGTCGATGACCTTGATGTCCTCTCCCTTCCTGTCCTCCAGCGCTGAGATGGCAAGTTTTGCCACCTCCAAAGATCTGTTCTCCATAGATACCTCCTATCCTGCATCCCTTCCGTTTTCGATGCCGTTCCTCTAATCTGCGCCAGGCGCTTCCTTCCCCTGCTCTTCCCCGCGTTTTTCTCTGTAATAATCGTAGGTCTTCCGGGTCATCCGGTCGATGGGTATATCCGATTCCTTCAGGTAGGCAAGCGTATCTCCCAGGATCATGAGCAGCGTTTCGTCCAGATCCAGGAATGCCGTCCTGCGGATGGCCGTCAGGTTGGGGGCCTGCCTGCGCCCCGGTTCAATATAATCGGCGACAAAGATAATCTTCTCCAGGTCAGACATGCCGGGCCGTCCTGTAGTATGGTTCAGAATGGCGTTGATCACATCCATGTTCGTCACCTTGTACTGCTCCATGGCCAGAAAGCTGCCCACCTTTGAGTGCAGCAGCGCCGGATTCCTGCGCTCAATCTCACTGATGGGGATATTGTGTTTCTCGCACAGGGAGATCTTCTTCTCGTCAGACAGACACTTGGCGCAGTCATGCAGAAGGCCGGCCAGCAGCGCATCTCCTATATCCACCTGGTAGCGCATAGCCAGGGAAGCGGCGGTATAGGCAACCCCAAGGGTGTGCTCATAGCGCTTGCGGTCCTGCACCTTCTCCATGGCCCTGCGTATTTTTGACAAATCTGAACTCTTCAATGGATCCATCCTCCTGCCGTCCGGGCCGTTCACTGGTAAAGACGGTTTTCCTCAATATATCTGCGCACCTGCTCCGGCACAAGGTAGGCAATGCTCCTGCCCTGGGCCGCCCGCCGGCGTACCAGAGTGGAGGAAATCTCCAGGCGGGGAAAGGGCATCAGGCGGATCCGGGCGCTGTAACGCTCCTCTAGCTCCCGCTTTCTCTTCTCCAGATGCTCCATGGAGGCCCCTTCCCTCGCCGCCGCCAGCAGGGTACAGTTTTGAAAAATCCGCCGGACATTTTTCCATCTGTCGATGGAGTCCAGACAGTCCGCCCCCTCGATGAAGGTGAGCTCCGCCTCCGGCCAGCGCTCTCTCATGGCCTCCAGGGTCTCATAGGTATAAGTGTTCCCCTCCCGCAGGATCTCCATGTCGGAAGCAAAAAATTCCTCCCGGCCCTGGATGGCGAGCTCGACCATGCGAAGCCGGAGCTCTCCCCGGAGCACGCCCTGATCCCTTTTAAAGTAGGGCATGCCTGTGGGCATGAAGACCACCGCCTCCAGCTGCGCTTCCTCCAGAGCCCACTGCGCCAGCAGCAGATGCCCCATATGGATGGGATCAAAGGTGCCTCCCAGGATGCCGATTTTTTTTAATCCAGCCAGTTCTCTCATGGAAATCCTCATTCGGGCAGCTGGATCTTTTTGTGATCCTTGTCTTCCTTGTAAAGGACGATCTTTTTGCCGATCACCTGCACCACCTGGGAGTGGGTCCTCTCCGCGATCATCTCTCCGATCTGCCTGGGATCGTCCAGACAGTTTTTCAGCACCGCGATTTTGATCAGCTCCCTGGTGTGGAAGGCTTCGCTGACCGCCTCCGTCACCTCCGGCGTCAGACTGGACTTGCCCACCTGGAAGATGGGCTCCAGCGTGCTGGCCAGACCTTTTAGATAAGCTCTCTGTTTGCTTGTCATGTATCCTCCTTCATCGCTCCCGCACCGGGCTCCTGCTCCGGCTTTTCCGCGTCTCTGTAGTAATCAAAGGCAAGCCCGTACATGCGCACGGTATCTCCCTCCTGAATCCCCATGGCCTCCAGCTCGTCCAGGATCCCCGTATCCCGCAGAAACTTCTGGAAGAAGGCAAGGCCCTTCTCGCTGTCTAAGTTGGTATAGCCCAGCATCTTTTCAATGCGGGGGCCCTCCACCACATATGCCTGTTCCTTTTCGTCGTAGGCTACCGTGCAGGGAAGATTCCCGTATGCCTCGCCCGAAAACTCCGGGAAATACTCCTGAGGGAACACCGTGGGATCCTCATGGATCTCATCCAGCATCTGCCTCACATGATAGAGCAGCTCCTTCAGGCCCTGGCCGCTGATGGCGGAAATGGGAAACACCGGGATCCCCTTCGGCTCAAATTCCGCCCGGATGGCGTCCAGGACCTCTCCCTGCCCCTCATAGAGTGCGTCAATCTTGTTGGCGGCAATCACCTGGGGGCGCTCTGCCATCTCCTGGCTGTAGGCCGCCAGCTCCCGGTTGATGGCGTGAATGTCCGCGATGGGATCCCGCCCCTCGGTGCCCGCGGCGTCCACCATGTGGATAATCACCTTGGTCCGCTCAATATGGCGCAGGAACTCGTACCCAAGCCCCACGCCCTGGGAGGCTCCCTCGATCAGCCCGGGAATATCTGCAATCACAAAGCCGCCGGCGCCCTCCAGCTCCACCACCCCCAGATTGGGCTGAAGGGTGGTAAAGGGATAGTCCGCGATCTTGGGCCTGGCGTTGGAAACCCGTGAGAGCAGGGTGGATTTGCCCGCGTTGGGAAATCCCACCAGCCCTACGTCCGCAATGACCTTCAGCTCCAGGATCAGCTCCAGCTCTCTGGCGGGCTGTCCCGGCTGGGCGTACTTGGGGGCCTGCATGGTGGGAGTGGCGTAGTGCTGATTCCCGTTGCCTCCCCGGCCTCCCGTGAGCAGGACCACCTCCCTGTTCGTCCCGGACATATCGGCGATCACCTGGCCGCTGGCCGCCTCCTTGATCACCGTGCCCGGAGGGACCTTGATCACGATATCCTTGCCGTTCTTCCCGCGGCAGTTCTTTTTGCCGCCTTCCTCGCCGTCCTCAGCCTTGTATTTTCGGATGTGGCGGAAGTCGATCAGGGTGTTTTGGCCCTCATCCACCCGGAAAATCACATCTCCCCCCTTGCCGCCGTCCCCTCCGTCAGGGCCGCCGCTGGGCACATATTTTTCCCGGCGGAAGGACACGTGGCCGTCTCCCCCCCTGCCGCTGCGCACAACGATTTTTGCTCTGTCCGCAAACATCAAAAGCTTCTCCCCCTTTGAATGGAAAGGGCTTCAAACAGGAAGTTGTTTGAAGCCCTCTGAGCGTTCGAACTATGATTCTACAGGATACACACTTGCCTGCTTCTTGTCTCTTCCCTTTCTCTCGAACCGAAGCACACCGTCTGTCAGGGCGAACAGGGTGTCGTCCCCGCCGATCCCCACATTCACGCCGGGGTGGATCTTGGTTCCCCGCTGTCTGTAGAGAATGTTTCCTGCCTTAACAAACTGACCGTCAGCTCTCTTGGCCCCCAGTCTCTTGGACTCGGAATCTCTGCCGTTCTTGGTAGAGCCCACGCCCTTTTTATGGGCAAAGAATTGAAGGTTTAAGTTCAACATAAGGTTACACCTCCTCGAATTTCACTGCTAGATACTTTTCTCCGTAATTCCGGCTCAGCGTCTGCAAGCCATACACCATAGCGTCCACTGCAAAGGAGGATCTCTCCTGGAGAGGGGATACAAAATCGCACCGGATAAAACCCGTCTCTTCATCGGTGGCTGTCGTCACCTGCTCTCCTGCCAGCTCCGTCAGCACATTGACGGTGTTCAGCACCAAAACAGAGATGCCGGCACAGAGCTCATCCGTCTCCCCTTCCCCGGCATACTGCGCGTGTCCCATGCAGTAAAAGCCGGCATACTCTCCATCCGCCCTCCTGCGGATCACTACGGTCGTCATATACACTCACTCCCGGCCCTTAGGCGTTGATTTTGTCAATCTTAACCTGAGTGTATGCTTGTCTGTGGCCGTTCTTTTTGTGGTAACCGGTTTTTCTCTTGTATTTGTATACAACAACCTTCTTACCCCTTCCCTGATCCAGAACCGTGGCCGCAACCGTAGCGCCCGCTACGTCAGCCCCAACCTTCAGGGTCCCGTCGCTCACAGCGATGACCTGATCAAAGGAAATCTCAGCACCCGGCTCCGCGTTCAACTTCTCAACCTTGATGACGTCTCCCTCGGAAACCTTGTACTGCTTTCCGCCTGTGGCAATGATCGCGTACATAAGATACCTCCTATCCCCGTCGGAGTGAAATGCTCCGAACAAAACTCGCTAACTGCGGCGGCGCCTGGGCGCACTTATGCCTCGTTATGCGGCATACTCTAAGAGTGTACCACGGGACAGGCCAAAAGTCAAGCCCGGATCAGCTGTTTTTTGCCTCAAAATCCTCCACGTACTGGACGATGAGCTTCACCGTGCCGTCCACTCCCAGGACGCTGCTGTTCATGCACAGATCGTAGCTGTCCGCCCTGCCCCACTTTTTGGAGGAATAGTAATTGTAGTAGCTCTGGCGCTGCTTATCCTTCTTGATGATCATGTCCCGGGCCTTGCTCTCCGTGAGGCTGTACTTCTCCATGATCCGCTTCACCTTGTGCTCCTCGTCCGCATAGATGAACAGGCTGATGCAGTGGGGATTGTCCGCCAGGGCATAGTCCGCGCACCGGCCCACGATCACGCAGGGGCCCTCGTCCGCGATCTTTTTGATGGTGTCAAACTGGGCCAGAAACACCTTGTGGCTGATGGGCATATCCACGAAGGAGGATGTGTTGTAGCCGAAGGAATAGGTATCCATCACCAGGTTGTAGAGGAAGGAGTTGGTGGGCCGCTCGTCGTGATTCTGGATCATCTCCTCGCAGAATCCGCTCTCCTTGGCCGCTCTGGTGAGCAGCTCCTTGTCGTAACACTTGATCCCGAAGTAGTCCGCCACCTTCTCTCCGATCTCCCGTCCCGCTGAGCCAAACTGACGTCCGATTGTAATCACTGTATTCATATGCGCCCTCCTGTCTGAATTTGACTGCTCCGCTTTGCCGTTGTTCCACTCAAAGCATTTCTATATATTTATTGTACATTAAATTCGGAAAAATGGCAACAAAAATATAGTCTATTCCCAAAAAGGCTATTCCCAAAAAGGCTCCTGCCGCGCCAGCACGGCAGGAGCCTTTGGGCAATAGCCCTGGGCAACAGCCCAATTCCTTTCACTGCTTTGGTTCTCTTATTTGGCAGCCTTGGTGGCCTTCTTTCCCCAGATTACCTTGGCGCCGTCGATGATCAGGATCACGGCCAGCACTACCAGAGGAACGATGATCACGCTCTGGAGCACGTCGGTAAACAGGGTGGTCCCGTCCAGGCCTCCCTTGAAGATGGCCGTCAGATTGCCCTTCAGGCTCAGGATCAGGGAGCAGATGGTAGCGCAGGACATGAACACGATGGGGATGTACAGCATCTTGTTGTTTCTCCCGATCTTCTTCAGGTAAGCGGCCAGAGCCAGGAATGCGGGCACGGCAACCAGCTGGTTGGCGGCGCCGAACAGAGGCCATACCTTGGTGTAGCCTGCCAGGCAGAGCACGAATCCGAAGAAGGCGGTGATCACGGTAGCCACATACATATTGTCCAGCTTTAACTTCTTGCCGATCTCGGTGCCGGCGAACAGCTCCTGGAACATGAAGCGGCCCAGTCTGGTGCCGGTATCAAGGCTCGTCAGGCAGAAGCAGCTCACAGCCAGCATGATAACGGTCTTGGTGGCGGCCACAGCGCCCGACCCGAAGCCCATGGTGGCGAAGAACTTGGAGATGCCCTCCGCAAAGATGATGGTGGGAGAAATCGCACTCAGTCCCAGAGCATCCTTCACGGTATTCTGGGCGCCGTCCGCTGCCAGGGTCCCGATGGTGATCAGGGAAATCACAGCCAGCACGCACTCGATGAGCATGGAGCCGTAACCAACCATCTGTGCATCCTTCTCATTCTCCAGCTGTTTGGAGGTGGTGCCGGAGGCGATCAGGGAATGGAATCCGGAGATGGCGCCGCAGGCGATGGTGATGAACAGAGTGGGGAACAGGTAGCTCCCGTTCACGGAAAAGCCGGTAAAGGCCGGTGTGATAATGGTGGTGGATGCCGGATTCACGATGGTGGCGCCCAGGATGCCGATCACGGCGGCGGCCATCATGAAGTAAAGCAGGAAGGAGCTCAGATAGTCTCTGGGCTGCAGCAGGATCCACACAGGGGTCACGGATGCGATGATGATGTAAATGAACACGAACCCGATCCAGAAATTCTTAGGCAGGTCGAAGGGAAGCACAAGGCCGATCCCCACGCAGGCCGCCAGAAGCACAACGCCCAGCACGGTGGCCACGCCCATGGGAGCGTTCTTGCGGTACACCAGGAAGCCGAAGGCGATAGCCAGAGGAATGAACAGCAGGGACGCGGTAGCCACGGAGCCGTTGCTGGAGCTTCCGCCGTAGCTGGCGCCGATAAAGCTGTTTGCCACGATGTCGCCGAAGGCGGCGATCACCAGGAGCAGTACCAGCCATGCAAACACGGTGAACAGAATACGGGTCCTGTGTCCGATGTTCTCTTCAATCACCTCGCCCAGGGACTTGCCCTTGTGGCGGATGGAGACGAACAGCGCGCCGAAGTCCTGAACGGCGCCGAAGAAGATACCGCCGATCACGATCCACAGAAAGCAGGGGATCCATCCGAAGAAGGCGGCCTGGATCGGTCCGTTGATGGGGCCCGCGCCGGCGATGGATGAAAAGTGGTGTCCCATCAGAACAGGGGTCTTGGCGGGACAGTAGTCAACGCCGTCCTCCAGCTCATGGGCCGGTGTGGTCTTGGTGGGGTCAATTCCCCAGGTCTTTGCGAGGTAACGTCCGTAGGTCAGGTAGGCAACTACGAAAATCACGATCGCAAGAATGATTAACAGTAATGCGCTCATTTCACAAATCCCTCCTAATTCAATATTTTCTTTTGTGTTTGTCACGCACTTCCTTATATGAACGGGCCGCCATGCAGTGGAGCGTCCCCATATAAGCGTATCTAAAGGTTTTCCTGAGAGAAGGGCTTTAGGCCTCTCTCCTTCATCACCTGGGCAAAGCCCGGTCTTCCGGCTGCCAGATCTTCAAAGGTCTCCATAAAGAGCTTTTTCTTTTCCCTGCCCTGGAGGTTGCTGATGTAGGCTCTCTCCGCCAGGGACACACAGAAAATATTTCCCCTGGAAAACCCCCGCATGTTCAGCTTGTAGCCTCTCTCAAAATGGAAGCCCCGGATCCTCTTTGCCATCTGACGGTCCACCGGGCCCGCGCAGACCACCACCACGTTGATGTCGCTGCACATGTGGTTGGGTTCGGGGAGCTCCTGCCCCCTGCGCACCAGCACGGGCTCCATATAGTCCGTCACAAGACCTTTCGCCTCCTGCAGGGTATCCTCCGTAAATTCCTGGGTTTCCATGAAGATAAGATGCTCATAGGAGCGCAGCTCCCACATATTGACTTCCCGAACCAGCACGTACTTTTCCTTGTGCATATAAAAAAGCCCGTAAGCGGGATACTCCTTCTCCCCGATGCGGTATGGTACATAGAGATTAAAGGTGCCTGCATACTTTAGGAGCAGATGATCCAAATACTCTGCCGTGCTGGGGACGCGGTCCCCGGGAACAATATCCATTCGCTACCTCTGAATATGTAATAACAGGATTGGCTGCCGCTTCATCCGGTGAAAATATCACAGCTTTACCACTTTAACCTACTGTATCACAGTTTTTCCCAAAAATCCATAGCAAATTAAGAAATCTTTTATAATTTATTCCAAAATCTTTAATAAATGCACAAAATACTCCGGAAGAGGCGCATTGACCTCCATATATTTCCCTGTGTCCGGATGGATAAACCCCAAAATCCCCGCGTGAAGGGTCTGACCATCCAGGTGAAAGGGGCTCTTCCCTCCCCCGTAGACCGGATCCCCCAGCAGAGGGTGGCCCAGGGAGGCCATATGCACCCGGATCTGATGGGTGCGGCCGGTCTCCAGCCGGCACTCAATATAAGTATATTCCCGAAAGCGCTCCAGGACCCGGTAGTGGGTCACCGCCTCCCTGGCTCCCCGGGTTCCCTTGGGGAATACGGCCATGCGCTTCCGGTCCCTGGGATCCCGCGCCAGAGGGCCGTCCACCGTACCCTCATCCCGAGGAAGCACGCCCCGGCAGACGGCGTAATAGAGCCGACGGATGCTGTGGGCCTTCAGCTGCGCCGCAATGGCGCTGTGAGCCCGGTCGTTTTTGCACACCAGCAGGGAGCCTGTGGTATCCCTGTCGATCCGATGGACGATCCCCGGCCGCAGCACCCCGTTGATGCCGGAGAGCTCTCCCCGGCAGTGATACAACAGAGCGTTGACCAGAGTGCCGCTGTAATGCCCCGGCGCCGGGTGCACCACCATGCCCTTTGGCTTGTTGACAACCAGCAGGGAGGCGTCCTCATACAGAATGTCCAGGGGAATATTTTCCGGCTGGATCAGAGGCTCCCGGGAGGGAGGCAGATACAGACAAAGCTCATCATCCTCAGACACCTGGAAGCTGCCCTTCACAGGCCGCCCCTCCACCAGCACCCGCCCCTCTCCGATGAGCTTCTGAATATAGCTTCGGGACAGGGAATCCATCAGCAGGCTCAGGCATTTATCCGCCCTCTCCCCCTCCAGTTCCTCCGGCACCCGGAAACGGTATTCCTCCATGAAAGCCTCCTATTTTTTCCTCCCGGCCAGGCCCACGGCCTCCCAGTCCTCATCCCCAAAGACAAACAGAAAGAGGATGACCAGGCCGATGGCGGCGCAGACCACATAGGAATCCGCCACATTGAAAACGGGATAGTCGATCAGCACAAAATAGATGAAATCCACCACATAGCCACCCCGCCAGCGGTCGATCAGGTTGCCCATCCCTCCCGCCAGAATCAGGGACACCAGAAAGTGGATCCAAAGAAACTTCCTGCCTCTGGGAAGACGCATAAGCCAGACAATCAGCAGCACCATGCACACCGCTCCCGCGATCAGCAGCGGGATCCGCTGTCCCTGAAAAATGCCGAAGGCAGCGCCTCTGTTCTCCAGATAACTAAACTCCAGCACCCCGTCTATGAGCACAAAGGGCTCCTGCCCCTTCAGATGGGTCACGGCAAGGGTCTTGGTGAATCTGTCAAACCACAGAAGCGCCAGGACAAAAAGGGCGTCCGCCCCCAAAATCAGCAGCCTTTTTTTAAGATCCTGTTTCATCTTCCTCTCCATTCCGGCGCAAATCCGCGCTATTCCTTCCCGGCCGCCTCGTCAAAGAGGATCTCCCGGACGGCGGCCAGAATCTCTTCGTCCGTCACAGTCCTGTCCACGAAGGCGTCCCCGATCCGGTTTAAGAGGACAAATTTCACGGTGCCGTTTTGTGCCTTCTTGTCGGATTTGGTAATCTGCAGGATCTCACTGGGATCCACATTTTCCACAGAGATTGGCAGATAGAAGGGCACAAACATATCACGGATCTCATAATATTCCTCCATAGAGATCAGATTTCTCTTCCAGGAGATGAAGGAGGCCGCCACCGCTCCCAGGGCCACGCACTCCCCGTGCATCAGCTCGAAATGCTTCGCCTTCTCGATGGCGTGCCCGATGGTATGGCCGAAATTGAGCAGGGCGCGTTCCCCCTGCTCCAGGGGATCCTTCTCCACCACCGCTTTCTTGATGGAGCAGCTGCGGTAGATCATTTCCTCCAGCACCTCCGGGTCACGCTCGCAGATCTCGTACATGTGATCGATGAGCCAGGTGTAGAATTTGACGTCCTTAATCAGCCCGTGCTTCATCACCTCCGCAAAGCCCTCGAAATAATGCCGGCTCTCCAGGGTGGAGAGAAGAGATAAATTGATGTACACCAGACGGGGCATCTTGAAGGCTCCCACCATGTTCTTGTAGCCGTCAAAGTCCACCCCCGTCTTGCCGCCGATGCTGCTGTCATTCTGGGCCAGCAGCGTGGTGGGCACCTGGATATAGTCGATCCCCCGCAGATAGGTGGCGGCCGCATACCCGGTCATATCTCCCACCACACCTCCGCCAAGGGCCGCCAGCACATCCCCTCTCCCGTACCTCTTTTCAATCAGGAAGCGATACAGCTCCTTGATCTGATCCAGGGTCTTGTTTTCCTCCCCCGCCGGGATGGCGTACACGTCCACCTGGCCGCACAGGCCCTCCAGGGCCTCCTTTAAGGCCCCGGCGTGCAGTCCCTCCACATGGGTGTCCGTGACGATGCAGACCTTCTTCTCACTCCCCAGAAAAGGGGCGAACTCCTTAGGGGCTTCCTGAAAATCTTTTGAAATCACAATCTCATAGCAGGGCTTGTCCTGATAAAAAATGGGCAGTCTGCGCATACTCTCCCTCCTTTTGCCTGCGGCGCCCGCAATCCGCGCCGGCGGCCAGGTTCACATAAAAAATCCGCCCCACAAAAAACTTCCCGAAGCCAGGGGCGCCGGCGTCGGGAAGTTTCAGCTTGGCCTACAGATCCGTATTGAGCGGCGAGTCAAAGGCGCCGCCGAAAATATCCTGAAAATCTCCGGACACATCCACGCTCGCCGGTGTGATGATAAAGATATAGTGGGAAATCTTCTGCAGATTCCCCGAGATGGCGAAGCAGGAGCCGGAGGTAAAGTCAATGATCCTCTGGGCGATATCCACGTCAAGCCCCTCCAGATTCAGCACCACCGTGCGGTTGGCCAGCAGGGTCTCCGTGATCTCTCTGGCGTCCTCGATGGAGGTGGGCTTGATAACGCATACCTCCATGCCGGAGCCGTTGCTCATCTTCCGGGTGGTGGGCTGACGCATCTGCGTAATCTTGGAGGGCTGGGACTTCTTGGCAGGCTTGTCCTCCCCACCGTCAGAGACATCCTTTCCTAAGAGAGACTTTTTGGGGGCGGAGGCAGGAGCCGCATCCGTGTCCTCATCCTCCAGGTAATCGTCGTCGTAATAGCCGTCGTCCTCGTCGTTCAGCTTCATATAATTCAAAAACTTGTCCATCACACTCATAGTCCGGTCTCTCCTTATCACTTGTCACTGCTGGGAACGCAGTCTGCCGCAGGAGGATATTTCCGCTCTCCGAAAATGCCCGTTCCCACGCGCACATAATCCGCGCCCTCCTCCACGGCCACCTCGAAGTCCCCGGTCATACCCATAGACAAATACTCCATATCAACATTATCGACGTTTTTGTTTCGTATGTCAACAGCTAATTGCTGAAGAATAACAAAATATGGACGATTTTCTTCAGGATCTTCTACATATGGTGCCACAGTCATCAAACCTTTGACACGAATCCCCGGCAGTCGTGCGATCTGCTCCACCAATTCCAGGGTTTCCCGGCAGGAGCTTCCGAATTTGGATGCCTCCTGGGCTGCATTGACCTCCACCAGGATATTTACAAGAAGCTGCCTCTTTACCGCCTCCCGGCTGATCTCCTGGGCCAGCCGCAGGGAATCCACGCTGTGGATCAGATACGCCTTGTCAACCACATATTTCACCTTGTTGCGCTGGAGATGCCCGATCATATGCCAGCGGATGTCCTTCGGCATGGCCTCCCATTTCTCCACCAGCTCCTGGACACGGTTCTCCCCGAAATCCCGGATCCCGGCCTGATATGCCTCCTGAAGCATGGGAAGGGGCTTCGTCTTGCTCACCGCGATAAGCCGGGGCTCTTTTTCAGGGAAGCGCCCCCGGGCCGATGCCCGGCGGATGCGCTCCCGGATATCTCTGATATTTTCTGTGACCGACATGGGCCTCCTCCTCCAAAAAGCTAATAAAGCAGCTGGGCGTCGCTGACCGTCTGAGCGTCCAGCACGATATAGTCATATACATTCAGCCCGTACTGGGTGTTGGATTTCACGATGGAGTACTCCTCGTTCCGGTACAGGATCTTGATCTGGCGGAAATCCGCGTAGCCCTTGTTCATGTTGTACACTCCGGTCAGGCTGCCCTTGCGGCTCACCGTGTAGCGCTCCTGGGTGCCGGGCATGAGCAGATTGTCCCCGATGCGCAGCACGGAGGTGTCCAGGTAATACTCCTTGGCCTCCTGGTCATAATTGTAAATCTGAGTCTGGACAAATTCACTGTAGACGGTCCCGTCCTCCTTGTAGCTTTCCCGGATTACGCCGTCCTCTCCCCCGTCCTCTCCGCTCTTGGTAAGGAACTGCTCCGGCACCAGGAAGAACTCCACGTCCGCGATGGCGCTGTTGGGAATCTTCAGCCCCACCTCTTCATGCAAAAGCAGCTCGATATCCACAAACCGATCCGAGGCGAAGGTGATCATAGAATTATTGAAGGAAAGCTGCAGATAGGGATCCCCGTCGGCGCCGTGGATCAGCTTGGCCTGGGCCCAGGACTGATACTGATTTTTCAGGAAACGCACGTCGATGTATTCCTCCGCCTCCAGCTCCCGGCCCATCTCCTCCTCTATCGGGACCACGATAGACCAGTTCTCGTCGGTGGAGAGCTTGTACACCGGATCCCCCTGGGTGATCAGCTCCCGTCCCACCAGCTGGGTCTTCTCATAGTCCTTGTCCTCAAACATCTCTTCCGTGACCGCCTCGGGCGTCAGATCCTCGTAGCCGTCCAGCCAATAGGTGACAATCCCCGTGTCCTCGGAGGTGCAGAAGTTCACCATGTCCAACAGGCCGTTTTCCCCGTACACATCCCCGATGCTGGCAATTATGTTGGTGTTGGCGAGCTTTAACACGGAGCCCTTCACGGCGTACTTGAAACTGTAGGTGGAGGAAAAGGCAGTGGGATCAAAATCGTGCATAAAGCCCACGATTTCGCTCCGCAGCTGTGCCAGGTCGCTGTCGCTCAAAGTGGTTTCGTCCATGCTCTCGTTCTGCAGGTACTCGTTGAGCCTTCCCGTCTCATCCACCGTGTACACCAGATCCCCCAGCGCCACGCGCTCCCCCTCCCGGGCATAGTAGTTCACATAGCCCGCATGCTGGGCGTTCACCACCTTCTCCTGGCGGATTGCGATCCCCCGGTAGGTATAATTCACCGCCAGAGAGCCCTCCTGCACCTCGTAGGGCGTGATCTTTTCCGTGCGGAAGGACATAATCACACAGATCAGTATGTACACAAAGACGGCGGCAAAGATCACCATGCCGATATTGAGGTTCAACGGTCTTCTGTATTTGGATAGTTGAATGGGTTGATCGCTTCTTCCCTTGGCCACTTAATATCCTCCGAGCCGCGCCCCGTCCCGAAAAAGGGACGGCAGACATCTCTAAACTGCAACCAGAAAAGCCCCGGCACACTCCGAGGCTTTGTCATGGCTTCCAACACTTTACAGTGAGATCAGGATGTACTTTTTCAGTGCCTCCGGCAGGTCCTGCTCGTCCATGGAAACGCTGAGAACAAAGTCAACGTTCCTGGCGGCGCCGATCTTGTCCAGCTTCTCGATCACAGGAGTGATATCCTGGCCCTCCAGGCAAGCGATCTTCAGGAAGCTGTCCAGATAAATCTGCTGCAGGTCGTGATCCTGAGAGAGGATCCCGCTGATGAAACCTACAAACTCGCTTGCGCTCTCTATCATGCACTGGGATACGTCGATCAGACGGACCCTGTTGTTTAATTCATACATATGCTTGGTGCTCTTGTCCAGGTAGACGATGCTGCCGGTGACAGTCTTTACTTCTCTGTTCACTTTATCCAATAACTGTTTTGTCTTGCCCTTTCCTTTTCTGCCTACAATTAATTGAACCATCGGTAACCCTCCTATTGTAAATTGATGGGGATCTGACTGATATCCCTGCTCTGCCTCTATTATAATTTATGTGAGGTCAAAAAACAACTACTATTTCCGTATTTCCTCCAACAAATCGATCATGCTCTCATAGACCGCATCCCGGGATTCCGCTTTCAGGATCACGGAGATGTAGGGAGACCCGCCAAAGTCCCTGGAAAGGAGGATCAGACAGCTCCCCGCCGCCTTGGTGGTTCCTGTCTTGCCCCCGATGACCGTCACGCTCTCCGGGGCCTTATAGGTCTCCTGGAGGAAAAGATTGGTGTTGCGGGTGGAGAAGGGAACCGCGTTTCCCGCCCCGTCATAGTAGGTGGTATCGTAGCTCGTCATATGGATGATCTCATTGAACTTCTCATATTGGATGGCCGCGTTGAACATCAGATACAGGTCGTAGGCCGTGGTGTAGTGATCCTCCGCGGTGAGGCCGTGAGGATTGACGAAATGGGTGTTGGTGGCTCCCAGGGCGGTGGCCTCCCGGTTCATCATCTCCACAAACTCATCCACACTCCCGCCCACGTTCTCCGCGACCATCATGGCCACGTCGTTGGCGGAGTACATCAGAAGCAGGTGCAGGGCCTGGTCCAGCGTCATCCTATCCCCCGCCTTGATCCCCGCCAGCTGCGCTCCGGACTCGGTGATCTTCACCGCGTCCGTGGCAGTGAGCATCTGCTCCATGCTTCCGTATTTTAAGGCCACCAGGGCCGTCATAATCTTGGTCAGGGAGGCGGGATTGAGCCTCTCATGGGCGTTCTTTGAGTACAGCACCCGGCAGCTGTTCAAATCGCAGAGCACAGCCGCCTCGGCCTTCGACATGTCCACCTCTTCCCCCAGCTGGTCGGACACCACGATACAGAGATCCTTCGCAAAGGGCTCCCCGCGGCTCTCATCCTCCTTGCTGATCACATTGAAGCCGCTCACCTCGGAATCCGGATTGTAGGCCATGTCATAGGAGACGCCGCCGCAGCCGGTCAGAGACAGGAGGCACAGAGCGAAGGCGGCTCCAAGGCCCGGGAGCCTTTTCCGTATGCAGTTTCCCCTTCCATGGGTTTCTCTACTTGTACATTTCACGCCACTCAAGGTCTCCTCTGTCCAGAGATTTAATCAACAGTTCAGCGCTGGCCAGGTTGGTGGCCAGGGGAATATTGTGGATATCGCACAGCTTTACCACATTGTTTACATCCGGCTCATGGGATTTCGGGGTCAGAGGATCGCGCAGGAAGATCACAAGATCCATCTCGTTGTGCTCGATCTGGGCGCCGATCTGCTGTTCGCCGCCCAGATGGCCCGCCAGAAATTTGTGTATGTTCAGATTGGTCACTTCCTCCACAAGCCTCCCCGTAGTGCCGGTGGCATACAGTGAGTGCTTATTCAGGATGGCCCGGTAGGCGATACAGAAATTCTGCATCAGTTTTTTCTTGGCATCATGTGCAATCAGTGCAA
This sequence comes from uncultured Acetatifactor sp., assembly GCA_947625475.1. Taxonomy (GTDB): domain Bacteria; phylum Bacillota; class Clostridia; order Lachnospirales; family Lachnospiraceae; genus Acetatifactor. The sequence goes on from CANQOL010000019.1 coordinate 41,543, forward strand.
TATTCATTACCTTCTACCCCACTTGTGTTGTTAGTCAGCGTTCCAGGTACCGGAGCGCTGTGATCGGCTGCCGCTTTGAAGTCTTACATTCAACACAAAGCCCATTCCCATGTACAGACTCATCAGAGAAGTGAGCCCGTAGCTCACAAAAGGCAGGGGAAGCCCTGTGTTGGGCAGAATAAAGGTGGTCACACCTATGTTGAAAAATCCCTGAAAGGCAATCAGCCCCCCCATGCCGGCTGCAATCACGGTCCCCGCCATGTCCTTGGCCCGCCGCGCAATTTTGATGCACTCCATGGCGGCGGCGAACAAAAGAACAATCACCAGAAGCGTGCCCTTAAAGCCGAACTCTTCTCCGATCACGGAAAAGATGAAGTCCGTCTGGTTCTCGGAGACAAAATTTCCGTTGTTGACGGAGGTGATCTCGTTGTTCAGATAGCCCTTGCCGTTCAGCATCCCCGAGGCGATGGCCGTCACGGAGTTGAGCTGCTGGTAGGCGGTGGTGGTGGCATACTTTTCCGGCTCCAGGAAGGCAAAGATCCGGTTTTGCTGGAATTCGCCCAGAATACCGCTCCCCGGCTGCAGCGCCAGGGTCAGCACCACCGCAAAGGCAGGCACCGCCACTGCCAGCACGCCAAATATGATGCGGAACCGGACCCCGCCCGCAAACATAATGACACAGAACAGCACGATCAGCACGATGCTGGTGGACAGATCCGGCTGCCGGAACACCAGATACCAGGGAAGCAGGATCAGACCCACGCAGCTTGCCAGGATATGCAGGCTGTTGATCCTCTCCCTATGTTTCATAATATACTGTGCAAAGAATAAAATCAACAAAATTTTCGCGGTTTCCGACGGTTGGAAGCGAAAAGAGTCCGTAACGGGCAGCCAGCGCTGGGCTCCCCCCGAGGACTCCCCCATATACCGCACCAATACCAGCAGGACCAGATTGGCCCCATAAAACAGCCAGTTCAGGCGGATCAGCAGACTGTAGTCCAGCAGGGAGATGATAATCATCATGAAAGCCCCCGCGATCACCCCCATAACCTGCCTGCCCTGGAGGGACGGCTCGGCGCTGCCGATGGCCAGTATGCCCACCCCCGACAGCGCCAGGACCAGCAGTACCAATTTAAAATCATAATTCCGTATACGGTATCCCTTTAACATAGGTGCCTTTCCCTGCCCCACCCTGGGAGATCGGTTACTTGTGAAGGTCCACAATGGGAATATTGGCATAGAGCATGGGGCTTTTCATGCCCCGCCCTCCCCCGGCGCCCGTCTTCCCGATCTGTATCTCCATGTGGTCGGTATCTATCTTCATATATTTGGATATCACTCTGGCGATATCCTGCTTGATCATCTCCATCATCTCCGGTGAACAGCTGACTCTGTCGGAGATGAGCAGGATCTTCAGCCTGTCCTTCGCCACCTCCCGGGAGCTCTTTCTTCGGAACAATCGACGCATACCTGACACCTCCCCTCTCAAACCTTGCGAAAGATGCCGCTTACCTTCATCCAAAAGGATATGCTCTTCTCAAAATTAAGGAAAGGGGTCTCCCTGCCCAGTAAGCGCTGGCATACGTTGAAATACGCCCTGCCGGCGGGAGCGTCGCTCCCCACCAGCGGCTCCCCCTGATTGGTGGATATGACCACATTCTCATCGTCCGGCACAATGCCGATCAGCGGGATCGCCAGAATGTCCACCACATCCGAGGCGGACATCATGTCCCCCCTGCGGACCATCTCCGTGCGCAGGCGGTTGATGATCAGGTCCATCCGTTTGAAGCCGTTAGCCTCCAGCAGGCCGATGATCCGGTCTGCGTCCCGGATGGCGGACACCTCCGGCGTGGTGACCACCAGGGCCCTGTCAGCGCCTGCAATGGCGTTCTGAAAGCCCTGCTCGATGCCCGCCGGGCAGTCCAGGATGATATAGTCGAACTGTTCCTTCAAATGCTCGATGACCTTCACCATCTGGCCGGGGGTCACGGCGGATTTGTCCCTGGTCTGGGCGGAGGGCATCAGATACAGCCCCGGATTGCGCTTGTCCCGGATCAGCGCCTGCTTGATCCGGCAGCTCCCCTCCACCACATCCACCAGATTGTACACGATCCGGTTCTCCAGCCCCATGACCACGTCCAGATTGCGCAGCCCTATGTCCGTGTCGATGAGACATACCTTTTTCCCCAGCTTTGCCAGACCGGTTCCTACGTTTGCGGACGTGGTGGTCTTGCCCACACCGCCTTTTCCTGACGTGACGACGATTACCTCGCTCATAAAGCCTCCATTCCGCCGCGTCCCTATTCCGCGCGGCATATGTTGTTCGCGCTCTCCCGCCTCGGCAGGCTTATGCCTTTGTAACAATCGTCCCGGAAGTCCCTGCCAGACCCTCTCTACGGGCACAAAGCCCGGAGCGCGGACCTGTCAAGTGGCTCCATCAGGATCCTGTCGTCCTTTATGTAGGCGGCCTTCGCCGGATTTTTGGCCCGGCGGCCCCACTTTGCTTTCGCTGGCTTATATTTGAAATCGCCGATGGTTAACTTCTCCGGCTCCATTTCAAGCGCTGCCACAAAAACTCCCTCTCCGCCGCTGCAGCCGGCGCGGATCTCCCCGTAGAGGCCGCCCAGCACCAGAACGCTTCCCCCCGCCCGCAGGACGGCTCCCCGGCACACATCCCCTATCAGGATCGCACCCCGGGAGGCGTCCAGGGATTCTCCCTCCTGCAGATCCCCCCGGTAGACCTGAATCTCATCCTCCCTGCGCAGATTCTCCCGAACCTTCTGCAGGGCCTTCACGAAATGCTTCCCCGTGGCCTCGTCCGTACCCACCACACAGATCACCTGGATATCGCTGTTGCGGCGGATGACGTCCACAAGGGAGCTTTCCTCCTGACGGCTCAGCTGGCGCCCCTCGAAGGTCAGCGCCAGGCTGGCGGCCCCAAAAAATCCGCGGGCCTGGCTGAATTTCTCCGCCAGCTTTTCCTTCAGCTCTTCAAAGGGCGGCTCGGGCTGCAGCAGCACCAATATCCCCTTCGGATAGCTTTTCAGCATTACGGCTTCCCTCAAAGCTTTCCCCTCCTTTCCTATATTTCATTGTTCGACACACCCGCATCCGGCGCATCCGCCTCCCCGGTCACCACATCCTCCTCCTGGGCCAGGCCAAAGTAATAGGCCAGGATATCCCGGGAGGTCTGGGCCGCGTAATCGGAGGAATAGCCGAAGGGGATCCGGGTGACAATGGCCACCTGGGGGGCCTCATAGGGGGCATATCCCACGAACAGCGCGTGGTTGGGACGGCTTGCGATCTGCTGGGCAGTACCGGTCTTGCCCGCCACATGAACCGCCAGGTTGTCAAAATAGGTCTTGCCCTCCACCACCTTGCGCATGCCCTGGTGGATGGCGTTCCAGAACTCGGCGGGCATGTCCACCCTGTTGCGCAGGGTGGGATGGAACTGGGCGGTCACATTCCCCTCCGTATCCTTCACCGCGTCCAGCAGAGTCAGGTTATAGCAGTTGCCCCCGTTTGCCACGGTGGCCACATACCGGGCCAGCCCCACCGCCGTGAAGCTGTTGGTGCCCTGTCCGATGGCCGAGGGCACGGGCAGCTCGTCGGAAACCTCCGGCGTATATTCGTCGATCTCCACTCCCGACTTGTCGGTCAGGCCGTAGAGATCCGCATACTTGGCCAGCACGTCCAGGCCGTCCTGGGCCACATAGCTGCCGCTCTGAGTGGCGAACCGGTATCCCACGTCATAGAAAAAGAAGTTGCAGGAATTCTGAATGGCTCCCATCACGTTCAGGGCCCCGTGGCCCGCATGCCGCCAGCACCAGGGGGAGGGCGTGATCTGCGTGTACTGTCCCGTGCAGGTCACCGTGTCCTGCAGGGTGATCAGGCCCTCGCACAGGGCGGCGGTGGCGGACACCATCTTAAAGGTGGAGCCGGGAGCCGCCTTGTACTGGGTGGCATAGTTGAGAAGGGGGCTGGTCTTGTCCGCCAGGAGCTTTGCGTAGTAGTCGGCGTCGACGGAGTTTGCCATCTTGTTGTTGTCGTACTCCGGGTAGGTGACCATGGCCAGCACCTCCCCCGTGTTCACGTCCGTGATCACCACGGAACCGTTGCAGGGATCCAGGGCAAGCTGGGCAGGGGTGATGTCCAGATGGCTGATCCGGTTTCTCATGAACTGGTAGGGAGACAGAGTGCCCCCGAAGAGTTTTTCCTCTTCATCCTCGGGAATCTCGATCTTCTGCTGCTCACAGAGGATCTGGCAGACCTCCCGGCCGCTCAGCACATCGTTTTTAATCATAAAGCGATAGATTTTTTTCTGGAATTCCAGACTGCCCTCCGCCGCCTGAAGGATCTGGCCGCAGATCTTTGAAAAAATTTCCTCCGAGTCCGCGTAGGGCTCCCCCAGATCCAGCTTGGTCACATCCACCCAGTTCTGGGAAATGCAGTAATACAGATATTCATTCAGGGAGATCACCTCCCGGGTGGTCCAGTCCTGATAGGTCTTATCGTTGGTATCGATCAGCTGGGAATCTATGATGCCGCTGCGGTACAGGAGAGATACGATATCCGACTGGTACACCTTGTACTCCAGCGTCAGCTTTTCGTAAGGGGTCTTTGTCTCAGTGAGCTCCGTCAGGAGCTTCTGATAGACCTCTTCCTTGTACTCCTGATATTTTGCCTCCACAGCCTGCTCCGTCCCGCCCGCATCGGGCTGGGCAAAGTGGGTGATATCGATCAGGCTGTTGTTGATGACCGCGAAATATACATCATAGATGGGGATCTTGATATCGGAGCTTCCGCTGGTATTCACCTCCTTGAGGTTGACGATCTTGTCCAGCAGCACGCCTGCGATATGCTGCTCCAGGATATGATACACCGCCTTCTGGAGGGTGCTGTCAATGGTCAGATACACATCCTGGCCCGCCTGAGGCTCCTTTCGGTCTATGATGCTGATTACCTTGCCCATGTTGTCCACAAACACAGTCTCATACCCCTTGGTGCCCTGGAGGGTTGTCTCCATATATGCCTCGATGCCGCTCTTGCCCACCACATCGTTGATGCTGTAGCGCTCCCCGGAGCCGCCCTGCTCCAGGTCCTGGGCGTTGAGGCTTTCCACCTCCTCGTTGGAGATCGCCCCCGTGTAGCCCAGGATGTGGGAAAAATAGGTGCTGTCATTGTAGCGCCTGACCGTGTCCTCCTCGATGGAGACGCCGGGCAGATCGCTCATATTCTCCATCACCACCGCCAGGGTCTCGTCGCTGATATCCTTTGCCACAGTAGTCCCGATATACTTGCGGAAGCTGGTCTGCTGCATGGCGTAGCGGATGGTGATCATCTTCAAAAGCTCGCCGGGCGTGTAGCCCTTCCCCACAATGAAATCCGATTTGGAGTTCCCCTCCTCCTCATAGGCCCCGATGGCAAACTGGCCGGAGCCGCCTAAGAACCTCAGCACATCCCAGGCGGTAGAGCTTTTCTGCTCCGGAGTCAGATCTCCCACATTCCGCAGGCCGTACACATCCGCCAAAAAGCGCAGAAGCCTTGTGCCCTCCACATTGAACACATACTCCCCGTCCTCGTCCAGGATCACGTTGAAGCTGGTGATCACATGGTCCCCGTTCTTCTCGATCAGACGGATCAGGCGCAGGATGGTTTCGTTCATCTGGGCATTCTTGTTCCTGCCGGATTCAAACACATCCTCCATCTTGACGGAATAGGCCAGCTCGTCGTAGGCCAGCACCGCCCCGTTCCGGTCCCGGATGCTGCCCCGGGAGCTGCTGATATCCCTGGTCTTCTCGATCTCCAGCACAAACTGGTCCAAATACTCCTGGCCGTGGACGATCTGCAGGTCAAAGCACCTGTAGATAAGGATCCCGGCCATGGCCGCGAAGCTGATGGACAGCAGGGTCAGGCGGTTGGTGAGGATACTCAGAATATATTCTTTTATCTTTTCAAGCCATTCAAACAAACTTCTGCGCTCTCCTTTTCTCCGCCCTCTCCAGCCGCACATTGACGGCCAGGATAAAGGGGTACAAAAGACAGGTCACCAGGATGGTGTAGATCACCTCCGGGAAGATGACGCTCTTAAAATAAAAGGGGAAGTCAAATTTGCCCCGCAGCAAAAACATCAGCACATAGCAGACCATGCCGTAGGACAGGTCGCTGACCACAATCAGAGCGATGGGGAGGCGGATATCCTCCGGGAAAAAAATGTGGCAGAATTTTCCGTTCAAAAACCCGATATACATAAAGATCAGTGCGTGGAACCCCAGCATCTCCCCGAAAAAGATATCGCAGAGAAGGCCGGAGAAAAAACCCACCAGAAGCCCCTCCGTCTCCCCCCGCATAAAGCCGAAGGATGAGGTCAGCACGATCAGCAGGTTCGGCACGATGCCGCCGAAGGCCAGGCCCCTGAACACCGTGCTCTGCAGCACAAAGCACATCAATATCAAGAGAGCAACCGTTATCTTTCTAGCCATGAATGTCCGCTCCTGTTTCCGTCCCCGGACCTATTCCTCCCGGTCCTGGATCTGTTCCTTCAGGTCCAGGATTACCAGCACCTCTTCCAGGTGTTCAAAATCCACCGCCGGAGTTATATAGCCGGATTTGGTCAGATTGTTGGAGTCCCGGTTTATGGTCTGTATGTAGCCGATGAGAATGTTGGGCAGATACTTGTCGCTGATGTGGGAGGTGACTACCTTATCCCCCACCGCCACCGCGTCCTGGCTGTCCACCAGCTGTCCGAATCGGATCACACCGTCCGCCATGGTCTTCAGATCCCCGGTAACGATCAGGGGGTCCGTGCCGGAGAGCGTCTTGGCGGACACATGGGCGTTGTCGGATATAATGGAGGTCACCCGGGCCCAGTTGGGGCCGATGCCGGTGATCCTGCCCACCAGGCCGCCGTCCGCAATCACGTTCATATCCAGGGCCAGGCCGTCGTCCTCCCCCTTGTCGATCTGAAAGACGGAGTACCAGTTGCCCGTATCCCTGCCGGTGATATGGGCTCCCACCTTCCGGTAGTCCTCATACTGGCTCTCCAGCTTGTACAGCTCCCGCAGGCGGTTTAGCTCCGCCCGCTCCTGCAGAAGGAGCGTGTTCTCCACCGTCAGCTCATCCACCTGCTCCCGCAGGCTGGCGTTTTCCTCCAGGAGCTGACGGATCTGCACCAGCTCCTCTGACCGGGAGGAAAGCCACTGCCCCACCCGGCTGATCCCCTGCTGAAAGGGGACCACCACATATCCCGCCGCCGCGTTCAGCGGCCTGTTAAACAGATCCGTGCCTATGGTCAGCGCCATCAGGGCCGTGCACAGACAGGTTAAAACAAAGAGGAGATATTTACTTGGTATCGTAAACCTCTCCCCTTTCCTTTTTATGACCGGGCTCATTTACTCATTCCCTCAATCGCATACGCTACCGTTTTGTAATTGTCCTCATTGATGATCTTGGAAAGCCCCAGGGCCACGCTGGTCAGCGGGTACTCCGACACATTCACCTTAAGGCCGGTTCCCAGATTGATCCGGTCCGCCAGGTGGCTCACCTGAGACGCTCCCCCGGTGAGATAGATGCCGTTGCGGTAAATGTCGGCGGCCAGCTCGGGGGGAGTCCTCTCCAGGATCACCTTCACATTGTCCACAATGGTGTTGAAGTGTTCCTCCAGGGATTCCACCACCAGCTTGGTGGGGATCTCCCGCTCCACGGGAAGGCCCGTCACAATATCCCGGCCGTAGACCACCGCGCCGCAGTTATCCTGCTCCAGCTCGCTCAAGGCAATCTTGACCGACTCGGCGGTTTTCCCTCCGATAATCAGGGAAAACTCCCTTCTCACCGCCGCCCGGATGGCTTCGTCAAATTTGGCTCCCCCCACCTTGATCAGGCGGCTGAGCACGATGCCCCCCAGGGAGAGAATGGAGATCTCCGTGGTCTCGAAGCCCACGTTCACCACAATCACGCCCTGGGAATTTTTCACGTCGATATCCATCCCCAGGCCGTCCGCCACGGCCTTCTCCACCACCATGATCTTTTTGGCCTTGACGCCGGCATCCTTCACCAGATCGTAGAAAGCTCTCTTTTCCACCTCGGTCACATCCGTGGGCACGGCGATATAAAAATCCGCCGGCTTGGCGCTGCCCCTCTGCAGGTCGCTGATAAAATATTTCACCAGAGTCTCCATATTCTGGATATCCGCGATGACACCGTTGGAAAGCGGATAAGAAATATGAATATTTCCCGGCGCCTTTTCATACATTTCAAATGCAGAGTCCCCGTAGGCAAAGAGAGTGTTCTTGTTCTCTATGGCGATCATATTCTTTTCCACTGTGATCTTGTCGTCATTTTTGCTGTAGATCTTGATGTTGTTGGTACCCAGGTCGATACCAAATGCGTTGTTGGCCAAATTAGCAACTCCTTTCTGTCTGAAAAGCCGCCCTCACAAAAAGGCCGCCTCCCGGAAGCTCACGTAGCACCCGTCGCCGATGACGATATGATCCAGAAGAGGGATATCCAGCGTATCGCCCATCTCCTTCACCTTCCGGGTCAGATCCTTATCGCACTGGCTGGGGGAAGGATCGCCGCTTGGGTGATTGTGGATGAGGATGATGCTCACGGCCTGCGCGCGCAGCGCCTCCAGGAAAATCTCCCTGGGGGAGATCAGGGACATCCTCACGCTCCCGCTGGAGAGCATCTTCTCGCTCAGGAGCTGTCCCTTGGCGTCAAAGCAGGCCAGCACCACGCTCTCCGTCTTCAGGTGCCGGAGCTTTTCCATAAAATAGCCGGCTACGGTGCTGGGATCCCTGACGATCAGCCCCTCCCGGGCCCTCGCCGTGCTCAGCCGCATGGACAGCTCCGTGATGCACTTGAGCTTCACGGCCTTCACCTGCCCGATCCCCCGGATGCCCTCCAGCTTCTCCAGGGGAATGTCGTACAGGCCAAGCAGCCCCTCCCGGGGTGGCTTTGTCAGCGCCAGTACCTCCTGGGCAAGATCCAGAGCGCTCCGCTCTCTGGTGCCCGTGCGCAGTATAATGGCGAGAAGCTCGCTCTCCGTCAGGGCCTGTGGGCCAAACCGGAGGAATTTTTCATAGGGCATGTTCTCGTTATTATACCTGTTTTTTCCATTTTTATTCATTTGTACTCCCTGCGGCCTTCTCCGAGCGGCAAAGGAACACTATTCATAGTAACACATTTTCCATTTTCTGTATATAAAAATCACAATTTTATCTCGCGGATTTTCTCAAATTTTGCTGTGCCCTTTCGACATCCTTTTCTGTCAGGACCCCTTTGTCCACCAAAGTCTGGAGGGATTTGAGGATCCCGAACTTGGCGTGCTGCCAGGTAAGGCCTCCCTGGAAGTACACCGCGTAGGGGGGCTTGATGGGCCCGTCCGCAGACAGCTCGATGGAGGAACCGGACACAAAGGCCCCCGCCGCCATGACCACCGGGGCGTCGTATCCGGGCATATCCCAGGGCTCCGGCGTCACAAAGCTGTCCACCGGCGCCGCCGCCTGGATGCCCTGGCAGAAGGCCGTCACTCCCTGGGGGGTCCCGAAGGTCACGGCCTGGATAATGTCATAGCGGGGCTCTCTGCCGTTTGGGATCACCGGAAAGCCCAGGTTTTCGTAGAGGTTTGCCGCGAAGATGGCCCCCTTCAGGGCCCCTGCCGTCACCGTGGGGGCCAAAAACAGTCCCTGGTAGAAGGCGCTCAGGATCCCAAGGGAGGCTCCCACCTCCTTGCCAAGGCCCGGGGAGGTCAGGCGTCTGGCGGCGTTTTCCACGCACTCCTTAGTGCCGGCGATGTAGCCTCCGATGGGGGCCAGGCCGCCGCCGGGGTTTTTGATCAGGGAGCCCACCACCATGTCCGCCCCCACGTCCCCGGGCTCTATGGTCTCCACAAATTCCCCGTAGCAGTTGTCCACCATGCAGATCAGGTCGCTCTTGCAGGATTTCAGGAAGGCGATCAGCTCTCCGATGCGCTCCACGGACAGGGTGGGCCGGGTCTGGTAGCCTTTGGAGCGCTGGATGGTCGCCAGGCGGGTGTTCTCCCGGATGTTTTCCCGGATTTTGTCGTAGTCAAAGCTGCCGTCGGGCAGAAGGTCCACCTGGCGGTAGGTGATGCCGTACTCCGCCAGGGAGCCGCGGGAGGGACGGATGCCGATTACTTCCTCCAAGGTGTCGTAGGGTTTGCCCACAGGGGAAAGGAGTTCGTCCCCGGGGCGCAGATTGCTCATAAGGGCCAGGGCCAGGGCGTGGGTGCCGCAGGTGATCTGGGGGCGCACCAGGGCGTCCTGGGTGTGGAAGACGGAGGCGTACACGGCCTCCAGGGTATCGCGGCCCAGGTCGTTGTAGCCGTAGCCGGTGGTGCCCAGAAGACAGGCTTCGCTGACACGGTTTTGCTGCATGGCGCGGAGGACTTTTAGCTGGTTGTATTCGGCGCGGGCGTCGATTTCGGAGAAGCGGGGGGACAGGAGGGTCAGGGCGTGTTCGCCGTATTCGTAGATGAGGGGGGTGATGCCCAGGGTTTGGTAGAGGTGCTGTAGGGATTCCATATGGGGTGTTCTCCTTGTCGTTGTGAGGGGTTAGGGGTAATGTTACTGGGGGTTAACAGCAGGGGTAAGGTCGGGGGATAACAGGGTAAGGTCGGGGGACGGGATCCGTCCATATAGATAGAGACGGGCTCTGATGCAGTGGCAAATCGCCCGTTCTCTATCTATATGGATGGATCCCTGTTGCTTGGCTTTATCTGCATAGCGGGCCCTGCGGCGGTGCTTATCTTTTATTGCACAGCGAACCTTGCTGCTGGTGTTTGGCTTAATCTAGCACAACCGAACCTTGTTGCTGTTGCTTGGCTTTAGCTGCACAGCGGCTTTGCGGCGGTGCTTGGGCTTGGCTGCCGGTCGGGCTGTCAGGGCTGGGGAGGCAGGATGGCGCGGTCTTGGAGTTTCTGCAGGAGGAAGGTGAGGATGCGTTCCTCGCTGCGGCCGAAGGCGGGCTTGCTGACCCAGATTACGTCGCGCTCCCGGCGGAACCAGGTGAGCTGGCGCTTGGCAAAGTGCCGGGTGTCCCGTTTGATCCGGTAGACTGCCTCATCCAGGGAAATGTCTCCCTCCAGGCAGTCCAGGATTTCTTTGTAGCCCAGGCCCTGCATGGAGACCATATCCCGGGTGCAGCCGGCCTCTTTCAGTTTTTTGACTTCTTCCACCAGGCCCTGTTCCAGCATCCGGTCTACGCGCTGTTCGATTCTGCGGTAGAGGATTTCCCGGTCTTCGTCCAGGACAAAGTAGCAGGCGTTGTAGGCGTTTTCCCGGCTGGCCTGGAGGCGGTTGTGCTGGGAAATTTTTTCTCCGGTGAGGCGGTAGAATTCCAGGGCGCGGATCACTCTCTTCTGGTTGTTGGGGTGGATGGCGGCGGCGGCTTCCGGGTCCGCCTGGGCCAGCAGGGTGTGGAGATAGGCGGGGCCCTGGGCGGCGGCAAGCTGCTCCAGCTCCCGGCGGCAGGTCTCGTCCTGGGGGCCCTGGGAAAAGTCCACATCTTTTAACACGGCCTGGATGTAAAAGCCGGTGCCTCCGGTGAGGATGGGCAGTTTCCCCCGCCGGCGGATCTCCCGGATGGCCTCCCGGCATTTTTCCTGAAAGAGGGCCACATGGAACTCTTCCCAGGGTTCTAAAATGTCCAGCAGGTGGTGGGGGATCCGGGCCCGTTCCTCCGGGGATGCCTTGGCGGAGCCGATATCCATGCCCTTGTAAACCTGCATGGAATCCGCAGAGATAATCTCCCCGTCCACAGCCTCGGCCAGCTTCAGGGACAGGCTTGTCTTTCCCACGGCAGTGGGGCCTGTCAGTATGATCAGCGGTTCCCTGGCGTCATTCATCGTTTAAACTTTTTCTCCATCTCATATTTGCTCATGGAAAGGATTGTGGGCCGTCCGTGGGGGCAGTGGTAGGGGTTTTCCAGGGTAAGGAGCTGGTCGATCAGCTCTTCCGCCTCTTCCCTGGAGAGGGTCTGGTTGCCCTTCACCGCCGCCTTGCAGGCCATGGAGGCGATTTTTTCCTGGGCGGCCTGGTCGCCCCCTGCGGGGCCTTTTTCCGCCAGGTGATCCAGCACCTCCAGAAAAAGCTCCTTTTCCCCGCAGCCGTACAGGTCGGTGGGGACGCCCCGGAGAGCGTACTCATTCCCCCCGAAGGGCTCCACCTCGAAGCCCAGGGCCCGGAAGGATGTGCTGTATTCCCGGTAGGCCAGTTCCTCCTGGCCGGTGAGGCTGACGATGATGGGCGGCAGAAGGTTCTGGGTCAGAATGGCCTTCTCCCGGTACTGCTTCATAAAGCTCTCGTACTTGACCTTCTCATGGGCGGCGTGCTGATCGATGATCAGGAGCTTATCCCGGTACTCGATGAGCCAGTAGGTGTCAAACACCTGGCCGATCAGACGGTACTCGGCCCTCTTCTCCCGGGTCAGGATCCGCTCCTCAAACAAATTTCCCTGCTGAAACTCCCCCTCCTGCCTCTGTCTGGCCTGATACTGGAGCTCCTGGGCCACCCGGTACTGGCCCATTCGGCGTTCCTCAAAGGGCTCCGGAGCCGAGGGATGTTTGGCTGCCGTTCCGGCAGTCCTGACGGCCGTTCCGGCAGTCTTGGCGTTCTCTTTTTCCGGCCCGGACACGTCAGGCTGCCCTCCGGCAGGCACCCGGCTCTCCGCCGCCTGGTTTCCGGCAGCCGTCCGGCCCGGGGCTTCCCCTGGCTTCCGGCTCCGGCTTTCCGGCATTTTCAAGGCCGGAAGGGGGGCCTCCACCTGGGGAATCATCTCCCGCTGCCGGAGGGTCTGGGAGACGGCCTCCGTCACCAGAGCGCTGATCCCCATTCCGTCCGAGAAGCGCACCTCCATCTTGGTGGGGTGCACGTTCACATCCACCCGGGAGCAGTCTGCCACCTTCATATGCAGGACGCAGAAGGGGAATTTATGCTGCATCAGTTGTTCCCGGCAGCCCTCTTCAATGGCCTTGGCCAGGATATTGCTGCGGATAAATCTTCCGTTGATAAAATAGATCTCAAAGCTGCGGTTGGAGCGGTTTAAGGCCGGTGTCCCCAAAAAGCCCTCCAGCGTCACCCCGTCCTTCTCAAAGGCAAGGGGAATCAGCCCCGCCGCCGTCTCCCTGCCGTAGAGCCGGTAGATGACCTCCCGCAGATCTCCCTTTCCGGAGGTGTAAAACCTAGTCTGGCTCCCCACCATGAGTTTAAAGGAGATATCCGGCCGCGACAGGGCCAGATGCTCCATCAGGTCGATCACATAGCTTCCCTCCGTGGCGGGCTGCCTTAAAAATTTTTTCCGCACGGGGGTGTTGTAAAAGAGGTTCCTCACCACAAAGGTGCTTCCCTTGGGAGCCCCCACTTCCTCAAAGCTCTTCTCCGCGCCCCCTTCGATCACCATCCGGGTGCCTGTGAGAGCCTCCTGTGTCTTGGTAATCAGCTCCACCTGGGCCACTGCCGCGATGCTGGAGAGCGCCTCACCCCGAAACCCCAAAGATGAAATCCGGCCCAGATCCTCCGCCCGCTGAATCTTGCTGGTGGCGTGGCGCAGGAAGGCCGTCCGGATCTGGGATGCCTCCATGCCGCTGCCGTTGTCCGTGATCCGGATCAGGCTGATCCCTCCCTCCCGGATTTCCACGGTAATGGCGTCCGCCCCCGCGTCCACTGCGTTCTCCACCAGCTCCTTCACCACGCTGGCGGGGCGCTCCACCACCTCCCCGGCAGCGATCTTGTCTATGGTTTCCGCGTCCAGCACACGAATCTCACTCATCTTTTCTCCGTTCCGAAGCGACCCCGCTCCTGTTTTCCCGGCTGCCAGGCCAGGCCCCCGCCTGCGCCAAACCGGTCATGCGGCCCTTCCTCTTTGCCGGCGCTTCCCACCTGCGTCAAGCAGTCCATGCGGTCTTTTCCCTTTGCCGGGCGCAGCCCGTCTAAGCCAAGCCGGTCATACGATCCATCCCCTTTGCTAAGCTCAGCCCACCTGCACCAGGCAGTCCATACAGTCCTTCCCTACCCCTGCCACCTGTTCTTCAGTCTGTTCTGCAGCCGGTAGAGGGTGTTCAGGGCATCCAGGGGCGTCATATTGGGCACATCCGCCTCCCGCAGCTCCTTTAACACATCCTCATCCGTCACCGTGTCAAAGAGGGACATCTGCTCCAGATCCACCTGGTCATAATGCTTTGGCTTTTTGGCCTTTCCGGTGTCCCCGCTCTGATCCTGCGCAAAGATCTCCTGTACCTTCTTTGTAATATCCTGCTCCCCCAGCTGTCTCGCGATTTCCTTTGCCCGGTCGATGACCATATCCGGCACTCCCGCCAGCTTGGCCACCTGAATCCCGTAGCTTCTGTCCGCCCCGCCCTTGATGATCTTGCGCAGGAACACAATATCGTCCCCGCTCTCCTTGACGGCGATACAGTAGTTGTTGACGTTGCCGATCTTGCCCTCCAGCTCCGTCAGCTCATGGTAGTGGGTGGCAAAGAGAGTTTTGGCCCCCAGCAGCTTTTTGTTGCTGATGTGCTCGATCACCGCCCAGGCGATGCTCAGCCCGTCAAAGGTGGAGGTCCCCCGGCCGATCTCGTCCAGCACCAGCAGACTCTTTGGCGTGGCGTTTCGCAGGATGTTGGCCACCTCGTTCATCTCCACCATAAAGGTAGACTGGCCGCTGGCCAGATCGTCCGAAGCCCCCACCCGGGTAAAAATCCGGTCCACAATGCCGATATCCGCGCTCTCGGCCGGCACAAAGCAGCCCAGCTGGGCCATGAGCACAATCAGGGCCGTCTGGCGCATGTAGGTGGATTTCCCGGCCATATTGGGGCCGGTGATCACGGAGATGCAGTGGCTGTCATTGTCCAGCAGGGTGTCGTTGGCGATGAACAGGCCGGGGTCCATCATCTGCTCCACCACCGGATGGCGCCCCTCTTTGATATGGATCAGGCCCTTCTCGTTGAGATGAGGTCTGACATAGCGGTTCCGCTCCGACACATAGGCCAGAGAGGTGAACACATCCAGGCAGGCCACTGCCTTGGCGGTGCGCTGAATCCGGTCCAGCTCCCCCGCGATCTTCTCCCTTATCTCACAGAACAGATCGTATTCCAGGGTGCACAGCCGCTCCTGGGCGTTCAGGATGGTATCCTCCAGCTCCTTGAGCCGGGGGGTGGTGTAGCGCTCTGCGTTGGCCAGGGTCTGCTTGCGGATATAGTCCGGGGGCACCAGATTCTGGAAGGAATTGGTCACCTCAAAATAATACCCGAACACCTTGTTGTACTTGATCCGAAGGTTTTTGATGCCCGTGCGGGCCCGGTCCTCCTCCTCCAGCTGGGCCAGCCACTCCTTTCCGTCCCGGCTGGCGCTGCGCAGCCGGTCCACTGTCTCATCGTAGCCGTCCAGCAGGATCCCGCCCTCCCGGATGGTCAGGGGCGCATCCTCCCGGATGGATTTCTGCAAAAGCTCGTACAGATCCTCAAAGGAATCGATATCCCGCTCCACATTGGATAAGAGCTCCCCCTGAAAGCCCTGCAGCACCGCCTTGATATGGGGCAGCATCTCCAGGGAATTGCGCAGCGCCAGCAGGTCTTTGGGGTTGGCGGACTGATAGGCCACCCGGCCCAGCAGCCGCTCCAGATCGTAGATCGCCTTCAGATACTCCCGCAGCTCGTCCCGGGACACCGTGTCAGCGTTCAGTTCCTCCACCGCGTCCAGACGGCGCTCGATCTCCGGCTTCTCGATCAGAGGCTGCTCCACATAGCTGCGCAGCAGCCTGGCCCCCATGGCGGTGCCCGTCTTGTCCAGAACCCACAGAAGGGAACCCCTCTTCTGCTTTTCCCGCAGGGTCTCCACCAGCTCCAGATTGCGCCGGGTGGAGCCGTCCAGCAGCATAAAGCCGCTGGTCACATAGGAGTGGATATGGGTGATATGGCCCAGCCCGATCTTCTGGGTGTCGTACAGATACTTCATGAGAGCCCCTGCCGCCATGGCTCCCACCGGGAAATCCTCCAGGCCCAGGCCCTTTAAGGTGCTGACCTTAAAATGATCCGCAAGGCACCTCTCCCACACGGCGTCGTCGAAATAATGGGCCTCTATGGCGCTCACCGCTATGTGGAGCCTCCCCCTCAGATCCGCGATATCCATGCCGCTGACCAAAAAGGCGTCGTTGCAGATAATCTCCGAGGGCTCATACTTCATCAGCTCGTCCATGAGCTTCTTGAGATCCTCCACCTCCGTCATGTGGAAATCCCCCGTGGTCACATCCGCCACTCCCATGCCGATCCGGCCGGGCGTGTAGGCCACGCACATAAGGTAATTGTTTTTGGATTCCTCCAGAGACTGCAGATTCAGGTTGGTGCCGGGGGTGACGATCCGCACCACCTCCCGCTTCACCAGCCCCTTGGCCAGCTTCGGATCCTCCATCTGCTCGCAGATGGCCACTTTGTAGCCCTTGGCAATCAGCCTGCTCAGATAGCTCTCCACCGAATGGTAGGGCACCCCGCACATGGGGGCCCTCTCCTCCAGGCCGCAGCTCTTCCCCGTGAGTACCAGATCCAGCTCCCGGGAAACCGTCTCTGCATCCTCAAAAAACATTTCGTAAAAATCCCCCAGCCGGTAAAAAAGGAGACAACCCGGGTACTGCTTCTTGGTCTCCAGATATTGCCGCATCATGGGTGTCATTTCCGCCACTGTCTTATCTCCTGTTCTGACAAATGCGGACACACAAAAAAGAAAAAAGCGGACACAGCCGCTTGTGTATCCGCTTTTATCTTACTACAAAATCTGGTATTTGTAAATCACTGAATCCTCCCGTCCGGCACTTTTTGCCGTTATGGTGACCTGGGAATGCTCGGGCCGGACGGCGGCCAGCAGCCGGGTGTTTGACACTTCTTTTAAATAGCCTAACTGCAAAAATCCTTCATCTAAGCCATTTATGGCTTATTTTTTTGT
>CANQOL010000020.1 GCA_947625475.1 uncultured Acetatifactor sp.
GTGAGGGAGTATCAGGAGGAAGATCTGGGGCGCGACGAGTCGATCCGGAAAGCGATCCTGGACTGCCAGAGGGAGGGAATCTTTGCGGAGTTTGTGCGGGAGCACGGAACGGAGGCGGTGAATATGCTGTACACGCAGTTCAATATGGATGACGCCCTGGATGTGAGATACGAGGAGGGCGTGGAGGACGGATACGAAAAAGGCGTAACCGCTGGAAGGGCCGAAGGACTAACCGCCGGAAGGGCCGAGGGAATTACCGAGGGCATAGCCAAGGGAGAACTGCGGCTGCTGATCCGCCAGGTCTGCGCGAAGCTGCGAAAAGGAGACACGCCGGATAAAATCGCGGAGGATCTGCTGGCAGATCAGGAGAAGGTTGACCGGATCTGTTCCGCTGCCGAAGCCTGCGGCTTTGACGAGAATGCCGTTTATGAAAAGCTCTGCTCATTATAATTCTTGATTGAATATGGCGGCGTCACCGCGCCTCCCCGCACTCCTTCAGCAGCTTTTCCAGATTGATCGGTTTGGAGAGGAAGCCGTCCATACCGCTGCGCATGGCCGTCTCCCGGTCCTCCCGGTCGCTGTTTGCGCTGCAGGCCACGATCCGCACCGTGCCGGCGTCCGGGCGCTGCAGGGCCCGTATGGCCGCCGCCGTCTCAAATCCGTTGCGCTTCGGCATCAGAATATCCATCAGGATCACCCCATAGAAGCCGGGCTTCGACCGGGCAAAGAGCTCTAAGGCCGCCTCCCCGTCTCTAGCCAGATCCGCCTCAAACCCGCTGGACTCCAGAAGTCCCAGCATGATCTCCCCGTTCAGTTCATTGTCCTCGGCCACCAGGATCCGGGGCCTTTTACGGATGACTTCCGTCTCCCCCAAACCGGATTCCTCCGGCAGATCCTTCACGGGTTCCCGGTCCGTCTCTCTCCCGTCCCGGGCCTCATCTCCCCTCTCCGGGGCACTCTGCACCGCTCTGGGCGCCGGGAAGGTGAACACAAACTCGCTTCCCTCCCCCTTTTTGCTGGTGAAGGTCAGCTCCCCTCCCATGAGCTGGGCCAAACGGCGGCTGATGGGCAGGCCAAGCCCCGCCCCCTGGTTGCCCTTGGAGACGGTGTCCTGCCCCCTGTTAAAGGATCCGAATATCTGTGCGCTGAATTCCTCGCTGATGCCCCGGCCCGTGTCGGAAATCTCCACCCGGGTCCAGATCATCCCCTCCCCGTCCTGGCTCTGGCGCACCCTCAGCTCTACCCGTCCCCCCTCCGGGGTAAACTTCCGGGCATTGTCCAGCAGATTCAGAATCACCTGCTGGATGCGGGACTCATCCCCCAGGATCACCGGGCAGAGAATCTGCGTGTCCGCGGAAAAATCCAGCTTCTTTTCCTCCATCCCGATGCGGGCGATGGACTCCACTGTGGAAAGCAGGAAATTTACGTCCACCGGCTCCTGAACCAGCCGTACCGCTTCATCCTGCAGGCCGGACATATCCAGGATATCGTTTACCAAAGACAGCAGATACCGGGCCGTGGCGGTGGACTGCTGCAGATAGTCCGCCAGCTGTTCCTTATCCCCCAGCTTGCGGGACATCAGGTAATTGAGCCCTATCAGTCCGTTTAAAGGGGTTCTCAGCTCATGGCTCATAGTGGACAAAAACTGTCTCTTGGCCCTGGCGTCCGCCCTCGCCTCCATGGAGCGCATATGCTGGCGGCTGAGCAGCAAAAGCAGCGTCACAATGCACACCGCAGATACGGCCAGCACCGTAAAGGCGTACCGGTAGCGGTAAAGCACATCCCCCATATCGTAGACATACTGGTTTTCCATCACGCCCTGGATGGTGCAGGCGCTCACCTCGTCCTCCGTCAGCCGGGCTATGGCCTTGTCCAGGATTTGGATCAGCATGCCCTCCCCCGTGTCCACGGCCTGTCCCTGGCTGTCAAAGGGCACCACCGCCGAGAAGCACAGCATATCCTCCATATCCAGCACAGGGATCACCTTCAGTCCCTCATACACCGGCTTGTACAGCCAGTACTCCGCCACATACTGGTTGTGGATCATCAGATCCGCCTCTCCCCTGGAAACCGCGTCCAAGCCCGCCTCAATGGAGTCATAGTCCACCATGCGGAAGTTGGGATACCGGCCCGTCAGCACCTTCTTGATGGTCTGGGAGCCGGTGCAGATGGCCACAGTCAAGGGATCGTCCAGAGAGGCGCTGAAATCGTCCCGGGTCACCATCACCTTGCGGCTGATCAGGTAGGGATCGCTGATCAGGATGCCCCGGGCCGTCTGGTTTTCCCGGTTATACTCCACACTGGTCACCAGGTCAAAGTCCCCCTCCAGCAGATAGGTGTAGGTCACATCCCCCGCCGGCAGGGCTACATATTCAAATGTGAGGCCGCTGATCTGGGCAATCCGGTCCAGAATGTACCGGGTGATGCCGGCCAGATTCCCCTGGCTGTCCGCAAAGGACACGGGGATCTGATCCCCCACAAACCCCACCTTCAGGGGCCCACAGCCATCCAGATAGGCCCGCTCCTCCTCTGTCAGCTCCCGGCGAAAGTCCGCCTGATTCTCCGCGGCCCGGACAGGGATCCCGCCAAGAAGGATCATTCCCAAAACCAGCCACAGTGTGATCTGTCTGTATATATCACGGCCCACGGCGGCTACCCCCTGTCCCTGTTACTCGGATCCCCCTCCTGTCAGAAAGAAGGAAATCCGGCTCATCTTCCTCGATTGTAATCCCAAAATCGCCCCCTGTAAAGAGCGCCGCCCAATTTTCCTTTTCCGTTTGCCATTTCCGGGCAATCATGTTATAATCAGGGGACGGAGGAAACAACAGATGAGCAAAAAGAGTGTCGTCGTCTCCCTGGGCCATGATGCCCTGGGATATACCACTACGCAGCAGCATGACGCGGTGCGGATCACTGCCAGGGCTCTGGCCGACCTGGTGGAGGAAGATTATCAGCTCACCATCACCCACAGCAACGGGCCCCAGGTGAGTATGATCCACAAGGCCATGACCGAACTGCGCCGGGTTTACCCGGACTATACCCCCGCCCCCATGTGTGTGTGCTCTGCCATGAGCCAGGGCTATGTGGGCTATGATATCCAGAACGCCCTGCGAAGCGAGCTGCTGAGCCGGGGCATTTCCCATCCCGTCAGCACGGTCCTGACCCAGGTGACGGTGGATCCCTACGATGAGGCATTCTACGAGCCCACCAAGGTGATCGGCCGCTTTATGTCGGCGGATGAGGCGGAGGCAGAGATCAAGAAGGGCAATTATGTAAAGGAATATCCGGGCCAGGGCTTCCGCCGGGTAGTGGCGGCCCCCAAGCCCATTGACATTGTGGAGATCGAGGCCATCCGGGCGCTGGCGGCGGCCGGGCAGGAGGTCATCGCCTGCGGCGGAGGCGGGATCCCCGTGATCGAGCAGCAGCATGTGCTGAAGGGCGCCTCGGCGGTGATCGAGAAGGATGCCATCGCCGGGAAGCTGGCGGCGGACTTAAAGACCCAGGAGCTGATTATCCTGACGGGCGTGGATTATGTGTATCTGGACTACAGAACCCCCGGCCAGGAGCCCCTCCACAGCCTGACCCTCTCCCAGGCCAGGGAATATATGGCCCAGGGACAGTTCGAGGCGGGCACCATGCTGCCCAAGATTGAGGCGGCAGTGTATTATCTGGAAAGAGTGCCGGAGGGGAGGGTGCTGATCACCTCCATGAAGGCGCTGAAGGATGCCGTCAAGGGGAAGTGCGGAACCCTGATCTGCGGATAGGCCTTCCGCCGGTTCTCAACTGCCGGATCGGTTTCAACTGCCAGCTCGCTCTCAACTGCCGGCACGCTCTCAACTGCCGGATTGCTTTCAACTGCCGGATCGGTTTCAGACGCCCGATTGATTTCAATTGCCGGGCCATTTTCAATTACGTCAAAAGGCTGTCGCTTCTGCGACAGCCTTTCTTAAGTAGAACTTCATAACACACCATAACACAATCCGAAAGAAAAGTCTAGTAATTTTTCTTTTTTCCGGTATACTTTCCCATAGTCTTCTGAATCACCCTGCAGACCTTCAGATTTCCCATAAACTTCTGATTCACCCTGCAGACCTTCAGGCGGGCCCTCGGACGGGGCTGCCTGACACCCAAGCAAAGGAGGTATGTATCCATGTCAGATTCCCAGTCCCGGCCTTCCTCAAGGGACCCTGTTTCCTCTCCCACCCGGCCTTCCTCAAGGGACACCGTTCCCTCTCCCACCCGGCCTTCCGCAAAGGACACCGGTCCCTCTCCCAGCCAGCCCCCCGCAGTCCCGCCAGACTGGCCCGGGGAGCTGGAGCATTTTGCCCTTGTGCGGCAGATTATCGCCGAAAACATCCTCCGCAGTGAGGCGGAGTGCCGGCAGCGCCACGCCCAGGTTCAGGAGCTCTACCGGCGCATCAACGGCGGGGATGTGGAGCTCTACAATCAGCTGATGACCGCCGCCAGCCTGGAAGAACACGCCCTAAGCTCCCTGCGAAAAAACCGGGCGGCCCTGGAGAAGCCCTATTTCGGGCGCATCGACTACAAGGAAGCCTCCGCCCCAGTACCCCAGCAGGTCTATATCGGCAAAAACGGCGTCTTCCGGGACCGGACGGAGGTTCTCATCGCCGACTGGCGCTCCCCCATCGCCAGCGTCTACTACGAGAACGAGCTGGGCCCCGGCGAGTACGGGCTGGCAGACGAGGCTCCCATCCCCATTGATCTGAAGGGCAAGCGCACCTACGACGTGGAGGGAGGCGTCCTGAGGGGCTGCTACGACAGCGACGTGGCTGCCAACGACGCCCTGCTGATCCAGTATCTCTCCCGGAACCGGGACGCGGTGCTGGGGGAGATCATCGCCACCATCCAGAAGGAGCAGAACGCGATCATTCGGGAGTCCCCCTTCGCCAACCTGATCGTCCAGGGGGTGGCCGGCAGCGGCAAGACCACCGTGGCCATGCACCGGATCTCCTATCTGCTCTACAATTACCGGCACCGGTTTGAGTCCAACGAGTACTGCATCGTAGGCAGCAGCGATCTGCTGCTGAATTATATCACCGCCGGCCTGCCGGAGCTGGACGTGCCCAATATCCGCCACCTGCGCATGGATCAGCTCTTTGCCAGACTCTGCGAAAAGGACTGGAACCCAAAATACCGGACGGTGCCCCCGGACGGATCCGCCCCCCGGCGCTGCTCTCTGGAATTTATGCGGGAGCTGGAGCTTTTCCTGGCCCAAAAAAGAGAGCAGTACATAGACTGCTCTCCCCTGGAGGATCCGCAGCTGGGAGTGATCCTGCCCGCCTCCGGCACCCGTACTCTGCTGCGGGAAAACCCCGCCGTCAGCGTCTGCACTCTGCTGTCCATGCTGGACGAGCGTGCGAAAACCCGCATCCGCTTTCTGCTGGCGGGGTGCGACCGGGACGAGATCCAGAAAAAGCTCCGGGAGTACGCGGGGCACTATCGGGGCCTGCGCCCCCGGACAAACGCCCGGGCGCTGTACCTGGAGTTTCTGGAAAGCATGCAGGAGAAAATTTGTCAGGCTTCCCCGGGGCCGGAGGCAGGCCGGGAAAGCCGGGAGACCCTGAGGGCCCACCTGGCCGCCCTTGGCCGGAAGGAGTGGGATCTCTACGATATGGCCGCCCTGGCCCTGATCCACTACCGGATCTTCCAAAAGGAGCCCAATCAGGCATTCGGCCTGTTGTTTCTGGACGAGGCCCAGGACTTCGGCATCGGCGCCTACTATGTGCTGAGACAGCTCCTTCCCGCCTCCTACTTCACCGTCATGGGGGATGTGTCCCAGAATATCAACTACGACACGGGGCTGAACGACTGGTATGAGCTGCAAAAGCTCTTTCTCACCGGCCCCAAGGACAAATTCCTGCTGCTGCAGAAGAGCTACCGCAACACTATTGAAATCTCCCGGTACGCCGGACGGATCCTGGAGCATGCAAACGGCGGCCGCTACCGGATCGAGCCCGTGATCCGCCACGGGCTGCCCGTATCTGAGAAAAGTTTCTGGAGCGATCTGGAGATGGCCCAGTACGCCGCCTCCCTGATCGGGGAGATCCGATCCAGAGGGCACCGCACCGTGGCCGTCATATGCCGCGAACAGGCGGATGAAAAGCACGCCCGGGAGCTCCTTTCGCCTCTCACTCCCCTCAGGGAGGGGGAAAATGAGAATTTTGCCGAAGGAACCGCGGTGCTTCCCATCCGCCTGGTAAAAGGGCTGGAATTTGACGCGGTGATCCTGTGGAATCTGCGCCTGGAGCAGAACCTCGCCAGCCCCCGGGAGGCAAAGCTGTTCTACGTGGCGGCCACCCGGGCCCTCCATGAGCTCCATGTGCTGAGCTGCTAGGGGCTATGCCGCCATCAGGGCTTTTTTCTTCCACCTGCCCAGCATGTAGAAGAAGGTGGTGATGGCCGCTCCCAGCACCCAGGAGATCAAAAGGGAGACGAAGATACAGGCGCTGTTGCCCTTGGGCAGCTCGGGGGAGCGGGTCAGGTAGGCGATGCCGTAGGCCACCGGCACCCGGATCAGCACGGTGGTGACCAGGGAGATCCACATGGGCGTCAGGGTGTCCCCCGCCCCTCTCATGACGCCGGAGAGACACTGGGTCACCTCCATGGCAATGTAGCCCACCGCCAGAATCTTCATCATGCTGAAGCTCAGCTCCACCAGCTCCGGGGTTTTGGTAAAGATGGCCATCAGGTATTTCCCGAAAAGCAAAATCAGCAGGGTGATCACTGCGGAGGTCCCCACTGCGATGGCCACTCCCTGGCGGGTGCCCTTCACCACCCGGTCCATCTGCCGGGCCCCCACGTTCTGGCCCGCATAGGTGGTCATGGCGGTGCCGAAGGAGAAGGCGGGCATCATGGCGAAGCCGTCCACCCGCATGACAATCACATTGGCCGCAATAAAGGTCTCCCCAAAGCTGTTGGTCAGGGACTGGACCACGATCATGGCCATGGAGAAGATGGCCTGGGTCACCCCGGAGGGAAGCCCCAATCGGAGCAGGTCCCCCAAGTACCGCTTCTCAGGCTTTAGGTATTTCACCTTCATATCAAAGATCTGGGTCATGGTGCGGAGCTTTAAAAAGGAAAGCAGGGCCGACACAAACTGGGCGATCACCGTGGCCAGGGCCACCCCCGGCACCCCCAGGCCGAACTTTGCCACAAACACATAGTCCAGCACCATGTTCAGGATGGTGGCCACCACCAGGTAAATCAGGGCGGAGACGGAATCCCCCAGGCCCCGCAGGATCCCGCCCAGGATATTGTAGTAGCAGGAGCCGGCAATCCCGATAAACAAAATCAGCAGGTAGGTGTTGCACCACTCGATGATGCTCTCCGGGGTGTCCAGAAGCCGCAGCAGCGGTTTGGTGATAAAGGGGCTCACCGCCATAACGATGAGGGCCGACACCGCCGTCATGGTCATGCAGCAGCCGATGGTCTTGGAAAGCTCCTCCCTCTGCCTCGCCCCGAAATACTGGGAGACCATGATCCCGGCTCCCACGGAGATGCCCACAAAGAGCACCAGCAGAAGGTTCAAAATAGGCGCCGCGCTGCCCACCGCCGCCAGGGCATTGTCCCCCACATACCGCCCCACGATGATGCTGTCCACCGTGTTGTAGAGCTGCTGGGCAATGTTGCCGATGAGCATGGGGATGGCGAAGGCCACAATCTGCTTTCCGGGGGTCCCCACCGTCATATCGATGGGGGCAAACAACTTCTTGATACCGCTTAGTACGCTCATACTTCCAAAATCCTTTCCTTGCCTGATCTTCCTCTTTGCCCGTCGGCGGACGGGCGCCATAAAAAGCCGGAGAATAGCAGTCCCACTACTCCCCGGCCCTATAGTGTCTCTACCTTCCTTACGCCTCCTGGGCGGCCCTGTTTCTCTCCACCAGGCTCTCAAATTCCTCTCTCACCCTGGCAAAGGAGTCCAGGAGCTTGGGCGAAAAGACGCCGCACTCCCCGTCGTTTATCATCTGAAACGCCACGTCCACCGTGAAGGCTCCCTTGTACACCCGGCTGCTTACCAGGGCGTCGTACACGTCCGCAATGGACACGATCTGGGCGGCCACGGGAATCTCATCCCCCTTCAGCCCGTCCGGGTAGCCTCTCCCGTCGTACTTTTCGTGGTGATGCCGGCAGATCTCGTAGCAGACCTGGGCGTAGTCCTCGTCCCAGATCCCCTTGATGTTGGTGAGCAGCTCGCTTCCCTTGGTGGTGTGGGTCTTCATGATTTCGAACTCTTCCGCCGTCAGCCGGCCGGGCTTGAGCAGGATCCCGTCCGGGATGGCGATTTTCCCCACGTCGTGGAGGGAGCTGGCGGAGGTGATGATCTCCACCTTCTCCGGGGTAAGCCCGTACTCCGGGTAGTTCTCCATCATCTTCAGGGCCAGGATCCGGGTGAACTCCTTCACCCGCATGATATGCTCGCCGCTCTCCAGGTTCCGGCACTCCACCACAGTACCCAGGATGTCGATGATCCTCTCGTTGCTGGCCTTGAGCCTCTCGGCCTGGCGCTTTAAGCGCTCGTTCTGCTTTTTCAGGGTCTCCGTCTGCTTGGCGACCGTATCCTCCAGGTGGTTCTTGTACAGATACAGGTTGACGGTGTTCATCACCCGCTTCCGGACCAAAGAATTGTCGAAGGGCTTGCGGATAAAATCCGACACCCCGTACTCAAAGCATCTGCCCTCTATCTTGGCGGAGGACTCGCCGCTGATGACCAGCACGGGGATCTTCCCCATCCAGCCCCTGCTCTTCATGCCCTCCAGCACGGCAAAACCGTCCATATTCGGCATAATCAGGTCCAGCAGCACCACCGAAATCTGGTCGTTTTGTTTTTCCAATATCTCCAGCGCCTGACCTCCGTCCTCCGCCTCCAGGATCTGGAACTCATCCTTGAGGATCTCTGTCAGGAGCACCCGATTGATCTCCACATCATCCACTACCAGTATCTTATCCCTCATTCTATGTCCTTTCCCGTAACCGCCTGCCGGATTACCTCCTTTATCGCCTGTACATTCCATAGTAATACATCCAAAAAATTATGTCAACACCAGTCTCTCAGATTCCTCCCTACACCCCCGCCAGCACGTCGAACACGCCGGCCAGGTTCAGTCTCCCGTACCCCCACTCCCGGTTGGGATAGGCGATGTCCGGGGACCGGGTCGCGCCCTTGATAAAGTAGTTGCGGATCTCCTTGCTCTCCAGAAGAGGGATATTGTCCTCCACCACAGACCACTGCATAAACAGGGCGATGGCTCCCGCCGTCATGGCGGCGGCCAGGCTGCCGCCCGTCCGCCTGCCGTAGGGGGTTGAGACATTGACCCCCGGGGCCGCGATGTCGGGCCGTATGAGGCCCATGCGGGAGTAGCCTCTGCCGGATTCCAGGGAGAAGCTGTTGTTTACGTCGTTGTAGAAGGTGACGCTGATCACGCCGAGAGCCATGGCGGGATCCGTCAGGGTGATGTAGGGGCTTGGCTCCAAAAAGTACACCTCGGAGCTCAGAAAATCGGCGATGGGAAGCCAGATATTGAAGCTCCCGTTGTGGAGCTCCCCCACCCCGAAGACGCGCAGATTCCAGATGCCGGGAGTGGGATCCTCCACCCGCAGCACCATGAGCTGGGCCCCGGAGCCCGGCTCCACCAGAGTGCTCTGGACGGTAATCACCGTCCTCTCATAGATAAATCGGTATGTGTCGATCTGGTCGGTTCCCAGACGGACGGGCGGAATGGTCTCACCCCCCGGGGAGCGGATGGCAATATTGTAGGTGTCCGGCACATTGCCCCAGAACTCCATGAGGAATCCCCTCTCGTTCTCTCCCACCCGCAGCTCTACATCCTGATAGCTGCCGCCGCGGCCGCTGGGAGCCAGGCTGCCCGCATAGTGGTGGGCGGAATTGCCCTCGTTCCCCCCGCAGACCACCACCCCCCGGCTGCGCCGAACGGCGATGTGGTTCAAATAGCCGGAGAGGAAGGAGCTGCCGCAGTGATCCCCCATGCTGCTGCCCAGCCCCAGGCAGATCACCACCGGCCGGGAAAAAGGCACCGCAAAGGAATCCGCGTACTTGACCGCCAGCATAATGTCGCTCTCTTCATAGGCGGGAACCCCCTCCGGCACCAGGTAATACTCCCTCAGATACGGCTTGCACTCCTTGAGCTTTACCACCACGATATCCGCCTCCGGGGCCGCCCCGTTGAAGGCGTTCTCCCCCGTCAGTCTGCTTCCCGCCGCCACCGCCGCCATGGCGCTGCCGTGTCCGTTCTCATCCCGGGAGGGAACCAGCTCAAAGGGATCCTCGGCGCGGAGGGCTGCGTTGATCTCCGCCCTGGTGTACTCGCTGCCGTAGTACAGGCCCTCGGGGGGCCTGCCCTCCTGCACGGTCTGATCCCATATGGCCAGGATCCGGCTGTCCCCGTTCTCATCCCGAAAGACGGGATCCGTGTAATCAATCCCCTCTCCCGCTGCATAGATGCAAAGCCGGCGTCCCTCTAGGCGATATAGCTCTTGATGCAGTCCATAATCTGCGTCTGTACCGGCTGAATATCCTTCAGGATCTGTCTCGCTTCCTCGGGCCTGCCCCCCCGCAGCAGATCCACCGCCTTCGTGTAAGCCTCGTAGAGGGGCGTCAGGGAAAGATTTCCTGTGGCTCCCTTGATGGAGTGGGTCACCTCGATGATGCCCGTCACATCCGAAGCGTCAAAATCCAGATCCACCGGCGTCTTTTCCATCATCTTGGGGAAGGTCTTCATCATCCTCTCATACAGGGGGGCGTTTCCCATAAAACGCTGCAGCCCTTCCTCCACATCCACTCCCAATCCTTTTAAATCGTCCAACAAACTCATACTTGCGTCCCTCTCCTTCTGCAGGAAAACTTTTCCGGGCTCCGCTGTGCCAGAGCACCGCAACGTCCTGACGGAATTATATCACAGGGCCGGACCGGTTGCAACTATTTTGCGCCCGCCCCCGTGTCAATCAAACACAGGACCACCCCCCGCCCTTTCAGGTTCAGGGGCGCATTTTGGACCCGCAGAATCCCGGAAGCGATCAGGCTGGAGGGATCGAAGGGAGCGGGCCCGGCGCCGTTTTGAGGGACGGGCGGCTCCTGCATCAGCCCGTAGAGCTTGGGGATATACTGGTACTGATAGGTGCTGGTCAAAATGTCCGGCACCCGGCTGCGGCTGGCATAGATCACGGAATATTTGTCGTCCAGCGGGATGTAACACACATCATCCTCCGGGGTGACATACTGCTGCCCCGCAAAATCTATCACGCCGTCCGCATAATCGTTTGACAGGATCCTCTCTTTACAATCCATTTTCTGACCTATCCATATTCTTTCTCTTACTCTATGCAGAAACCGGCCGGAGGGAGCCTGGGAAAATCCCGGGCCCGCCCGGCCGGCCCTCTGCCGGGGAGCGCACTTTGCAGGACCTTTTGCGGCGCACCCTTGAGCAGATTCATGCTCAGCAGAATCTTGCTCAGCAGATTCCTGCTCAGCAGATTCCTGCTCATAGTCAAATGCTCATCCCCTGTCGTAGAGGCACCGCACGGCGTTGAGCACCGCCAGAACCATCACGCCCACGTCGGCGAAGATGGCCAGCCACATGCCCGCAAGCCCCAGGGCCCCCAGCACCAGGCAGACCGCCTTCACTCCCAGAGCCAGGACAATGTTCTCGTACACGATCCGCAGGCACTTCCTGGCAATGCGCATGGCCACGGCGATCTTGCGGGGATCGTCGTCCATGAGCACAACATCCGCCGCCTCGATGGCCGCATCGGAGCCCAGGGCCCCCATGGCGATGCCGATATCCGCCCGGGAGAGAACCGGCGCGTCGTTGATGCCGTCCCCCACAAAGGCCAGGGTCCTGCCCGGGGTCTTCTCCTGCAGCAGACGCTCCACCTCCCGCACCTTATCCTCGGGAAGCAGCTGGGCGCGCACCTCGTCCACCCCCAGCTGGGCCGCCACCCTCCGGGCCACGTTTTCGGCGTCCCCGGTGAGCATGACAGTCTTTTTGACCCCCGCCTGCCCAAGGGCCTTCAGGGCGGGAGCCGCCTCCTCCTTGACCACATCGGAGATGACGATATAGCCGGCGTAGGCCCCGTCTATGGCCACATGCACCAGAGTGCCGTCCTCCCCGGGGTCCTCGGGGGAGATCCCCAAAAGCTCCATGAGCCTTGTGTTTCCCGCGGCCACCTGATGGTCCTTTACCACGGCCTTCACCCCGTGGCCGCCGATTTCCTCCACATCCCGCACCCGGCTCTCTTCTGCCGGCTTCCCCCAGGCCGCCAGCAGGCTCCTGCTGATGGGATGGCTGGAATAGCTCTCCGCACAGGCGGCGTACTCCAAAAGCTCCGCCTCCGTGCCGGGCCGGAGCGGACGGATCCCAGTCACCTGAAAGACCCCCTTGGTCAGGGTGCCCGTCTTGTCAAAGACCACGCAGGAGGTCTTGGCCAGGGCCTCCAGGTAGTTGGAGCCCTTGATCAGGATGCCCTTGGAGGAAGCGCTGCCGATCCCGCCGAAAAAGCTTAAGGGAATGGAGATCACCAGGGCGCATGGACAGCTGATGACCAAAAAGGTCAGGGCCCGGATGATCCAGTCGCTCCAGAGGCACTCCCCGCCCAAAAGGAAGCGGATCACCAGAGGGGGGAGCAGGGCCAGCGCCAGGGCGGCAAAGCAGACCGCCGGGGTGTAATAATGGGCAAACTTGGTGATAAATTTTTCCGTCCTGGCCTTTTTCATGCTGGAATTTTCCACCAGATCCAGGATCTTGGAGACGGTGGACTCCCCAAACTCCCGGGTGGTCTCGATCTTCAGCAGGCCGGAAAGGTTCACGCAGCCGCTGATCACCTGGTCTCCCGGCCCGATTTCCCGAGGCAGGCTCTCCCCGGTCAGGGCGCTGGTATTTAAGGCAGAGCTCCCCTCCTTCACCTGTCCGTCGATAGGGATCTTCTCCCCGGGGCGCACCCAGATCACCCCTCCCACAGGCACCTCATCCGGATCCACCTGAACCAGGCTCCCGTCCTCCCCCTCTATGTTGGCGTAATCCGGGCGGATATCCATGAGGCTGGCGATGCTGCGGCGGCTCTTGCCCACGGCGCAGCTCTGGAACAGCTCTCCGATCTGGTAAAAGAGCATCACCGCCGTCCCCTCCGCGTACTCTCCCAGCAGGAAAGCCCCCACGGTAGCCACCGCCATCAGAAAGTTTTCGTCAAAGATCTCCCTGTGCCAGACGCCCAGGGCGGCCTTGCGCAGAATATCCCAGCCGATAATCAGATAAGGGATCAGGTAGAGGACCCCCCTGATCCACCCCTCCAGGGGCAGAAGGGCCAGGACGATCACAAAAATCCCAGAGATCAGGATGCGCGCCAGCACCCTTTTTTGCTTCTTTGTCATATCCGCCGCCTCCTAGTTATAGTAGATCTCGCAGTCCGATTCCACCTTTTTGCAGGCCTTCTCCACCTTCTTCATGACAGCCTTCTCATCGGCTCCCTCCGCAAAGCTCACCGTCATCTTCTGGGCCATAAAGCTCACCGCGGCGTCCGCTACGCCCTCCACCTTCCTGGCAGCTTCCTCCATCTTCAGGGCGCAGGCCGCGCAGTCCACCTCGATCTTGTACTTTTTATTCATGGAAATCTCCCTCCCGGACGGGCGCCCGCCTTCCGCCGAAGAAGGGCAGCCCTTTCTTTTTATTATATGAACCATTGTTCATATGTTTATATTAGCACGTTCTGGGGATTTGTCAAGGGGATTTTCACCCTCTTGCTATTTTTTCTGTAATCCTTTCTGTCAAGGTAGAAAAGCTATCAGAAAAACTTTATAATGATTTTGAAAAACGTGTGACGCATTGGGCAATTCTCCAGTGCAATAGGGCAAAAAGCGATTAAATGACGGCAATCCGCTAATCTGCCGGATCCCCCTGCGCGAAATAATCAAAAAGGGAATGTATTTCTGATACTTCCTTTCCTGATTTTGGGTACAAAAACTGCTGTAAAATGTTCGATTTACAACAGTTTGGTTTCGTGTCTGTTCAGTTGTTTTTGGATAGAACTATCCGTATGCTATTGTGGCAAATCTGCGGATAGAGGTCAAAGACTGGCAGAGAAAAATAAAAAGAAACTTAAAGAGGGTTAGGGACGCCTTCCTATGGAAATTTCATCATACGGATGGTAGGGCGTATAGGGAAATCGCCTATGTGTCCGGACATAGGCAGTGCTTGCTATTCTACCCTCGACACTCCCGGAGGGTGTGTCGATAAGCGCTTGATAACATTCTGAAGATGAAGTATACTATCACCGGCATTGTTAAAAAAAGTAGAAAGCAGGGAAGATATGTATAGGATAGGAATATGTGACGATGATAAAGTTTTATGTTCCTTGCTGGAGGAACAGCTTCAAGAGCTTTCTGCGGAAATTTCAGTAAAGTTTGAAATCGAAGTATGGTATAGCGGAGAGGGCCTTGAGAGGGATTTGAAAAAAGGGGAAGAACTAGATATTCTCTTTCTCGATATTGAGTTATTGCAGAAAAATGGGATTGAGGTGGGTGCTTTCATTCGTGATGAGATGGGAGATACGGATACACACATTGTTTATATTTCTTCGAAACAGAGTTATGCGATGGAACTTTTTAAAATGCAGCCGCTGGAATTTCTTGTAAAGCCAATTTCCGGTTTCAGGCTAAAGGAAGTGATTGAACGGAGCATGAAGCGAAAAAAGTATGCGGAAAGCTTTTTTGAATATCAGAAGGGAGGGCAGATTTTTCGTATTCCTGTCAAAAAAATCCTGTATTTTATGAGTATGGATAAAAAAATTCTAATGATTAAACAGGAAGGACAGGAAGATTTTTATGGGAAGTTAAAGGTAATCATGGAGCAGCTTCCGTCAGATTTTTTAATGATACATCAATCTTATATCATACATCAGGAATATGTGAGCGAGTATTCCTATGAAAGCGTCAGGATGATGAATGGGGATGTCCTAAGTATCAGTAAACCGTATCGGAAAGAAGTCAGGGCAGAGATTAAACGATATTTGAAAGAGAAAATGCACAATGTATTATAAGATACTTTATGAATGGATTGAAATTTTAATTGTTAATATTTTGCATACAGCGTTGCTGAAGAAGGTGTTGGATACCTTTCTGACCATAAGAAATAAAAAGTCAATTTTGTCGAAAATTATTTTTGGGGGATACTATGTGCTGACAACAGTTGCCTACGGAGCGTTTCATACCTCATTTCTTTATGAATTATGCAGTCTGGCGGGCATTCTTGTCACAGTGTGTTTTTATTGTGCAGCGTATGAAAAGAAAGCTTGGATTTGTATGATTTTTTTCTGCATAGATACAGGCTGTTGGGGAATGATTTCCTGCGCCGGATTAGAAGAGATTGTAATGCAGCAAAGCGCAGCCCAGGCCTTACTTTTGTTAGTCTGTGTAATTCTCGTCTGCCATATTTTTGATTCAAAAGAGTATCGGGAATCTGTGCTTGATAAAAGGCAGATGTTTTTACTGGTTGTGATTCCGATGTTGAGTGTGGCAGCGTTTTGGATGTTGATGTATAAGAGCGCTGCTGGATTAGTTTCAGTATTTTTGTGCGCTGTAATTGTGGCTCTTAATTTGTGTGTATTTTGTCTGTGCCATATTCTGTTCAAAAATTATGTGCAGTTAAGGGAACAGGATATTTATAAACAACAGACATTTGCGTACCAGAACCAGTTAGAAGTGATTATGGAGTCCCAGAGCCGCATCCGGTCGCTAAAGCATGACATGAAAAACCATGTGATGGCATTGCAGGGATTGGCAAAGGGAAAGAAAACGGAGGAAATGACAGCGTATCTTTCTTCCATGCAGGAATTTATGCAGAATCCGTCAGAGTATGTGTATACTGGGAACGAGGCATTGGACAGCCTGTTGAATTTCAAGCTGCAAAGTGCGAAGGAAACACTGAAAAAAGTGGAAATAGACATTGTGCTTCCAGAGAAAATGAAACTGCGTTCTTTTGATTTTAATGTGATTGTCGGAAATCTTCTGGATAATGCGATAGCATCATCTATACAGACAGATGAACAGTATTTGAAACTCCGTATGCGAATGGGAAATGGCGTTTTGTTCCTATATATGGTAAATAGCTGTCTGGGAATCCCGGAAGGGGTATGTGAGTTACGGAAACTCTCGGAAAAATCTGCCTTCGGGCATGGAATAGGATTAGGAAATATCCAAAGAATTGTGGAGAAGTATCATGGCGATATAGAAATGCGTTGTGAAGACAGTCATATGGAAACAGATATCATGTTATATATGAAAGATTTATAAATACCGGGAGCTGCCATGTGTGCATGGCAGCTTTTTTAGAACATGGCGTGATTTACCTTTAGGCTGATTTCGGAAAAAATGTGGTAGAATTTCGCCAGAATCAGGGAAAGCAGAGAAAGAAGCGTATAATTATGGCATAACCCATATGAGAAACATACAGGAGGTATATACAGAATGAAAATAAGGTTATCAAGTGTATTTATAACAACAATATTGGGAATTTGTACTTTGACAGGCTGCCAGAATGCGCCGGAAGTATCTGCGGACAGTGATGTATATCGCGCAAAAAGCGCATTGGAAAGCGAGGTGGAAAATATTGCATCTGAGAAATCTGATATGAATACGGCAGAAGCCGGAGAAATGATGAAGGAAAGATATGATGCTTTGGTTGGAACAGAGGAAAACGGTATCTGGATATGTGCGGGGATTGAGACGGTACCGCAGACAGTCCAGACATTGACTTTACGGGAACGAGATGATTTTGATGAAGTAAAATTGAAAGAATTGCTTGGCAGTGAAAACGTGAGGGATATTACGGCGGAATATCTTGAGCAGCAGGGAAAAGAGTTGAATGAACTGGACGAAGATGAGAAGCCGAAAGAATTTCCGCATTTGGGCGATGATACTTTTTTAATTCTTTCAGATGGTCAAAAAGAGGCCTCTTTTAAATGGAATACATGTGTAAGTTATGAGAACGAGGACTTGAAGCAAAAATGCTCTCAAATTTATAAAGTGGCACCGGAAATTGATATTACAAGAAATGGAGAAAGCACTTCCGCGAAATTTTCATTGGATCATGCAGAAGAAATGCTTTTGGAAAAGCTGGCGGTGCTGGACGAAACAGGCATTTATCCTGCTCAGATTTATTATTACGAACTTGACGATACAGCGTTTTATAGAATGGATTTTTCACCTATATATGAGGGAATTGGCGTTGCAAACGAGTTTGGACAGTGGCGTTATGGAGAGGTTCTGCCGATGGGAACCGCATGGGTTACAGAAGAAGGCGTAGCATCAATGGATTTGGGTTATAACGGCGGCTATTGCGGTAAAATTACAGAACAATCGGAAAACAGAATTATGACATTCTCGCAGGTAACAGAGGTTTTGTCAGCATATTTGAAAAGCGGTACGCTTTGGGGAAATTCAGAAGCAAAGCTGACAGAGGTGGAATTGGTATATTACCCGATTTTTCAGGATTCGGAATTGCGTTTAACACCGTCATGGCATATTTTTGTTCCGTTAGATTATATGATAGACGCGTTGGATTCAGGCGATGCGATATGGCAGAAAGTGTTTGAGGAAGGTGCAGCGTGGAATATCTATCTGGATGCTGTGACAGGAGAATTGATAAAGGTGGAATAACAATGGAAGGATTTTTCTTAAAGGACATAAAAAGAGGTTTTCGGAATCCCGGATTCTTCATCGGGATGGCTGCGCTGACAGTGCTTTTATTAGCTGCGGAGATAACGGGAGCGCCTTTTAACCATACCAGAAGCAGCTATTATATTCTATATAATGCATTTGGTGCATCCGGTTTTACTCCTTTTGCGGCGGTCTTTCCGGTATTGGCATATGCGACAAACTTTTGTGAAGAATATCAGAGCGGGTATTACAGAATGCTTTTTGCCCGAATGGATCCTTTTCGGTTTGGACGGACACGAATATTGACAGTTGCACTGTCAGGAGGAGCTATGATGGCAGTTCCGATTGCGCTTGCCTGTGCTGTGGCTTATACATTTGGGGTTCCGGGAATACCGCAAGGATCGGATGAAGGAATGCTTAAGGGTACAGTCATTCTTACTTACATTATGAAGTATGGGGACTGGTACATTGCAGTGGGGAAAACGGTTCTGGGGTTTTTGTTTGGCTGTGTATGGGCGCTTGTGGGCCTTGCGTTTGCAGTATGGATTCCCAATCGTTATGTGGCGCTGATTGCACCCTTTGTGGTGTATGAGTCGTTGTGGATTGGACTGGGCAGCGCAGCGTGGTTGAATCCAATCCGGCTTTTGCGGGGGGATGATGTAGGCAGTTATCTTCTGGCGGCGGGGATGGAATGCGTTTATCTGGTTATGATTTCGGCTGTTATTATGGCGGGGCTTGTGAAGAGGTATCGGAATGGGTAACTTCGGAGTGGTCACAAAGGGAATGTTAAAGCAGGAGCAGCAAAGCGGCAGGGTTGTTATGGGCTATTTGTTGGGATTGGCAATCATGGGCTATTGGATGAGTGGATTTTTTCAATATGTAGCTGACATTGGAGAGCCGATTAACATATTAGAAACATTCTGCGTGGTTGAACAACATTATGTGAATTTATTGTTTCTCATTTTAGGATGGCTGCTGGTGGTTGCGGATGCCCCATTTGTAAAAGGGAATACTTATTTATTGCTATATCGGTGCGGCAAGAGACATTGGAATTCGGGAATGCTTTTCTATATACTGGTACAGGCATTTTCCTATGTGGCAGTTATGGCGATATTTACGATCATAATCAGCAGTTTTTATGGATTTACAGGAAATATGTGGAGCAGTCCGGTTTACTCTTTGGCAAAAGATGTTGGAAACAACATCGGTGTGAAATATAATATTAGTTTTCCGTGGCTTAAAATGATGCAAATCATGACAGTGCCACAGGCATTTGCAGTGACGTTTATATTTCTTTACCTGTACCTTGCTTTTTTAGGCGTATTGTTATATGTTGCTGCCTTGCTGATTTCGGAAGCTGCGGGGATTGTAACGGTAATGGGAGTGCATTTGACTGGATATTTGCAGATGATGGACGGGCACGCCCCTTTTTCCTTGTTGGCAAGAGCAGTTCCGGGAATTTTTATAGATGGAACGAGTGCCTGTTGGCACTCTGCCGCCTTATTTTTGGTATTGATTATTCTGTTAATCATTTTATCTGCTATTCTGGTGAAAAAGGTTGAATTTCATTCAGGAGCGGAGGTGGACGGATAATGTCAGAGAGCGTGTTTATCAAATTATTTGGCGGAGTACCTTCGGGCTGTTTTGAGACTATACCATTGATTCCTTTTGGACAATGGCTTCTGCCGATTGGTGCTTTTTTGCTTACAGTGGGATTTTATGCAGAAAGAAATAGAAAAACGGAATTGTTTTCCATATATCGTTATGGGACAGTTTTAAACTGGTGGAAAAGGCGTTATGGAACAGGATTGGTAATAGGCATAAGGACGGCAATATTCCTTCTGCTGGCTGTCCTGCTTTGGGACTTATATTTGGGCAACATAATGATGCTTTCAGCAGGAATAATTGTCAAGGTCAGTATCTTGTGGCTGTTTCACAGCATTAGCATGGCGGCGTTGTTTTCTGTGTTCGATTTGCTTTCCATCAGGCATTTTGTCCCAGGAACTTTGTTGCTGCTGGAAGGTGTAACATTTTTGATTGGTTATCGGGTTCGTACAGTTTCTCATGTTATGTATGGAATGTGGGGAATGTATTCGAGAAGCAGCCTGTTTGAAAAGGACGGTTTTCCGGCAGGAATGGTTATTGCTGCGGAGATTATTTTGTTGGCAGCTGCTTTTCTCTTAGGATGGGCGTATCTGAAAAAGGGAAAAATAATTTGAGGAAGGATGGGTATAGTTATGGCAGAGGTAATCCGTATAGAGAATGTGACAAAAAAATTCGGTGATGTTGTTGCTCTTGACCGTATCAATATCAGTTTTGAAAAGGGGAAAATATATGGAATCATAGGGCGAAATGGATCAGGAAAGACTGTTCTATTTAAAATGATGATTGGATATTTAAAACCGACAGGCGGAAGAGTAGTTGTTGGAGGGAAAGAGATAGGGAAGGATGTTGACTTTGCTGATAATATGGGAATTATTATCGAAAATCCCGGATTTTTAGGTAGATATACAGGATATAAAAATCTGGAATATTTGGCTTCTATCCGTAAAATCATAGGAGAAGAACAGATCAGAGAGAGCATGGAAAGAGTGGGCTTAGATCCCGATAGTCGCAAAAAAGTCGGCAAATACTCCCTCGGCATGAGGCAGAGGCTCGGAATTGCGCAGGCCATCATGGAAAATCCGGACATACTGATTTTGGATGAACCGATGAACGGACTGGATAATCAGGGAGTAAATGATATACGGAACATTCTGTTAGAGTTGAGGGCGGAAGGGAAAACAATTATATTGGCCAGCCATAATAAAGAAGATATTGAAGTTTTGTGCGATACCGTGTATGAAATGGAGCATGGCAAGCTGACTGACATGATATGAGGAAATATTAGATATAAATGGAAGCTGTGGACCACGCTCATTACAAGGAAGAACAGTGAGCGTATTATCAGGGGATTGTGGATGCCATACAGATATTAGAGAGGTTATGCCTTATTCCCAAAACTGCGAAGATAAAAAAACTGCTTAAAAAGATAAGTAGGTAAAAACAGGGCGGTTTGTCTGTACGGGGCAAGCCACCCTGTTTCAAATAGAATAATTCAGAAATAATCAAGAAGTAAGCTATCCTATTCTTTAGGTTTTTATATGTCCGGAGATATGCTTCCACAATGGCGAGAATGATCGTTATCTGTTCCTCGGTGCATTGTGAGAGATAGACCAGAAGTTTTTGGCAGTCAAGGTTTTCTGCCGGGGCTGACAGATAAAAGAAAGGATCAGCAGAAATGTGTAAAGCTCGTATGAGCGCCCCCTCAACGACATTTTTTACCTCTCTTAAAAGATAGAAGTAATCCGAAATTAGATAATCAGATTACTCCCTCACAAAGAGGAAAAATACGGGCCAGTTTGCGGAATTGTTTTTCAGAGAATTTCAAAAAATTTTTGGAGGGAGGTGCGTATGGCGGTGGCGGATTGGGAAGATGGAAGCCCGGAGGAACCGGGGAAGGAACGCTGCCACGATGTCAGCCGGAATGGGGACGATGTGCCACTGGACTACAGAGCAAGAGAAGACGGTTTATGTTTCCCGGACACGCTGAACAACGTACTGGAGAGGCAGGAGCGGCGCGGAGATTTCCTTGACAGGATTTTCAACTGTCCCTATGAGATACAGGAGCTTGGGAGCCATATCTCTCGGAAGTTCTCGCGGCTCTGTCCGAAGATCACAGGGAGATATTGTTCTTCTCCTCAATCCGGCTGTACAGCAATACGAGGCAGGATGCGGGGACAGACGGACAGAAATATCCGCAAGGTGCGGAACACGGCTTTACGGGAGATACATAAGAAAATCCTCCCGGTACTCAGGCGGCGGGAGGAAACGGGACAGCCTATGACGATGGAGGGACGGCGCTTTCTTGCGGAAATGAAGGGCACCGACATTGACAAGGATGGCGGCAATTCGTATACTAGGTAAAGGGATGGTGATATACAATGGCTGAGAATAGTAAAACCACAACGGACGGGAATAAGCTGCAAATCAGGAACAGCACGGTTGACTTTCTTGTTTTTACAAAGGATGCCCATGAGGAAGGCATTGAGGTTCGAGTGCAGGATCATGATGTCTGGCTTACACAGAAGGCGATTGGGCAGCTTTTCGATGTGGACAGAAGCGTTGTCACGAAGCATTTGAAGAACATCTATGAGAGCGGCGAATTGGACGAAGCCGCAACTTGTGCAAATTTTGCACAAGTTGCAGACAACGGGAAAACCTATCAATACAAGTTTTACTCACTGTCTGCCATCATCGCCGTAGGGTATCGCATTAACTCCAGCAGGGCAGCGCAGTTCCGCCAATGGGCAACAAAGGTTCTGGACACTTTTACAAAACAAGGGTATGTTCTGGACAAGAACAGGCTGATCAATGGGCAAATCTTTGATGAGGACTATTTTGACCACTTAGTTTCCGAGATTCAGGAGATACGAGCCAGTGAACGGCGGTTCTACCAGAAAATCACGGATATTTATGCCACGGCGGTGGACTATTCGTTGGACAGCCAAATCACCAAAGATTTCTTTGCGACTGTACAGAATAAAATGCACTATGCAGTTCACGGAAACACCGCAGCCGAAGTAATTGTGGCGAGGGCTGACCATACAAAAGAACACATGGGATTGACCACTTGGCGCAACGCCCCGGATGGCAAAATCGTAAAAGCAGACGTTTCCATCGCCAAGAACTATTTATCGCTGGACGAAATGCAGGAATTGAATGAGATTGTTACGATGTATCTGGACTACGCCACCCGTCAGGCGCGGCGGCATATCCCCATGACAATGGCGGATTGGGCGTCAAAACTGGATGCGTTTCTGCAATTCAATGACGCTGAAATATTACAGGACAAGGGCAAGGTGACCGCTGCCATTGCAAAGGCTTTTGCAGAGAGTGAGTTTGAACAATACAGGATCATTCAAGACCGCCTGTATCAAAGCGATTTTGACCGCTTGATGGCAGAAACAGATTCAGAAAAAGAGTGAACAAATCCCGCACCCCGGTAACAAAACCGGGAGCGCGGGATTGTGTTTGGTTATAGGCAAGCGAGCCAGCCGCTCATTGCAGGATCGGTCGATTTCCGACAAATGCTCCCATAAGGTTCCGTTTAGCATAAGGCTGGTATAAAGTGTCCTGTGATGTGGCTTCAGATAATTTAGGTGCATACACCCATACTTTCCGATGGGACGACTGTCTGCTCCTTTCCTCATAACTGCTTTTTCAAATCGTCACAAATGAGCCGCAGTCATGATGTAATTTTCTAGGGAGAACCCCCTTTATAAATTACATCATGATTTTAAACCGGGAGGCATTCCTTTTTCCAGGATTCCTCCTTACCCGTAAGATACAGGGGGCACCGGTAAACAGTGCCCCCTGGGGTTTCCTATCAGAAAAAGATTGAGATGGGCCTTAGGTCTCGTAGGTGAGCAGCTCCTGGGGTTTGTCCTGGATCAGGTTGCTGCGGATGTCGATGAGAGGGCCGCCGCTGCCCCGGACGTATTCCTCGGTGATGGTCACCCGGCCAATATTGTCGTCCTTGGGGATCTCGTACATAATGTCCAGCATAAAGTCCTCTATGATGGAGCGCAGGGCCCGGGCGCCTGTGTCGCGCTCCAAAGCCTTCTCGGCGATGGCCTCCAGGGCACCCTCCGTAAACTCCAGCTTCACCTCGTCCAGCTCCAGGAGCTTCTGATACTGCTTCAGGATGGCGTTCCTGGGCTCTTTTAGGATTTTCACCAGCATCTCCCTGGTCAGGCCCTCCAGGGTGCAGATGATGGGGAGACGCCCCAAAAACTCCGGGATCATGCCAAACCGGCGAAGATCCTCCAGGGTCACCCGGGAGAGAATGTTTTTGTCCTTGTCGTAGGCGTCCCTGAGCATGGCGTTGAAGCCGATGGAGGCGGTCTTGGTCAGACGCTCCCGGATAATGTCCTCCAGATCCGGGAAAGCCCCGCCGCAGATAAAGAGGATGTTCCGGGTGTTCACCGTGGCCAGGGGCACCATGGCATTCTTGCTGTTGGCGCCCACGGGCACCTCCACCTGGGCCCCCTCCAGGAGCCGCAGCATCCCCTGCTGGACGCTCTCTCCGCTCACATCCCGGGAGGTTGTATTTTTCTTCTTGGCAATCTTGTCGATCTCATCGATAAAGATAATGCCCCGCTCCGCCTTCTCCACATCGTTGTCCGCCGCCGCAAGAAGCTTGGAGACCACGCTCTCGATATCGTCCCCGATATAGCCCGCCTCCGTCAGGGAGGTGGCGT
The DNA here is from genome assembly GCA_947625475.1 of uncultured Acetatifactor sp. Lineage (GTDB taxonomy): Bacteria > Bacillota > Clostridia > Lachnospirales > Lachnospiraceae > Acetatifactor. The sequence continues at coordinate 23,989 of CANQOL010000020.1, forward strand.
CCGCAATGGCCAGGGGCACATCCAGAAGCCGGGCCAGGGTCTTCACCAGATAGGTCTTGCCGCTGCCGGTGGGGCCGATCATCAGGATATTGGACTTCTCGATTTCAATCTCGTCCATGGTGCCTGTGGCCACTCTCTTGTAGTGGTTATAGACTGCCACGGAAATCACCTTCTTGGCCCGCTCCTGCCCCACCACATACTCGTCTAAGCTGGCCTTGATCTTGTGGGGCGCCGGGATATCCCGGATGTTCAGCGCGGGCTGGGCATCCTCCCCGGACTTCTTTCTCTTGATCTTCTGCTTGTTGGGGATCCCTCCCTCCCCCTGGAGATCCGCGATATTTACGAAGCGGATCTGGGGCATGCCGCCCTTCATGAACTGATCCATGTTCTTCCGGAAGCTGGGGTCGCTTAACATGCCCTGATAGTCGAACTGGCTCACCGCGTCCATGGTCTTGTGCATACAGTCGTCACAGACGCAGATGCCGTTGGGGAGCTTGAACATCTTGCCCGCCTTGCTCTCGGGCCTGCGGCACACAAAGCACACGTCCTCGTAGTCTCCCCGCTTCTCCTCCCCCTGACCGCCGGCGTTCTCCTTCGTTTCCTTTGTATCTTTTGGATCCCTGTTATCCTGGTCAGACATATCCATCCTCCGTTTCTGTAAGTCCACAAACGCTTTTCCTGTGGACAGTATTCCTCTTTCCCGTGCGCCCCCAGGCGCACATGGAATCAGAAGTCCACAGATGCTTTTGCTGTGGACAGTATACCTCTTTCCCGTGCGCCCAGGCGCACATGGAATCAGAAGTCCACAGATGCTTTTGCTGTGGACAGTATAACATCTATCTGTGATCAAACTGTGACGCCCCGCCGCCGGAGAGCGCTCTCCCCCGGCCGGCCAGAAGAGGGAACCAGCGGTTGACGGCCTCGATCAGGGGAATCTCCAGCAAAAGGGTGAATCCCAGGATCAAAGGCTTCCACCAAAACCCCTCCGGATCTCCGCCCCCTGCCCAAAGGGCCAGCTTGGAGCCGGTGCTCAGCACCCTCAGCCCCAGATGCGTGGCCATGATGGTCAGGGAATTGACCCCCAGATACCGCAGGAATCTGCCCGGCAAAGTCCCCGCCAGGGGCGCAAGGCCCTGACAGAGCAAAAGCACTCCCACCGATCCGGCGGCCGCCCCCGCCCCATACAGGAGGGGATTGCCCAGAGTCAGGGAGCGCAGATCCGTCATCTCTCCCTGCCCGGCAATCCAGGCCGTGAGCCCCAGAAGGGCGCACCCCGCCAGCACCCTGCCCGCGCACCCTGCCGCCGAGGGGGACGCGGGGCTCCCGGTCTGCCCCGAAAGCCTTCCCAGGCCGTATCCCAGCCCCGAAAGCTTCCCCAGGCCGTACCTCAATCCCGAAAGCCTTCCCAGGCCGTACCCCAGCCCCACGAACCCGGTGCAGACCGGCACCCGCAGCAGCATTTCAAAAATCTCATGGAGCATCCTTGCCCAGAGCTGATCCTCCCGGCCAAGATACCAGAGTGCCTCCGGGCCCTTCAGCCACAGGGCGGCCCCGGCCCCCGCCAAGAGCACGGCTCCCAGGGCCGGGCCCTTCAGCAGCCTGCGGAGCCCCTCAAAGGCTGTCTGGCTCAAAAACAGGGCCGGCAGAAACCAGAGAGCGGAAAAGCCCTGGAGACAAAGGGTCTGATACAGATACCAGGCCACGTCCGCAAGCTCCCTCCCCCTCCAGAGGGCCCACAGTATCTCCACCCCCAGGGTCAGGGCGCTGAAAATCCCGTAGGGGATCATAATCCGCCGGGCCCTGCGGCGGACATACTCCCCAAAGGGCCGCCGTTGGGAGTCCCCGGCCGCCAGGACGCCGGACAAGAGGAAAAAGAGAGGCATGTGGAACAGGCTCAGCCACCGGCGCAGAGACAGGCTGTAGAACTCCACATGTCCCATGACCACCAGGAGGATGCCGATTCCCCTGGCCATATCCATATAGGCGATTCTCTCCTTCTCCATGGTCCCTTTTTCCGTTCCTTCCACCCCTCTCAAGGCACCCGCACCGCGGATTTCTCGCTCCCGCCCTCAGGGGCCCGCAGATTTTACGCCCCTGCCCTCAGGAGCCCGCGGATTTCACGCTCCCGCCCCAAGATCCCCAAAGCCCCAGTGCCAGATGCTCACTCCACCGTCACGGACTTGGCCAGATTGCGGGGTTTATCGATATCGCAGCCCTTTCCCACAGCCACATAGTATCCGAACAGCTGCAGGGGGACGATGGCCAGGGAGTTGGCAAAGCAGGGCTTGATCTGGGGCAGATAGATCACATAGTCCGCCGCCTTCTCCATCTCCCGGTTGTCCTCCCCGGTGACCGCCATCACAAAGGCCCCCCTGGATTTTACCTCCACGATGTTGCTGAGGGTTTTCTGGTACAGATCCGGCTGCGTGGCCACCGCCACCACCAAAGTGCCTTCCTCGATCAGGGAGATGGTGCCGTGCTTGAGCTCCCCGGCGGCATAAGCCTCCGAGTGCACATAGGAGATCTCCTTGAGCTTTAAGGAGCCCTCCAGGGAGATGGCGTAGTCAATGCCCCTTCCGATGAAGAAAATGTCCCGGGCCCCCACATAGCGGTTGGCAAATTTCTGGATTTTTTCCTTCTGCCCCAAGAGAAGCTCAATCTGGGTGGAAAGGCTGCGCAGATCCGAGAGCATCTCCCGGTAGTCCCCGTCCCCGATCCGGCCCTGGACCCGTCCCAGCTTGACCGCCAGCAGATACAAGGCTGCCAGCTGGGCGCTGTATGCCTTGGTGGTGGCTACGGCGATCTCCGGGCCCGCCCAGGTGTACATGACGCTGTCCGCCTCCCGGGCGATGGAGCTGCCGACCACGTTGACGATGCCAAGCACCCGAAAGCCCCGGGCCTTAGACTCCCGCAGGGCCGCCAGAGTGTCCGCCGTCTCCCCCGACTGGCTGATCACCACCACCATGCTGCCCTCCGCCAGGATGGGATTCCGGTAGCGGAACTCACTGGCCACATCCACCTCCACAGGGATCCGGGCCAGGCTCTCAATCACATATTTTCCGGTGACCCCCGCATGGTACGCGGAGCCGCAGGCCACGATATGGATCCTGCGCACTCCGGCGAGCTCTTCATCCGTCATTTTCAGCTCGTCGATGACGATCTCATCATCCTTAATCCGGGGAGAGATGGTGTTTACCACGGCCCTGGGCTGCTCATAGATCTCCTTGAGCATAAAGTGCTCGTAGCCCGCCTTCTCCGCCGCGTCCGCGTCCCAGTCGATGGTCACGCTCTCCTTTTCCTGCTCCTCCTCGTCCAGGGAGAAGAACTTCACCCCGTCCTCCCTAAGCTGGGCGATCTCCTGATTGTCCGGGTAATACACGGTCCTGGTGTACTTGAGCAGGGCCGGCACATCGGAGGCGATCATGGCCCCGTCCGGGCACTTCCCCACCACCAGAGGACTGTCCTTGCGCACGGCGTACATCACATCCGGATGATCCGCAAACAGGATCCCCAGGGCATAAGAGCCCTCCACCCGGTTGATCAGGCTGCTGATGGCCGCCAGCGGAGTCCCCTTTTTTCGGTAGTAATAGTCCAGCAGATGAGGCAGCACCTCCGTGTCCGTCTCCGAGACGAACTCATATCCCTTCTCCTGCAGGAGCTTTCTTAAGGTGATATAATTCTCGATGATACCGTTGTGTACCACCGCGATGGTTCCCTCCCGGTTCAGATGGGGGTGGGAGTTGACGCAGCTGGGCGTCCCGTGGGTGGCCCAGCGGGTGTGGCCGATGCCCAGCACACCCTTCATGGTCTCCCCGCCCCGGGTCAGGTTCTCCAGCACCTTCAGGCGTCCCACCTCTTTCTCCATATGTATCTTTTCCCCGTCAAAGACGGCCATACCCGCAGAGTCGTACCCTCTGTACTCCAGCTTGGACAGTCCGTCCAGGATGATAGGCGCTGCCTGTCTCTTTCCGATATACCCCACGATACCGCACATGATACTTCCTCCGAATCCTTTCCTGTTCCTAATTCTAAAATCAGTGTATTCACCAACCCTGTTCCTGTTGCTTCCCTGCGCAGCCTTCCCCGGCATCCACTCCCGCAGAAGCCTCCCTGCGGGCTTCCTGGTCCCAGTACTCCTTGTTCTGGGAAAAGGCCCGCACCAGCCTCCCGGGCAGCCTGCGGTAATGTTTGCCCAGCAGATACCCCGCGTACTTCGAGGCGCTCTGAACACAGAGCTTCCCCAGCTCCCCGTACTTTTTCCTGCCCAGCAGATACGCCCCGGCGCTCCTGACGCTCCGGATTCCCTCCCCCTCGGAGGGCACCTGGGCAAACACCTCCGGGTGGTCCGCCTGGGACACGCCCAGGTCAAAATTTCTGTGAAACTGCTGGCTGCAGGTGTAGTTGTGGGAATGAATCACCCGGGCCTGGGCCGCGTAGGCAATGCGATACCCCGCCCCCACGGCTCCCGCCGCATAGATCATATCCTCATTGAAGATCCCGTGGCGGATAAAGCCTCCCAGCTTTTCGTATATTTCCCGCCGGTAGGCGCAGCACACGTTGGAGCAGAAATAGGTCTTAATCCCCAGCCTTGGCAGATCCCGGGCCGACTTGACCGCCGGCTCTTCCGGGTAATTGAACTGCCGCAGAAACCTTTCCGTCTCACTGCAGTCCTCCCTGGGCAGCTGTCTGGCATAGGCCGCCGCCACATCGGGCTGTTCCAGCGCCTTCAGCAGCCCCTCTATCAGGTGCTCATCCGCCGGCATGGCGTCCTGGGTCATCATGACAAACACCGGGGCGTCCGATTTCTCCACACCCCGGCGGCGGGTGTCCCCGTGGTCAAATTCCCTCTTGGAAAGATGGCAGACCGACACATTCCTGTACCGCTCCAGAAACCGCTTCCCGTAGACGAGCCGCTGGAAATATTTTTCCTCCGTGTTCATCAGTATGATCCGGCCCACGGGATGCGTCTGTCCCTCCAGCTTATCGATCAGCTCCAGAAATGACGGATCCGGCTGATAGACCGGAATAATCACATCTACCTGCATAAGCCTGCCCCCATAACGGAACAAAGGGAGCCCTTTAGGCCCCCTGCCCCGTCTGTCTCAGTGAGTGATGTATGGCGTGGTATCCGAGCGGATCACCGCGCTGTATTCCTTCACAGTGTCCGTCACCTGGTAGTCCGCCTCGTTAAACAGGAACTGATGGAGCCAGACTACATTGGACTCCAGATCCAGAGGGATGACGCAGCTGCCCTTGGAGCCTAAAGTGGCGGTGGTCCGCATATCCTCCGTGGGGAAGCCACCCTCGTCCACAATGGTGTAGTCGGCAACCTTTCCGATCAGCTCCAGGATATCCTTCTGGTCTATGGAGGTATATATGTTGCCCACGGCCTTGTTGAACACATCGATCAGCGTATTCAGATCCGCCTTCTTGGCCTGGTCCTGGATCGCCTTGAGCACCTCCCTCTGGCGCTCCGCCCTCTTGAAGTCATCTCCCTTGGTGTAGCGGATCCGGCAGTAGGCCGCAGCCTGCAGGCCGTCCAGCAGCTGCATGCCCGTCTGGGTCACCTCGGTGTATGTGGCGCCCTGCATGGTGTCCCGGATGATGCTGTACTGATAGTCGTTGATGTACCGCAGCTCGGCGCTGTCCACGTCAATCCAGACGCCTCCCACCCCGTTCACCACATCCACCAGGGCCTGATACCCTACAGTGACAAAGTCCGAGATGTTCATGTCCATATTTTCATTGAGCATATTGATTGCCTGCTTGGCGCCCCCGGCAAAGTAAGCGTGATTGCACTTGCGGTAGCGTCCGTCCCCCACGTTCAGGTAGGTATCCCGGTAGACAGAGACCAGGCGGATCTCCCCCGTGTCCATATTGACGGAGGCGATCATGGTACTGTCGCTCCGGCTGCCTCCGAAGAGCTGATCGTCCGTCACCGCATCCACTCCGAACAGGGCGATATTCCAGTAGCCCTTCATCTCCTCGTTCTGCTCCACCTCAGAGTGGATCACAATATCCTCCTGGTCCAGGGAAGCGATAAAGGGCCCGCCGTTGCCAGAACCCACACTGCTGCTGCCCGGCAGGCTGGGGCCTCCCTCCTGGGCCGCGCCGGAGGATGGGAGCACCAGCTTGAACACCACCGCCAGCAATGCCAGGATCAGGGCGAACTCCACTATAAAGACCGCGATCCTCCCACGTTTTTTGGATGAACTTGTTTTCGCTTTTGTTGACATGTTTCTTCTCCTTACTTCTGAATCGTCAGTACGCATTTTTATTGACAAAGCCCGTCAGGAAGGTCATAAGGATGATCCTTATATCCAATCCCACGGTCCAGTTCTCAATATAGTAGATATCAAACTCGATCCTCTTGCGGATGGAGGTGTCCCCCCGGTAGCCGTTCACCTGGGCCCAGCCGGTGAGGCCGGGGCGCACCTGGTGCTTAACCATGTACCTGGGGATTTCCTCACGGAATTTTTCTACAAAGAGGGGCCTCTCCGGCCTGGGGCCCACCAGGCTCATATCCCCCTTCAGGATGTTGAAGAGCTGGGGAAGCTCATCTATGCTTGTCCGCCGAAGCACCCTGCCGATGGCGGTGACCCTGGGATCGTCCCGGACGGTCCAGGCCTTTCTCTCGTCTTCCTCCGTCTGCAGGGTCATGCTGCGGAATTTGTACATATAAAAAGGCTTGCTGTGAAGCCCTACCCGCTCCTGCTTGTAAATGACCGGACCGGGGCCGCTGAGACGGACCAAAATGGCCGCCACCAGCATAATAGGGGATGTGAGCAGGATGCCCGCCAGGGATCCCACGATATCCATGCTCCGCTTGAGCACCGCGTTGCCCGTATTGGAGAGGGGCACATAGCGGATGTTGATGACGGGAAGGCCCATCAGGTCCTCCGTATACGGCCTGGTCGGGATCATGCTGTTGTAGTCCGGGATGAACTTGGTGTGCACGCCGGATTTCTCACAGGTGTTCACCAGCTCCTCCAGCCGGTCATAGTCCCGCAGGGCCAGGGCGATGGCGATCTCATCCAGATCGTTTTTGGGGAGAAGGAGCTCCAGGCTGTCCAGCGTCCCCAGGACCTTCACTCCCTTGTACAGGGTCCCCACCGGCACGGTGTCGTCCAGGATGCCCGTCACCGAATAGCCCCATTGAGGATTCCACTGAAGCCTGTCAATATAGCTCTCCGCCGCGCGGGAATAGCCCACCACCAGAACATGCTTCAGATTGTAGCCCTTCCGGCGCAGGCTCCGCAGGATCCTTCTGAGGAACAGCCGGGAGAGAGTGGTAAAAAAGATGTTCAGCACATAGAAGATGAACATCATGGTACGGGAATAGTTAATCTCCCGTATGAACAGATAAAGGATCACGATATAGACCGCCAGGCCGATGGTGTTGGCCTTGACGATGGAAAAGATCTCGCTGCGGCGCTTGGCGGTCCTCTTCGGGCCGTACACATTGCAGTAATAGTACAGCAGGCTGTATCCCGGCACCAGGTAGAGCAGGACGCTGAAATAGTCCGTCAGGGACAGTATGCCCACTCCCGCACGCTCGGGACTGAACAGGTAAAATCTGACAAAGTATGCCAGGATATAGGAAACTGCAGTGATCACGGCGTCCATGATCACGTTCAGCCGATTGAATATCTTTTGGTTATCCTTTATCATAAACGTCACCTGGTCTCGCGTTCTTGTCACATTTTACAATAATCTCAGGAAAAGTACAACTTAAGATTTTATGAAGATGGGAGCAGGGTTTGCATTAGTATGGGCGGATCCCTTGGAAGGTATGCAGAGGGCAGAATGTCAAAATGAGGCAGTCCGCCCTTAAAGCTTCAGAATCCATCTGAAGGTGTCGGCATACAAAAGCAGCTGGATCTTAAAATAATTTTTCAGATGCTCCTTCCGGAAGGGCACCCTGTGAGCGCGCCCCTCCGGGGTCAGGCAGCGGGCAATGCCGCGGGCGCAGCCCTTCAGGTAGATCCCCCCCATGCCCTTTGCCGCAAAAAAGAGGGCCTTTATCAAAAAGCCGGCAGCGAGAAAGGGGAGGTTCCACAGCAGCTGGAGCAGGGGCATGTTCTTGCCGATCAGGTAGGTGCTGTTGGCCGAGGAAAGGCGGGTCTTAAACACATTATAGCGAGAGCCGGAGGAAGCCGATCCGAAATGAAGGACTGCGGCCGCGGGCTCATAGGCGTTCTGATACCCGTAAATCCGGGCCCGGTATCCTATGTCCAGATCCTCCAGGTAGGCAAAATGAGCCTCGTCGAAGAGCCCGATTTCCTCAAAGACGCTGCGCCGGTAAACGGCGGCCCCCCCGCAGGCGGAAAAAACCCTGGCCGGCTTCCCAAACCTGGAGGCGGGCTTCCCCTTGCCTCTGGCGTAGGCCCAGCCCAGGACACAGTACCGGTCCCCCGCCCCGTCCAGCAGCTCCGGCCTGTCCCACATGAGCATCCGGGCGCTGACCGAAAAAAGCCCCGGATCCCGGCTGACGGCCTCATAGAGGGCCTTCACAAACCCGGGCAGGACCTTAGTATCGTTGTTTAACAGGATCACATAGGGGGTCCGGGCCCTCCGGATGCCCTCATTCACCGCATGGACAAAGCCCGCATTTTCCCCCAGGAAAACGGCCTCCACCCGGCCGCGCAGCCGCTCCAGGTCCTCCCGGATCCCCGGATCCTCTGAGCCGTCGTCCACCACAAGGACCCGAAAGCCGGGCGTGCCCGGCACCTGCCTTTCTGCCTCCAGGGACTCCAGGCAGCCCTGCAGGTATTCTCTTCCGTTGTAGTTGGGGATAATCACGGTAACTTTGTTCTCTTGGCTCATACTCTTTCCTTCCGCTGAGGATCCCACAGGAGCGTGCAGCCCCGGGCCGCAAGCTCCCGGGAAAGCCGAAGGCTCAGCTCCCTGTAGTCCGTATCCGCCGGCAGGCTCCGCCAGGCAAGAAGCCCGGTCTGGGGGTCCGCCTCATAGGGGAAGCCTGAGATCTCCTGCCACAGCTCCCGGCATTCCTCTCTCAGCTCCAGGCAGCGGATGTCCAGCGCCTGGGCGCTCTGGGTGAGGGCCGCCCGGTGCATGGGCCCGCTGTAGCCATCCGGCAGGCCCCGGAAGAGCGTCCGTCCCTGCCCGTCCATCATGCCCCCGATAATCCGGCCCCGCCTGTCCAGGACCCGGCCTCCCACAGCCGCGATCTCCGGCCGCTCCCGGAAAAGCCCCCCCTGATACTCCACCCGGTAAAAGCCCCTGTGGGGCAGGTCCACCGCCCGGGCCCGCCAGCCCTGCCGGTCAATGTAGTCCTGAAGCGCCCTGCGGCCCGCCTCGTAGGCGTAGGCCTTGCTCCTGGGATTGGCCGCTGTGGAGCCCTCATGGCACCTCCAGTGGTACAGCACCCGGGGAATGTGACAGACCGCCCCCCCGCGCTGGCGGATCGCCTGGGCCGCCCGCAGGAACAGATCATAATCCTGGGCCCCGTCGTACTCTCCCCGCAGCAAAAGCTCCCGGGCCAGGGAGGTCCGAAGGGCCGTCAGATGACAGATATAGTTGTTGGTCATCAGCAGCTCCGGGTCAAAGTCCGCCTTCCGGTTGGGCTCGTAAAAACGCTTCCCCTCCCCGTCGCACTTGTCCTCGTCCGAGTAAAGCATCCAGGGCTCCCGCTCCTGCCCGCGCTCCCTGCACACTGCGGACGCCATCTCATACAGGGCGTCCGGGGCCAGCATATCGTCGTGGTCCAGCAGCGCCGTGTACTCCCCCTCGGCCAGAGCCAGGCCCGCGTTGGTGTTCTCCGCAATCCCCCGGTTGCCCTCCAGGCGCTGATACCGGATCCGGTGATCCCCGAACTCCCGGCAGATTTCCTCCAGCCCTCCCCCCGCGTCCGCCACCAGCAGGGTAAAGCAGGGATAGGTCTGATCCAGCACGGAGCGGACCATCTGCCGGAAATAGGGCTCCGGAGTCCGGTAAGCGGGCACCAGGACCGTAAACCGCACCTTTTCCTCCCACCGCCTTGTCCTCTGGCGCTCCAGCTCTTTTGGGGAGGGCGGCTGATAGGCGTAAGCCTCCCCCTCCCCCTGCAGGCGCTCCCGCACCGCGCAGAGAGTGCTTCCCACCCCGTTCCTGCGCAGGTAATCTATGGTTTTTTTCAGATTCTGTCCGTTGATCCTGCCCATCTGCCGCGCCCGATACCGCCCGTGCGGATCCCTTCCCCTTGTTTTTAAGAGGGCCGTCCCCGAGAGGGGGACGACCCGCTTTGTCTTCCTTCTATACGGGGAAACCCCAAAGCCTCCCCAAGCCAACGATCCGAAGCCCCTTACAGGACAGCCTTCAGATCCTCCGTGAGGCGCTCCACCCTGCTCTGGGCGTCCGCGATGGAGCTTCCCGTCACACCCATGTAAAACTTAATCTTGGGCTCCGTGCCGGAGGGCCTTGCGCAGCACCAGCAGTTGTCGGGCAGCTCAAAGTAGAGCACGTTGGACTTGGGCAGCCCTGTGGGGGTCACCTTCCCCGTCTCCATATCCACGATGCGGTCCTCCAGATAGTCCCTGAACCTGAGCACCTTTGCGCTGCCGAACGCCTTGGGCGGATTCTTTCTCAGCTTATCCATGATCTCGGCGATCTGACGGGAGCCGTCGATCCCCTTTAAGGTGATGGTGTACTGGGTCTCCTTGAAATACCCGTACTTCTCGTACATATCCAGCATCATATCCCACAGGGTCTTCCCGTGCTTCTTGCAGTAGGCGGCCACCTCGCACAGGCACATCACGGCCACGCAGGCGTCCTTATCCCTGGCGTGGGTGCCTGCCAGGCAGCCGTAGCTTTCCTCCAGGCCGAACACATAGTGGTTGGAGCCGGTCTGCTCGAAGAACTTGATCTGCTCGCCGATGAACTTAAAGCCGGTGAGCACCTCGATCAGCTTCACATGGTAGGACTGGGTGATGGGCTTTGTCATGTTGGTGGTGACGATGGTGGTCACAAGGGCCGGGTTCTCAGGCATGGTGCCCGTGGCGGTCCTCTCTCTCAAAATGTACTCGGCGATGAGCATTCCGGACATATTTCCGGTGAAGGACACATACTCCCCTGTCCTGGTATCCTTGCAGTACACTCCCAGACGGTCCGCATCCGGGTCGGTAGCCAGCACGATATCCGCATCCTTCTCCTTGGCCAGACGCAGCGCGTAGGTGAACGCCTTGGGATCCTCCGGGTTGGGATACTCCAGGGTGGTGAACTTGGGATCGGGGTTTTCCTGCTCAGGCACCACATACACATGCTTAAATCCCAGCTCGGAGAGCACTCTCCTGACGGGCAGGTTGCCGGTGCCGCAAAGAGGCGTGTACACGATCTTGATGTCCTCCGCCATCTCCCTGATCACGTCGGGATGGATAATCTGTTTTTTGAGCTCCACCATGTAGGCGTCGTCGATCTCCCTGCCGATAACCTGGTAGAGGCCGGCGGCGACGGCGTCCTCCTTGCTCATGGTCTTTACCGTGTGGTAATCCTTGATGGCCTGCACCTGGGTGATAATCTCCTTGTCCCTGGGAGGGGTCACCTGGGCGCCGTCCTCCCAGTACACCTTGTAGCCGTTGTACTCGGGGGGATTGTGGCTGGCCGTCACCACGATGCCGGCGGTGCAGCCCAAGGTGCGCAGGGCGAAGGAGAGCTCCGGCGTGGGCCGAAGGGACTCAAACACATATGCCTTGATGCCGTTGGCCGCCAGGCACAGGCCCGCCTCGTCCGCAAACTCCGGGGACATAAACCGGGAGTCATAGGCGATGGCAACCCCCTTCTTCTGGGTCCCCTGCTCAATGATATAGTTGGCAAGGCCCTGTGTGGCCTTTCTGACGGTATAAAGATTCATGCGGTTGGTGCCCGCACCGATCACGCCCCGCAGGCCCCCGGTGCCGAACTCCAGCTCTCTGTAAAAACGATCCTCGATCTCCTGCTCGTTGCCGGAGATAGCCTCCAGCTCCTTCTTGGTGTCCTGGTCAAAATAGTCATCCTCCAGCCAGAAGCGGTATTCCTCCATATAACCCATGTCTCTTTCCTCCTTCTGATATTTTATTTTTACCGTTTTTACACGGTTCGCTGCCTTCGCGCATACTGCGGCACATCCGTTCCAGTGTCCGCAGATGTTTTTCCTTGGACATTGTACCACAAATTTCCTTCTTTTTATAGTACCATTTTCAAAGAAAAATCACTTCTGTCGAGAGAAAAATTGGGATTATAGTAGGGATCCCCCTTTTCCAGCACCTCTCTCCACTTTTTCCGGAACGCCTCGGCCTCCCGGTTGTAGCGCTCCGCCTTCTCCCCGGCATCGTCCGCCCCCCGGGAGACGGACTCATAGTGGTAGAGCTCCGCGAAGGGGGTCCACACGTTCAGATACCCCAGCTGGCGGAGCTTCAGGCAGAAGTCCACATCGTTTAGGGACACGGCAAAGCCCTCGTCCAGCCCTCCCGCCAGGTCGTACAGGCTGCGCTTTACCATCAGGCAGGCCCCCGTCACCGCGGACATATTCTGGGCGTAGCAGAGCCGGCCCATATAGCCCAGGTTCTGGACAGGCATCCGATAGTGACAGTGCCCCGCAGTGCGGTGGGCTCCCAGCCCCAGCACCACACCGGCGTGCTGGATGGTTTTGTCCCCGTAGTACAGCTTGGCCCCCACGGCCCCCACGTCCGGGCGCTGGGCATACATGAGCATTTCCTCCAGCCAGTTGGGGGTGATGACCTGGGTATCATTGTTTAAAAGCAGCACATACTCTCCCGTGCTCTCCCCCACCCCGAAATTGTTGATGGCGGAATAGTTGAATTCCCGCCCCTGCCAGGTGAGCACCCTGACTTTCCCGGCGCTCTCCAGCTCCCGGTAACAGTCCCGGGTCTCCGGGAGGGTGCTGCCGTTTTCCACCACCAGGATCTCGTAGTTGTCGTAGGTGGATTTCTCCAGAATGGAGCCGATGCACCGGCGCAGGTCCCCGGCGTGGTCCCGGCTGGGAATTATAATGGAGATCTTCGGCTCCCCCTGTATGGGATAGCTGATCTTGAAAATGGTCTCAAAGGCCCGGGTGGAGGTGATTTGGCAGTCCTCAAAGCCGTGCCGGCGCAGATGGTCCGCCACAGCCCCTCTGGCCGCCTCCACCGCATAGGGCTTGGCCCCTATGCCGGAGGCCGTGCTCCCGGGATGGGATCTCCAGTAGTACAAAAGCTTTGGCACGTGAACCACCTTTTGGGCCTTGTCCGTCAGCCGCAGGATCATATCGTGGTCCTGGCTTCCGTCAAACTGAGGCCGGAACAGCTCCGTCCCCTCCAGCAGATCCCTGTGAAACACGCTGAAATGGCAGATATAGTTGTTGGCCCGCAGATTGTCCACCGCATAGTCCGGCTTAAAGTGCATGGTGAGCATCCGGTTGATATCGCCGCTGCGGAAGGTGGTCTCGTCGCAGTAGATATAGTCCGCCCCCTGCTCGTTGATCACCTTTGCATACTCATACAGGGTGCTGGGGTGCAGGATATCGTCATGGTCAAACAGGCCGATATACTCTCCCGTGGCCAGCTGCAGGCACTGATTGGTGTTGCCGGAAATCCCCTCGTTGCGGGGGAGCTTCCGGTACACGATCCGGCCCCGCTCATCCCTGCCGGCGTACTCCCGGGCCGTGCGGCCCACATAGTCATGCTCCCCGTCGGACCCGTCCGCCAGGCACAGCTCCCAGTTTTCGTAGGTCTGGGCCAGCACACATTCGATCATCTCCCGCAGAAAGTTCTCCGGCGTGTTGTACAGGGGCACCAGAATGCTGAACTTCACCTCCCGGGGAAAGCGCGTCTCCCGCTCCTTCCTGCGCCGCTCTTCATCCGGGAAGCTCAAGGTGCCGTAGCCTGCCATCACCTGCTTCTCCCGCTTTTTGTACCGGAGCTTTGCCGCCACTCCCTTAAGGCTCCCGCAGTTTTTCAGGCGTCTGGCCTGCCGGGCCGCAAAGTGCGCGCCTCTGCGGGCAGGCGCCGTCACCTTCCACAGAGGGTTGTTACGGATCCTGTCAAGACTTTCCTCCAGATCCCGGCTGCGGGCCTCCAGCACCGCCACCCGCTCCGCCAGCCGGGCTGTTTTCTTATGCTCCTTCTCGTAGGCCTCCCTGTAATCCATAGCTGTCTCCCTTCCGCGGGGCCGGGGCTGCTCCCCTATGTATCATCTGTTCTCAAAGACCCAGCTGCTCCAGTTTGCCAGCCTCTGGCGGGAGCATTGGTCCTCCATGAGTATTCCCAGCCGGTAAATTCCCTTGGGGATATCCCCCGGCCGCACCTTGGCCGCGAAGCCCGTCAGATCCACATGGAGCTGGTCCGGCAGGTTGTTGCGGATATCCTGGCGGTAACGGCTGTCCACCGCCGCATAGAACACCTCCCCCGTGGATTTGTCCTGCAGGAGAAGCGTCTTTTTATAACAGGCGTTGTCCGCCCCGATCACAAAGGTATAGCCCTGGAAATAATAACCCGTGTCCTCCGGGTCGGAGATTTCCCCCGCCTTTAAGGGTCTGCCGTAGCGCCACTCGTACAGATCCATGGCGCACTCCATCCCCACCACCACACAGGCGTCCTCCCGGACGGCCGCCCCCAGCCTCTTTCCCCGGCGCACCGCCGCCCATTCCATATCCGGGGGCAGCTGGGGATCCACGGCGGGCAGATACTCCTGATCCAGCCGGTCCGTGGTGAGCAGGGGGTGGTAGAAGGGATCCCTGCCGTACAGGTTTGGATGCCTCTCGTACAGAATCCCCTTCTCCCGGATCATCCTCTGCTGCTTTTCCTCCGACTCCCCGTCGTGGCCCCGGCTCAGGGATTCGTGGTGGTAGAGCACCACATCGTTTCTCTGGATATTATAGAAGCCCAGCTCATAGATCCGGTAGCACAGATCCACATCGTTAAAGGCCACCGCCAGCTCCCTGGCAAAGCCCCCCGCCTCCCGGAACACCTGGGAGCGCACCAGCAGGCAGGCCCCCGTCACCGCCAGCATATCGCGGACGCCCCGGTTCATCCCGTAATAGTGATCCTCCTCATCGGACAAAAACTGCAGCTTGTGGGCAGGCCCCACCCGCAGATTGGTGACGCCCGCGTGCTGGATGATCCGGGTATCCGGGTAAAGGAGCTTGGCCCCCACCGCCCCGGCGTAGGGCAGCAGCGCCTTCCGGGCCATGCGCTCCAGCCAGTCCCGGGAGAGGATCTCCATGTCGTCGTTCAAAAACAGATAGAGCTCTCCCTCCCCAAGGGAAGCCCCCAGATTGCACATCACGGAAAAGTTGAAGGGCATGGGCTCATAGTGATAGCAGATCCTCTGAAGGAGAGGGAAGCGCTCCTTCTCCGTTTCAATCTCCCGGATCAGGCGCTGAGTTTCCTCCCGGTTCCCGGGAGAGCTCCCATTGTCCACAATCCAGATCTCGTAGGGAAAGTCTCCCCCCGTTTTTTCCACCAGGGACCGGACACAGGTAAAGAGCACCTGGGGGTGATCCTTGGAGGGGATAATCACGGAGATCAGAGGCCCCCTCTCTCCAGGCTGCAGCCGGGGAAACATCGCCGCCTCAGCCCCCTCCCCCAGCTTCAGGTCACGGATCAGCTCATAACCCTCCCGCCTGCCGTGAAAGAGCACCTGGGGAATATGACGCACACAGGCCTCTCCGCCCCTGCGCAGGTCAAAGGCCCCCTGCTCCCAGAGGACCCTGCGGTAGAGCTCATACACCAGGCCGCCGTCCACCGGCCGGCCGGGCTCCTGGCGGGCCCAGGGCTCCAAAACAGAGCAGAGCTGCTTTGCCCGCACCGCCGTCAGGCTTCCCAGATAAAAGCAGGACAGGAAAGTGTCAGGGGACCAGTCCGGCTTAAACCATGGGCTTTTCCGCACCCCATCCTCCTTCACATCCTCGTCCCCATAGGCCAGGCAGAGCCTTTTGTCCAGGGCAAAGCTCTCCCCCAGCAGCGTCTGGGCGATGGGAGAGATCTCTCCCTCCCCCAGCACAAACAGAAGGATGTCCGCCCTCTCCCCGCGCACAAAGTCCCTCAGCTCCCCCAGGCCCTTCCCCCGCCAGGACTCCAGAAATACGGTCAGAAAACGCGCTCTCCCCGCCAGTCTGCCCCGCCGGCCCGCGGCCTTTTCCTCCAGCCCCCGGATCCAGCTGTCGTAGGTGACGTTCTTTTGATCCAGCTCCCTTTGATATTTCCTGTGCTGTCTGCGGATCAGCTGCTCTTTGACTTTTTGTTTCGGAGAAAACATCTTCCCACTTCCTTCCCTGGCTTCGACATCAAATTCTCCGCCGTCTGCCGGGGCAGAGGAACCACCTCCAGGCTGACAGTCAGCTCATTTTCCTTTCCAGGAACCAGCTCCGGAAGGGAAAACACCAGATTGGGGTCGGAATTGTTGAGCAGGTAGGTTTCCTCCCCCGCCCTGGTCCCGTTGAAAACGGTAAACCGCTCCGGGGACTCCAGCGTCCGGCCGTTCAGGCACACCTTCTCCAGGGTGACCAGACAGCGCCGGTCCCCGGGATCCACCCGCACCTGCCGGACGTCCGGATCCACGGGGATCCGGGCCGTCAGCCTGTTTTCCTCCGTATAAACCTTCCAAATCCGCCGGGCATCCTGCTCCGAAAAGCCTCCGCCCCTGTCATAGTAGACATGCACCCAGTCGTTTAACCTGGCCTGCCTATATCTGCCCAGCAGCTCCCCTCTGTCCACGGCCCCGCAGCCAAACCGGGTCCACAGTTCCTCCATGGACATGCGCTCCCCAGTGACCTTTTTCTGAAAGGCCGGTTCCTCCCTGCTCCAGGCCGCCGCCTGCTGAGGCGTGACGCCGGCCCGCTCCAGCAGCTTTTCCGGATCCGTCTGCCTGCGCCTTCCCCCCTCCAGCAGGTAGCAGTGGAGGGCCCGGAAAATCATCCGCTGCGCCGGGAGAGGTTCCTCCAGGGTCCACTCATAGTCGATGATGGTCCAGACATCCCCCCGCACCAGTATATTGGAGAACACCAGATCGTAGTCGGTGAGCTTCTCCCCCAGCTCCTTCACCAGAGACACATACCGGTCAAAGAGCCTGTAAAAGCCCTCCGTGTCCCCCTTCTCCAGGCGCCCGTCCAGCAGGGCGGAGAGCGTCTCCCCCTCCACATAGGGGAAGCAGGCCCGCCCCTCCCCGTCCAGCCGGCAGGGAACCACGGAAAAGCCCTTTCCCCTGCAGCATTCCTCCAGACGCCGGGCGGTGCGCTCCATTCCCCTCACATGGGCCAGGGCCTCCCCGGCCAGAGCTATCTTGCGCACCTCTCTTTCCCCTTCATGATCCACTATTTCCGTCTTAATCCGATACTGAGGCGCCCTGTCGTTGGAATACCGGACATAGCACAGGGGGAGCTCCGGGCCCGCCACCGCCAGATAGGAGTTGGAAAATACCGGGAACAGCCCCTCCCGGACGATCCCGTCAAAGGCGGATTTCTCGTCGAACAGGAGCATTCTGTCCCTGTCGTAGTTCCGGAGATTGCTGCACAGCTCCCCCGCCTGGGGAAGACGTTTGTCCGAGTAGAGGGCGGTCATAAACTTATAGTCCGGGTAGGGATAATAAAAGCTGTACTCTTCCTCCCCGCATGCCTGCAGGATCCCCTCCAGCCCCTTTCGGGAGAAGGTGCGCGCCACTCCCCCCTCCTTATAGTCCTCTATGCCGCCGAAGAAGGTTCCCAGATGGTCCTCCGGGCAGCCCGCGAAATATTTCAGCCCGTACTTGTTCTCTATGGCAATCACAATCCGCCCCCCGGGGGCCAGGTGGCGCTGCAGAATCCGGAAAAACTCCCGGAAGGGATCCTCCCCGCCGATATAGCCCTGGCCGTACTCAAAGGCCCCGATCAGGCAGATATAGTCGTAGTCCCGGGGCAGGTCCGGCTCAATGTCCTGAAAATTGCCCACATGGACGGTCACATTGCCGCATGAACTGTGCCTCAGGGCGTTGATGCGGCTTCTTTTGAGGGAGAGATCCACACAGGTCACGCTCCCGGCCTTCCCGGCCAGGGCCCCCGTGACGGCCCCGCACCCGCTCCCCACCTCCAGGACCTTATGGCTCTTTTCTATGGGCAGGAATTCCACGATATTTTCCCGCAGAGGGGAAAGATGGTAGAGCAGGGGCCAGCTTTTGCGCTCTTCGATGATCTGCCCGTACTGCTCTTGGGCATAGTCCGATACGATGGCCAGCAGCTCGTCCTCCACCTCTCCGTCGCAGTACCGGTCCTCCCCGGGATAATGGGTCAGATCCAATGTAATTTCCCCGATTTTCTCCTGGCTTTTCTCCTGCATTGCTTCCTCCTGGCTGATTGAGATGACTGCGGGCCGGGCTGTGCCGGCGGGGCGCCTGTGTATCGCCGGTGCCTTCCCCGGTCACCCGGGGGTTTCCGCGTCCCGGACGGTGACGGCGGACTCCATGTCGTAGAAGCCCACCGTGTTTTTGTCGGAGACCACGGTGATGTTCAGCACATCGTAGAGCCTGTGGTACACCTCGAACACATCCCGGTTGTAACCGGTCACGCCCAGGGACAGCAGGTACTCTCCCCCCTGCAGGGTCATGCGCTGGGTAAAGGTGATCTTCTTCACCTGCCCCGCCTCCGCGCTGTCCAGGAACGCCTTCTCCAGCATGGTATTGGTCCCGGTGATTTCCACTCCCATGATATTTTTCACGGAAAACGCAAAGATGGGGGCCGGCAGATGCTCATAAAAGCGCACCGACATGTGCACCGTGAAGGGGCTCCCCTTCAGGATGGCGTTGGAGCGCACCCCTTTTTCGTCCGTCAGATAAAATTCTATTATCTCCGCCTGCCTGGTGCCGTATTCCAAAAGATGGGGGTTCTGCCCCTGTGCCGGCGCCGCCTGGCCGGCAGGATTCGTTATCTCCCCTCCGGGGGCGCTCTCTTCCTCCCCGGAAGAATCCCCGCCTGCCTCCTGCTCCCCGTACTGGCCCACCAGCACCCGCTTGTAGGCGTCTATCATCTCCTTGGGGCTTCCCTCCCCCAGAAGCTCCCCCTTGTTCAGCAGAAATACCCTGTCGCAGTACTTGGAGATGCTTCCCAGGTCGTGGCTCACAAAGAGGATGGTCTTGCCCATCTGCTTGAATTCCTCGAACTTGTGGTAGCACTTGGCCTGGAAGAACACGTCCCCCACGGACAGGGCCTCGTCCACAATCAGGATCTCCGGCTCGATATTGATGGCCACCGCAAAAGCCAGCCGCACAAACATGCCGCTGGAATAGGTCTTCACAGGCTGGTACACATAGTCCCCGATATCCGCGAACTCCAGAATAGCCGGGAGCTTCTGCTGGATCTCCTTCTCCGAAAAGCCCAGCATGGTGCCGTTCAAATAGATGTTCTCGATCCCGTTGTACTCCATGTTAAAGCCCGCGCCCAGCTCCAGCAGGGCGGAGATGCGGCCGTTGACCTCCACCTCCCCCTCCGTGGGATTCAGGACGCCGGTGATGATTTTCAGGATGGTGGACTTTCCGGAGCCGTTGGTACCGATGATGCCCACCGTCTCCCCGGTTTGCACCGTCATATTTATCCCGTTTAAGGCGTAGTGCTCCTTGGCCAGGCTTTTCCTTTTCCCAAGGCCAAACGCCTCCCTGAGCCGGTCCGAGGGCCTGTCATAGAGCTTGTATACCTTTTTCAGATTTGTCACCCGGATCGCCGGGGCCTGTTCACAGTTTGTCTCCATTGCCTCTTTCCTTTACCCCCGCCCGTCACAGCACATCCGCGAAGTGCACCTTCAGCCGCTTGAAAATCAGGGTCCCCAGCCCAAAGAGCACCACCGTCACGATCCAGAAATACATGGTGGAATAAAAGTCCTGGAAAAACCACTCCCGCTCATAGACGGCGCTGCGGTAGCCGTTCACAATATACACCAGGGGGTTGAGCTTGAACACCACCTGCCATCCTTCGCTTAAGTCGGACAGATTCCACAGGATGGGGGTGGCCCACATGCCCACCTGCAGCACAATGCTGATGATCTGGGACAGATCCCGGAAAAACACCACCACGGAGCAGGCAGCGTAGCTCAGGCCCAGCACAAAAACAAACAGGCAGAAGCTGTAATAAACCAGCTGCAGTGTGTACACCGTGGGAAAATATCCGTAGCACATGGCCACCACCAGAAGTAGCACCGTGAAGAAGATGTGGATGAAGGTGGCCGCAATGATCTTGATGATGGGCAGGATGCTGATTTTGAACACAACCTTTTTCACCAGATAATTGTATTCCAGCAGAGCCATGGTGCCGTAGTTGAGGGCCTCGCTGAAATAAAACCAGGGGACCAGCCCCGCCGTCAGAAACAGCACATAGGGCACCGTCAGGGACCCGGACATGGCGTGCATGATCCTGTCGAAGACCACATAGTACATGAGCACCGTAACCGTGGGCTGGGCCAGGGCCCAGAAAATCCCCATATAGGAGCCCGCGTAGCGCTTTTTGAAATCGTTTTTGGCCAGCTTCCAGATCAGATGCCGGCTCTGCCACAGCTCCGCGGGCAGCACCGTCAGCTTGTCGTAGAGAAGGCCGAAGCACACACAGGAAGCCAGGATCACCGTGCAGGAAATGATCTTTTTGATCAGCTCCTCCCGCTGGTCCGCCATGGGGTTGTGGTGAGCAATGATCAGGGCCGCCATCACACAGGCGGCCGCCGCAAAGATCGCTACCCCGGCCTTTTTGGATAACCCTTTTTTGCTCATACAGTCCCGTTACCTTCCGTATTTTTCCACATAGTCGGCCAGATTGCCCCACTTGGTGTCCCGCTCGGAGAAGATCAGCTCCATCCCCTCCGGTATGGGCCAGCGCACTCCGATATCCTCCGCGTCATAGCGGATGCCGCCCTCGTCCCCGGGGTGGTAGAAGTCCGAGCACTTGTAGCAGAACTCCGCGTAGTCGGACAGCACCAGGAACCCGTGGGCAAAGCCCTTGGGCACAAAGAACTGCTTCTTGTTTTCCTCCGTAAGGAGCACGCCCTGCCATTTCCCGAAGGTGGCGGAGCCCGGCCGCAGATCCACGGCCACATCGAAGACCTCCCCCCGGATCACCCGCACCAGCTTGTCCTGGGGATGCTGGATCTGAAAGTGCAGCCCCCTCAGGACACCCCGGCGGGAGGCGGACTGGTTGTCCTGGACAAACACCTGGGGAATCCCAATCTCCTTAAAGTCATTGTACTGATAGGTCTCCATAAAATAGCCCCGCGCGTCCCCATGGACAGCGGGCGTAACAATCTTCAGGCCCTCGATTTCACAAGTCTCCACCTGCAGCTTTCCCATGTCCTTACTCCTTCCCTTCTCACAGTCCGTTTGCCACTTCCACCAGATACTTTCCGTAGTTGGTCTTCATCAGGGGCTCCGCCAAGCGAAGCAGCTGATCCCGGCCGATAAAGCCCCTCTTGTAGGCGATCTCTTCTATACAGGAGATATACAGGCCCTGGCGCTTCTGGAAGGCGGCCACGAAATCCGAGGCGTCCAGCAGGGCGTCATGGCTCCCCGTATCCAGCCAGGCAAAGCCCCGGCCCATGGTCTCCACCCGCAGTGTCCCCCGGCGCAGATACTCGTTGTTGACGCTGGTGATTTCGATTTCCCCTCTGGCGGAGGGCTTCACATTTTTGGCAATCTCCACCACCTCATTGTCATAGAAATACAGTCCCGGCACCGCGTAGTTGCTCTTGGGATTCTGGGGCTTTTCCTCGATGGACAGGGCCTTCCCGCTCTCGTCAAACTCCACCACCCCATACTCCCTGGGGTCTCTCACATAGTAGCCGAAGATGGTGGCGCCGCTCTCCCGGGCCGCCACCTCCCGAAGAAGCCTGGAAAAGCTCTGGCCGTAAAAAATATTATCCCCCAGCACCAGGGCCACACGGTCCTTCCCGATAAATTTTTCTCCGATCAAAAAGGCGTCCGCCAGACCCCTGGGCGTCTCCTGCACCGCGTAGGAAAACTCCATGCCCAGCTGGCTGCCGTCCCCCAGCAGCTCCTGAAACACAGGCAGATCCCGGGGGGTGGAGATAATCAGCACCTGCCGGATCCCCGCCAGCATCAGGGTGGAGAGGGGATAATAAATCATAGGCTTGTCATAGACCGGCATGATCTGCTTGGAGACAGCCTTCGTCAGGGGATAGAGCCGGGTCCCGGATCCTCCCGCCAGCACAATTCCTTTCATGGCTAACAATCCTCCTGTTCTTTACCTGTTCCGGTACATTTCTTCATAGTATTTCTGGTAGTCCCCGCTGGTCACATTCCGCATCCAGTCCTCATGCTCAAAGTACCAGGCAATGGTCCTGCGGATCCCCTCCTTGAACATGGTCTCCGGATACCAGCCGATTTCGGCCTTGATCTTGTCCGGGGCGATGGCATAGCGGCGGTCATGCCCCTTGCGGTCCTCCACATAGGTGATCAGATCCTCGGAAATATGCGCCTTCCGGGGATCCGAATCGGGCAGCATCTCCTGGAGCGTCTCCAGTATCGTCCGGATAATCTCAATATTCTGCTTCTCGTTGTGGCCCCCGATATTGTAGGTCTCAAAGAGCCTGCCCTGCTCCTGAACCATGTCGATAGCCTTGGCGTGATCCTCCACAAACAGCCAGTCCCTGACATTTTTGCCGTCCCCGTATACCGGCAGCTTTCTGCCCTGGAGGGCGTTGTTGATAATCAGAGGGATGAGCTTCTCCGGGAACTGATAGGGGCCGTAGTTGTTGGAGCAGTTGGTGATGTTGGCCGGGAAATGGTAGGTGTCCATGTAGGCCTTCACCAGCAGATCCGAGGATGCCTTGCTGGCGGAGTAGGGGCTGTGGGGATCGTAGGGCGTGGTCTCATAGAAAAAGGCGTTTTTGTCCTCGGGCAGGGATCCGTACACCTCGTCCGTGGACACGTGGAGGAACTTTTTGTTCTCCCGGAAGGTGCCGTCCGGCAGCTCCCATGCCTCCTTGGCGCAGTTGAGCATCACAGCGGTGCCCAGCACATTGGTCTGGACAAAGACCTCCGGATCCCGGATGCTGCGGTCCACATGGCTCTCCGCCGCAAAGTGCACTACCCGGTCGATCTCGTTTTCCGCGAAGATCCTCCGGATGGCCTCCTTGTCGCAGATGTTGGCCTTTACAAAGGTGTAGTTTTCCCGATTTTCCACATCCCGCAGATTTTCCAGGTTGCCCGCGTAGGTCAGTGCGTCCACATTGATGATGCGGATCTGATCTCCGTACTTGCGGAACATGTAGTGAATGTAGTTGGAGCCGATAAAGCCGGCGCCTCCGGTTACTAGGTAGGTTCTCATGGTGGATGTCTCCTTGTGTTTGTTTGTGTTTTTATGGTATTTTGGTTGGATTTTTTGGGGGCGCTTCCGCATGGTACCGCACTGCGGCTCCGCACGGCACTTCCGCACTGCGGCGCTCAAAAACCTACGGTTTTTGAGCTCACGGGCTTCGCCCTATGGGAAAAGTCTGATCGGAAGCTGCTTACGTGCAAGCACGACGCAGCTTCCGGTCAGCCTTTTCCCCGCAGTGCTCATGGCCTACCTGAAGTATATCACAAATTCCAGATTCTGGCTAGTACCCCAGGAAGCTCATGTTCAGGTCCACGTCGCCGGTGATGCCGCTTACTTTTCCGGTACATTTGTATTGCCACATATTGTACCTGCCGGTGTAGGTGGGGACGGAGGCGTACTGGGCAAGCCAGATCTTGTAGGCCCCCAGGCTGCCCACGTCAAACTTTTCCGTCAGCCAGGTCTTGTTGGCGTAGATGCCGGCGGAGTAGCCGTACTGCTGGATTGTCTCGCAGAATGCCTTGATCACGTCCGTCCGGGCGGCCTTGTCCAGCTTGTCCCCCCGGCCGCCGCTGGGCTCCACATCCAAAAACACCGGGTAGGTGATAGTGTAATTCTTGATCAGCTCCAGCACCATGGACGCTTCCTCCACCGCCTCCGCACGGTCTATGGCCTGGGTGAAGAAGTACACGCCCACCTTCAGGCCCGCCGCCTGGGCCCCCTGGATATTCTCCGCAAACTTGGGATCCACGATCAGGGCGCCCTGGGAGGAACCCCGGTAGCCGCACCGGATAATCACAAAGTTTACGCCGGAATTCTTCACGGCGCCCCAGTCAATGTCCCCGTTGTGCTTGGAGACGTCGATCCCCATGACGCCTGCGTCCGTGACCAGGCTCCCGTCCGCGGCGAAATTATACTGCACACCCTGGATTACCTGCTGGCCGGTCACCATATTGCCGTCCGCGTCATAGTAACGCAGTACGCCGTTCTCAGTCTGCCATCCGGTCAGCTTTGCCTCCGCCTTGATATAAAAGTGCTCCGCCGTGTAATAATCCGCGCTGACAGCCAGGCGGTAGGCGTTATTTTCCAACACATACACGTCCCTCCCCTTGTTGTCCCTCAGGGGAGTGGCCGTATCCTGCTTGGGATCCGCCTTCACCGTCACGGCGCAGACCGCGGAGAAGGTCTCGCCTCCCTCCGTATATTTCACCGTAATATTGGCGCTGCCCGGAGCGCTGCCCGTCACGGTCACATCCATTCCCTGGACCTGCACCTGGGCCACGGCGGTATCCGAGGATTCCGCGCTGATCCCCTCCGCAGACTGGGCATTCTGGAGGGAGGCGTGCAGCACCAGGGGCGAGCCCATGTAGAGGGCCGCCGTGGTTTTGTCCAGGCTCACAGCGGGCTTGTCCGTTACGGTGACGGCCAGCCTGACGCTGGAGCGGGTGCTCTCCTGGGGATTGTCCCTATAATCCACGGAAACCGTGACCGTGGTGCTGCCGAGGGCCGCGCCGCTGACGGTCACCTTGCCGGTATCGTCCACCCAGGCGGTGGCCACCGCCTCGTTCTCCGACACGGCTGAATAGGTGAGAACTTTATTTTTGTGATATCCCTCCGCCGAAGCGCTCACAGCAGCCGATTTGCCCAGCGGCAGGCTCAGGCTCTCACGCTCCAGCTTCAGGGTTCCCTTCACGTATGCCTCCTCCACCAGCACACTGCAGCTGGCCGTCAGGCCCTCCACCGGACTGCCGTTCCCGTCCGTACCGCCGGCGGTGTAGGAGATAATCACCGGCTCTGTGGTCACGCCCAGGGCCGTCACCTTCCCGGCTTCGTCCACCGACACCAGGGCAGGATTGCTGCTGGTCCAGACCACATCCTTCAGCTGTACTCCGTCGCAGGAGGCGGTAACCACAAAGCTGTCGCCCACCATCACCGTCTTGATGGTGGGATCAATCTTGGCCGTGTAGGTGCCTGCCGGGACGGGCCCAGGCTGCTGCGTCGGGGCCGTGCTCTCGGGAGCGGGGCTCGCCTCAGAGACAGGCTCCGATGCGGGGGACGGGGCCGGATCCTGGGAAATCACAACGTCGGGTGACTGGGCAGGCTGCTCCGAGGCCGGCTCGGGGCTCTGGCCCTCCTGTCCTTCACCCTGGGCATCCGGAAGCGGGACCTCCTGGGAGAGGCGCCGGAACACAATGCCAAGGGCCGTCTGAGAGGGGTCAGGGATGGTGCTCTTGTCCACCTCCGTGTAAGAGCCCTGATCCGCTATCTCGGTGCTCTCCACCCATTCCACCGTATCAGGCAGGTATTCTTCCTCCTGGGCCGGCTTTTGAGCCGTGTCCTCCTGGCTGGTGTTGACCTGGGACTCCGTCTTGACCTCGTTGGATACGTCCACCTTCTTATATTCGATCTCGTTCTTGACCTCCGTCTGCTGATCCGGCGCAGGAAGGGCGTAGCCCTGGAACCGTTCCTCCAGGGCCTCCACGGAGACCCGGTATTGGCCCGGCGCCAGACTCTTTTTGTGGATGATGCCGTCCATATCATCGTCCGACCACAGGGAAGCACTGCCGTCCGGCCCGGTAATTCTCACCCGGAAGGGCACGTTTCCCACCAGCTTGCCCGTTTCCTTGTTGACAAACTTGATCTTCAGATCCTTTTCAATGGAGGTCATGGAGAGCTGCACCTCCACCTCCGTATTGTACTCCCCCTCCTGGTAGGTCACTGTGGGAGGGGGCGTCTGGGCCGCCTCCTGCTGGGCCAGCAGCTGCTGCTCCTGCCAGGCCCGCTGGGCGTCCGCCATCGCCAGCAGACCCTCCTGCCCGATCACCGGCACATCCGTCAGCTGAGCGCCTACCGCCAGCAGGGGATCCTGCCTCTGATCCAGGACCCGGGTTTTCAACAGGATTCCTCCCACCGCCAGGGCAAGGAGCAGGATCGCCGCTCCCCCCAGGGCAATCAGGATGTTCCATACCTTGTCCGAGGAAGACTTCCCGTCCTGAGGCGTCTCATCCCAGCCCTCATCTCCCCCGGATATATACTCCGCACCGGAATCCTCCCCCGGATCCCCGCCGGCATCCCACCGGTTCAGGTGCCCTTCTTCCAAAGGGCCTTCCTCTGGGAACTCTTCCTCATCCAGAAATTCTTCCTCTTCCGGGACATCCTCCCCGTCCAGATAACCTTCCTCCTCCGGGGCGTCTTCCTCGTCCAGATATCCTTCTTCCTCCGGGGCGTCCTCCCCGTCCAGATAGCCTTCCTCCTCCGGGGCGTCTTCCCCGTCCAGACAACCCTCTTCCTCCGGGGCGTCTTCCCCGTCCAGATAACCTTCCTCTTCCGGAGCGTCCCCCTCGTCCAGGAACTCTTCCCTCTCCGAAAATTCCTCTCCCTCCGGGGCATCTCCTTCGTCCAGATAGCCTTCTTCCTCCGGGACGTCTTCCCCGTCCAGATAACCCTCTCCCTCCGGGGCGTCCTCCCCGTCCAGATATCCTTCCCCCTCCGGGAATTCCTCCCGGGGGACTTCCTCAAAATCCTCCTGGGCTTCACCCCAGGCTTCCTCTATCTGCTCCTTCTGATCCTCCTGGTCCAGAAAGCCTTCCTCCCCCGGATCCTCTGACTCTTCCAGCCCGCCGAACTCTCCGTACCAGTCCTTTGGATCCCCCTCTCCCCGCCGGCTTCCCTCCCCGCGGGAAAAGGCTTCCTTTCTCCCAAACAGCTTCTTCATCCGTATGTTCCTTTCTCAAATCCAATCGAGGGACATTCTCTGTGGAATTATATCATCTCCCAAGGTTTTTCATCAAGGGTTTCCGGCAGATTCATAAAATATTAAGAAGCCGCAGAACCCCGGCAGCGTAAAGCAGGCGAAAGCTGCCGCGAGCAATCTCAAGCGAAGTGTGGTATAATCTTTTTGAAAAAATTTTGGATTTGATGTAGTATTCGCCGGAAAAACCGTAGTATATAGGTGAAGCCGGGAAGGAGGCGGTGAGATGATAGACGATGAAAAAATCATAGAGATGTTCTTTGAACGGTCAGAGCAAGGCATACGGGAGCTGGATATGAAATACGGAGCAATCTGCCACAACCTTGCGTATAACATTGTGAACAACAGACAGGACGCGGAGGAATGTGTCAACGACGCTTACTTAGGCGCATGGAACGCCATTCCCCCGACAAGACCCAACCCGCTGCTCAGTTACATTGTGAAAATCGTTCGGAACATTTCACTCAAAATCTATTGGAGAAAGGAAGCAGCCAAACGAAGTGGACATTACAAAGTTGCCTTAGAGGAAGTCGAAAGCTATATCGCAGACCAGAAAACCGTGGAAGATGAAATTGAAGCCAGAGAGTTAGCCCGTATCATTGAGGACTTTTTGGACACGCTGACCCTCGAAAACCGCGTTATTTTCATGCGACGCTATTGGTTTGCCGACAGCTACAAGGACATAGCCGAGTTTGTAGGGCTTTCGGAGAAAAACATCTCCGTCCGGCTGACCCGTATCCGCGAGAAGATGAAACAATATTTAATTGAAAGAGAGGTATTTATATGAACACAAAAAAATTTTCCGACGCTATGAGCGAACTTGACAGCAAGTATGTTGATGAAGCTATCCATTATAAGAAAAAGAAGAATAAAAAGCCCTTTTGGATTAAATTGGGTGCGGTTGCGGCTTGCCTCGCAATCGTAATTGCCGTAGGCGGCATACTTTCCCCTTTTTCCGGCGGTATGATTGTATCGGCTTATGCTTATGGCACAAATGAAGAAATTACCGCAGCCGGCGCGGTAATGAATAGCGGCACAATCAGCGAAAGTGGCGAGATGAAAGGACACCCGCTGATGTTCTATCTTTCCGGCAAGGACATAGCTACAGTTCGTTTCTCTTGTAAAAATGAGCTAATCAATTTTGTTGACTGGACGGAAAAGAGGGACGAATATGGGAACGCCCAGAATTTTACCGTTTCCTATGGTGAGGACGAAAGCGAATATTATTATCTGGTAATTGACTGGATACCTAATAGTATCATTCGAGAACTGACCGACAACGAAAACAGCACGATTGCAACCTTACCAGTGGAAATGCGAAATGATATTATTGTAATGGAAATTGTCTTTGAAAATGGGGAAACCGCAGTAAAAGCAATCACAATTTCCCTGTTAGATGATGGTACATTTTTTGCGTCCTTTGATGATTACCAAATCAGCAAAGAAGATACTTTTATAAATCGTCCCGATAGTGAAGCAATCCCTCGTGATATACTTTATTCGCAAGATGATAGTCCTGCATGGAATGAGGAGTATCCTTTTGATAACGCACCTGTTATAGAGGATAATTACAAAGAAGCAGATCCGAATGAATCAGAGCAAATTGTCATTCCAAATAGTATTAATTTCACAGGAACAATCATTGACAATGTGATTGAGAGTTTAGTGCCCATTATTCTTATTGATGTCGAGGAAAATTCAGGACTAAGCTATGATAAAGTGCTGTTTGAATTGACAGAAGAACAAAAAGATTGGGAATTAAAAATTGGTACGCGGGTACAAATAGTCTGCTCGGACATTTTTCAAGAATCGACTCCCCCGATTGGAAATTTAATTTCTATTACAGAAGCGGCACCAAACGATGAGTTGAAAATAGCAGATGGAGCAGCCAGAGCCTATTATGAGAATACAGTCTTTAAAGTTGTTTCTTTAGAATTAAAGAGCCAGACAGAAAATGAAATTATTTTTTCTGTTTGTGCAAGCAAGGACGGAATAATTCAAGAGCCTAATCGCACAATCACTTTACAACTGAATAATGGAACGTGGGAAGTTGTGAACGAGGGATACTAAGTTATAATACCACCCACAAGGGCAGCCGAGAAATCGACTGCCCTTTTTCTACGCCTACGGGCAGAAAGGAGCGACCTATGACAAAACCGAGGGAGAAAACCCGCGAGGAACTGACCGACGAAATCGAGGAGGGACAGAAGAAAATCCAGCAGTTTGAGAACAGGGAAAAGATGTTGCGTCAAAAGCTATCCCGCGAGGAACGTCGGGAACGGAATCACCGCCTTATCGTCCGGGGCGCGGTCTTTGAAAGCATTGTGCCAGAAGCAAAGGACATGACCGACGAGGAAGCCGCCGCACTTCTCAGGCTTGCCTTGACGAGCAAACCAGCGCGGGAGTTTTTGCGAAAACGAGCCGAGGAAGCGACAAGCTAAAAATCCCTTTGGCACAAAGGGCGCACTTATACACCCTTGCGGGCGTGTGCGCTCTGCCGAGGGCTTTATCTCCGCACAGGGAACTTTCCCAGCGCTCCGATATGGCGGCTTTGCCGCAAACAGGGGACGCTACACTTCCCCTGCGACAGCTTGCGCTGTCTACCCTTTTGTGTACTTGCGGAAAGCGAACACCTTGCTACGCAAGCTATTCACTTTCCACAAGTCTTATGTACGCTTAAACGGAGGTGATACCCATAGCGATTTATCATTGTAATATCAGCATTGTAAGCCGGGGAAAAGGCAAGTCAGCCGTAGCCGCTGCCGCCTACCGAGGCGGCGAAAAGCTCACGAACGAGTGGGACGGCATGACACATGACTATACCCGCAAAGGCGGCGTTATCCATACCGAAATCATGCTGCCGCCCATGCCCCGCCCTCTTTTTCTGACCGTTCTACCTTGTGGAACAGTGTGGAGCTTTACGAGAAAGCCGGGAACGCGCAGCTTGCGCGGGAGATTGACGCAGCCCTACCCATAGAATTATCCATAGAGGAACAGATACGGCTTGTTCGGGAATACTGTTCCTCTCAATTTGTTTCCAGAGGAATGTGCGTGGACTTTGCCATTCACGATACCGACAAGGGCAACCCTCATTGTCATATCATGCTTACCATGCGACCACTGGACGAGCGCAGCGCGTGGGCGGCGAAGTCCAAAAAGGAATATGACCTTGATGAAAACGGGGAGCGTATCCGCTTGCCGAATGGCAGATACAAGACGCATAAGGTTGACCTTACGGGCTGGAATGATAAGGACAATGCCCTTGTCTGGCGCAAAGCGTGGGCTGACATTTCCAACGAGTTTTTAGAACGCGCCGGGAGCGTGGAACGTATCGACCACCGCAGCAACGCCGAGCGCGGCATTGACGAGATACCCACCGTCCACATGGGCGTAGCCGCCTGTCAAATGGAGAAGAAAGGTATCGCCACCGAGAAAGGCGAGCTTAACCGCAATATCCAGAAAGCCAACCGCATGATTAAGGAAATCCGGGTGCAGATCGTCAAGCTCAAAGAATGGATTGCCGGATTGCTTACAGAGAGGGGCGCAGCCACGGAGAAGCCGCAGCCGCAAAAGTCCCCCGACCTTGCAAATCTTCTGATGAAGTATTTAAGCGTTCAGAGGGAAAAGAGCCGTAAATATTCGCAGAGCTGGCAGCGGCAACACACAGCCAACGAACTGAAAACCGTATCACAGGCGGTCAATTACCTTGCCGAGCATGGTATCTCCACTGTAGTGGAGTTGGACGCTTCCCTTTCTTCTGTCCGCGAGAAATCCGATGCTATCCGGGCGGGCATGAAAGCCGCCGAGCAGCGCATGAAGAAGCTGCAAAAGCTGATCGAGTACGGCGGGAATTATCAGAAATATAAGCCCGTCCATGATGAATTGAAAAAGCTGAAAAACGGCTGGACGAACAAGCGCAACAAGTACGAGGAAGCCCACCGCGCCGAGCTTGCCCTATGGGACGCAGCAAGCCGCTATCTCCATGCAAACTTGCCG
>CANQOL010000021.1 GCA_947625475.1 uncultured Acetatifactor sp.
ATTCAGGGCAGCTTCAGTTTCTATACAGGCTGCTCTTTTTGTCTGCCCTGAATCTGATACTTTCCTAAAGAATTGTAGCACAAATCCTGCCAAAATTCATCAATTTCTAAATATAAAAGATTAAGCTGTGAAAAAGCCCCTCTGCAGCCGATTTTTTGGGGAAAATCCGGCCTGCACATAAGCCTTGCAAATTGGGGAACAATAAGCTATAATGAGAGGGCAAAAAGTTCCCCAAAGGAGGACGTTGTGAACAATAACTATGAGCAGATATGGGAATTGCTGCAGCAGAGGGCGGATTTTCAGGCAAGGCTGAACCTGCTTCCCTATGACGGCGCTCCGGAGATAAAGGACCGGGACGGGAAGAAATATCTTTACATCCGCAAGCGCCTGGCCGGCAGGCTGACCTCCACCTATGTGGGGGAATATTCGGATGAACTGTATCAGCTGCTTTTGCGAAATGTCCGGGAAAGCAGAGAATTAAAAAAGAACATGCGCAGGCTGGATAGGGAGCTGGCCCGGCTTGGATATTCGGACGCGGAGCTGGCGGCGCGGGTACAGTTAAATCTGGATTTTGCCAGGGCCAATATGAAGTCCAATATTTACGATCAGGCCGTGTTGGAGGGGGTCGCGGCTACCTTCCCGCAGACAGAGGACATTATTGAAAACGGGGAGGTCAGCGGCATGTCTCCGTCGGACGTGCAAAAAATCCTGAATCTGAAGCATGCGTGGGAGTTTATACTGGATAAGGACGTAATCAGCTATCCTGCCGACTACTCAATCCTCTGCCATATTGCCAGGCTGGTAAACGAAGGCTTTTATTGGGATGGGGGCCGCATTCGGGGAGTCCCGGTCACCATCGGCGGCACAAGCTATGTCCCGCCGCTGCCCATCGAGAGTGTGGTGAAGGAAAAACTGGAAGCGCTCCTGCAGGATACGCTTCCGGCGGCCGATAAGGCAATCGCGCTCTGCCTGTTCTGTATGAAGACGCAGATTTTCAACGACGGCAACAAAAGGGCCGCTGTGATTTTTGCAAACCACTATTTGATTTCCCAGGGAGCGGGACAGCTCATCATCCCGGAGAAAGAGGTTTCCCGGTTCAAAAAGCTGCTGGTGGCCTATTATGAGGGGAAGGATGGGGGAGAAATTGTGGATTTTATGAAGAGGAAATGTATCAAAACTTTTTGACGGAGCCTGACCGGAAAGCGCTCCGGGAAGGAGGAAATGTCTGATGGCCAAGCAGGAACCCAAAACCAACGCCATGCGCATCCTGGAGTCCCTGAAGATTCCCTACACGGCCCACACCTATGAGTGCAAAGAGTTTGTCGACGGGATCCAGATCGCCGATCTGCTGGGACTGCCCTACGGGAAGGTGTACAAGACCCTGGTCACCCAGGGGGCAAGCCGGGCGTATTTTGTCTTTGTGATCCCCATAGACAGGGAGCTGGATCTGAAGAAGGCGGCCCGCTGCGTGGGGGAGAAGAGTGTGGCCATGCTCCCGGTGAAGGAGATCAATGCGGTCACCGGGTACATCCGGGGCGGCTGTACCGCCCTCGGCATGAAGAAGCGCTATGAGACCCGCATCGATGAGAGCGCCAGGGAGCAGAGCGCCGTGATCGTCAGCGGCGGCAGACTGGGCATGCAGATTGAGCTGGCCCCGGAGGATCTGGCCAGAGCCGCCGGGGCGCAGTTCGCGGATTTGTGCATGCCATGAGGGCAGTGTGCGTTTACGGATTGTGTTTAAAGTAAAGATACCGGGACAGCGCCTTCACACCCCCGAACAGCACGGCGGCGCAAGGGTAGATGAGCCAGATTTCCCATCGCAAGGTGTAAAAGTACAGGCCAAGGCAGAGCGCCGTGCACAGGGTCCAGTACAGGGCGCGCACGGGGAAGGCTTTGCGGCGGAAGTGTTTTTCCTTTTGCTGATATTCCCCGATCTGAAGGAGCCGCCGGTAGCTGCTTTGGATCATGCCGGAGCGGATGAAGAGCAGAGTCGCCGCTGCCACACAGCCCAGCAGAAGCACCAGGGTCACACAGATTACCGGGTCGGAATCCTCGCCGACATCGAGGGTGCCGGCGACCAGCAGGGGACTGATGCCCGCGATGCACAGCGCGACGCCGGCTGCAATGGCGGCCGTGTAGGTCTTTTCAAAGCCGGCCTTCTTTTTCTCCACAATGCCGGACACCCCGTACTCCAGGCTGAAATCCTCCGTTGAGAGATGTTCATAGGGGGATCCCTTCAGGCTTGAGATGATAAACAGCGGCACGGCCGCCGCTATCATGAGCAGAAGGAGGGCTGTGCCGAAGGCGTCGTACAGGCCCCTTCCGGTTAAGCCGAAACCCTCCAGCAAAAGCAGAGGGGCGGGGGAGAGGATGCAGAGCATGACGCCCAGGGAGATTCGAAGGGCGTTGGCCCGCACCGTCTCCATATAGGAGTTGGCTTCCTCCAGGCTCACCTTCCGCAAGGGGGTTCCCTGATAGGTCTCTACATATTCCGCCGGACGCTGGGAGGGGTCCTCCCTGTCATCCTTGAGCAGATAGTCGGTGCTCACCTCAAACACCTGGCTGAGACGCAGGATCTTGTCTAAGTCCGGCAGGGAGGCCGCGCTCTCCCACTTGGAGACGGCCTGACGGGACACGTCCAGCTTTTCGGCCAGTTCCTCCTGGGACCAGCCGTTCCTTTTCCTCAATGTGATGATTTTTTCCGATAATATCATGGATAACTCCTTTCCTGCAGGCTGCCCGGCAGGCGTCTGCAAAACGCCGGAGGCCGGCAGCCGGGGCAATTAAAAGTGTATTTTTCGACGTCGCAGGTTTATTATAGCGCAGAAAGCGGTTGCCGGCCAGCAGGCGGGCCTGGAAATTCCGCAAACGCCG
This sequence comes from uncultured Acetatifactor sp., assembly GCA_947625475.1. GTDB lineage: Bacteria > Bacillota > Clostridia > Lachnospirales > Lachnospiraceae > Acetatifactor. The sequence continues at coordinate 2,875 of CANQOL010000021.1, forward strand.
GTTGCAGCTGCTTTTTGGGCATAAAATTTTAATAATTAGGACACTCGACAAAGTGTCGCTCCTTTGGTATACTGTTCCTGTCTTTGGAAAATCGAGAGCATTTCTAATACGTTCTGCGCACTTCCGCGGCATTTTTCTGAGACTGAACCATTCACAAAATTTCATAAACCCAAAGGAGGAATCTGCTTATGTCAGAAAACACGTCAGCAAACGAAGCAAGAGAAGTATCCAACCGGGAGGTCAAAGCCAGTGCTTTCACCGCCTATTTCAGTGATCCGAAAAATGCGGCCCAGCTCTACTCCGCCCTGGCCAGGGTGGACACTACCCCGCAGGACATCGTGATCCGCACGCTGGAGGGCGTACTGTTCCTGGCCAGAAAGAACGACCTGGCTTTTACGGTCAAGAACAAGGCTTTGGTGATCGCCGAGCATCAATCCTCGGTCAATGAAAATATCCCTCTGCGGAGCGTGATCTACTATGGCCGGACCATGGAAAAACTCTTAGAACCCCGGGCTCTCTACCACCAGAAGAGGATCCAGATCCCGACCCCGGAATTTTACATGTTTTATAACGGAGACCAGAAGCAGCCCCTGGAAAAAGTTCTGAAACTTTCCGATGCGTATATTGAAAAGCAGGAACAACCTATGTTAGAATGTGTGGTGAAAATGATCAATATCAACCTTCCGGCAGGGCATGAAATCTTAGAGGAATGCCGGCCGTTATATGAGTATTCCTGGTTTGTCCAGCGTGTGAGGGAGTACCAGGAGCGAAGGCTGGGGCGGGATGAATCGATCCGGGAAGCGATTCTGGACTGCCAGCGGGAAGGGATCTTTGCGGAGTTTGTGAAAGAGCATGGGACGGAGGCGATGAATATGCTGTTTACGCAGTTCAATATGGAGGACGCGCTGGATGTGAGGTATGAGGAGGGCGTGGAGGACGGATATGAGAAGGGCGTAAGTGCTGGGATTGCCCAGGGAAAGACCGCCGGAATGGCAGAGGGAGCCGCCCGTGAAAAAGCCCAGGCAGAGCGCCAGCTGATCCGCAAGGTCTGCATCAAGCTGCAAAGAGGGGAGAGCCCGGAGAAGATAGCGGAGGATCTGCTGGAGGAGCGGAGCTATATTGAACGGATCTGCGCCGCCGCAGAAGGCTGCCATTATGAGGCGGAGGCTGTCCAAAAAGCGCTCCGGGAGGGGGGACTCAGGACAGAGGAAGTCTGAAAGATCTCTTTGGGGAATTTGAAAAACCGGCAGAGCGGGAGCAGGAGAACTTTATGAAGAGAAATATCCGGCTGGAGGAAATATCCGACGGCAGACTTTATACGGAGAAGGATATGGCCCGGCTGGGGTGCGGCGGCTGCAGGGGATGCTCCGTCTGCTGCAGGGGCATGGGACAGTCCATCACCTTAGATCCCCTGGACGTGTGCCGGCTCACCGGCTGGCTGGGGGCCCAGTTCGACGAGCTTTTGGAGAGCTGCCTGGAGCTGAATGTGGTGGACGGCCTGATCCTTCCCAACCTGAGGATGGCGGGGCCGCAGGAGGCATGCGTCTTTTTAAATGAGGAAGGGCGCTGCGCCGTGCATCCGGCCAGGCCCTCCATCTGCCGCCTCTTTCCCCTGGGCAGGCTCTTTGAGAAGGGGGATTTCTTCTATTTTCTCCAGATACATGAGTGTCAAAAAAGGGATCGGACCAAGGTTAAGATTGAAAAATGGCTGGACACGCCCCGGGTGGACGCAAACCACGCCTATATTCTGGCCTGGCACGGGCTGCAGGACGCCTTCCGGGCCAGGATTTCGGCTTCCGGCCGTCAGGAGGCGGCCAGGGAGTGCTGTCTGATCCTGTTAAAGCTGTTCTTCCAGGCCCCCTACGGGTCACAGGAGGATTTCTATGAGGAGTTTGCCCGGCGGGAGCGTCAGGCGAGGGCCTTGCTGGAGGAAGTGAAATTCTAATATTTTTCTAAAGTCGGATCCTTCGATTGACAAATTCCTTTTCCTGTCATACACTATGTTCGATATAAAACAATCCGCAGGCTGACAGACCCGGAAAACGGGTCCGGGGGAGGGCGCGCCATGGAGGGGGAGAACAGGAACCGGATCTGCATGGAGATCCACAGGCTGGACAATATCATCACCAGGATTCTGCAGGCCAAGGTGAGGGAGGCCGGCTTCGACGAGGTGACCCTGATGCACGGGTGGATCATCGCCTATCTGTACGGCAGCCGGGACCGGCAGGTCTACCAGAGGGATTTGGAGAGGGCCTGTCAGATTGGACGCTCCACGGTCACCAATATCATCAAGCTGATGGAAAAGAAGGGCCTTATCTGCAGGGAGCCGGTGGAAAACGATGCCCGCCTGAAGAGAGTGATGCTCACCCCAAAGGGCTACAAGCACCGGGAGGTGGTGGACAACGCCCTGGAGAAGGTGGGAGACCGGATGCTGGAGGGCATAGACCCCGGAGAGCTGGAGGTTTTCCGCAGGGTGCTTGGAAGAATGATCCGCAACCTGGGGGAGGGGCAGCGGCCCTGCCGTGAGAGAAAAGCCTGTCAGGATTGGAAAAAGGAGGAGTAAGATGCTTCGAAGAATATTGCGGGAGGTCAAAGAGTACAAGGCAGCCTCCATCGCCACGCCGCTGTATATGCTGCTGGAGGTGATGATGGAGACATTGATTCCCTTTTTGATGGCCTCCATCATCGACCAGGGCGTCAACGCCGGCGATATCGCCCATATATACAAGGTGGGCGGCCTGATGCTGCTGGCTGCGGCGGTGGGTCTGCTGGGAGGGCTTCTGGGAGGCAGGTACGGGGCCAAGGCGTCCACGGGCTTTGCCAAAAACCTGAGGGAGGCCATGTTTGACCATATCCAGACCTTTTCCTTCGCCAATATTGACAAGTTCAGCACGGCGGGCCTGGTGACCCGTCTGACTACGGACGTGACCAATCTGCAGAATGCCTATCAGATGGTTCTGCGGATGATGATGCGTTCCCCGGCCAGTATGCTCTGCGCGCTGATCATGGCCTTCCGCATCAGCGCCAAGCTCTCCACCATCTATCTGGCGGCGGTGATCGTGCTGGCGGTGTGCCTGTTCTTTATTATCCGCCACGCCACCCGCTATTTCCGGCAGGCGTTCCCCAAGTATGACGAGCTGAATGCCTCCGTCCAGGAGAATGTGTCCGCCATCCGGGTGGTGAAGGCCTATGTGAGAGAGGAACAGGAGACGGATAAATTCCACAAGGCCAGCCAGAACATATACAAGATTTTTACCAAGGCGGAGACCAATGTGATCGTCAACGCGCCCCTGATGCAGTTTACCGTTTATACCTGTATTATCCTGATCAGCTGGTTCGGCGCCAAGCTGATTGTGAGCAATGAGCTGACCACAGGGGAGCTCATGAGCCTGCTGGCCTACTGCATGAACATCCTGATGAGCCTGATGATGCTCTCCATGGTGTTTGTGATGATCTCCATGAGCACCGCCAGCATGGAGCGTATCTATGAGGTGCTCGAGGAGACCAGCGACCTGACCAGCCCCGAGAATGCCCTGACCGAGGTGGCGGACGGCAGCATTTCCTTCCGCCATGTGGATTTCTCCTATCATAAGACCAGCGAGAAGCCTGTGCTGAAGGATGTCAATCTGGAAATTGCCCCCGGGGAGACCATCGGCATCATCGGAGGCACCGGCAGCGCCAAGACCAGCCTGGTGAATCTGATCAGCCGTCTCTACGATGTGACGGAGGGAGAGGTGCTGGTGGGCGGCAGGAATGTGAAGGAGTACGATATGGAGGCCCTGCGGAATCAGGTGGCCGTAGTGCTCCAGAACAATGTGCTTTTCTCCGGTACGATCTATGAAAACCTGCGGTGGGGTGATCAGAACGCCACCGATGAGGAATGCCGCAGGGTATGCCGCCTGGCCTGCGCCGACGAGTTTATCGAGAAGTTCCCTGAGGGGTACAATACCCGCATTGAGCAGGGAGGAAACAATGTGTCCGGCGGTCAGAAGCAGAGGCTGTGTATCGCCCGGGCCCTTTTGAAAAAACCCAAGATCCTGATCCTGGACGACAGCACCAGCGCCGTGGATACCGCCACGGACGCCAGGATCCGGAAGGCGCTGCGGGAGGAGATCCCGGGCACCACCAAGCTGATCATCGCGCAGAGAGTCTCCAGCGTCCAGGATGCGGACCGGATCATCGTTATGGAGGACGGGACCGTCAACGGCCTGGGCACCCATGAGGAACTGCTGGCCTCCAACGAGATCTACCGGGAGGTATTTGAATCCCAGACCGGCGGCAGCGGAGACTTTGACGAGAACCGGGATCAGTAGGGAAGGAGGAGAGAGGTATGCCGGGAATGAGACCTATACCGCGGGGACAGAAGCCCCAGGTGAAAAACCCTGGGAAGCTGTTCGCCCGCCTGATGAAATATGTGCTGCACTATTACAAATTTTCCTGCCTGTTTGTGGTGATCTTCATCTTTGTGGGGGTGCTGGCCAATGTGCAGGGGACGCTGTTTACCAGAGACCTGATTGACGAGTATATCACGCCCTTTCTGCTGACGGACCACCCTAATTTTGCCCCCCTGGCCAGAGCCATCGGGCGGGTGGCTGTCTTTTACGCCATCGGGGTTTTGTCCAACTATGCCTACAACCGGATCATGATCAACGTGACCCAGGGAGTGCTCAGAAATCTGCGGAACGCCCTGTTTGAGCATATGGAGAAGCTGCCCATCAAATATTTTGACACCCACTCCCACGGCAATATCATGTCCATTTACACCAACGATATCGACACCCTGCGGCAGCTGATCAGCCAGAGTATCCCTCAGATCATCAACAGCGCCGTAACGGTGGTCAGCGTGTTTGTCAGCATGGTGGTGCTGAGCATCCCCCTGACGGTGCTCACCCTGCTGATGGTGTGCGTGGTGCTGTTCTGCTCCCGGTTCGCCGCAAGCCGAAGCGGCAGGTATTTCCTGGAGCAGCAGGTGAATCTGGGCAATCTCAACGGCTTTATCGAGGAAATGATGAAGGGGCAGAAGGTGGTGAAGGTCTTCTGCCATGAAGAGGAAAATCAGAAAAGGTTCCGGGAGCTCAACGACCGGCTCTATGTCAGCGCTGACAGAGCCAACACCTTCGCCAATATCCTGGGGCCCATCAACGCCCAGTTGGGCAATGTGAGCTATGTGATCTGCGCCATTGCGGGAGGCGTCCTGGCCCTGAATCATATCGGAGGGCTGACCCTGGGCGGCCTGGCCAGCTTCCTTACCTTCAACAAGAGCTTCAACATGCCCATCAACCAGGTGAGCCAGCAGCTGAACGCCATTGTCATGGCTCTGGCGGGCACGGAGCGGGTCTTTGGCCTGATGGATGAGCCGGTGGAGGTGGATCAGGGCTATGTGACTTTGGTCAACGCCAGGGAGGAGAACGGAGAGCTGGTGGAGACAGAGGAACACACCGGAAGATGGGCCTGGAAGCATACCCATCAGGCGGACGGCTCCGTGGAGTACAAGGAGCTGAAGGGGAATGTGGTCTTCGACGGGGTGGACTTTGGCTACAACGACGATCACATGGTGCTCCACGATATCCGTCTCTACGCCGAGCCGGGCCAGAAGATCGCCTTTGTGGGCTCCACGGGAGCGGGCAAGACCACCATCACCAACCTGATCAACCGCTTTTACGATATTCAGGACGGCAAGATCCGCTACGACGGCATCAATATCAATAAGATGAAGAAGGCAGACCTGCGCAGATCCCTGGGCATCGTGCTGCAGGATACCCATCTCTTTACCGGAACCGTAAAGGAAAATATCCGCTTCGGCAAGCTGGACGCCACCGATCAGGAGGTGGAGGCGGCGGCCAGGCTGGCCAACGCGGACGGCTTTATCCGCAGGCTCCCCCAGGGGTATGATACGCTGCTCACCGGGGACGGAGCCAACTTAAGCCAGGGCCAGAGACAGCTTCTGGCCATTGCCCGGGCAGCCATCGCCAACCCGCCTGTGCTGATCTTAGACGAGGCCACCAGCTCCATCGACACCCGGACAGAGCGCATTGTGCAGGAGGGCATGGACCGGCTCATGAAGGGGCGGACCACCTTTGTCATTGCCCACCGGCTCTCCACGGTCAAAAACTCCGACTGCATCATGGTCCTGGAGCAGGGCCGGATCATTGAGCGGGGCACCCACGATCAGCTCATCGCCCAGAAGGGCAAATATTATCAGCTCTACACGGGCAACGCCATCGGGGCGTAGGGCCCTTTGCCCGTGGGAGACCCTTGGAAGAGCCCGTGGGGGATCCCGTGGGAAAGCCTTTGGGAGGGCCGCCGGCCGGGAGTTGCCTATCCGGCAGTTTTGTGTTATACTGTGTCTCAACAACAGAAAAGACTCGGGCGGGAAGAGACAGATTTCGGCTCCAGGGGGAAAAGAGGGAAAAATGGATAAGATCATACTGACGGGGGACAGACCCACGGGAAGGCTTCATGTGGGACATTATGTGGGGTCCTTAAGGAGAAGGGTGGAGCTGCAGAACTCCGGCGAATATAAGAAGGTCTATATTATGATCGCGGACGCCCAGGCGCTCACGGACAACATTGAGAATCCGGAGAAGGTGAGGCAGAACATCATCGAGGTGGCTCTGGATTATCTCTCCTGCGGGCTGGACCCGGCGAAAACCACCCTGCTGATTCAGTCCCAGATTCCGGAGCTGTGCGAGCTGACCTTCTACTATATGGATCTGGTGACGGTCTCCCGGCTGCAGCGCAATCCTACGGTGAAGAACGAGATCCAGATGCGCAACTTTGAGGCCAGCATCCCGGTGGGGTTCTTCACCTACCCCATCAGCCAGGCGGCGGACATCACCGCCTTCAAGGCCACCACGGTGCCTGTGGGGGACGATCAGCTGCCCATGATCGAGCAGACCAAGGAGATCGTGCACAAGTTCAACACCGTGTACGCGCCGGTGCTGGTGGATCCCCAGGCCCTGCTGCCGGAGAACGAGGCCTGCATGCGGCTGCCGGGCATCGACGGGCGGGCCAAGATGAGCAAATCCCTGGGCAACTGCATCTATCTGGCGGACACGGCGGACGAGGTGCGCAAGAAAATCATGAGCATGTACACAGACCCCCAGCATCTGCAGGTGTCCGATCCGGGGCATCTGGAGGGGAACACGGTGTTCACCTATCTGGACGCCTTCTGCAGGACGGAGCACTTTGGCCGGTATCTGCCGGAGTATGCGGATTTGGATGAGCTGAAGGCCCATTACCGGAGAGGCGGCCTGGGGGATGTGAAGGTGAAAAAGTTCCTGAACAATATTGTGCAGGAGGAGCTGGAACCTATTCGGGAGCGCAGGAAGATGTTCGAGAGGGATATCCCGGCGATCTTTGAGATCCTGAAAAAGGGGAGCGAAGCGGCCAGAGAGGCGGCGGCCCAGACCCTTTCGGAGGTAAAGAGCGCCATGCGCATCAACTATTTTGAGGATGCGGAGCTGATCCGGGAACAGGCGGCAAAGTATGAAGAAGGACAGGGATGAATTTGATTTTTTGGAGGAAAAGGGCGCTGGGGTGCTGGGAAAGATTCTGGCGGCGGTGGGCGCCGTCGCGCTGATCGTGGTCTTCTGCGCCCTGGTCTGGGTGATGACCCACAGGGAGCAGAGGGAGCCCATCCAGAGCACGTCCCCCTCCGATGAGGCCGGGGTGGATGTGCCTGTGGGGGAGACCCTGCCCGCGGACCGTTATGAACCGGAGCCCCAGGAGACGGGCTCCGGGCAGGAGGAGCTGCCCGGCGGGGAGGACTTCCCGGATGTGGCCATGGACTTCACCCAGGTGGAGGAAACCGTGACCGCCAAGGATGTGACTAATCTGCGCAGCGAGCCCAGCACCAACGGCGGGGACGCCACCGTGGTGGTGCAGCTGAAAAACGGCCAGACCGCTGTGAGGACCGGCATCAATGAGGTGACGGGCTGGTCCCGGGTGGTCTACGGCGGGCAGGTGCTCTATGCGGTGAATCAGTATTTGACCACGGAGATTTCCGGGGAAGCAGGGGAGCAGGAGAAAGGGGCTGATACCCAGGAGGATGAATCCTCGCCCTCCCAGCCGCCTGCCGGGGAGGACTCCCCCCAGGCCCGGGAGCCGGAAGAGACGGAGAGCCCGGTCCAGGAGCCGGAGACGGCGGGGAGCGGGGAGCCTGCTTCGGCGGCGGAGCCCCAGGAGGGCCTTGCCGCCGGGGGAGAGGGAGCCTCCCAGGAGGGGCAGGCCCCGGCCGGGGGAGTGGCCCAGGAGGGGGCGGATCCGCCGGCCCACGGACTTTCCCAGGACGGGAAGAGCTTTGCCACCTATGACGGCAGGGTGATCACCTTCCAGGAGGCGGACGATTGGGTATCCCCCAAGAACCGGGTCAACCTGAGGGGAGAGCCCAGTACCTCCGAGGGCAACGGCACCATACATGCCACCCTGGAATACGGGGAAAAGGTCCATCGGATCGGAGTCAGCCAGACAGAAGGATCCCAGGGATGGTCCCAGGTGGAGTACAACGGGGAAATCCTGTATGCGGTCACCAGCTATTTATACGTGGTGGAGGAATAAAACGGCGTCAAGACAGTCTGAGAGGACTGTTTTTGACGCTTATATAATTTAATGGGAATCTGGGCATGATAACTCTGAAAAAACAGACAGAGCCGGGCCGGCAGCTTGGGCGTCCGGCAGGATAGGAGGAGCAAAGCATGCATCAGAGGTTGGGAAGAGCCAGCGTGAGGCTGGAGGAAGGGGTCTACATCCGGGAGAGCGCCAGCGTTGTGGGAACCAAGGAGGGGCAGGGTCCGCTGGGATCCTTTTTTGATATGGTGGGAAGCGACGATATGTTTGGGTGCGGCACCTGGGAGGAGGCGGAGAGCAGTCTTCAGAAGGACGCGGTGTATCTGGCCTTGGGAAAGGCCGGGCTGAAGCCGGAGGATATGAACTATATTTTTGCGGGGGATCTGTTGGGACAGTCCATCGCCACATCCTTTGGCCTGGCGCAGTATGGGATCCCTCTTTTCGGGGTGTACGGGGCCTGTTCCACCTGCGGGGAGTCCCTGCTTTTGGGGACCATGGCTTTGGCAGGGGGCTTTGGAGAGTATGCGGTCTGCGTCACCTCCAGCCACTTTGCAAGCGCGGAGAAGGAGTTCCGCTTCCCGCTGGAGTATGGGAACCAGAGGCCTCTCTCTGCCAGCTGGACTGTGACGGGGAGCGGGGCCTTTGTGCTGGGGAGGGAGCCGGGGGAGCACGCCAGGGCCCGGATCACCGGCATGACGGTGGGAAAGATTGTGGATTACGGATTGAAGGATTCCATGAACATGGGCGCCTGCATGGCCCCCGCGGCCGCCTCCACCATAGAGAGGCATTTCCGGGATTTCGAGAGCGGCCCGCAGGATTATGACAGGATCATCACCGGGGACCTGGGCAGCGTGGGGCAGACGGTGCTGATCGATCTGCTGCGGGAGAAGGGCTACGACATCTCCCAGGTGCATACGGACTGCGGCATGGAGATCTATGACGCCGAGACCCAGGATACCCACGCGGGGGGCAGCGGCTGCGGCTGCAGTGCGGTCACCCTCTCCGCCTATATCCTGCGGCAGCTGGAGGAAAAGAGCTGGAAAAAGGTGCTCTTTGCCCCTACGGGCGCACTGCTGAGCAAGACGAGCTTTAACGAGGGAAAGAGCGTGCCGGGCATCGCCCACGCGCTGGTGATCGAGAGCACCGCGGACCCGCGCCCTGCCTGACCGGCGGGCGCCTGACTGAGCCCCGCCCGATCTGGGGGCGGCGGTATTGCGCTTTCCGGCCTCCTTTGCTATAATATTTTCTTTAGAGGGCGGTGCCGGCGGGGAGAAGGAGCCTCTGCCTTAGCCGGCCGGCACAAAAGAAAGGACCGTGATCAGAGCACCATGAATGTGTTGTTACTTTCCTGCGGGACCGGCGGCGGCCACGACAGCGCCTGCGCGGCGATCGGGCAGGAGCTCACCGCGAGAGGGCATCATGTTGAGATGATGAATCCCTATCTGCTGAAAGGGATGAAGACCGCGGATGCGGTTAACAACGCCTACAATCTTCTGGCCCGGAAGGCGCCTTCCGCTTTCGGGATGGTGTACCGTCTGGGAAACGCCTACCGCAGGCTGCCGGTTTCGTCGCCTGTCTATCAGCTGAACAGGCGGATGGTTCCGCTTCTGGAGAGCTTTATCCGGGAAAATCCCTGCGACGCCGTCGTGACGACCCATCTTTTTCCGGCGGAGATCCTTACAAACATGAAGCGGCAGGGGAAGGCTGTCCCCAGGACCTATTTTATCGCAACGGATTATACCTGCATCCCGTTTACGGAGGAAACCGACTGCGACCGCTATGTGATCCCCTCCGGGGAGCTGACGGAGGAATTCGCGGCGAGAGGGATTCCCAGGGAGAAGATTGTGCCCCTCGGCATCCCCGTAAGGCGGCAGTTTAGGGAGAGGATGGACCGGGGGGAGGCCAGGAGGATCCTCGGCCTGGATCCGGAGGCGAAATATATCCTGGTTGCGGGCGGGAGCATCGGCGCGGGACAGATCGGGCAGATCATTCCGCTGCTGCTGGATTACTATGGGGACACAGTCCGGCTGATCGTGATCTGCGGCAGTAATCAGGCGCTGTACCATAATCTGGAGCAGGCTTACGGGGAGAGATGCACCGTGCTGGAGTACACCTCCCAGATGGCGGAGTATATGCGCGCCTGCGACCTGTTCCTTTCCAAGCCCGGGGGGCTTTCCTCCACGGAGGCGGCCGTGATCGGCACCGGGCTGATCCATATTACGCCGATCCCCGGGTGCGAAACCCGAAATATGTCTTTCTTTGAGCGCCGCGGGATGTGCCTCGCCGTGCACTATCCGAAGCGCCAGCTGCTGGAGGCCTGCGATACCCTGCTGGAGGATGGTCCCCGGCGGCAGATGTGTGCCAATCAGCACAGAGAGATCCCGCCGGATGCGGCCTCCCGGGTCTGCGGGCTGGTGGAAAATCTGCGGCAGCCCGCCCTATAGTCCGCGGCAGGGGCTTTCGCAGACTAAAATCTTAGGAAAGTATAAAATCTATTGCAAACCGGAAACGATTTTAGTAAAATATCCAGAGAAATGACAGGAAAGCGACGGAGGAGGGGCGGCGCGGGATATGCGGGATATGGTATTTAAGATGGAGCGGCCGGGCCTGCTGAAGGAGGGAGACCGGGTCACAGTCACGGAGGGGCTTCTGCCCAGCAATTATTATTACACGATCGACCCCTCGCTGGCCATGTCGGGCAATATCCCCTTTCGGGACAGGCTAAAATCCAGAGAGGGCGAAGTGGTGAAGGTGGAGGAAAATGCCAGAGGCTATTACGTCACGGCCCGCTTCCCGGAGCCGGAGGCCTCCTGAGAGGATAAAATCATACAAAGAAAAGAGGTTGGACACATGCTGAAAAAAATAGCTACAGACAAGGCCCCTGCGGCCATCGGACCTTATTCCCAGGGCGTGAGGGCGGGAGAATTCTTTTTCTCATCCGGCCAGATCGCATTGGATCCGGCCAGCGGACAGGTGGTGGGAGAGACCATCACTGAGCAGGCTCACCGCGTGATGCAGAACCTGGAGGCTGTGCTGGCGGCGGCCGGCGCGGACTTTGACCGGGTGGTCAAGACCACCTGCTTTTTGGCGGATATGGAGGATTTTGGGGCCTTCAACCAGGTCTATGGCACCTATTTTACCCAGAAGCCTGCCAGAAGCTGCGTGGCGGTGAAGACTCTGCCCAAGAATGTGCTCTGTGAGGTGGAGGTCATTGCCTATCTGGGATCGGAGTGAGAAAATCCTTACCTTTATTCTGCATGGCATCCGCATAACATTTCAGAATCTACAGAAACTAGGAAGGACGCACCGCGTTTGGAAAGGGAGTATGTGGAGATGGAATATGTAAATGCCTTTTGGGTGGGCGGATTGATCTGCGCGCTGGTGCAGATCCTGATGGAAAAGACCAAAATGATGCCGGGGCGCATCATGGTGCTGCTGGTGGTGACGGGGGCCTGCATCAGTTTCCTGGGCTGGTTTGAGCCCTTTCAGGAGTTCGCGGGGGCCGGCGCCAGCGTGCCCCTTCTTGGCTTTGGCAATATCCTGATGAAGGGTGTCAAGGAGGCGGTGGACCAGCAGGGCTTTCTGGGACTGTTCTCGGGAGGCTTCAAGGCGGGCGCGGTGGGCACCTGTGCGGCGCTGGTCTTTGGCTACCTGGCCAGCCTGGTCTTTGGCCCGAAGATGAAGAGATAGGTGTCGTTTACAAAAGTATACAGGGAGGGACGGGGCGCATATATTCCTATGCTGGGATGCGCCTCGAGGCATGTCCCCGCAAGGAGCAAGAGATAAAATGTGGAACTGGTGTATATATGCGGGTTATCTGGCATATCTGGAGATTGTCTATCATTTGGGGTGCTTTGGGCTGAGACCCTTCTGGCCTGTGTTTGCGCTGTGCTTTGTGTCCCTGGTGGGGGCGCTGGAGGCATTGGTGAGCGGAAGGGCGGGCGCCAGGTGGAGAAAGAGGTTTTTCTGGATTTTCAATCTGTCCGCTTATCTGTTGTTTTTTGCTCAGACCGTGTACTATAAGATCTTTCGGCAGCCCCTGCAGATGCGCGCCATAGTGGAGGGGGGAGAGGATGCCCTGACCAACTACTGGAGGGAGGCTTTGACGGGAGTGCTTCACACACTGCCTCTGCTGGCGCTGATGGCCCTTCCGCTGATCGCGGCCCTCGTTCTGATGCTGCGGGGCACATGGAAGCTGCACCGCCTGGCCAGTGTGCAGCAGATCCGGATTGCCGCAGCCGCCGGCGTATCTGCGGCGGCCTGCGCGGCCGTGATCCTGGTGGGAAGGTTCGCCGGGACAGAGTATTATGAGGATTACAGCGAATTTTTTGATCCCCTCACCGTGGCGGAGAGAATGGGCCTTCTGACGATGGTGCACAGGGACGGCACCTATGAGCTCCAGAAGCTGGCGGGAAGCATTTCCCTGGCGTCCTCCGACCGGGAGGAGGTGCCCATCGAGCAGACGGCGGAGGGGAACTCCCTCCCCGATGTGGAGCCCATTGTCATGGAGGACACGCAGCCGGAGTCCGCGCAGGCCCGGGAGAGCAGTCAGGAGCAGCCCGCCCAGGAGACCCCCGCCCCGGAGCTGCCGGATTTTTCTCCCAATGTGATGGAGCTGGATCTGGAAAAGCTGGCGGAGCTTTCCGCGGGAGATTCGCAGAAGGAGTGGCTGGCCCGGTATATCTCGGAGCTTGCCCCGACCAACCGGAACGAGTATACGGGCATGTTTGAGGGCTACAATCTGATCTTCCTCACGGCGGAGGGGTTTTCCACCTACGCCATCCGCCCCGAGCTGACCCCCACCCTGTATAAGCTGGTCAATTCAGGCTTTGTGTTCAACAACTATTATGTGCCCCTGTGGAACACCAGCACCAGCGACGGCGAGTATATCAACTGCACCGGCCTGATCCCGGACGGACAGTTCAGTATGAAAAAAAGCAAGGAGAACGACATGGCCTACACCCTGCCCCGGTTCTTTGCCCGGGAGGGGGTCTACAGCCTGGCTTATCATGACAACAGCCTCTCCTATTACGACAGATATCTGACCCACCCCAACCTGGGCTACGATTTCAAGGCCGCCAAGCTGGGAAAGCTGGAGGAAGAGGAATGGGGGGACAAGATTTTTTACATGGAGCACCCGGACGCCTGGCCCGCCTCGGATTATGAGATGATGCTGGGCACGGTGCCGGAGTATGTGAATATGAACCGCTTCCTGGTCTATTACATGACCGTGTCCGGCCACATGAACTACGATTTCTCCGGCAACCGCATGTCCTACAAGAACAGGGAGGCCGTGGCGGATCTGGACATGTCGGAGAACGCAAGGGCCTACATTGCCTGCCATATCGAGCTGGACAAGGCGCTGGAGAATCTGATCGATCAGCTGGAGGCGGCGGGAAAGCTGGAGAATACGGTGATCTGTCTGAGCGCCGACCACTATCCCTACGCCATGACCGAGGAACAGTATGAGGAATTGGCGGGCCGGGACCTGTCTCAGGACAAGGACCTGTTCCGGAACAGTCTGATCCTCTGGAATGCGGGGATGGAGGAGCCCGTGGTGGTAGACAAGGTGTGCGGCTCCATGGACCTGATTCCCACCCTGCTCAATCTCTTCGGATTTGAGTATGACTCCCGATTCTACGCGGGACGCGATATTTTCTCCGACGCAGAGGGGATGGTGATCTTTAACGACAGGAGCTTTGTGACGGACACGGTGAAGTACGACCGGAAGGCCAAGACGGAAACCTGGAATCTGGAGCTGACCCCAGAGGAGCAGGAGAATTATATGGACGCCCGCAGGCAGGAGGTAAAGGACCGGTACGATTTCAGCGCTTACATCCTGGAGGAAGACTACTACCGGATCCTGAGACAGTGTGTGCCCCCTGTGGAGGAGGTGCCCCTGGAGAAGCCTCCCAAGGTAGTGATCCCGGCGGCGCCGGAGGAAACCGGAGAGGCAGGCGCGGAGGCAAGCGGGGAACAGAGCCCTGAGGCAGATGGAGAACAGAGCCCTGGGGCAGACGAGGATGAGAGTATAGAGGCAGATGGGGAACAGAGCCCTGAGGCAGACGGTGAGCAGAGCCCTGAGGCAGACGGGGCTGAGAGTACAGAGGCGGTCGGGGAGCAGAATCCGGAAGTAAGCGGGGAATAGAGTCCGGCGGGCTACAGATTTTCAAAGGGGATTCCCTTCCGGGAAAGATAGGCGGACAGGGCCCTGTCCCAGAGCGTCCCAGCCTCCTGACTCATCACAAAGGTGCGGTAGGAGACCCCGCCGGTGAGCTGGGCGCGGCCGTTCTCGTACCGGACGGTGAGCACCAGGGCCTCCACCTGCTGTGCCAGAGCGTCCCCGGCCTGCTCCAGGACCTTGGCGGCGCTCTCGGGTTTTAAGTGCAGCACGAACTTAAAGGAGAGAGGCGCGCGCTTGCCCCGGATCAGTTCAAAGAGCAGCCCCCGCATATCCGCCCAGGGGACAAAATCCCAGGAGGGCTCCGGAGAGCTTTGGCTGCCGGGGACTTCCTCCTTAAAAAATTCCCGGTTGATCCTGCCGTCGATGCGGTAGGTGACGGCGGCGGTCAGGGAGGCTTCCTCCAGCAGGAACATGTCGAAGGCGTCCGTCTGCAGGAGCTGATTCATAAAGATTTTCATGGATGAGATCTGAAGTGCCAGCATAGTGTCTCCTTCTTGGCTGTGGATCGGATGAAAGGCAGATCTGTCAGGGGAGATGGGCGTACCAGAACACCCCCAAAATCAAAAGGTGCTGGAGCAGGGCGATGAGAGGCATGCCCAGGGCAAAATACCAGTGCCTGGTCTTGTGGTGGAAATACCGCATGCCCAGGAAGGAGCCGAGAGCCCCTCCCAGGAACGCGGCCAGAAAAAGAGCGGCCTCCGATATGCGCCAGGCATGTCGGACGGCCCTCTTTTTGTCTATGCCCATCAGGGCAAAGCCCGTGAGATTGATACCCAGATAATAAGCGATAAAAAGCTGCAGCATGGGCGCTTACTTTCTGCCCTCCACTTCCTGCATCTTCATGGCGCGCACCTTGCAGGAGAGGCCGAAGAGATTGATGAAGCCCTCCGCGTCGTGGTGATCGTACAGATCCCCGGTGGTAAAGGAGGCGATCTTCTCATTGTACAGGGAGTAGGGAGAGGTGGTGCCGGCCTTGATAATGTTGCCCTTGTAGAGCTGGAACTTCACCTGGCCGGTGACGTACTCCTGGGTCTTCTCGATGAAGGCCTGCTCCGCCTCCCGAAGGGGGGTAAACCACTTGCCCTCGTATACCAGGCTGGCAAAGCGCCCGCCCATCTCCTTCTTCATGGCGTAGGTGTCCCGGTCCAGAATCAGCTCTTCCAGCTGCTGATGGGCCTCCATCAGGATGGTGCCTCCGGGAGTCTCATACACGCCCCGGGACTTCATGCCCACCACGCGGTTCTCCACGATGTCCACGATGCCGATGCCGTGCCGGCCGCCCAGCACGTTCAGAGCCCGGATGATGTCGGAGACCTTCATCCTCTGGCCGTTTAAGGATACGGGGACGCCCTTTTCAAACTCCATGGTTACATACTCGCCCTGATCGGGAGCCTTCTGAGGGGTGGTCCCCAGCACCAGAAGATGCTCATAGTTGGGCTCGTTGGCGGGATCCTCCAGCTCCAGGCCTTCGTGGCTGATGTGCCAGATGTTCCGGTCCCGGCTGTAGGAGGAATCTGCGGAGAAGGGAAGATCGATGCCGTGAGCCTTGCAGTAGGCGATCTCAGACTCTCGGGAATCCAGAGTCCACTTCTCGTTTCTCCAGGCGGCGATGATCTTCAGGTCGGGTGCCAGGGCCTTGATCCCCAGCTCAAAACGGATCTGATCGTTGCCCTTGCCGGTAGCCCCGTGGCAGATGGCGCTGGCTCCCTCCTTGCGGGCGATCTCCACCAGCTTCTTGGCGATCAGAGGTCTTGCCATGGAGGTGCCCAGCAGATACTTGTTCTCATAGACGGCGCCTGCCTGTACGCAGGGCACAATGTACTCGTCGCAGAACTCGTCGGTCACATCCAGTATGTAGAGCTTTTCGGCGCCGCAGAACTTGGCTCTTTCCTCCAGGCCGTCCAGCTCCTCGGCCTGCCCGCAGTCCACGCAGACGCAGACCACCTCGTAGTCGAAGTTTTCCTTCAGCCAGGGGATGATGGCGGTGGTGTCCAGCCCGCCGGAATACGCTAAGATTACTTTTTCTTTCATGTCGGTTTCCTTGCCTTTCTTTTGATAAAATGCCTTGTTTCCTTCGGCCTGAAAACACTATACAACATTTGTCCGGGGAATGCAAGCAAAATTATTGCATAAAATATAAATAAAATGGGAATATAACCTGTATAAATGAATAAAAACGGAAATTATAAGCAAAATATTCGAATATATATGCAAAAACACTTGACGGGGAGGGCAAACTGTGACAGAATAGAAAAAGTCGGACCGGACGGCCGAAGCGTTACAAATAAATATTTCCCGATAGGTGTTGTCTTTTTGCCTGTTTTGTGGGACAATAGGTTATTGCGGACGGCAGAGGGCCGTCCCGTCCCGAGAGAGCATTGGGGAAGTAAAGAGCCTCGGGAAGCAGGGAGAAGAAAAATGGTTAAGGTGGGAATTATCGGAGCAACCGGCTACGCGGGCGCGGAGCTGGTGCGGATTCTGAGCGGCCACAGTCAGGCGAAGATCCTGTGGTACGGCTCAAAGAGCTACATAGATCAGAAGTATGCGCAGGTGTATCGGAACATGTTCCGGATCGTGGAGGATGTGTGCCGGGACGACAGCCTGAAGGAACTGGCGGACCAGGTGGACGTGATCTTTACCGCCACCCCCCAGGGCTTTTTGGCGGGAGTCCTGACGGAGGAAATCCTCTCCAGGGTGAAGGTCATCGATTTCTCCGCAGACTATCGGATCAAGGATGCGGCTGTCTATGAGAAGTGGTACGGCATTCAGCACAGGTCGCCCCAGTTTATACCGGAGGCGGTATACGGACTCTGTGAGATCAACCGTTCTCAGATCACAGAAAAGACCAGGCTGGTCGCCAACCCGGGGTGTTATACCACCTGCTCCATCCTGACGGCCTATCCTCTGGTGAAGGAGGGGCTGATCGACCCGGACACTCTGATTATCGACGCCAAGTCGGGCACCTCCGGCGCGGGGCGGGGAGCCAAGCTGCCGAATCTTTACTGTGAGGTCAATGAGAACATCAAGGCATACGGGGTGGCGGGCCACAGGCATACGCCGGAGATCGAGGAACAGCTGGGATACGCCGCCGGCAGGCCCCTGACCCTCAGCTTCACGCCTCACCTGGTGCCTATGAACCGGGGCATTTTGGTCACGGAGTATGCCTCCCTGCGGCGCAGGGGGGACGGGAGCCTGCCCTCCTGGGATGAGATCCGGGCGGTGTATGACGCCTATTATAAGGAAGAGAAGTTCATCCGCCTGCTGGGGAAGGGGGAGTGCCCCGAGACCAAGTGGGTGGAGGGCAGCAACTATGTGGATATCGGGTTTGTCGTGGATGAGAGGACCGGGCGCATTGTGATGATGGGCGCCCTGGACAATCTGGTGAAGGGAGCCGCCGGCCAGGCGGTGCAGAATATGAACCTGCTGTTTGGCCTTCCCGAGGGGGAGGGACTGGAGCTGGTGCCCCTCTTCCCTTAAGGGCAGAGAAGGGGCAGCCGGAGCCCGGGAAAGGATAAAGGTGCGGGGTCAGCAGGATCCCGGGAAAGGCCAGAAGGCGGGGCCTCCCGAGGGGACAGCAGGATCCCGGGAAAGGCCAAAGGTGCGGGGCCTCCCAAGGGGTCAGCAGGAGCCCGGGAAAGGACAAAGGTGCGGGGCCTCCCAAGGGGGCAGCAGGAACCCCGGGATCCGTGGGAATGGACAGGAAAGGATCGGCAGGATGGGAAAGAGCGCTGGGCAGAAGAAGGAATTTGAGATCAGGACAATGAGGGCGGAGGATTATCCCGGCCTGAAGGCCCTGTGGATGACCATCAAGGGGTTTGGGATCCGGAGCATAGACGACTCCCGGGAGGGGGTGGAGCGCTTTCTGAGGCGCAATCCCTCCACCAGCGTGGTGGCGGTCAATCCCGCCGGGGAGATCGTGGGAGGGATCCTCTGCGGCCACGACGGAAGAAGGGGCTGCCTGTATCATGTGTGTGTCAGGGAGGACTGCCGCCGGAACGGGATCGGAAAAGCCATGGTGGTCCACTGCATGAACGCGCTCAGAAAAGAGCAGATCAACAAAGTCAGCCTGATCGCCTTCACTGTCAACGACGTGGGGAACGCCTTCTGGAACTGTATCGGATGGACCAGGCGGGAGGATCTGAACTATTACGATTTTACCCTGAATGAGGCCAATATCACGGCCTTTAACAGATAATGCGGATAACAGAAGAGACGGGAGCGCGGCTATTCCCCTTCCCGGCACAGGATTTCCGGGGGAGCGGGAAGGCAGGACGGAAAGGAAGAAAAATGAAGGTGACAGAGGGCGGCGTGACTGCCGCAAAGGGCTTTGAGGCCGCCGGCGTGGAGGCCGGCGTGAAATATCAGAATCGGAAGGATATGGCGCTGCTTTACAGCCGGGCGCCCTGCCGGGCGGCGGGCACCTTTACCGGCAATCTGGTGAAGGCGGCGCCGGTAAAGTGGGACAGGGAGCTGGTGGAAAATTCCCCCTTTGTCCAGGCGGTGGTGGTCAACTCCGGCATCGCCAACGCCTGCACGGGAGAGCAGGGGATGGAGTGCTGCCGGGCGGAGGCGGCCCGGGCGGGAGAGCTGCTGGGGATCCCTGAACATGCCGTGCTGGTGGCCTCCACCGGCGTCATCGGCATGCAGATGCCCCTGGACCGGGTGTGCGCCGGCATTGAAAAGCTGGCGGCGGAAAAGAACCCCTCCCTGGAGGCGGGACACGACGCGGCCCGGGCCATCATGACCACGGACACAGTGCCCAAGGAGATTGCGGTGGAGTTTGAGCTGGGGGGGAGGACGGTGACCCTGGGCGGCATGTGCAAGGGCTCCGGCATGATCCACCCCAACATGTGCACCATGCTGGGATTCCTCACCACGGACGCAAATATTTCAAAGGAGATGCTGAGCCGGGCCCTCAAGGCCGATGTGAAGGACTCCTTCAACATGATCTCCGTGGACGGGGACACCAGCACCAACGATACCCTGCTGCTTTTGGCCAACGGCCTGGCGGGCAACCGGGAAATCACCGGGGAGGGGGAGGACTATGACCGGTTCTGTGAGGCCCTCCGTTATGTGACGGTCTATCTGGCCAAAAAGATGGCAGGGGACGGGGAAGGGGCCACGGCTCTCTTTGCCTGTCAGGTGGTGGGAGCGGCCTCCAAGGAGGACGCCCGGGTCCTGGCCAGGTCCGTGATCTGTTCCTCCTTAAGCAAGGCGGCCATCTTCGGCCACGACGCCAATTTCGGGCGGTTCCTCTGCGCGCTGGGGTACTCCGGCGCAGTCTTTGACCCGGAGAACGTGGATCTATATTTTGAGAGCGCAAACGGAAGGCTCCACATCTACGGCGCCGGCTGTGCCCTGGACTACAGCGAGGAGGAGGCCACGGCCATACTCTCTGCCCCGGAGGTTACTGTGCTGGCGGATCTGCACATGGGGGACGGGGAGGCCACGGCCTGGGGCTGCGATCTGAGCTATGACTATGTTAAGATAAACGCCGATTACCGCAGCTGACGGCGGCGGAAGGAGAGGATACCGATATGGAACAGGATATGGAACAGGTGCTGCGAAAGGCGGAGGTGCTCATTGAGGCTCTGCCCTACATTCAGAAGTTCAACAGGAAGATCATCGTGGTCAAGTACGGCGGCAGCGCCATGAGCAATGAGGAGCTCCAGAAAAATGTAATCAAGGATGTGACGCTGCTGAAGCTGGTGGGCTTTAAGCCCATCATCGTCCACGGGGGCGGCAGGGAGATCAGCCGCTGGGTGGGCAAGGTGGGCAAGGAGGCCCGCTTTGTGAACGGCCTGCGGGTGACGGATGAGGAGACCATGGAGATCGCCGAGATGGTGCTGGGCAAGGTGAACAAGAGCCTGGTCACCATGGTCCAGGAGCTGGGGGTGAAGGCCGTGGGCATCAGCGGCAAGGACGGCGGCCTGCTCCAGGTGGAGAAGAAGTATGCGGACGGCCAGGATATCGGCTATGTGGGGGAGATCACCCAGGTAAATCCCAAGGTGCTCTACGATCTGCTGGAGAAGGATTTCCTGCCCATTGTGGCCCCCATCGGACTGGACGACCGCTTCCAGACCTACAATATCAACGCCGACGACGCGGCCTGCGCCATCGCCAGGGCAGTCCAGGCGGAGAAGCTGGCCTTTTTGACGGACATCGAGGGCCTGTACAAGGATATCAATGACAAGACCTCCTTTATCTCCCGCCTGACAGCCTCGGACGCGGAGCATCTGATCGAGGGAGGATATATCGGCGGCGGGATGCTGCCGAAGCTGAGCAACTGTACGGCGGCTATCCGCAACGGCGTCAGCCGGGTACATATCCTGGACGGAAGGATCCCCCACTGCCTGCTGCTGGAGATCTTTACCAACAAGGGAATCGGGACCGCCATTATAAAAGACGGGGAGTCCTTAGGCTAGGGGCGGCGGCCTGGGCAGGCAATTGCGGGACCTTTGCCGTGGGTCCAGGCAGCCGGTTCATCTGAGATCATCTGAGAGCTGACAGGAGGGAAGAGGCAGAATGGAAACAGCTATGAAGGAGTATATAGAAGAGGCGGAGCAGGCCCTGCTCCACACCTACAACCGGTACCAGGTAGTGCTGGACCGGGGAGAGGGGATGTATCTGTACGACACAGAGGGGAAGCGTTATCTGGATTTTATGGCGGGCATCGCGGTGTTTGCCCTGGGGTATCATGATCCTGGGTATGACAGGGCCTTGAAGGATCAGATCGACAAGCTGATCCACACCTCCAACTATTTCTACAATGTGCCCGCCATCCGGGCCGCCCGGAAAATCAAAGAGATCTCCGGTATGGATAAAGTGTTCTTTACCAATTCGGGGACGGAGGCCGTCGAGGGGGCCCTGAAGGCCGCTAAGAAGTATGCCTATTTAAAGGACGGCCGCCAGGATCATGAGATTGTGGCCATGGAGCATTCCTTTCACGGAAGGACTATGGGCGCTCTGGCGGTCACCGGCAATCCCGCCTACCGGGAGCCCTTTGAACCCCTCATGGGGCCGGTGCGCTTTGCCGCCTATAATGATTTCGAGAGCCTGGCGGAGCAGGTGAACGAAAAAACCTGCGCCGTTATCCTGGAGACGGTTCAGGGGGAGGGCGGCGTTCATCCGGCCGGGGAGGAATACCTGAAAAGGGTGAGGGCGCTCTGCGACGAGCGGGACATCCTGCTGATCCTGGATGAGATCCAGTGCGGCATGGGGCGGACGGGAACTATGTTTGCCTACCAGCGCTGCGGGATCCGCCCGGATATTGTGACCATGGCGAAGGCCCTGACCTGCGGCGTGCCCGGGGGCGCCTTTGCGGTAAACAAAAAGGTGGCGGAGAACTCGCTGAAGGCGGGGGATCACGGCACTACCTACGGAGGGAATCCCCTGGCGGCCGCGGCGGCGGAGGCGGTGTTTGCGCGCTATGAGGAACTGAATCTTCTGGATCATGTGAACCGGGTGGCCCCCTATCTGGAGGAAAAGCTGGACGGGCTGGCGGCCAGATATGACTGTATCAAGGACAGAAGGGGCGCGGGGCTCCTGCAGGCCCTGGAGTTTGACCGCCCGGTGGGAGAGATCACGGCCCGGGCGCTGGAAAAGGGCTTGATTCTGATCAACGCGGGAAGCCATGTGATCCGTTTCGTGCCGGCGCTAGTTGTCGAAAAGGAGCACATCGATGAGATGACGGATATCCTGGAGAGCTGCATCGGACAGTAGATCAGGTGCCTGCGGGGGTGTGGGAATGCGAGTGAGAGACAGAGTGGTGAGTGTGCTGGCGCTGCTGGGACTTCTGGGAGGCGCCCTGTATGGAGGATCTGTCTGGGGGGGCGGCCGCGCCGGTTCCTCTGACGGCTCCCCTCCGGCGCCGGATGATGGGCAGGAGAAGGCGCAGCAGGCGCTCTACACGGAGGAGAAGGAGACCATACATTTCTGGTATGGGGAGGAAAGCCTGACGGACTATGTTAACAGCGCCGCGGTCGCTTTCGGCCAGCAGGAGGATATCCGGGTGCTTCCGCAGCTGGTGACGGAGAGCGAGTATCTGGAGGCAGTGAACCGCGCTTCCCTGGAGGGGGAGCTGGTGCCGGATGTGTATCTGCTGGGAAGCGATGACCTGGAGAAGGCTTATCTGGCCGGACTGGCCATCCCCCTGGAGGATCAGGAGAGCTGGCAGGAGGAACGCTTTCCCCGGGCCGCCCTGGACGCGGTGACCTGTGATTCTCACGGTGAGAATCACAGGCTGGCGTACCCTCTGTGCTTTGACACCACCGCGCTGGTGTACAATGAAACCTATCTGGAAGAGTGGGCCCGACAGCAGGCCATGCGGGAGCTCTCCGGAGAGGATCAGGAGGAAGAGGGCTCGGATGAGAACGCTTCCTTCGACGAGGCGCGTCTGGAGGAAAGGACAAGGGCATATCTGGAGAACGCCGTCCCGGAAACGGTGGACGATATCCTGCAGATTGCGGATACCTTCGATCTGCCCGAGGGGGTGGAGGGCATCATGAGCTGGGACGTGTCCGATATCTTTTACAATTACTGGTTTGTGGGAAATTATATCAGTCTGGGGGGAGAGACGGGGGACCAAAGGGATCTGGTGGATCTCTACAATCCCCAGGCGGTGGAATGTCTGGAGGTTTACCAGGCGCTTCATCAGTTCTTCTATATTGAATCGGATACGGTGACCTACGACTCGGTGGTGGAGGATTTCATCCAGGGGCATACCGTATTCACCGTGGGAAGTACGGATGTGGTGGAGCGCCTGCGGCAGGCCGGGGAGGATGGCCTCCTGAATTTTGACTATGGGATCGCACCCCTGCCCCGGGTGGGGGAGGCGCTGGAGAGCCGTCCCCTGTCTGTCACCGAGGGGGTGGCGGTGAACGGCTACTCCCGCCATCGGGAGGCCGCGGCGCGCTTCGCAGCCTTTTTGACGGGAGAATATGGAGGGGAGCTCTACGGGAGAAGCGGATGGCTGCCCGCAGATACCGGTGCGCTGGCCGGGGAGAAGGAGCTGCAGGTGTTCGGCCAGGTATATGCTTCCAGCGCCTCTCTCCCCAAGATGATGGAGACCGGCAGCTGCTGGCTGCAGCTGGAGGTGCTCTTCTCCCGGGTATGGAACGGCGCCGAGGCGGATGCGCTGCTGCAGGAGCTGGACGGTCAGGTGCGCTCTCAGCTGAGCTCTCCCTGAATCCTGAATAAAGACCGGTCGTTTGGGTATCCTAGTATCAATCATTGAATTGGGAGAGGGATGCTGAAATGATCGGTTTTTTGATTGCGCTGCTGTCAGGCGCGCTTATGAGCGTTCAGGGGGTGTTCAACACCCAGGTCACAAAGGCTTCCAGCATATGGACGGCCAGCGCCTTTGTACAGTTTACGGCCCTGCTGGTGTGCCTGGGGGCCTGGCTGACCACAGACCGGAGTTCCCTGACGGCCGCGCTCAGGGTGGAACCGAAATATATGCTGTTAGGCGGGGCCATTGGGGCCTTTATTACCTACACGGTCATAAAAAGCATGGATATGCTGGGGCCCGCAAAGGCGGTGATGCTCATTGTGACTGCGCAGCTGGCTGTGGCCTATCTGATCGAGCTCTTGGGGATCTTCGGGGTGGAAAAGCAGCCCTGGGACTGGCGCAAGGCCCTGGGAATGGGGATTGCCATCGTGGGTATTGTGATTTTTAAGTGGAATTAAGAAAAAGTTTATTGTCAAATGAAGTGAGATACTTTACAATAACTGTATCAGCAAACGTGTCAGCATAGAGAGGCATTCCTTCCCGAAGAGGAAAGGAAACTATGAGGAACGGAAAAAAGAGTATATGCGCTGTGGGG
Source organism: uncultured Acetatifactor sp. (assembly GCA_947625475.1). Lineage (GTDB taxonomy): Bacteria > Bacillota > Clostridia > Lachnospirales > Lachnospiraceae > Acetatifactor. The sequence goes on from CANQOL010000021.1 coordinate 27,451, forward strand.
CGTTTTCTCCTGGCTGCCATGCTGGGCCTGTTTTTGTGCGGCTGCGGCGGGGAGCAGGATGTGTTGGAATTTGAGGGAGAGGACAGCGCCCAGGCGGCGGAGGCGGAGCCCTGGCAGGCGGCCGACGGGGAGCAGGGCGCCGAGACCGGGGAGAAGCCGGTGGGTGTCCATGTGTGCGGCGCGGTGCGGAGGCCGGGATTGTTTTTCCTGCCCGAGGGAAGCCGGGTGGACGACGCGGTCCGGGCGGCGGGCGGTTTCCGGGAGGACGCGGATCAGGAGTATCTGAATCTGGCGGCTTATGTGGAGGACGGAGAGCAGCTGGAGGTCCCCACCCGGGAGGAATCGGAGGCGCTCAGGATGCTTCGCGAGGAAGCCCAGGGCAGTCTGGTGAACATCAACACGGCGGATGTGGAGAGGCTTTGCACCCTGCCGGGCATCGGGGAGAGCCGGGCGTCGGATATTGTATCCTACCGAGAGGAATTTGGGGCCTTCCAGACCCCGGAGGATATCAAGAAGGTGGCGGGGATCAAGGAAAGCCTCTACAATAAGATAAAGGACAGCATAACGGTGGGCGGCCCTTAAGGGGCGCCGGGAAGGATTTGTGATGGCGGGAAAGAGAGTTTTGATTGTGGATGATGAGAAGCTGATCGTGAAGGGAATCCGGTTCAGCCTGGAGCAGGACGACATGGAGGTGGACTGTGCCTATGACGGGGAGGAAGCCCTGGAGTACGCTAGGAACAACACCTATGACATTATCCTGCTGGATATCATGCTGCCGAAGCTGACGGGCTTTGAGGTGTGCCAGCAGATCCGGGAGTTTTCAAACGTCCCGATCATCATGCTGACCGCCAAGGACGACGACATGGACAAGATCCTGGGCCTGGAGTACGGGGCCGACGACTATATCACCAAGCCCTTCAACATTCTGGAGGTAAAGGCCAGGATCAAGGCGATCATGCGGCGGGTGGAGCCAAAGAAGGGAGCCGCCGCAGAGCCCCGCCGGGAGATCGTCAGCGGCGATATGCGGCTGGACTGCGAGAGCAGGCGCTGCTTTATCCAGGAGAAGGAGATCCCCCTGACCGCCAAGGAGTTTGAGGTCCTGGAGCTTTTAATGCTCAATCCCAACAAGGTTTACAGCAGGGAGGGGCTTCTAAAGATCATATGGGGAACGGATTATCCCGGGGATGTGCGGACCGTGGATGTACATATCCGGAGACTGAGAGAAAAGATTGAGAAAAGTCCCAGCGAGCCGAAGTACGTGCACACCAAGTGGGGTGTCGGCTATTATTTTTACAACGCGTAGGAGCGGATCCGCCGTCGCCCGGTGAGGGACTGCGGGGAAGGGCATGGGAGCGGCATGCTGAAAAAGATCAGAGATTTTATAAGACAGTATATCAATCTCAGGAGCCTGCGGGTGGAGATCCTGTTGATCATACTGGTGGTGGGCATTGTGCCCATTATACTCATGCGTCAGGGGATGCTGCGCAACTATGAGGAACGGGCGGTGCAGCAGAGGACGCAGACCGTGCAGAACCAGCTGAAGATTCTGGCGGACCATCTGCTGAACGAGGATTATCTGAACAACACCTCATCTCAGGTTATCAATGCGGAGCTGAACATGCTGTCCAATCTGTACGACGGCAGGGTGCAGATCATCAGCGGCAATTTCAAGATTGTGAAGGATACATACGGGATCAGCGAGGGAAGGACAATCATCTCGGAGGAAGTCATCAAGTGCTATCTGGGAGAGAGCCTTTCCAATTATGATGCCCAGAACGGCTATATCGAGATGACGGTTCCCATTATCGACAACCGGACCCCGGCGGGAACCGCCCCGGATGCGCAGGGCACTTTCTCCGTCGGACAGGTGAAGGGCGTGATGCTCACCAGTATCTCCAGCGACAGCATCCGGGGGACCATGGAGGTGATGAACAGAAGCGCTCTGGTTATGCAGTATCTGATGATCCTGTTCATTGTGGCGGTGGCCATCGCGCTTTCCGTTGTGCTCACAAGGCCCTTCGAGCGTGTCACGAAGGCGATCAATGAGGTGCAGGAGGGCTATACCGACGAGAGCATCTCCGTGCCGGATCTGGCGGAGACGGCCCATATTGTGGAGGCATTCAACCAGGTACAGTCCAGGATGAAGGTGCTGGACGATTCCCGCCAGGAGTTTGTCTCCAACGTGTCCCATGAGCTCAAGACCCCCCTGACCTCCATGAAGGTGCTGGCGGATTCCCTGCTGGCCCAGGAGGATGCCCCGGCGGAGCTTTACCGGGAGTTCATGGAGGATATCGTCTCGGAGATCGACCGGGAAAACCGGATCATCACAGACCTTCTGTCGCTGGTGAAGATGGATAAGAAAGTGGGCGGCCTCAATATCAGCGCGGTGAACATCAACGAGCTGACGGAGCTGATCTTAAAGCGGCTCCGACCCATTGCCCGCAGGCAGGACGTGGAGCTGGTCTTTGAGAGCATACGGCCCGTGGTGGCCGAGGTGGATGAGGTGAAGATGACCCTCATCATGAGCAATCTGGTGGAGAACGCCATCAAATACAATCGGGAGCACGGCTGGGTGAAGGTGGTGCTGGACGCCGACTATCAGGTGTTTACCTTTGAGGTCAGCGATTCCGGCATCGGGATCCCGGAGGATTCCCTGGTGCAGATCTACGAGAGATTTTACCGGGTGGACAAGTCCCACTCCCGGGAGATCGGCGGAACGGGCCTCGGCCTGGCGATTACCAAGAGCGCGGTGCTGATGCACAGGGGCACCATCACCGTCACCAGCACCGAGGGGGAGGGGACTACTTTCCTGGTGAAGATACCGTTGAATTATATCGAGACCGGCGTCTGAGGATAAGGTGGAGATGACTATGAAAAGGACGACGAAGAAAATATGGGTTGGCCTGCTGCTGGCCGGGCTGATCCTCTCCCTGGCCTCCTGCGGGGAGGAGGAAGTGGACGAGAGCAGTCTCTACCCGGTCTATTATGTGAGCAATTCCGAGACAAAGATCGAGATGCACACTTATCAGATGAAGTCCGACACTGTCGAGGGACAGGTGGAGGAGCTTTTGGACGCTCTGGCCCGGATACCGGAAAAGCTGGAGTACAAGGCGCCGCTGGCCATGGGCTTTACCCTGCTGGACTATGACATGGAGAACGGCAAGCTGCACATGGATTTCGACGAGAATTATCACAAGCTGTCTGTGACCACGGAGCTTTTGGTGAGGGCGGCCATCGTGCGCACCCTCACCCGAATCGGGGAGATCAACTTTGTCTCCTTTTCGGTGAAGGGGGAGCCGCTGCTGGACTCCCTGGGCAACACGGTGGGCTGGATGAACCGGGAGCAGTTTATTGAAAATGAGGGGAATGAGATCAACACCTACGAGGAAATCCGTCTGAGGCTTTACTTTGCCAACGAGACGGGGGACGGACTGATCGCCGTGAACCGGACCAAGGAGTACAACACCAACATCTCCCTGGAGCGGCTGATCGTGGAGGAACTGATCAAGGGGCCCAGCTCCGGCACCGAGGGAATCTATGCCACCATCAATCCGGACACCAGGGTGGGCAATGTGACGGTGCGGGACGGGGTGTGTTATGTAAACCTTGACGAGAGCTTTCTGCTGCCCGCCCCCAATGTGACGCCGGACGTTACAATCTTCTCCATCACAAACTCTCTGGCGGAGCTGAGCAATGTCAATCGGGTCCAGATCTCCATCAATGGGGATACCTCCGGCACTTACCGCGACAAATACAGCCTCACCACTTATTTTGAGAGGAATCTGGATCTGGTGGTCACGCCGGAGTGAGAATACAGGAGATTACACAGAGGAAAAAATATGCGAAGACCGCTTTTGTGTGTGTGCGCCTGTCTGGCCGCGCTGGCGGCCATACGGTACTGCCTTGGCAGTCCCCCCCTGTGGGAGGACCCTTCGCCGCCGGAGGGCAGCCGGGTGAGCGCCGTGGGACAGGTGTACCAAAGGGAGACCCGTGACAGTTTCGGGAAGGAAATTCTGGTTTTATATCTGAGATCTGTTTCGATATCGGAGGAGGATTCATCCTCACAATCCATCCAACAGGAGACAAACGCAAACTATATATGTGAAATTGACACAGAGAGCCTGGGGACCCGGGAGGTGCCCCGCCTGGGAAGCTATGTCCGGGTCAGGGGGAAGCTCAGCCTGTATCAGCCGGCCACGAATCCGGGGGAGTTTGACATGGCGTCCTACTATGGGGCCCTGGGGATACGGGGCCGCATACGCCAGGGGGAGCTGACGGAGACGGGAAGCTCCCGGTGGCCCCTGGCGGAAGGGCTCCAGGGACTGCGGCGGATCTTTCGGGAAAGGCTGGAGAGGGCTTTCTCCGAGAGGGAGGCTTCGGTCATGGCAAAGATGCTTCTGGGGGACGGCTCCGGCCTGGACCGGGAGCTGCGGGATTTGTACCAGAGAAACGGCATTGTGCACATCTTAAGCATATCGGGCCTGCATATCACGATGCTTGGAATGGGGCTCTATCGTCTGCTGCGCAGAGGCAGCTGTCCTGCGGCCGCTGCAGCCCTGGCAGGAGGGGGATGGATCCTGCTCTACGGAGGAATGACCGGCTTTGGAATATCCGCCTGCCGGGCCATCGGTATGTACCTGATCCGTATGCTGGGGGAGGCGTGGGGCAGGAGCTATGATATGCTGACGGCCCTGGGAGTCGTGGGAGCCGGGATGGTCTGCCTGCACCCGGAGTACCTGGGCCACAGCGGTTTCCTCCTGTCCTTTGGCTCCGTGTGCGGGGTGGGCCTGCTCGGGCCGGTGCTGTGCCCGCCGAAGGAGAGATACAGGCCCGGGGAGAAGGGCTGGGGCGCTTTCCTAAAGAGAAGAGGGGAGGCTCTGGGCCAGGGCCTGGCAGCCAGCCTGTCCATCACCCTGTTCACTCTGCCCATACAGATGGAATGCTTTTATCAGATCCCCCTGTACGCCGTGTTCCTCAATCTGCTGGTGCTGCCTCTGATGGGAGTGGTCATGGGAGTGGGGCTGGCGGTGATGCTGGTGCCCGGCCTGGGATGGCTGAGCGTAATCGATCACCTGATCCTGAGTCTGTACGAGGGCCTTTGTCTTTTCTTTGAGCGCCTGCCGGGCCAGTTCTGGATTGCCGGCAGACCCCAGGGCTGGCAGACTGCGGTCTATTACGGGGGAATCCTGGCTGTGGTCCTGCTGTCGAAGAGGTGGAAGAAATGGGGGAGTTTTCTCGCGTTGACCGGTTTGGTCATATTCCTGGGAATCAGGGGGAGGGCGGATCTGGAGGTGGATTTCCTGGATGTGGGACAGGGGGACTGCATCTGCGTCCAAACCCGGGAGGGGAGAGTGTTCCTCTTTGACGGGGGCAGCAGCTCCCGCTCCGGCGTGGGGGATGAGGTGCTGATCCCTTTCCTGAAATCCCAGGGGATCTCCCGGGTGGACGGGATCTTTCTCTCCCACCCGGATCAGGACCACTGCAGCGGGCTTTTGGAGTTGCTGGAGGACAGCCAGGGGATCGGGCTGGGCGCCCTGTACCTGCCTCTGGCGGGGGGAGAGGCCGGGGAGGAGCTGGCCCGGTGGACGGAGCAAATCCCCGCCGGCATGGGGGAGAAAGATCTGGTCAGATATCTTTCCCGGGGGGATACCCTGCGGCTGGGAGAGCTTGTGATCACCTGTCTGCACCCAAAGGAGGGCTTTGCCGGGGATACCAACGAGGCCTCCGCCTGCTTTTTGCTGGAGCAGGGGGATTTTCGGCTGCTCCTGACCGGAGATGTGGAGGGGGAGGGAGAGCAGGCCCTGACAGAGGCGCTGCAGGAGAGGGGAGCGGAGGAGATCACGGTGCTGAAGGTGGCCCATCACGGGTCGCGGAATTCCACCGGCGAGGCGTTCCTGGAAGCGGTGGAGGTCGGTCAGGCGGTCATCTCCTGTGGGGCGGACAATTCCTACGGGCATCCCCACCGGGAGCTGCTGGAGCGCCTGGAGAGGGAGGGGTGCCGGATCCTGATCACCGCCCGGCAGGGCTGTATCCGCATGGAGCTGAAAAACGGGAGGCTTCGGTGGAGGTTTGGCCCCTGATCCCTTCAAAATCAGTAGCCATTGCCCCTCTGATGTGCTATAATCCTTATAAATACAGGCGGAATGGGGATTATCATGCAGCGGATCAACGACGATATCAAGAACGGCCGGTTTCAGCCGGTATATCTGCTATACGGGGAAGAGAGGTATCTGCGCAGGCAGTATCGGGACAAGCTCCGGTGCGCCCTCTGCCCTTCGGACAGCCAGATGAACAGTCACTTTTACGAGGGAAAGAATATCCAGGCGGGGGAGCTGATCGACCTGGCGGAGACCCTTCCCTTCTTCGCGGAACACAGGGCAATCTTTGTGGACGACAGCGGCTGGTTCAAGGCGGGCGGGGAACAGATGGCGGACTATTTAAAGGATTCCTGCCCTACCGCCGTGTTTGTGTTCACGGAGGCGGAGGTGGACAAGCGCAGCAGACTCTACAAGACAGTGCTCTCCCGGGGCTGCGCGGTGGAGTTTGCCGTCCAGGACGAGAGAACCCTGAAGCGGTGGGTTGCCTCGGTGCTGGGGAAAAGCGGCAAGCGGATCTCGGAGGACACGGTGGAACTGTTCCTGGACAAGACGGGGACGGACATGGACAACATCCATATGGAGCTGGAAAAGCTGATCTGCTACTGTATGGACCGGGAGGTGGTCACCTCCCGGGATGTGGAGGAGATCTGCGTCACACAGGTAAGCGACCGTATCTTCGATATGATAGGCGCGGTGGCGGACAGGCGGCAAAAGAGGGCCCTGGAGCTGTACTACGACCTGCTGACCTTAAAGGTGTCCCCCACAAAGATCCTGGCACTGCTGGCCAGACATTGTAACCATTTGATGCAGGCCAAGGAGATGAAGAGCAAGGGCTATGACAATAAGGCCGTGGCCGCCAGCCTGGGGGTGCCGCCCTTTGCGGTGGGCAAGTACCTGGCCCAGGCGTCGAAATTCAAATCGCCCCTGCTCAGGGAGGCTGTGGAAAAGTGTATAGAGGCTGAGGAGGCTGTGAAGACCGGCAGGATGAACGACGTGATGAGCGTGGAGATCCTGATCCTGACCGTGTTTGCCTAAGGGCCGTCCTCCATATAAGCGGTCATGCCTCTTTGGTGTGGCCGCTTTTTTAGTTGGTTGTTTTTTAATTGGTTGTTTTGTTCTGCCTTTTTGTCTATTGCCGTTTTACTCTAAGCGGATTTCCCCATAAAAACAAAAACGGGCAGGGGTGCTGCCGCCGCCTGCTCGCAGGAATTATCGCTCATTTCGCCATTTGCGAAAGACAAGTTGCATACTACAATAAAGTATACTGAAACACGTTGTTAGCATAGCACGGTAAATGAAAAATGTCAACAGGAAAAGAGGAATCGCAATGGGCAGTATTTACCAACGGAGAGACGGCCGTTTTGAGGGCCGTTTCAAGGATACGGGAGAAAACAAAACACATTATTTTTACGGCAGAAGCGAGGGAGAAGTCCGGCAGAAGATAGAGGACTTTCGAAGCAGCCGCACTTATGGGGAGACGGATCTGACGGTAAAAATGCTTTTCGAGGAGTGGGTTAAGTCCCGGCAGCTGAGAGTGAAGGAATCCACCCTGGCAAACTACTGGGGGAAGGCCAAGACACATATTTTCCCTGCCTTTGGAGACAGACGGGTCCAGGATCTGACGGAGGCGGACATCCGGGAATTTATTTTGGAAAAGCTGTCGGGCAGCCTTTCCGCAGGCTATGTGGCGGATATTGTAATTCTTTTGAAGGCCGTAATAAAATTTGCCGTCATGCGCTACCGGATCCGGGACTGTACAGAGGAAATTATACTGCCCAAAAAACGGCGGACCAGTATTCTGCTGCTGACAGGCGCTCAACAGGAGCATCTGCAGAGATATCTTGGCGGCCATCCGGATCTGACTTCTCTGGGAGTGGCCCTGTCCCTTTTTACAGGTTTGCGCATAGGAGAGCTCTGCGCTCTTCGCTGGTCCGATCTGAACCTGACGCAGAAAAGGCTTTCCGTATCCCGAACCATCCAGCGCATCCACATGGACAGAGGAACCAAATTGGTCATTACAGAGCCAAAGAGCGCCTCATCCGTGCGGATTATTCCGATTCCGGACTGTCTTGTCCCCATGCTGGAGAGATTTCGGCAGGAGGGGACAGCCTATGTGCTTTCCGGCACGGAAAAACCGGTGGAGCCCAGACTGATGCAGTATCGGTTTCAGAAGCTCCTGCAAAAAGCATCTTTGCCGTCAATTCATTTCCATGCGCTGCGGCACATGTTTGCCACCAACTGTGTGGAGCTGGGCTTTGACATAAAGGCCCTGAGTGAAATTCTGGGACATTCCGGGGTGGAAATAACCCTGAATCTTTACGTACATTCGTCCCTTGAGAGGAAAGAACAGTTTATGAGAATGCTGCGCTTCGCAGCCTGATAGAAGGACAATTTTCCCCCTGCGGCCTTTTCGTCAATGGCGAAATTCAAGAATCACAGAAACTGCCACACTGAAGAGCGGAGGGGAGCCCATGAGTGGAGCAAACATAAAAACCGTGTCTTTTGAGACAGGGGCCAGAGAGTGGCTTGACTGGGTGAAGCAGCGTGTCAAGCCCACTTCCTATGCTCAGTATACTGTCAAACTCGAAAAAAATATTCTCCCCTATCTTGGACAATTGAAATGGAAGGAGCTTACGGGCGAGCAGATCAAGGGTCTGGAGAAGCGCCTTCTGGAGGAGGGCCTGACGCCCCAGTACACCTACGACAACCTGGTGCAGACCAAGATGATCACCAAGTATGTATCCCGGGTGTACGGCTGCCCGGACCCGGGGCTGGATGTGGTGCTGGAAAAACCCGGGAAGAGTCGGGCTGGCTTGAGCGGCCAGGGGTTGACTGCGCAGAGTTTGGCCGTGCCGGACGGGGGCCTGCAGGAACAGGCAGCAGGAGGGCAGGGAATTCAAGGCCAGGCGGCAGGCGGCCAGAGCATTCAAGGCCAGGCGGCAGGCGGCCAGGGCATCCAAGACCAGGCAGCGGCCAGACGGGATGTGCAGAGTCAGAAACCGGGCCGGGGAAGGGGCGAAGTCCTGTACGACGAAACCCTCTGTGAGCGTCTCTGCCAGGTGCTTACCCAGTCCCCCAACCCCACCAAGGCGGGGATCCTGCTAACCCTGTTTGCCGGGCTGCGGATCGGGGAGCTGTGCGCCCTGCGGTGGCGGGATTTCGATTTAGAGGAAGGATTGGTGACGGTGTGCCAGACCCTCCAGCGGATCTCGGTGGGGGAGAACACGGGCCTGGTACTGATCGACTTAAAGGGAGGCCCAGGGGAGAGAGTGATCCCGTTGGCCCCGTTCCTGCGGGAGGTCCTGGAGGGAATGCGCCGGGAGGAGTCCTGCTTTTTCCTGTCGGGGAAGGATACCCCGGTGGAGCCCCGGACCATGCAGTACCGTCTGCGGGCGCTGCTGAAGAGCGAGGGGCTGCCGGATGTAAATTTCAGCGGTCTGCGCAGGCTCTTTATCAGCCGGTGCCTCAGCAGCGGGGTGGACCTGGTGACGGTCACGGACCTTTTGGGGAATGCTACGGTGCAGAGCACCCTGAGCGGCTGTTCCAGACCCAGCATGACCAGTAAAATCCGGGCGATCCATTTAATTACAGAGGAAGTCGGATAAACCAAAATTTCAAGAAAAAGAGGAATGGGCCATGATATTTGCAGGCATACTGGCCGGCGGCACAGGAACCCGTATGGGAAATTATACCATACCGAAGCAGTTCCTGCTGATAGCCGACAGACCCATTATCGCACATGTAATTGACAAATTTATTGTTCACAGCGGGATTGACAAGGTGATAGTGGGGGTAAATGAGAACTGGCATCAGTATATGACCGACATACAGGAAAAGTATTACAGGGAAGTGGACAAGCTGGTGATAGTCCCCGGAGGCAGCGACAGGAACGGCACGATCAGCGCCATCGTTGAGAAAACCAAGGAGATCAGCGGCGCGCCGGAGGATATACTGGTGACCCACGACGCTGTGCGTCCCTTTGTGACGCTGAAAATGATCTCTGAAAATATTGACGCTGCAAGGAAATACGGTGTGTGTGACACGGTCATACCGGCGACGGATACGATTGTTTATTCCGCAAACGGGGAACATATCACAGATATTCCCCTGAGAAACAATACCTATCAGGGACAGACGCCCCAGAGCTTCTCGGTAAGGCTGTTTGAGGAGGTTTATTCCTCCATGTCCGGGGAGGAGCTGCAAACGGTCACGGACGCCTGCAAAATGTTTATGCTGAAGGGTCACAAGGTGCATCTGGTTGAGGGAAGCGTGTCCAATATGAAGATAACCTATCCTTACGATTACAAAATAGCGCAGATAATGATGGAGAACCCAGAAGATGATTTGTTTGCAGTATAAGCTGGTAAAGCCGTTTGTGATCGAAACTTTTTTCCACAACGTGAAGCCGGAGGGAACATCACATTTGATTGTGAGACCGGAAAAGCTCTCCATCTGTAAAGCTGACATGCGCTACTATTTCGGCCAGAGAGATGCGGCGGTGCTTCATTCCAGGCTCCCCATGGCGCTGATCCATGAGGCGTGCGGCCGGGTGATGTACGATCCCACCGGGAAATACAAAAGCGGGGACAAGGTAGTGCTTTTGCCCAACATACCGGGTGAGGATGAATTTTATGCAGAGAATTACCGTCTGGATTCGGTTTTCCGCTCCAGCAGGGCGGACGGATTTATGCAGGAGATGTTGAGACTGCGCCATGATCAGGTGGTGTCCTACAGGGATGATCTGCCGGATGAGGTAATGAGCTTCACAGAGTTCATAAGCGTGGGCGTACATGCGGTGAGCAGCTTTGCAGGGGTTTCCCACTCCCGAAGGAAGCATATAGGAGTGTGGGGCGACGGCTCGCTGGCCTATGTAGTGTGCTGCGTGCTGAAAAGCCTTTGCCCGGAAACAAAAATAACTGTAATAGGTCTCAATCCAGGAAAGCTGCAGTACTTCAACTTTGTGGATGAGATACTGACGGTAAATCACGTGGAGAAGGAAGCAAGGTTCGACCATGCCTTTGAGTGTGTGGGGGGCGCGGGAAGCGGAGCGGCGGTAAGCCAGATGATCGATACGCTCTGTCCCCAGGGAACCATTATGCTGCTGGGAGTGAGCGAGGAGCCGGTTCCGATCAATACCCGGATGGTTTTGGAAAAAGGGCTGACACTGCAGGGACGCAGCCGCTCCGGCAGGGAGGATTTTGTGAGAGCGATTGAGATTTTGCAGACAGATCCCGTGTTTTTAGGGCGGATGCGATACCTGATCTCGGCAGCGGTAGATGTGGAAAATATGAATGATATCCATGCAGCCTTTGAGAGAGCCCGTACCGCCGACTTTAAGGTGGTTCTCAACTGGAATATATAAGTGGCCAAGGAGGTTTGGTAATGAAGATAAGCTATATCATCATGCCGTTTGCATCGCAGGAATATCTGGTGCGGTGTATTCACGCAATCCAGCGTCAGACGCGGGTGGATAATGAGATCATTCTTGCGCAGAATCGTCTGGATGCAGAACAGGATATAGAGGCGTACTTAGGAACGGTAAACGGTCTCAGGCGGATTTCAGATGTGGCGCAGACAGACAGCGAGAAGCTTAAGGAGGCCGTCTCTCTTGTAGAGGATGAGGATACGCTGGTCTGTTTTGTGGATGTAGACACAGTGGCAGTGCCCATAGCTTCACAGCTGGCGGCCGAAAGCGGGAAGGATTTATTTGGCGCGGCGGCAGCCGTAAAGGATGGCGATGCCTATCGAATATCCTTTGCGGGCATGCCGGGGCAGATTGACAGCGGGATGCTTTCGCCGCAGAAGATTTTTATTCGAAAGAGCCTTCTGGCGGACATGCCGGACGGTATGTTCACGGAAAGAGCAGAATTTGAATTATGGCTGAACATTCACCTGCTGGAGGGGGCCAGTGTCGGAGTCACAGAGGAAATCTGTTTTTACATGCAAAAGGATGACCGGAGTGAGGCAGAGGCTGATGCGGATTGGTTCATCCACTCGAGAGGGAGGCTGTGGACCCTGCTGCGCCTGATGGAGGATGATACCTCCCGGGAGGCTTTGACGGTCTATGACAGATACCTGTCCCAGCTGTGCAGATTGTTATACAGTGACCAAGTGACAGTGCCTCAAAAGAGAGGACTGTTTGAACTGATCCGGAAATTCGGAACGGCAGCAATCGGTGACGCCGCAAAAGAGAGATTCTTTGAGCTGTATCTGGGAGTAGACAGGGAAACTCTGGAAAATATGGATATAGAGGCATATCTGTTTTATATCCGGAAAATAGCGCTCTTGTCAGATCAGAAGATGGTGACAGCCTGCCTGAAGCAGACGGTTGCAGACGGAACGGCTCCGCTGCAAAAAAATATGGCGGCCCTGGAAACGGCGGTGCAGGCAGTAAAGAACGAGCAGGGAAGGGAAGCTGAGGAGCGGGCCAAACTGGCGGCGGAAATCCGGCAGATACATAACGATGCAGAGGCGCTGACAAAGAATATGCATTTCCTGAGGCAGAGCATGGAATCCACTCAGAAAGAGACAGGAATATCTGATCCGGTCTGCCAGGTGCCTGCTCTGTTTGCAGAGGGCCGGCTGGGATTCAAGGTGATTTTGCGGAGTATAAAGGCTTGGCTGGGATATAAATTTGGCAAAAGACATTGACCTGATGCGAGAGGCGAGGAGAGCAAAAAATGGATTTTCAGTATAAAGTAACGGTTATTGTTCCAGTGTACAATGTTGCGGAATATCTGAAGGACTGTCTTGACAGCCTTGTTGCACAAACCATTGACCATTCTCAGATGGAAGTGCTGCTTATCAACGATGGATCAACAGATAATAGCTTGGAAATATGCTATGAGTATGCCCAGAGCTATTTCATGTTTAAGGTGTTCAGTAAGGGGAATGAAGGGCTGTCTGCCACCCGGAATTACGGGATTAAGCGCGCACAGGGTAAGTACCTGATGTTCTTGGACAGCGATGATATGTATACTCCTGAAACGGTAAAGGAAGTTACGGATTTTTTTGATACTGTATATGATCAGGTGGATTTGGTGACATTCCTGGATCAACCTTATAGAGACGGCAAGAAGATAAAGGTACATTACCGTTACAATTATTTGAAAAAAAAGGGAGTATATTCTTTAGACGAATTTCCATATATATGCCAAACACGTGTGAATGTCTGCGTAAAGAACATGGGTAAAAATAATTTCCTGTTTGACACAACACCTGAATTCCGATTGGAGGATCAGGAATACTGCAGTAAGGTACTGAAGGATAAGCGGCGCATCGGTTTTTGTGACAGGGGAGAGTATCAATATAATCGGAGCAATGCCGGAAGTATTGTGTCAAATTATTTTTATGCACTTTACTTATTTGAACCCAGTATGAAATATTTTGAGGAGCTGTTTGCCAGCTTTGGAACGGAGGTGCCGCCGTATTATCAGGTGATGTTCTTGAATGACGTGGTCTGGAAATTAAATGAGGATAAGCTGCTCCCTTATCATTATGAAAAGGAAGATTACAAGAAAGCATGGGGAAGAATAGTAGCTTTAATGGAAAAGGTATCGTGCGAGACAATATTATCTTACCCCAATATTGATAACTTTCAAAAGCAATATTGGCTTTCCGTCAAAAAAAATGCACATCCGGTAATTTGTGCTGAAAAGAATAAGGTCAGTATCCTGGTGGATGGCAAAGAGGCATATTCGAGGAAAAATTTTGAACTTATTATGCACAAAATCCGGATTCAGAAGAAAAGAATGAAATTAATGGCATTTGTCAAATCGCCCATATACGTACATTTAAATGAGAAAGCTAATGTATATGTAATCGAGAATGACAATGTGGAGTCAAGGAGAAAATTGGATACAACACTTTCTGTACACAGCTGGTATAAAGCGAAAGAACAAACCGCGAAATTCTATTTATTTAATTATTTTTGTGACACAAGGGTGGTGCACAGCATAAAGTTTCAGGTTGAGCTGGATGGGATTACGTACGATACCTCATACTGGTGTATGCCAGTTGCTGTATTTAATAACAAATTGGGTATAAATTCTTATGTGAGAGATAATGTGAAAATCACCTTAAAGGGGAATGAACTGCAGCTGGGGCAGCTAGACGACAGCGCGGTGGAAGATTTTGAGCAGACTCAATGCGAACGATTTAAGAAGCAGCCATACATTTACAATTTAAGAAAAGAGAGCTTGAAATATAGAAAGATACACAGAATTTGGCTTTATTATGATTTATATACAGTAAAAAAGGATAACGGTTATTATCAATTTGTGAATGATTTCGCACATGAGGACGGAGTTGAAAGATACTATGTGTATGACCGGGATTATTCGGATATTGAAGAATTGTTTACTGAAAAGCAAAGAAGCTATCTAGTCAGATTTGGATCGGAAAAGCATAAGCTTTTGTATCTGAGTGCTGAAAAAATACTGACAGCGTTTTATGGATTCTCCACTGTTTCGCCTTTTAAAACAGAAGAGGAAGAGGGAAATTATCTGGATCTGATAAAGTTTGAATCAATATATCTGCAGCACGGAGTTCTGCACGCAGATCTGCGGCTTAAGAACCATGCAGAACGCTGCAGAGCGGATAAAATAGTTGTGTCCTCACTGTTCGAACAGAATAATTATATTAATAATTACGGGTATATGAGAGAGGAAATCATACCAACGGGAATGGCCAGATATGATCACATTTGCAGAGAAAAAATTCCCGGAAATAAGATCCTATTCGCACCATCCTGGAGAAAATATTTAACTTTGGAGTATGGAGGTAGTAAGTGGGAAGTATTGGAAAATAGAATAGCTGCATCTGATTATTGGATCAATATAATGAGATTTTTGAATGATGAGAATTTACTGTCAAAACTCGAAGAGAAGGATCTTTATATTGACTTTAAGCTTCATCCAATTATAAAGGATGCCGGGCATTTGGTTACTTTCGATAATAAACGGATCCGGTTGGCCTCAGAAGACATCCAGGTGGAAGATTATCAAATGTTTATAACGGATTTTTCCTCGTATGTGTTTGATTTTGCTTGCCTGTCGCGTCCGATTATGTATTTTGTGCCGGATATGCTGCAGTTTAAATCGGGAATGAATCATTACAGAAAATTGGATCTCCCGTTTGAAAAGGCATTTGGAAAATTAACCACGAATCCCGTTGATGCCTCGAAGGAAGTAATTCGCATTATTGATGTTGGATTTGTTACAGATGATATTTATAAGAATAGGATGGATCAGTTTTTCTTACCCCTTGAAAACTGTGCTGAGAAGTTATATCAATATCTAAAAAAGGAACAGGGAGAGTGAAGACGTGGTGAAAAAACTAAGTGTACAAATGCTTGGAAATTACTTGGAGCCATTGACAGAATTGCTTAGGGATAAAGGCATCTTAACAGAAAGCATTATTTCAGGTTGCAATTTTTTGGCGATGGCAGGAGAGGAAGATAAATCATACATGCATTATTGTGATAATGCTGGAATGCAGACGTTGCTCAATATTAAAAAGAATCTTGCTCAAATGCTTTCACATGATCCTCAAAAATTTACTCAGAATTTCAGCAAACAGCCAACAGGGGTGGAGGTTAGATACGCCAATACAACAGATTATTTAATCGTGTCCAATTCGGCGTTAGCATATAATATTTTTAAAAAGGGGGAGAAAATTTATTCAGGTATATGGCCACGAAATGCCTTTATTGAAGAAATTGAAGCCAGTTATGAGGAACTGAAGTTTCCTTTTCCAGATGATTTTAATTGGAAATTCTACTACGATAAATTTATTGACGTGATTTTGAATGAGTATGACCAAAATCATATTATTTTGATAAAAACAAATTCAGCGGATTGGTATATGGATAAGGAGGATATATTTCTATTTGATGATAATTCTGCAAAGTTTAGACGAAGAATAGAGGAGTTTGATAATTATTTTATTGAAAGGACAAATTGTTTTCAAATTAGTTCACAATATTGTTTTATACCAGAAGGGAAATGGAAAGGCGCATTTCCTTATGCTTGTATGGGGAGGGCATCTTATGAATACATTACAAAATGTGTCGAAGAAATTGTACAAGGGGGCGGTGAAAAATACAGATGCTTTGCAAATATGAACGGAAACAGATTTTATAATGATTTGTTGTCGAAACTATCTATAGACATAGCAATAGAATATGAACATGTAATGGAGGAGATTCGCAATCATATATATTCTTTAGATAAATTGGGAACCAATGGGGAAGTAGAAAAGAAATTATTTGAGGAATTAATACAAGTACGTAAATGCATAGAGCAGGGTTATACACTTACGGATTATTATAGAGATTTCCTTCAACAGGAAACGTTACAGCTTGATTTGAATTTCTTGCTTTTGTATAGCGAATTAATGAGGATTACGATTAATGATATCATTGCGCTATATGAACTTTATAATCTGTGTGACGAGAAAAAAAGTTTTCGGAGCATTGTTAGGAATGTGCTTAAGAACAGAAGCTGTTTACCCGTATTAATGGCGCAAGAATTGTATGACACGAATATTTGTTTCTTGGATAAATATCCATATATACAAAAGGAAATGGTGGATGCAGCAAAAGGTGAAAATAAAAGTAGCTCGCTTGTTTATCTTGGAAATGACTGTTTTCTTGAATTATGTGCAGACTGCGAAAAACCTATCAAGAAGGTAATTGTTAGAAGGACGAAGACTTATGATCGAATAAAAATCGTTGAGAATGGTTATGTTTGTACATTTGCGCAAGCGGAAGCATTATGTGCCGATCTAGCATTTTATATTGAAAAGGCCAAAAGGGGAGAAGGAGATGCACCTATAAGTCTGAAGTTTGAGGACACTGAGGAGTTCATAAGAGCATGTAGAACAATTAATTTTCAACAGCTTTTAGAGTTAGAGCATTTTGTTTTATGCTTGAAAGACAGTTGTTTTAAGGCAGGTAATTGTAAAGCCAGAACAAATTTAGAATTCCTTTTTAGAAAAGGCACAATGATATATCATATTTCTTCCGGAATGACAGATCAGATGTGTTATTATTTGGCCTCCAAACGTTCTCAGGAGGTCAGAGGCGGGGAAATATATTATGACGACATTCCAATAGTAAAAGGGTATTATTTTAGCGGGATGAGCGGTTTAAACAGCATCATCAAGGAAGATATCCGCGAAAGACTTTTTTCTCATTTGTTTAACAGAAGATTGGTAGATGTTTTGAAAAGAGCGGTTAAAACCCCGGATTTATTATTTAAGTGTGGGTGTAATAATCTCATGGTTGTTAGTTGTGAGAAAGCAAGGATGGGTGGCGTCGAGTCGTGCAACCGACTGCTTTATACTAATGCAGATAGTTTGAAGGATTATTTTGAGTATGAATTTCCGGTTACTTATTATTTATCGCTAATTCGTCCGGAACATATTATGAAATATAGTGATTTTGACCCCAAAAAGTATATTGAGTTCCCGGAGTATGATACAGAGGTAAATAAAAATATAGCTCAAAAAATGAACAGCTGTGATTCAGTAGCAATCCATATTAGGAGGGGAGATCTTGTAATAGAAGGCGTTGTGGCCGATATGGATTTCTATAAGGAATCACTACTAAAACTGAAAAACATTCCTGATTACCCTAATAAAAAATTTTTTATATTTTCTGATAATATACCTTGGTGCAAGGAAAATTTGGAAGAGATCGGCTTCGACTGTTTTCCGGATGCGGATATAACCTTTGTTGACAATAATAAAGGGGCTGACAGTTACAGAGATATGCAACTGATGACAGAGGCCAAAATTCATATCGGAGGATGTTCTGGATTTGCCAGAATGGTGCCGATATTAAGCAAAAAATGTGAAGTATATATGCAATATAATCTTCCTGTGATGGAGTTTTACAAGAAAGCAGGAATAGTCAACAAATATGATATAGGCGAGTATTCAAAGCCATATCGTGTTAACTGGGGAGTATCTAATAATACAGACTCTACAGTAAAAAAATAGTTCCCCCTCCGCAAGTTAAGAATCCGACCGGTTTGATTGTAGACAAGCGTGAGAATGCGGGGGGGGGTACTTGGTCGGGCGAGAATATGTTGAATGGTTAAATTTCTGGTTTGATAAGGCTAATGAGAAGCGCAATGACCGAATATTGTTGATAGGCGATTCTATTGCAAGGGATTATAGAGGGCCATTAGCATCATTGACGAATTTGCCTGTTGATTTTTTTGCAACAACGGCAGCCATGGACGATAAAATGTTTTGGAAAACTCTTGATTTATTCTTGGAGTATGAGGATTACCGATGGCAAAAAGCACACATCCAAATAGGTGTTCATAGTATTGATGGAATGTTCTGGGCAAAACGGAATGTCGATCTTTTGGAATATGAAAAAACTTATGAGAGACTTGTTTGTACCATAAGAGAGATCGTACCGGATTTAACAATTGCAACTACGACGAAAGTGGTAAACAGTAAAGATCTTTCATCAATAGATGCATATGTGACAGAGGAGATAAAGAAGCGGAATGAGATAGCTGTACGCATTGCCGAAAAGTATGGATTACCTGTAAATGATTTGTTTAAAAAAATGTATAACTGGCCTCACAGAGATAAAGTGCATTTTACATTGGAGGGCAGAAACCAAATGGCTGAATATGTAGCAGCGGCTATGAAGCTGACATAAGGAGAAATAAAAGAAATGAATGAACAGGGTAGAAAGACAGAGATTCAAATAATTGGCAATTCGCTGGAAGCACTGGAAAGACCCTTGCGCCAGAAAGGCATATATATCGATAGCATTATTGGATATTGCAGTCCATTTGCGATGTCTGGCAAAAAATTGTCAGTATATGATAAGTATTGTGATGAAATTAATCAAATGCCAATATTGCTCAATATACGGAAAAATCTTTCTCAAATGTTGAGTGACAATGCGGATGAGTATTGCAGTAATTATATTTCTCCGCCGGTTTTGCAGGAAGTCAAGTATAGGAATACAACAGAGTACGTAATAGTGATGAATACTATGTGTAGTTATACGTTATACGAGAAGGAAGGGACAGTTTATTCGGATACCTTTTCAGAGAATCCATTTATCAATGATATTCGTAAAGATAAAGACTTTTGTACACAGGTGTTTCCATTTTACGAGGGGTTTAACTGGAAATATTATTATTCAGAGTTTGTTGAAGCTATTAAATCTCGTTATGATAGTGAGCATATTATACTGATCAAGGTTAATGCTGCGCAGTGGATGATGAATGGACAAAATATAGAGTTTAGTGATAAAAAATCTATGTCTTATAGGAATAGAATTATGCAAATGGATGAATTCTTTGTGGAACAGACACATTGCTTAGTTATTGATGAGCAATTTTCTCGTATTCCGCCGAAAAAAATCCCTTGCGCTGTTCCATATGCACAAATGAGTGCTTTTACATACAGGCAATTACAATATCATATCGAACGGATTGTAGATGGCGAGATAGAAGCGTATAGACCGTATGTTAATAAGTATTTGACACCGATAGCCAGGTACTTGGGGTATAGTTTGTCTGCTGAATATAGAGAGAGTAAATTGTTAAAAAAGATCGATAGCGATTGGATGCAATGGCCTGATATTGCGAAAAAAGCGGATGAAAATAAGATAGGTTTTTGGGCTGATATCAATGGGTTAAAACCGTTTATAGAACAAAATGGCAGTTATAGATTATCAGATTATGTATTTCGGGTATTGCACCAAGATGAAAAGACAGACAAGCAGAGTCAGTTATGGGATTTTGAAATGATTCAAAATTATACAAAGTATTTCAAATTAGACATTAATGATATTTTGGCTGTGTATGCAATATACAAAGAGTGTGATAATAAAACGGATTGCCTGGGAATAATCAGAAATATACTGAACAATCTTGATTGTGTACCTATCCAAGCAGCGAAGCAGTTTAGAACTAGAAATAGCAATTATTTAATAAATTATCCTTATATTTCTACGTTGTTGCTGGAAAATTATGAGACGGATGATGTTTATATTCGGATAGAGAATAATGTTTTCTTACAGATCTCAGAAAAAAACAATGAGATTATGAGAGAAATTAATCTGTCTAATTCGGAACAATTTGATTATTATAAGATATTTGAAAATGACTATGAGTGTCCGATATCTAGGGCAGAGGAATTGTGCTCAAATTTGAGCTTTTACTTAGAGCGCGCCAAAAGAGGCGAGGGTGCTAGACCAATAAAAATAGTCTTTGATTCTATCAGTGAGTTTTCAAAATATCTATGGTTTATTGATTTCGAAGATATTTTAGAAAGTGAAAATTTTATTCTTTCATTAAGAGGTGAACACCCAGAATATAAAGACTATAGACCAGTTTGCGATCTAAGTTTTCTTTGCAGAGACAATATAAAAATCCGTTATTTGGGTAATGGATTTAACGATCAATTGCGGTTTTACATCTTTGGACAAAAGATGGAAGAAATTTCTGGCGGCACTGTGTTCTATGATGATATATATAGTTTTTATTATGGTAACCATTATGGTGGCAACCAAGTTAAAAAAGTTACAACCAAAAGTATAGAGGAAAAGCTTCTAAGTAATCTTTTCTCAACAAAGCTTTTAGAGTTTTTTTGCGAAAAGTTTAAAACTTTGAAATTGGGTGTACAAGGGGTCCCTGTTATATTACATGATAACGGTTTAAATGATATGGTTGTTTGCGCATTAGAAAATCGGGCTAAAAATTACCTTCCAATGATTATCATGAGTCATCCCAGTGTGCAATGCGATTTGAATTTATTGAGGGATTTTAATAGACGGGGTATCACATACTACGATGTCCATGCAAATCCCGAAGAATTGCTGAATCTGAAAACGGATAAAGTGTCAGATTATGTTTCTTTTCCACAATTTACAGACAGAATGAATATGAAGATAGAACAGGCAATGCTTTCTAGCGATGCAGTGGTCATACATGTGCGAAGGGGTGATTATATCGCCTCTATTATGGGAAACGATAAAGTGAATGATGCTAGCTTTGCTGATTATAGTTTTTTCTCGGAGGCAATAAAGAAATTGCTGAAAATAGATGATTATCCCAATAAAAAATATTTTGTGTTTTCAGATGATATCCCATGGTGCAAGGAAAATGTGTCTAAGCTAGGTTTGACTTTGGTGGATGAGAAAGACATATATTATATAGATCATAATAAAGGGGTAGATTCATACCGGGATATGCAGCTAATGATGAAGGGAAAAATTATGTTAATTTCACATAGTGGGTTCGCAAGAACGGCTGTCCTTTTAAGTGATCGATGTGAAGTGATGACGAGTATGAGGGGACGCACAAAGCAAGCATTTATTAAGGCAGGAAGAGACTACAAGTATAATATCGATCCACCGGATACATTAAGGGGAAGATTTAAAAATTGGTTATAGTTTAGGATAACAAGCGATGTGGAGGGACGGATAATGAATACTAAGAAATACTTAATTTTAGGTGCAGGACCTGCAGGATTAACTTTAGCAAACAAATTAAAAGAGGCGGGAGAAACTTCGTTCCTGGTACTGGAGAAGGAGGCGGAAGCTGGCGGTTTATGCCGATCTGCTGATGTGGATGGGGCCCCACTGGATATTGGAGGCGGACATTTCCTGGATGTTTGCCGTCCTAAAGTGACGGAGTTTCTGTTTCAATTTATGCCGGAGAAAGAGTGGAATGTGTTTGATCGGGACAGTAAGGTGTCTATCAATGGGAAGATCATAGATTGCCCGTTGGAATCAAATTTATGGCAGATGGATATAGATGAGCAAATTGAGTATCTTCTCAGTATTGCGTCTGCCGGCTGTAATACTGGAGAGAAACCTCCGCAGAATTATACAGAATGGATCCCTTGGAAGCTGGGCCGGAAGATCGCAGAGAATTATATGATCCCTTACAATACAAAGATGTTTGGGGATGAGATTGATAACCTGGGAGCCTATTGGATGGAAAAGTTGCCTGATGTGAGTTTTGAAGAGACTCTGCGCTCCTGCCTGACGCACGTCCCTTATGGGAAACTTCCGTGTGTACATCGGTTTTATGCACCAAAGGAATATGGATACGGAGAAGTCTGGCTCCGTATGGCAGATGCGATCAAGGATTCTGTTGAATATGGAAAGGCAGTGACCGGGATTGACTTTAATACGCTGACAGTAACAACAACGGACGGAAGCAGATATACCGCAGAAAATATTATAACGACAATCCCATGGATGGAATTTTCAGAGATCATCGGGATGCCTGAGGAAATAAAAACGAGCATTTCGGAGCTGAAGTACGGTTCCGTTGAGATTGAATATTTCCCGGACAACGTAGACACATCAGCGCATTGGATTTATTACTCGGAGCCAGAGCTTGCTTATAACAGGATCCTTTTCCGCCACAATTTCTATTATGGCAGTAAAGGTTACTGGACGGAGACACAAGGGCATAGATTGCAGCAATCAGACCGTAACAATTTCCGGTATCTGAACAAATATGCATACCCATTTATGACAAAAAAGAAACCTGAGATTATGAAACATTTACTTGAGTGGGCAGAGAAACATAATGTGTACGGTCTTGGCAGATGGGGGGAGCACCAGTATTACAATTCTGATGTAACAGTCGGGGTTGCTATGGATATGGCGAAACGTTTGATGGGGAGGACAAATAAATGAAAAAAGCACTAATCACCGGAATCACCGGGCAGGACGGTTCATATCTTGCAGAATTTCTTCTGGGGAAGGGCTACGAGGTACACGGTATTGTTCGCCGTTCCTCTGTGGAGAGAAAGGAACGGATTGAGCATCTGATAGGGAATAAGAACCTACATATTCACTACGGCGATATGACCGATTCTATCAGTTTGGTACGGATTGTCGGAGAGGTTCGGCCGGATGAGTTTTACAACCTGGCTGCCCAGAGCCATGTGAAGGTGTCCTTTGAGATACCGGAGTTCACCGCCAATGCGGATGCCATAGGCGCGCTGCGTTGTCTGGAGGCGATCCGGATGGCCGGGATTGAGAAGACCTGCAGGTATTATCAGGCTTCTACCTCAGAGCTGTACGGCAAGGTACAGGAAATCCCTCAGTCGGAGACTACGCCTTTTTACCCTTATTCTCCTTATGCGGCCGCGAAGCAGTATGCTTTCTGGATTGTCCGCAACTACCGGGAAGCCTATGGAATTTTTGCTTCCAACGGCATCCTGTTCAATCACGAATCCGAGCGCAGGGGCGAAACCTTTGTTACAAGAAAAATAACCCTTGCCGCCGCCAATATCGCTGCCGGCAAGCAGGACAAGCTGTACCTGGGGAATCTGGATTCCCTGCGGGACTGGGGTTATGCCAAGGACTATGTGGAATGTATGTGGCTGATTCTGCAGCACAGGGAGCCAGACGATTTTGTGATTGCAACAGGCGAGCAGCATTCCGTCAGGGAGTTCTGCACGTTGTCCTTCCGGATCGCGGGGATCGACCTGGAATGGCAGGGCAAGGGTGTTGATGAAAAGGGAATAGATAAGAAAACCAGCAGAGTGCTGGTGGAGGTATCGCCGGAGTTTTTCCGGCCCACTGATGTGGTAACGCTGCTTGGAAATCCGGCAAAGGCCAAAGCAACGCTTGGCTGGAATCCCACTAAAACTTCCTTTGAGGAATTGGTAAGGCTTATGACAGTGCACGATATGGAGGCTGTCAGGGAGGACAAATGAGATGGAATACAGACTGAGTGATGACACATGGGATGAGAAGGAATCGGAGGCCATAGACCGGGTTCTGGCATCCGGCAGGTTTTCCATGGGGGAGCGCGTGGCGGAGTTTGAAAAGGCTTTCGCGGAAAAGTTTGGAGTCCGGTATGCGCTGATGGTAAGCTCCGGCTCCGCTGCGAATCTGCTCGCGGCTGCAGGGCTGGTGTATTCGGGGCGTCTGCATAAGGGGGATGAGGTGATTGTGCCTGCCGTTTCCTGGAGTACAACCTATTTTCCGCTGTATCAGATGGGGTTAAAGCTGCGCTTTGTGGACATTGACAGGGAAACCCTGAATATGGATGTACATAAACTGGAGGCTGCGATAACGGAAAAAACGAGGCTTGTCTGCCTTGTAAACCTTCTGGGGAATCCGAATGATTTTGACTCGGTCAAACGGATATGCGCCGATAAAAATATCATCATAATGGAAGACAATTGTGAATCCCTGGGAGCTGAGTACAAGGGCAGGAAGGCGGGCACCTTTGGACTTGTGGGCACCTTTTCCACCTTTTATTCCCATCATCTGTGCACAATGGAGGGCGGAGTGACGGTGACGGATGATGAGGAGCTGTACCACTATATGCTGAGCATCCGGGCCCATGGGTGGACCCGCAACCTGCCCAGGGACAGCAAGATCTATCAGAAGAGCGAAAATGATTTTTACGAGAGCTTTAACTTTATCGTGCCTGGATTTAATCTGCGCCCGCTGGAGATGGAGGGGGCTGCCGGGCTGGAACAGCTGGGGAAGATGGACGGCATCATTGCCCAGCGCAGGGAAAATGCGGCATATTTCAGGGAGAGGATGCGCGAAATACCCGGCGCGAGGATCCAGAAGGAGATCGGGGAAAGCTCCTGGTTTGGCTTTGCGGTGGTGCTGGAGGGGGAAAATGCAGGAAAGCGCGACAGGGTAGTGAGGGAGCTGAGTGCAAAGGGAATCGAGGTGCGTCCCATTGTGGCGGGCAACTTTACCCGCAACCGTGTGATCGGATATATGGATTACAGCATTCACGGGAGCCTGGAGGCTGCGGATGAGATCCATGACAACGGATTTTTTGTGGGAAACCACAGCAAGAGCAATCTGGCGGAGATCGGATATTTTATTGATGTGCTGAAAGGCGCGCTGTAAGGAGAAAGAGATGGAGAAGAGTGCAAAGATCTACGTGGCGGGGCATACCGGCATGGTGGGGTCGGCCATTGTCAGATGCCTGAAGGAGAGAGGCTATACGAATGTGATCGGCCGGACCCACAGGGAGCTGGATCTGACACGGCAGGCGGATGTGGAGGATTTTTTTGCCGGGGAGAGGCCGGAATATGTATTTTTGGCTGCGGCCAGAGTGGGCGGAATCAGGGCAAATATGCGCTATCCGGCAGAGTTCCTGATGGAAAATCTGCAGATTCAAACCAATATTTTGAACGCGGCATTTCAGAACAAGACAGAAAAGTTGATTTTTATAGGATCTGCCTGTGTGTATCCCTATGAAACGCAGCAGCCTATTGAGGAAAATAAGCTGTTGACAGGGCCTTTGGAAATCGGGAAAGAAGCATATGCGCTGGCAAAAATTGCAGGCTTGAAGGCATGCCAGTTTTATAGGAAAGAGTATGGAGCTGATTTTATCAGTGTTATGCCCTGCAATCTGTATGGGTATCAGGACTGTTTTGATATACAGCGGGCACACATTATACCCTCACTAATCAGAAAATTTCATTCGGCAAAAGTGAACCGGCGGGATAGTGTGACAGTATGGGGAACGGGGAAGGCATGTCGGGAACTGCTGTTTGCAGAGGATCTGGCGGATGCCTGTTTATTTTTGATGGAGAATGATACGGACACAGATTTTTTAAATGTGGGATACGGGAGAGATTATACGGTATCGGAGATTGCGGAACAGGTAAAAAAAGCAGTGGGTTTTGAGGGGGAAATTGTGATGGATCCTTCTAAACCGGAAGGAATACAGCGCAGAATGATAGATTCCGGGCAGCTGAACCGGCTTGGATGGAAGCCCAAAACAGGTCTGGAGGAGGGGTTGCGGCTTACATACAGGTGGTTCCTGGAGCATGTGGAGGACCGGGATGTGCCTGTGTCCTGAGTGACGGGAGGAAGAATGAAAATTGTACTGTTGTCCGGCGGTTCAGGGAAGCGTCTGTGGCCGCTGTCGAATGAAATACGCTCAAAGCAGTTTTTAAAAATCATTCGGAAAGAGGATGGAAGTACGGATTCCATGGTCAGACGCGTCTATGAGCAGATGACGGATGCCGGCCTGGGGACGGATATCACGGTGGCCACCAGTATCACCCAGGTGGAGGCCATCCGGAACCAGCTGGGAGACAAGGTGGATATTGTGGTGGAACCGGAGCGGCGGAACACCTTTCCGGCCATAGCCCTGTGCGCGGCAAACCTGTTTTATAAGAAGCATTGCGATGAAGGGGAGACCGTGGTGGTGCTGCCGGTAGACCCATATGTGGACAAGGGGTATTTTGCGTGCCTTAGGGAGCTGGACCGGGCGCTGCAGCAGGGGGTGGCTGATATTGTGCTCATGGGCGTACAGCCCACCTATCCTTCGGAAAAATATGGGTATATCATTCCGGAAAAGGCGGGGGAGGGTGTTTCCCGGGTACGGCAGTTCAAGGAAAAGCCGGATGCGGCCCTGGCAGCGGAGCTGATCCGGATGGGCGGCCTGTGGAACTGCGGTGTTTTTGCCTTTAAGCTTTCTTATATGATGGATATCGTGTGGAAAACGGTGCCGGCGGGGAGCTATGAAGAGGTGCTGGCCCGCTATGGGGAGTTTGAGAAGACAAGCTTTGACTATGCGGTGCTGGAGAAGGCTCAGAGGGTGGCGGTAGTGCCCTATGGCGGGGAATGGAAGGATCTGGGGACCTGGAATACAATCACAGAGGTGATGGAGCCGGTGAACGGGTTTTCTATTGCCAGCGAGGACTGCACAAACACACATGTGATCAATGAGCTGGAGATTCCTGTGGTGGTCATGGGGGCCCATGATATGATTGTGGCGGCCGGCCCGGACGGGATTTTGGTGTCGGATAAGGAGAAGAGCTCGTTTATCAAGGAGTATGTGGATCACATAGATATGCGCCCCATGTATGAGGAGCGTGAGTGGGGAGATTACACGGTGCTGAATGTAAACATGGATGAGGAGCACCGTAAGGCGGTGACCAAGAAGAAAACCGTGCGGCGCGGGGGACAGATTCCGGAGAAAATACATAAAGAGCACTGTACCGTGTGGACCGTGCTGAGCGGGAAGGCGGTGATCCGGATCAACGGGCGCAGCCATGATGCCTATGCGGGAGATACCTATACGATAGACAGGGGAGTACCCCACTCCCTGCGGGCGGTGGAGAATACTGTGCTCCTGGAGGTGCAGATCGAGGGGTGAGTGTCTGCCCGGGGTTTATACATAACACAACCGGGCAGGTCTCCAGGATAGAGAGAAGTTCTGCCCCGCTGCGGATAACTATTTACTCAGCGGCGTCAGGAACGGTTTGCCCCAACTCCCTGAGCAGCTGTCTCATACGCTCGTTCTCGGCGGATAAATTTTTGTTATTTTCCTGGAGGCGGTCCCGTTCTGCGGC
>CANQOL010000022.1 GCA_947625475.1 uncultured Acetatifactor sp.
CATAAAGAAAAACTGTGTGATTGGGAAGAGGTTTCGGCCTCTTCCTTTTAGTTTGCCAACTATAATTTTACACTAACGATGACATACTGTGAATACAGTAAACAATGACAGGAAGAAAGTGAGCGGTATGCGTACATCAATTTTCCAATTAACAGTTTCGGGAGTCCTCAGAAGGAGAGGAGAGAGTCTGCTGACCCTGGCGGCGCTGGCTATTTCCTTTGCCGCAGGGGTAGTGTCGCTGTCGCTGCTGGGCAGTATTTCCCAAACCAATGCGGAGTATAGGTATAACACCTATGGAGAATGGTACGGCGCAGTGATCACAGGCGCAAAGGAGGATGCAGAGTGGCTGTCAGAGAGGAACTGGATAGACGAGGTGGCGGCGGTTGTGCATTACGGCACTGCCATTGCCGGGGGAAAGATTTACGGCTTTGGTGCAGTTGACGAGGCATACAGACGTATCGGACGGGTATATCTGGACGAGGGGCGCTGGCCACAGGCGGAAAATGAGGCGGCCGTTGAAGCGGAGCTTCTTGAAAATCTTGGCTGTGAGCCTGTTTGCGGTCAGGAGATAACACTGGAATTATTCGGGAACACCGATGAGGATACGGACAGAAATAAAACCGGTAAGATCGATATGATTTCGGGCGGTAATTATACCTTCACCGTAGTTGGAATTATTCACAATTACAGCAGTATCTGGAACATCCGGAACATGCAGGGAAATCGAAACAATTTACCGGCGGTCAGTTTGGCGGTGACTGAGGCGGCAGGAGAGAACATCGTGAATCAGACGGCAAATAGTTGGACGGCTGATTATGATATTTTCCCGATCCATCAGTTTTATTTCACTATCACCGCGGAGAGTCTGGACATTCAGAAAATGATTGAGATCAAAGAGTATATCGGCACACGAAGGCCCCTGTGGGGTGATGCCCAGCCGGTATACAACAGCGCGGCCTATCCGGAGCTGCTGGGAGGCAGTGCCGCGGAGGATATCTATCAATTTATTATACTTGCGGTAACGGTTTTTGCTGTGCTGTGCATCTATATAATTCGGCTTCCCCGTCAAGTTCAGGCATACGCAGTGTTCAGGAGTATCGGCGCCTCCCGCTGGCAGCTTGCCGGACTTATTATCTGTGAGATGCTTATCCTGTGTGTGCCTGCCGCTGTGCTTGGCTGCGGGGCAGGAGCGCTGGCCACCTGGAGCTCTCTGAAGTTTATTGTCTTCGGCGGAGCGGATGTAAAGATTCAAGTGGAGATACCTTGGGAAGAACTGCTGCGCATGGCGCTTTGGTGGTTTGGCGCCGCGGTACTGGCCCGTCTCGCTGTATTTTTTGCGGCGGTAAGTGTGCCGCTTACGGGTCGTTTCAGGCTCCGCGGAAGGAAATCACTTTTGTCCAAACGACTGCGCGGCGGACTCGTTCTTTTTTTGGGGGCCGTGGCCGCGTATGTATCCCTGTATTCTCTGTTAAGAGGAATGAATTGCTATAATGCAGCTGAAACATGGCGCGAATATCCGGATTTCAGAGTCTCGGCAAGAGAAAGTACAGGGCTGATATCAGAGAATGAGGTCAGGCTTTTTCAATCAATTCCCGGGATTGCGGAGGCGGATGGGTACAATGATCTCCCAGTGCAGGTGTCTTTTCCCGGATTGGAGGTTACAAATGTGAAGCTTTGGGCCGTGGACGGGGAAAGCTGGACAAAACTGCTGCCATTTAAAAGCAAAACCGATAAGGAGGCATTCTGCCGGGGGGATTATGTATTTGTGATTCTTCCGGAGGATTCAGGGTCCGTTCCCGGAGGGGAGGTAAATATTTGTGTTCACAGCGGGGAAAATGGGACAGGCAGTCTTTTGCTGGATTTTTCTGCGGCGGCAAGATCCATTTCTCTCGCAAATGTTGGGGGGGCAAATAACCGTGGAAAGCCGATAGAGGCGTATGATTTGTTCTGTTCCCATGCGTTCGCAGCCAACGCACTTTCAACTATGGAAACGGGTGGGCGCTGGGGAAATCTGCGATCCGGTCAACCCTATGGCTTCGACAATGTTTTTATTGAGGCAAGCGGTCAGGCGAAGGATCTGTCCACAGATTTTGTCCTTGGAAATCTTGTCCGGGAGATGGGTTACGGCCTGTGGGACGATCATTTGGAATTTCAGGCTTATGTACAAGGCTACATGCACAGCCTGCTCCTGGCGGCGGCGGTAGGAATTTGCGTGGTACTGGTGGCTCTTATGATTATGGTCAGTGTTCTGTCACTGGAAGCCCAGGAGGATCGGAGACGTTTTACGCTGCTGCGGACACTGGGAATGTCACAGAGAAGCATGAAAAAGATAGTTATAAAAAAGGCGGTTTCAAGAAGCGCAGCTGCCGTGGCGGCGGGCTGGGGAGGTTATCTGTTTTACAGTGTATATCTCTCCCTGACAGGGATTATCCCGCTAGTATATGAGGAGTATGGGAGAGCATGGTATATTCTATACGAATTGCGCGGAGCTTTTGACCCTTTTGGACCCGTAAGATGCGTGGGCCTGTTTCTCAGTATGGCGGCGGTGCTCTTTTTGACGTTCACGCTTTCAAAGCGAAATTTTTTGAAGGGAGGCATGAACAATGTCGGTGATATTGCAGGCGCGGGGATTATGTAAGATATACAGGACATCCTCCGGCGATGTGCGGGCGCTGAAGGGGGTGGAATTACAACGTGAAGGCAAACATCTGCATGCCCCTGAAGCTGGACGGCAAAAACCGGATGAAGCTTTTTTTGAAGAGGTCACCCAGACATTGGGCATCCGGGGCAAGCTGCGCAAATATCCCGGTGAGTTGTCCGGAGGCGAACAGCAAGAGAGCCGCCATCGCGTGGTATCTAAATTTAGAAGCAATAGGAAGCTATATGCGTATGATCTGGAAACCCATAAGGCCCTCTGTCAGCCCTTTTTCGGAACCGGATTGGTGATCTGTCCCCAGGGCGGCCGCTTGTACATTACCGTGACGGGAGATGGGCAGACGGCATTGTATCGGATACAGACCGGTTCCGCGGAAGGATAGGAGGATTGAGGATGACGCGGGATATTTGCCCGCCGGTATGCCGGAAATTAAATTTTCCTGCCTGAAATCAAATTTTGTGGGTTGAAAATGTTCTTGGAGTAATATTGTATTTTCCCCTTTCACATGATAAAATAAAAGCGAAGGCAACGGGAGGAAGGTGATGGTGCATGAATGAAGTGACGGCAAGCGAGATTGCCCAGAATCTTGATGTGGCAGATGAAAAGGCAAAATATGATGCCTCGGCAAGAAAGCTTGTTGCGCAGAAGTCTGTACTGGCCTACATCCTGAAGAGTGCCTTGGACGAATTCGCAGATATTCCGGTGAAGCAGATTGCCGAGGAATTTATAGAGGGAACGCCGCAAGTCAGTGAAGCGGCTGTCCACCAGGATCATCCGGATGCCGTAAGTTCTGGAGAATCGAAGGAAATGCTGAACGGCAGCGACCGGATTGAGGGGATGCCCACAGAGGATATCGCTGTCAGAGAGGGCACCGTAAGATATGATATCCGTTTTCTGACCCGGGTGCCGGGCGGAGATGACCGGATGGAGATTATTGTGAATGTGGAGGTTCAGAGCCGGGATACTGAGGTAACAGAGGAAATCAGTAGGGAGGTGAGTCAGGTGTGTAATCTGAGTACGGGAATTTATGATAAAGGTATCCAAGAAGGTAAGCGTGAGGGGGCATTAGAGATTCTTTTTGGTCTTGTAAAAGACAACCTGCTTTCTATTGCGGATGCGGCAAAGCGGGCGAACATAGAGCGTTCTGTGTTTGAGAAGGAATATATGGCGCATATAAAGTAACAAGGATAGGCAAGGAGAACCGCAGGCTGCTGAATGGAGCGTCTGCGGTTCTTTTAGCATGAGAACATTTAATGGTACGTGTTCTTACGGCATGGGAAGCCGCCGTGTACTGAACGGACGCACGGTGGTGTAAGTGTAACTTTTCCTATTTTTGGCGGACTAATAGGGAAAGAGGAGGTATTTGTTTATGACGAATAAGAATCAGGATAAGGATGAAAACCTTCACAGTCTGTTGAACCGCACAGATCAGAGCGCCGCCGGGCCAAAGAGAAAAAGGAAGTCTGTCATCTGCGCGGCGGCTTTGGTGTGCGGCCTGTGTCTTGCGGCGGCACTTGGCGTCGGTATCTGGCAGTCCGGTTTGCCGGGCCGGTTTCCCGGCCCGGGGAAAGGGAGCTATTTCAGTGTGCCTCCCCGCTCGGAATATTTTTCCTCGCAGTATTTGCAGCGGTAAATTTCCTTCTGCTCGTCCGCCAGCACAAAGATGTGGGGAAGTCCCTGCTCGATGGAGGTAATGCACCGGGGATTCCTGCATTTGATTACGTTCCTGATCTGCTTTGGCAGCTCTAAGTCCCGTTTGTCCACGATTTCCCCGTCCTTGATCACGTTGACGGTGATATTGTGGTCGATGAAGGCCAGCACGTCCAGATCCAGCAGATTGATGTCACATTCCACCTTGAGAATATCCTTTTTGCCCATTTTGTTGCTGCGGGCGTTTTTGATGATGGCCACCGTGCAGTCCAGCTTGTCCAGCTGCAGATGTTCATAGAGAGAAAGGGATTTTCCGGCCTTGATGTGGTCCAGCACAAAGCCCTCTTCGATTTTGCCTACGTTCAGCATCAGATATGCCTCCTTTACAGTTAAGTGAAAGTCCGTCTGCCATGCTCAGGCCCCGCCGGGGCCCGGGCGGCCGCCAGCTTAAAGCGGTTTGGCCGGATCAGGTCTGGGGTGCCAGCCCCAGCAGAGTGAGAATCAGGGCCTGGCGCACATATACGCCGTACTGAGCCTGCTTAAAGTAGGCGGCTCTCGGGTCCTCGTCCACCTCCACGGAGATTTCATTGACTCTGGGCAGGGGGTGGAGCACCAGCATATCGGGCCTGGCCAGGGCCATCTTGGCCTTGTCCAGTATGTAGAAATCCTTCAGGCGCACATAATCCTCCTCGTTGAAAAAGCGTTCCTTCTGGACTCTGGTCATATAGAGCAGATCCAGCTGGGGCATAATATCCTCCAGGCTCATGTATTCCTCGTAGGGAATTTCCCTGGCCCGGAGCATGTCCGTGATATAGTCGGGAACCTTCAGTTCCTCGGGGGAGATGAAGATAAACCGGATATCCGGGTAGCGCACCAGGGCGTGGATCAGGGAGTGGACGGTGCGGCCGAACTTCAGGTCTCCGCACAGGCCGATGGTGAAGCCTCCCAGACGGCCCTTCAGGCTGCGGATGGTCAGCAGGTCCGTCAGGGTCTGGGTGGGATGCTGGTGCCCGCCGTCCCCGGCGTTGATCACGGGGATCCCGGATTTTTCCGCCGCCACCATGGGAGCGCCTTCCTTGGGGTGGCGCATGGCGCAGATATCCGCATAGCAGGAGATGATGCGGATGGTGTCGGACACACTCTCGCCCTTGGAGGCAGAGGAGGAGGCCGCGTCGGAGAAGCCGATGACTCTGCCGCCGAGGCGGGTCATGGCGGACTCAAAGCTGAGGCGCGTCCGGGTGCTGGGCTCGTAAAAGCAGGTGGCCAGGATCTTGCCCTCGCAGGCGTGGGCGTACTTCTCCTTGTGTTTTTCAATGTCGCCGGCCAGATCGAACAGCCGGTCCAGCTCCTTTGTGGTGAAATCCAGTGGACTCATCAGATGTCTCATAGAGATAGATACCTTCCTTCCGTCCCGGATGGGACATTTTGTTCCCGCGGGCAATGAGCCGGGTGCGGGCATGGCTTGTGACGGCAGAAAGCCAAAAGAAAAGCCGAAGGGCCGGGGCCCTTCGACTGACACTTATCCTTTGGCGGGATTCTGAGAGGAAAACTCTCCCTGGGGGAGTTCACCGGAAAAGAGAAGCAGTTCCTCCACGGGCTTTCTGCGGGGCGCTGCAGGAGACTGGGCGGGATATCCCACGGCGATCAGGGCCACCAGATCCCTCTCCTGGGGAATCTGCAGCAGGGCAGCCGCCTTTTCCACATCAAACAGTCCCATAATGACTGAGCCGAGCCCCTGCTCATAGGCGGCAAGACAAAAAGCCTCGGAAGCGGCGCCGGCGTCGAACATCTGCCAGGAATCCCCCCGGACGGTGCTGTAGGAACCGTCCCGCTCAAAACCGCTGCGTCCCTTGATGACCGTGACTGCCATCACCACAGGGGCATTGCGGATGATATCTCCGTTGGGAGGAAACAGAGAGGTACATTGGGCCAGCTGTTCCTTCAGCGGCCCCTCCACCGCGATATAGCGGACGATCTGAGTGTGCTTCCAGCTGGGAGCGTAGGACGCGGCGGTCACAATGTCGCTGATCAGCTGGTGTGACACCGGCTGATCGGTGTATGAGCGGATGCTCCTGCGTCCCATGATACATTCTTTGGCTGTCATGCGGATCCCTCCTTTTGTTCTGCAGCCCTATCCATCAAATTTTTCTTATTGCAGCGCCGCCAGGCGCACATGGAATCAAAAGTCCACAGATGTCTTTCCTCTGGACATTGTACCACAAGATGTAGTGGGATGCAAAGGCTTTTTGAGGGAAAAGGGCACAATTTTGTCGGGGGAAAAAGACACATTTTTTTCACAAAGTAAACAATATTTTGTAACAAATAAAGGATATAGTGAATTTAAGGATCGGGAAGGAAGAAAAGGGCCCGGTTCGTCTCAGGCAGAGGAAATGTTTCACAAATGGGACTGCAAATAAAAAAGGAGATGTGAATCATGTATGAGGATCAGATGAATAACAATTATAATGGAGAGAGGAACGGCCAGAATCCGTACGAGGGACAGTTCGGCGGGCAGACCGGGAGCCAGGCCGGCCAGAACGCCGGCTGGCAGAGCATGGGCCAGCAGGCCGGCCAGAACCCGTATCAGCGGGCAGACCAGAGCATGGGCCAGCAGGCCGGTCAGAACCCGTATCAGCAGGCGGGCCAGAGCATGGGCCGGCAGGCCGGGCAGAACCCTTATCAGCAGGCCGGCGCTTACTCCTATCAGCAGGCAGATCAGAGCGGCAATCGGCAGGTGGACGCCGGGGAGGCCAAGAGGGAGAGCCGCAGGGCAAAGAAGGAGCTGAAAAAAATGAAGAGAAGAGAGCGCAGGGGAATCGGCGCCGGCGGGGCTGTGGCCATCGCCCTGACCTGTTCCCTGGTGGGAGGGCTTGTGGGAGCGGCCGGCACCCTGGCGGGCAGCAGGCTTCTTTTCCCCCGGCAGAGCGGATCGGCGGATGAGACGGTAGTCTTTGAGGGAGAGAGGCCTGTAACGGCCATCCAGGTGGCCAATGTGGACACCAGCCGGGTCATGACGGCCGCTGAGGTGTACGCCCAGAACGTGAATTCCACCGTGGGCATTACCACCTCGGTCACCACCAATTTCTGGGGCTATCAGACCACGTCGCCTGCCTCCGGTTCCGGCTTTGTGCTGACGGAGGACGGGTACATTGTCACAAACTATCATGTGGTGGAGAACTCGGACGCAGGCTCCATCAAGGTTACCACCTACGACGGCACGGTCTACGAGGCCAGGCTGGTGGGATATGACGAGAGCAATGATGTGGCTGTGCTGAAGGTGGATGCAAAGGGGCTCTCCCCTGTGGTGCTGGGCGATTCCGAGACTGCCAATGTGGGAGACAGCGTGGTGGCCATCGGCAATCCCCTGGGTGAGCTGACCTTCTCGCTGGTATCCGGCGTGGTCAGCGCCCTGGACCGGAGCGTTACCTTCTCCACAGGCACTACCATGAGCCTGATTCAGGTGGACTGCGCCATCAACGCCGGCAACTCCGGCGGCGCCCTGTTCAATATGTACGGTGAGGTCATCGGCATCACCAACGCCAAGTATTCCAACAACGGCGACAGCACCTCCGCCTCCATCGAGAACATCGGCTTTGCCATTCCCATCAGCGATGTGAAGGACGCGATTGAGAGCATCATCGAGAAGGGGTATATCTCCAAGCCCTATGTGGGAGTACAGGTGCGGAATGTGAGCAGCGAGGCCCAGGCATACGGCCTGCCCACGGGAGCGGCCATTGTGGAAGTGGTGGAGGGCGGACCTGCCGAAAAGGCGGGCCTGAAGGCAAACGACATTGTGACCAAAATCGGGGATCAGGAGATAACCAGTGGCCAGGACCTGGTGAAGGCGGTCAGGGCGGCAAAGAAAGACGATGAGCTGGTGTTCACGGTCTACCGTCAGGGACAGGAGATGGAGATCAAGGTGACGGTGGGTGAGACCCAGGAGTCTGCCCTCGCCAACGAGGAGGAGCAGAACCAGAGCGGCCAGGGCCAAAATGGCCAAGGTCAAAATGGCCAGGGCCAGAGCGGGCAGGGCCAGGATCCGAGCGGCCGTCAGGATCAGGAGTCCCTGGAGGATTTCTTCAGGAGCTTCCCCTGGGGATTCGGCTTCTAAGGGCTGCGGCGCGGAACCGCCGCTGAGGGTGCTGCCGGCATAAGGGCTGTGTTTTTTACAAACCTATTGCATAAACCCGGATTTTCGGTTATATTGATAAAGAAGGTAAGGAAACCTTGAACCGAAACGTTCGGTATCTGCAAAAGGAGGACACAACGCCATGGAATACACCGAAAAGAAACGCTGGCTGTTCTTTGGGCTGCCTTTCACTTTCACAAAGTACATGATCAAGGAAGATGTGCTGACTGTGGATACGGGGCTGCTCAAGGTGGTGGAGAACGACTGCTATATGTACAAGATCCAGGATGTGCAGCTGTCCACCAGCCTGATGGAGAGGCTCTTTCACCTGGGAACCGTCGTCTGCTATACCGGGGATGTGACCCATCAGAAGCTGGTGCTGTCGCACATCAGAAATGCAAAGGCCATCAAGGAGTTTATTCTGGAGAAATCCGAGGCCGCCCGGATCAAGAGGCGCACCGTCAACATGCTGGACATCGGCTCCGGCAATAGTATGGATATGGACGGGATCGATCAATAACGGAAGATTTCAAAGGCGGGGCGAACACGCAGAGTGGGCGTCCTGTCTTTACTTTTCTGCGGCGATTGCGTCGCTCTCCTGCAGGAGCCTCTCATAGAGCAGCCCCACGCAGAACCAGACCGGGGCAAAGTCCAGGCGGATGAGGCGGTTTACGTTCCATCTGGAGCGGCCGTAATCCCAGGGGCAGAGGTTCTTTTGGCGCAGCAGGCGGCCGGAGAGGTACTCTCCCGAGAAGATCAGGGACATGTAGGTCAGGCCTCTGAGCCATACAGGCCTGCTTTTCAGAAGCCGGCACAGAGGGGCAAACAGGGCGGCGCAGCCGTAGATAGGAAACATCCAGACGGAGGTGTTCCCCTTCAGGGACAGCTCCCGCCGGCGGACGGCGTTCAGGGCGGTGAAAAGAATCTCCATACACCAGCCCAGTATCCCGCAGTGGATGAAATTGTGGATCAGCTTCTGCATAGTGAGAACCCCTTTCTTGTTTCTGGGAGTAGTGTGCTCCCTTTGGGGGAAATTATGCGCAGGCATTTCGGAAGGAAGATTGGAATGAAATACACGCAGGCATTGGAGTACATAGAATCCCTGCAGCACTTTGGAATCCGGCCGGGGCTTGACTCGATTGCCCGGCTCTGTGAGAGGCTGGGAAATCCCCAGGATTCCCTCCGTTTTGTACATATCGCGGGGACCAACGGGAAGGGCTCCGTGCTGGCTTTTTTGTCCACGGTCCTGCAATGCGCCGGGTACCGGGTGGGCCGGTATCTCTCGCCTGCTTTGAGGGATTGCCGGGAGAAAATCCAGGTAAACGGCAGACCCATCTCCCAGAAGGCCCTGTGCGGCTATGTGGAGCGGATCCGGGAGATCTGCCGGGAGATGGAAGAGCAGGGAGTGCCCCACCCCACCCCCTTTGAGGTGGAGACGGCCATGGCCTTTTGCTTTTTTAGGGATCAGGGATGCCAGATCGCAGTGCTGGAGACCGGCATGGGGGGGAGGCTGGACGCCACCAACGTGATCCGGAATACGCTCCTGGCGGTGATCACCTCTGTGAGCATGGACCACAGCCAATATCTGGGGGATACCCTGGAGAAGATCGCCGGGGAGAAGGCGGGCATCTTAAAGCCGGGCTGCCGGGCGGTCACGGCCCCCCAGAGGGAGTCCGTGCTGGAGGTGATTCGGGAGAAGGCCGCCAGGGAGGGGGTTCCCGTGGCCTTGACGGACTTAGGGCAGGTGAAGAGGGTCCGCGGCGGCCTGGAGCGGCAGAGGTTTGATTTCGGGGAACTGAGGGATTTGGAGATTTCCCTGGCGGGGTGTTATCAGATTGAGAATGCGGCGGTGGCCCTGACGGCGGTCCGGGAGCTGGGAAAGATCGGTTTCCCCGTGCCGGAGAAGGCGCTGCGCAGGGGGCTTGCGGAGACCGCCTGGCCCGGGCGCTTTACGGTGCTTGCCAGAAGGCCCTATTTTGTGGCGGACGGGGCCCACAACGAGGACGGAGCCAGAAAACTGGCGCAGTCCATTGAATTTTATTTTACAAACAGGAGGATTATCTATATAATGGGAATATTGAGGGACAAGGAGTACGATAAGATCATTCGGCTGACCTGTCCCTATGCGGACCAGATCATCACCGTGGCCGCGCCGGGCAACCCCAGGGCCATGCCCAGCTATGAGCTGGCAAGGGAGGCCGCCAGGGTGCACCCCAGGGTGACGGCCGCGGCCAGCCTGGAGGAAGCGGTGGAGATGAGCTACCTGCTGGCGGACAGGGAGGACGTGATCGTGGCCTTCGGGTCCTTGTCCTTTCTGGGACGGGTGATGGAGCTGGTGAAGGAGAGGGAGAAGAATCGGGAAAGGCGCAGGACAAAGCTATGATAGATCAGGAGAAGATAAGAGAAGGGGTCAGGCTTTTGCTGGAGGGGATCGGGGAGGATCCGAACAGGGAGGGCCTTCGCGAGACCCCGGACAGGGTGGCCCGCATGTATGCGGAGATCTTTGCCGGCCTTGGGGAGGACGGGAGCCGGCATTTAAGCAAGGTGTTCTCCGTGGACAATTCGGAGATGGTCCTGGAGAGGGATATCGTCTTTTATTCCACCTGTGAGCATCATCTCATGCCCTTTTTCGGAAAGGTACATGTGGCCTATGTCCCGGACGGCAGGGTGGTGGGCTTGAGCAAGCTGGCCCGCACGGTGGAGGTCTACGCCCGCAGGCCTCAGATCCAGGAGCGGATGACCGCCCAGATCGCGGACGCGGTTATGGAGTATCTGAAGCCCAAGGGAGTCATGGTGCTGGCGGAGGCGGAGCATATGTGTATGACCATGCGGGGTGTGAAAAAGCCGGGCAGCACTACAGTGACCAGCGCCTGCCGGGGTGTTTTTCAGGAGCAGGAGCGGCTTCAGGACCGTTTCTTCCAGCTGCTGCGGGGGTGACCCCGCCCCAGGGAGGACGGCGAGTGGAAGGCGGCCCGGAAGCAGGGCCTTGGGAGAAGCGGGATGCGGATCGGAAACCGGGAATTTGACACGGAGCACAATACTTATATTATGGGGATTTTGAACGTCACCCCGGATTCCTTTTCCGACGGAGGAAAATGGAACCGGCTGGACGGGGCGCTCTTTCATGTGGAAGAGATGCTGGCGGAGGGGATGGACATCCTGGACATCGGGGGGGAGTCCACCCGTCCCGGCTACACGCCCCTGTCCCCCCAGGAGGAGACCGACCGGGTGGTGC
This sequence comes from uncultured Acetatifactor sp., assembly GCA_947625475.1. GTDB lineage: Bacteria > Bacillota > Clostridia > Lachnospirales > Lachnospiraceae > Acetatifactor. The sequence goes on from CANQOL010000022.1 coordinate 11,671, forward strand.
CGGTGATTGAGGCGGTCAAGGCGCGCTTTGACGTGCCAGTCTCCCTGGATACCTGCAAGGGGGAGGTGGCCGGCGCCGGGATTGCGGCGGGGGCGGACCTGATCAACGATATCTGGGGCCTTAAGCGGGATAGGACCATGGCGGGTGTCATCGCAGGGAGCGGTGTTTCCTGCTGTCTGATGCACAACCGGCAGGAGCCGGCCCGGGGCGATCTGATTCAGGAGGTGGCCGCCGGCCTGGCGGACAGCCTCTATCTGGCCCGAAAGGCCGGGATCGGGGAGGAACGGATTATCCTGGATCCCGGGGTGGGCTTCGGGAAGACCTATGAGCAGAACCTGGAGATCATAAGGAATCTGGAGCAGCTTAAGCGCCTGGGGTACCCTCTGCTGCTGGGAGCCAGCCGTAAATCCGTGATCGGGCTGACGCTGGACCTGCCGCCCCAGGAGAGGCTGGAGGGGACTTTGGTCACCACGGTTTTCGCAGTGATGAAGGGCTGCGCCTTTGTGCGGGTACACGATGTGAAGGAGAATAAGAGGGCCCTGCGGATGACCCGGGCGCTGCTGGGGCTGGAAAATCCGGCCTGAGGAAGCCGGCTCGGGGGAGGTCCGGTGCCGGCTCCCTCTGGGCCGGCAGGGCCCATTGCAGGGCTTTACCGGCCCGGGGAAAGGTGCGGCAGAAGGAGCGTTGCATGGATCAGATCAGGATCGATAATTTGGAAGTGTACGCCCATCATGGGGTGTATGAAGAAGAGCAGAGGACGGGACAGCATTTTTATGTAAACCTGGTTTTGTATGGGGACATGCGCGGGGCGGGAAGGACCGATGATCTGGAGCTGTCCACAGATTACGGGGAGGTCTGCCATTTTGTGGATCAGTGGATGCGGGAGCATACCCGCAGGCTGTTGGAGGCTGCAGCGGAGGATCTGGCGCAGGAGCTTCTTTTGAAATTTCCCCGGGTCCGGGAGCTGGATCTGGAGATCCGCAAGCCCCAGGCCCCCATCGGGCTGCCCTTTGAGAGCGTCTCCGTCAGGATCCGCCGGGGCTGGCACAGGGCCTATCTGGGGCTGGGCTCCAATATGGGGGACCGGCGGGGCTATCTGGAGCAGGCTGTGGCGCAGCTGGGGGAGGACCGGCGGATCCGCCTGGGGAGGCGCTCATCCCTGATCGAGACAAAGCCCTACGGAGGGGTGCCCCAGGGGGATTTCCTGAACGGCTGCCTGGAGATCGATACGCTCCTGACGCCTTATGAGCTGCTGGATGTGCTTCATGGGATCGAGGCGAAGGCGCAGCGCAGAAGGACCCTGCGCTGGGGCCCCCGCACCCTGGATCTGGATATCCTGTTTTACGACGACCTGGTCTGCGGGGACGGGAACCTGGAGATCCCCCATCCCGATCTGCAGAACCGGGATTTTGTGCTAAGGCCCATGGCGGAGCTGGCGCCGGGCTTAAGACACCCTGTGCTGGGCAGGACAATCCGACAGCTTTTGAGGGAGTTAGAGTCCCTCCCGGTGAAGGAGGGGGATCAGGTACCTGGAGGAGAAGGAGGCGCACAGCCCGGTAAAGAGCCCGGTGAGGACAGCGCCGGCCAGAAAGAGGGGCAGATAGGAAAGGACGGCGGGCACGGAGGTCAAGAGCCAGGCTGCAGCCATCTGGCCCAGGTTGTGGAAGATGGCCCCCAAAACGGCTGTGAGGTATAGATAGTATCCCCTCAGGAGGCGGTTGGAGACCCAGACGGCGGCGAAGCACAAAAGCCCCCCGCAGAGGCTGTAGAGCAGGCTCACGGCCTGGCCGAAGAGCAGGCCCGCCAGCAGGATCCGGGTGAGAAGAACCAGGAAAGCGTCCCGGCCGCTGCCTCCCCGCAGGAGGATCAAAGTGACGATATTGGCAAGGCCCAGCTTGATCCCGGGGATGGGGGCCAGGGGCGGCAGCAGGCTCTCCACCCAGTAGAGCAGCAGGGCGGCACAGGTGCACAGAGCCAGAAAAGTGAGCTTTCGGGTGTTCATAAGAATCTCCGTTCCGGAGCGCTTTGCGCTCTCAGTAAGTGATTCCGTCCGGGGCATCGGCGGGGGAGAGATTTTCCTTAAGCCGGATGACCAGGCGGTGGGGCAGGCAGGTGATGGGCAGAAACGGACGGTCCAGAAAACCCTGCCTGACGCAGATCTGATCCGGACAGTCGGCGGAGAGGATGCCGATGGAGCCGGGGCGCACCTCCACGGTGTTGGTCCCGCCGTCTTTGGCGGTGACTGTGAACCGGTAGGGCTCCGTCACGGAGTCTAGGGGGATCTCCCGGATCAGCTCCCCGTCCTGATAGAGGCAGGCGGTGTAGGCGGCATCTGCGCTGCCGCGGCCTGGCAGGAGGAGGACGCTGGCACAAAGGGCCAGGGCGATGAGAAAGGTCAGCAGACAGGCGGTTTTCACCGGCTTTTCCGGTTCCTTTTTCAAGCGGATTCCTCCTTTCCGTGTATCGCGCGGCCGGCCTCTGTTCCAAAAGACCGTTGCCTTGTTTAGATGGCAGCTTAAGATTCAGTATAGCAGAAAGGCGTGGGAAAATGAAGGGCCCGCAAAAAAATTCCAAAACCTTTTTGGGCAGCCTGTGGCCGGGAGTCTTTTTCCGGCTCTCTCTGGCCCTTCTCTTTGCCCTCCTGCTGACAGGCTGCGCCCGGAGCCGGGAGAGCTCCCGGGTGGATACCGCCATGGGCACTCTGGTGAGCCAGACGCTCTATGTGACCCGGGAGCAGGGCCAGACCCGGGAGATCCAGGCCCTTCTGGAAAATCTGGAGACACAGGAGCTGTCCTGGCGGCTGGCCGGCTCCCAGACGGCCCGGATCAACGAGAGTGCGGGGGATGCCCAGGGGGCGCCCCTGTCCCCGGAGATGGAGCGGTGGCTGAGAGCGCTCCTGCAGGTGTCTGAAGAGAGCGGAGGGGCCTTTGATGTGACCGTCGGAAGTCTGGTGCAGCTCTGGAATCTGGATGAGCTGGCGGCCGCGGGGGAGAAGGCGGGGAGCGATAGCCTGCCAGGCCCTGAAGAGATCCGGGAAGCCTTAAAGGAGTGCGGCTTTGAAAAGCTGCGCCTGGAGCAGGGGCGGATTTACATGCCCCAGGGTATGAGGCTGGATCTGGGGGCGGCGGGCAAGGGGATTGCCTGCGACAGGATCCGGGCCTATCTCGGCGGGAGGGAGGAAATCACAGGGGCGGTGGTCTCCGTGGGGGGCAGCATCCTGACCTACGGGGAGAAGCCGGATCATGGGGCCTTTAAGGTGGCCGTCCGCCACCCCCGCCGGGAGGGGGAATACCTTGGGATCCTGACCCTGGAGGGCGAGTGGTATGTCTCCACCTCGGGGGATTATGAGCGGTATGTGGAGGTGGAGGGAAAGCGCTGGCATCACATTCTGGACCCCCACACCGGATATCCGGCGGACAGCGGCCTTTGCAGCGTGACCGTGGCGCTTGGGCCGGGGGGCGGCCCGGAGGGTGAAAATGGGGCCGGCACGTCCCCGGCCGGGGAAGGGGCGGACTGCCGGGGGCTTTTGGCCGACGCGCTCTCCACCGCCTGCTTTGTGCTGGGGGCGGAAGAGGGCGCCCGGCTGGCGGAGGCCTTCCGGGCGGAGGCCCTGTTTGTGGGGACGGACGGAAGCATCTCCATGACGCCCGGGATGGAGTTGCTCTTTGCGGCGGAGCCGGAGAGCCCGTGAGCGGGATCGGAGGGCGCGCCGGAAATACTTGTCTATTTTTCGATTTTGAAGTAAAATAGAACCCATAGAAAGGCGGGCGAGAGGAATGGAGAACGGCAGTTTTATCCATCTGGACGAGGATACGGTGCAGAGAGTGAGCAGCGCCATGCCTCCTGAGGAGGAGATGCAGGATCTGGCGGAGTTTTACAGAGTGTTCGGGGATTCCACCCGGCTGAAGATCCTGTATGTGCTTCTGTGCTCGGAAATGTGCGTCTACGATATTGCTAATCTGGTGGGTATGAGCCAGTCGGCCATCTCCCACCAGCTTCGGGTGCTGAAGCAGATGGATCTGGTGAAATACCGCAGGGAGGGGAAGACCATCTTTTACTCCCTGGCGGACTCCCATATCGTCACCATTTTGAGCCAGGGTCTGGATCACATCGAGGAGTAGGGAAGGACGGCAGAGGGGCCGCGGCGCAGGGCGCGGAAGGACTTCGGGACGGACGGGGCGCCCGGCCGGAGGGCAAATACGGGAAAAGGCGGACAGAAGCATGGAATTAGAGGAACTGAGAGAACAGCTGGACGGGATCGATAAGCAGATTGTGGAGCTGTACGAGCACAGGATGGAGGTATGCCGCCAGGTGGCGGAGTATAAGATCCGCACCGGGAAGAAGGTGCTGGACAGACAGAGGGAAGCGGAAAAGCTCTCCCAGGTCAGGGCCATGACCCACAATGATTTCAACGGACACGGCGTGCAGGAGCTTTTTGAACAGATCATGTCCATGAGCCGCAAGCTCCAGTATCAGCTTCTGGCGGAGCAGGGAAGCATGGGAAGGCTGCCCTTTATCGGGGTGGATGAGCTGGAGACCCGCCATGCCAGAGTGGTGTTTCAGGGGGCGGAGGGGGCCTATTCCCAGGCCGCCATGGTAAAGTATTTCGGGCCCGGGATCAACAGCTTTCATGTGGACAGCTTTAGGGACGCCATGAGCGCCATCGACGAGGGGAGCGCGGATTTTGCGGTGCTTCCCATCGAGAATTCCACGGCGGGCATCGTCAGCGAGATCTATGATCTGCTGGTGGAGTTTGAAAATTACATAGTGGGAGAGCAGATCATCCGGATCGAGCACTGCCTGCTGGGGGTGCCGGGGACAAAGCTCCCGGAGATCCGGACGGTGTATTCCCATCCCCAGTCCCTGATGCAGAGCTCCCGCTACCTGGCGGGTACGGACTGGCGGCAGATCAGTATGCAGAACAATGCCTTTGCTGCCAGGAAGGTGGCCCAGGATCAGGACAGGACCCAGGCGGCCATCGCCGGGGAGTACGCGGCGGGGGTTTACGGGCTGGAGATTTTAAAGCGGGGCGTGAACGATTCCGACTCCAACTCCACCCGCTTTATCATTGTGACCAATCAAAAGATCTTCCGGAAGGATGCGGGAAAGGTCAGCATCTGTTTTGAGCTGCCCCATCAGAGCGGCTCCCTCTACCATATGCTGTCCCATTTTATCTACAATAATCTGAACATGAGCAGGATCGAGAGCCGTCCCATCGAGGGGAGGGACTGGGAATACCGGTTCTTTATCGACTTTGACGGGAATCTGGCGGACAGCGCGGTGAAGAATGCGCTGCGGGGGCTTCGGGAGGAGGCCCGGAACATGAAGATCCTGGGAAATTATTAGGAGGAAACATATGAAGCAGCGGCAGCTGATCGTGTACAGGGATTTTCCGGGGGAGAGCCTGCTGGAAAAGATGACGGGACTGATGGAGAATTATGGGGAGATGGACAGGGGAGAGGCAGCAGGAGAGCTGTACGACTGTCTTCATGAGCTGCTGGAGCAGGCCGGACGCTACGGCTTTCAGGGCAATCTCTGGCACTGCTATCTGGCCCATCTTCTGGTGAATCATGAGAACAGCTACAGCATGGGCTGCGAGATCCGCGGCCCCGTAGAGGGCACCGTAAATGGGGCGGTCCTCCACGATATGGAGATCTTCCGGGAGTGGTATCAGTATGATTTCGGCCCCATGGAGGCGGCCCTGGGGGTGCCACAGCTGGAGCTGGCCCTGCGCTATGAGAGCAGTCAGAGGGAGAGCCGGGTCTACAACACGCGGATCCGCGCCCGGATCTGCGAGCTGGCAGGAAAGCTGGCCCGGGACGGCTCCGCCCGGGAGATGAAGGACACGCTGACGGAGTTTTACAGGGAGTACGGGGTGGGGAAATTCGGCCTCCACAAGTCCTTCCGCATCCGCCAGGGGAAGGATGGGGCGGAGATCGAGCCTATTTTGAACATTGCCCATGTAAAGCTGGAGGATCTGGTGGGCTATGAGATCCCCAAGAAAAAGCTCACCGACAACACGGAGGCCTTCGTGGCCGGCAGGAAGGCCAACAACTGCCTGCTGTTCGGGGACGCGGGCACCGGGAAGTCCTCCTGCATCAAGGCCATTGCCAACGAGTATTATGACCGGGGGCTGCGGATCATCGAGGTGTATAAGCATCAGCTGGAGTACTTAAGCGAGTGCATCAGCCGGATCAAAAACCGGAACTACCGATTTATCATCTACATGGATGATCTGAGCTTTGAGGATTTTGAGACGGAGTACAAATATCTGAAGGCGGTCATCGAGGGCGGCCTGGAGAAAAAGCCGGAGAATGTGCTGATCTACGCAACCTCCAACCGCCGCCACCTGATCCGGGAGAACTACAGCGACAAGGAGGAAATCCGTCAGGATATGCACACCAGCGACACGGTGCAGGAAAAGCTCTCTCTGGTGTCCCGCTTCGGGGTGACGATCTACTTCGGGGCGCCGGACAGAAAGCAGTTCCAGGACATTGTGACCACCCTGGCCCGGCGCAATGGGGTGGAACTGGATCAGGAGGAGCTGCTGGCCCAGGCCAACAAGTGGGAGCTGGCCCACGGAGGGCTCTCCGGGCGCTGCGCCCAGCAGTTCATCGATTATCTGCTGGGAAGGATGCCGTAAGGATTCTGGGGAGGTTGCCATGAAGACATTTGCAGCTATCGTGGTGGGGAGCTTTGAGATCACCATGAAGATTTTTGAATTTTCCGGCAGGAACGCCCGCCGGGAGATTGACAGCGTGAGGCAGAGGCTGGATCTGGGGAGCGACACCTATGTGAAGGGCAAGATCGGAAACGACAAGATGGACGATCTGTGCCGCACCCTGAAGGAGTTTACCCGGATCATGAAGACCTATGGGGTGTCGGAGTACCGCGCCTACGGCACCAGCAGCTTTCGGGAGATCCCAAACACCCGGATCGTCCTGGATCAGATCAAGCAGCGCACGGGTATCTCTCTGGAGGTGCTGAGCAACTCGGAGCAGCGCTTTCTGGATTACAAATCCGTTGCCTTTAAGGGGGAGATGTTCCGGGAGGTGATTACCGAGGGGACCGCCATCGTGGAGATCGGGGGAGGGAGCCTGCAGATCTCCCTGTTTGACAACGACACCCTGGTGTCCACTCAGCAGCTCCGCCTGGGAGTGCTCCGGCTCCAGGAGCTGCTCCACCGGCTCAACGCCCGCACCGGCCAGGGGGAGAGCCTGATCGAGGAAATTGCCTCCGCCCAGCTGGCTACCTTTAAAAAGCTTTATCTGAAGGACCGGAGCATCCGTACAGTGATTGTGGTGGACGAATACTTTTCGGTGTGGGTCGCCCGCCGGGCCGGGAAAAAGCAGGAGAAGGCTTTGGTAAGCGCGGAGGAGTGCCGGCAGTTCCTCCAGATGCTGCGGGAGAGCTCCTACGGGGAGATCAGCCGGCTTTTGGACGTGCCGGAGGAAGCGGTGGGGCTGACCTTTATCAGCACCTGTCTGGTGAACCGGATCCTGCGGCTCATGGAGGCGGAGCGGGTCTGGGTGCCCGGCGTGACCCTCTGCGACGGCATCGCCTACGAGTATGCGGAGAAAAACAGGCTTCTCTCCACCGATCACGATTTCGAGAAGGATATTGTGGCCTGCGCCAGGAATATCAGCAAGCGGTACATGGGAAGCCGCAAGCGGGGGGAGACTCTGGAGAATATCACCATGACCCTCTTTGACAGCATGAAGAAGATACACGGCCTGGGCAGGAGGGAGCGGCTGTATCTGCGGATCGCGGCCCTTCTGCACGACTGCGGCAAGTATATCAGCATGGTCAACATCGGGGAGAGCTCCTACCAGATCATCATGGCCACGGAGATTATCGGCCTCTCCCACATGGAGCGGGAGATTGTGGCCCAGGTGGTACGGTTTAACCACAGCCCCTTCGTGTACTACGACAGGATGAAGGAGGAAGGGACCGCCCTGGACGGGGATGCCTACCTGACGGTCGCCAAGCTCACCGCCCTTCTGCGGGTGGCCAACGCCCTGGACCGGAGCCACAAGCAGAAGCTGAAGGGCGTGAAGGCGGCGCTGAAGGAGGATCAGCTGGTGCTCACGGTGGAGACCCAGGAGGATATCACCCTGGAGAGGGGGATCTTTGACGAGAGAGCCGATTTCTTCCAGGAGGTGTTCAGCATCCGGCCGGTGATTCGGCAGAAAAAGCCCATGTGAGGGCCGAAAGGAGCAAGATGAGCGAGATTGATTTTACGAATCCCAAATGGTATACCAACAGGGAGCTGAGCTGGATTTTGTTTGACCACAGGGTGCTGGACGAGGCGCGGGACAAGAACATTCCTCTCTTTGAGCGGCTGAAATTCCTAAGCATCACGGCCTCCAACCTGGATGAATTTTTCATGGTACGGGTGGCCTCCCTGAAGGATATGGTCAACGCCGGCTACGACAAGGCGGACATTGCAGGCATGACGCCCTCCCAGCAGCTGGAGGCGCTGGACGGGGCCATTCACGAACTGGTAAATCTCCAGTATTCCACCTACAACCGCTCCCTCCTGCCCCTGCTGGAGCAGAGCGGCCTGCATGTGATCCGAAAGCATGAGGATTTAAGCCCCCAGGAGGAAGTCTATATAGACCGGTATTTTGAGGACAATGTGTACCCGGTGCTGACTCCCATGGCGGTGGATTCCTCCCGCCCCTTTCCTCTGATCCGCAACAAATCCCTGAACATCGGGGCCCTGATTCAAAAAAAGGGCGCGGGCGGGGAGCTGGAGTTTGCCACGGTGCAGGTGCCCAGCGTGCTTTCCCGGATTGTGCCCCTGCCCGGGCAGGAGGGGGAGGACCTCCGGAAGGTGATCCTGCTGGAGGAAGTCATTGAGCGCAACATCCAGAAGCTGTTCCTGAACTACCGTGTGGTCTGCGCCCATCCCTTTCGGATCATGCGCAACGCGGATTTGACCATAGAGGAGGACGAGGCTGCGGATCTGCTCAAGGAGATCGAAAAGCAGCTGAAGCGCCGCCAGTGGGGAGAGGTGATCCGGCTGGAGGTGGAGAGCGGCATCGACAAGCGCCTCTTAAAGATGATCAAAAAGGAGCTGCGCATGGAAAGCAGGGGGCTCTATGAGATCGAGGGGCCTCTGGATCTGACCTTTCTGATGAAGATGTACGGCATGGAGGGCTTCGACCATCTGAAGGCGCAGGGGTATGAGCCCCAGCCGGTGCCCAGGCTTCCGGCGGGCTGCGATATCTTTGAAGAGATCCGCAGGGGGGATATCCTGCTTCACCACCCCTATCAGAGCTTCACCCCGGTGGTGGATTTCATCCGTCAGGCGGCCAGGGATCCCCAGGTGCTGGCCATCAAGCAGACCCTCTACCGGGTCAGCGGGCATTCGCCTATCATCAGCGCCCTGGCCCAGGCTGCGGAGAACGGCAAGCAGGTGTCCGTCCTGGTGGAGCTGAAGGCCAGGTTTGATGAGGAAAACAATATCGTCTGGGCGAAGATGCTGGAGAAGGCGGGGTGCCATGTGATCTATGGGCTGGTGGGCTTAAAGACCCACAGCAAGATCACCCTGGTGGTCCGGCGGGAGGAGGACGGCATCCGCCGGTATGTGCACCTGGGGACGGGCAACTACAATGACGCCACCGCCAAGCTCTATACGGATGTGGGGCTTTTCACCTGCCGGGAGGTGATGGGGGAGGACGCCACGGCGGTCTTTAACATGCTCAGCGGCTATTCCGAGCCCCGGTTCTGGAACCGGCTTTCCCTGGCGCCCCTCTGGCTGAAGGACAAATTCCTGTATCTGATCGCCCGGGAGAAAAAGTACGCCCTGGAGGGCAGGCAGGCCCATATCATCGCCAAGATGAATTCCCTGTGCGACAGGGATGTGATTGCAGCCCTCTATGAGGCCAGCGCCGCGGGGGTGCAGATCCAGCTGATTGTGCGGGGGATCTGCTGCCTGAGGACGGGGATCCCGGGGGTGAGCGAGAACATCACGGTCCGGTCCATCGTGGGGAATTTTTTGGAGCACGCCCGGATCTTCTATTTTCAGAACGACGAGGAGCCGGAGATCTACTGCGGCAGCGCCGACTGGATGCCCCGGAACCTGGAGCGGCGGGTGGAGATCCTCTTCCCGGTGGAGGAACCGACCCTGAAGGAGGAACTGCGCCGGATCCTGGACTGGCAGCTGGCGGACACGGTGAAGGCCCAGGTGCTTAAGCCCGACGGGTCCTACGAGAGAGTGGACAGGAGGGGCAAAGAGAAATTCAACTCCCAGGAGGCGTTCTGCCGGGAGGCAGTCCGTCTGGCCGGGGAGGCCAGAGGGGACGATGCGGTCAAGAGCAGGGTGTTTATCCCGGAAAGGCATTTGGAATGAGGATTGTGCTGGCGTCAGGCTCCCCCAGAAGGCGGGAGCTGCTTGGGAAACTGTTTCCGGAGTTTGAGGTCATCGCCAGCCAGGCGGACGAGAGGACGGATGCCCGGGAGAGCGCCGGGATGGTGGAGGAACTCTCCGCCCGGAAGGCGGAGGCCGTCCTTGAGGGCCTGGCCGGGGATGTGCTGGTCATCGGTGCGGACACTGTGGTGGCCCTGGGAGAGCGGATTTTGGGAAAACCGGCGGACTTAAGGCAGGCCATGGAGATGCTCTCCGGCCTGGAGGGCAGGGATCATACGGTCTATACGGGGGTGACTCTTTTGGAGCGCCGCGGGGAGAGGGTGCGCCGCAGGACCTTTCATGAGGGCACCAGAGTGCATTTTTATCCCATGTCCCGGCAGGAGATAGAATGGTATGCGGGGACGGGAGAGCCCATGGACAAGGCGGGGGCCTACGGCATCCAGGGGCTGGGCGCCCGGTTTGTGAGAGGAATCGAGGGGGACTACGACAATGTGGTGGGGCTGCCTCTGGCCAGGCTGTATCAGGAGATAAAGGCATGGGGGGAGATCCTGTGAGGAGGAGCCTATGAAGAGGGCGGTGATCTTTGACCTGGACGGAACGCTGTCGGATTCCATCCGGTCCATCCAATACAGCGCGGACAAGGCGCTGGCCGAATTCGGCCTGGGGCCCTTCCCTGTGGAGGACTACAAATATTTTGTGGGGGATGGGGCTGCCAAGCTGGTGGAGAGATGCCTGCTGGCATCGGGAGATCGGGAGCTGTCCCTCTTTGACAGGGTCTATCCGAGATACCGGGAAATTTTTCGGGAAAACTGTATGTATCAGGTGAAGCCCTACCGGGGGATCCCGGAGGTGCTGGGAGCCTTAAGGGAGAGAAGGATTGCCGCGGCGGTGCTCTCCAACAAGCCCCACCGGGAGACCGTGGAGGTGATCGGGGCGCTCTTTGGGGAGGGATGTTTTGAGCGGATCCAGGGCCAGGAGGAGGGGCTGGCGCGAAAGCCGAGCCCTGAGGGGGTTTTTCGGATCCTGGAGGGGCTCGGGCTTCTGCCGAACGATGCTCTGTACGTGGGCGATACCTGTACGGATATGCGCACGGGAAAGAGCGCCGGCGTCTTTACTCTGGGGGCCCTCTGGGGATTTCGGGACCGAAGGGAGCTGGAGGAAAACGGGGCGGACGCTGTCCTGGAAAATCCGCTTGAGATACTTGACTATATTGGATAAAGTTACTATTATAGGTTATGAGGAGAGAAAGTTTCTCAACGGGAGCGTATGCTATTATCGAAAAGGAGGAGAAGATATGCACGAATTCGACGATGCGGTATTGGAGTGCTTTTTGGACAATCAGTTACAGCTATTCCCGGATAAGGTGGCGGAGACTCTGGAGGAGGCGGAGAGCTTCCTGGAGGACTGCATGGCTGTGGTAGTGGATTCCGTGGACGAAGTGATTGAATACTTTGAGGATGAGGGCGTGGACATGGACGGCGCGGTGGGAGAAGAGATCCTGGATGCGGACGAGGTGTTTGACGTGGGAGACGGCAGATATCTGATCGTGGAGGGCTGAGCCGGCCGGTCTTATCTGCATAGGGTCCCGCCCAGAGCCGGAGGCGGATCACAGAAAATAAAGGAGGTAAAGGAAAATGGAATTTTGGAACAAGGTGAGCAGCACGATTTCCAGCAAGGGAAGGGATGTGGCAAAGAAGGCCAAGGAGCAGGGAGAAATTTTCAGCTTAAAGAGCCAGATCGCCCAGAAGCAGCTCGAGGTGGAGGAAATCTACCAGGAGGTGGGCAAGTATGTGTATGACAACATGAAGGAGGGAGCCCCCCAGGAGGTGGCCGAGAAGTTTGCCGCCATCGACGCGGCGCAGGAGGAGATCGCCAGGATGAAGCAGGAGGTCCGCATCCGCAAGGGGATCAGCCTGTGTCCTCACTGCGGCTCCGAGCTCAACGGTACGGTGGTGTTCTGCCCCTTCTGCGGATTTAAAATGCCCGAGGAGGCGCCCACGGTGGTGGACGACGGAGAAGTCCGGGAGATGGCCCAGGAAGCGAAGGATGCCGCTGCTGAGGATGCGGAGGAAGTAAAGGATGCTGTGGAAGAGGCCGCGGAGGAAGTAAAGGATGCTGTGGCAGAGGCAGCAGAGGAAGCAAAGGATGCCGCAGCTGAGGCTGTGGAGGAAGTGAAGGAGGAAGCTCAGGAATAAGAGCTTTTCATATAGGGGAGTATCAAAAGAGGCGGCGGGAGATTATCTCCCGGCCGCCTCTTTGATCTTTTCCAGCACCTCCCAGGGGACGCAGAGCCCCCCGTACCCGCTTCCCAGCTCCAGCCCCGGCTTGTTGCTTCCGTGGAAGTCGGATCCGCCGCTGATGAGCAGGCCGTATTTGGCTGCCAGAGACCGGATCCTGCGCTCATCGGCGGGCTTGTAGGTGGAGTAGATGGCCTCGATTCCCAGAAGGCCGGCCTCCCGGCACTCCCTTATCAGCCCCTCCAGCTTCTCGTCGCTCATGCGGTAGAGGATGGGGTGGGCCAGGATGGGGACGCCTCCCGCCTCTAAGATCATGGCGACGGCCTGGATCGGCGTGACCTTCTCCCTGGGGACATAGCAGGGGCAGTGATCCCCCACATACCGGTCAAATGCCTCGCTCATGCTGCCCACATAGCCGTGCTCCAGCAGATACCGGGCGTAGTGGGCCCTGGTGATCACGCGCTCCGGAAAAGCCGCAAGGAGGGCCTCATAGGTGATGTCAACCCCCGCCTCCCGCAGCAGCGCGCACATCCTTTGGTTGCGCCGGGTGCGGGAATCCACGAATTCCCTCAGGCGAAGGGCAAAGGCTTCGGACCGCCAGTCGATGCAGAGACCCAAAATGTGCACGTCCCCCTTCTGATACTCTGTGGAAAATTCGATGCCGGGGATAATCTCCGGCACCGGCAGACGGAGGGCTTCTCTCTGCTTCCCGCGCTCGAATGCCTCATCCAGCCCGTCCACCGTATCGTGGTCCGTCAGGGCGAAGGCCGCCAGGTCCTTTTTGGCCGCCAGATCCACCAGCTCCCCGGGGGAGAGGGTCCCGTCGGAGCGGCTGGAGTGAACGTGCAGGTCTACCCGCCTCATGCCTCTGCGTCCTCTTCCTCGGTGTTTGCGGTGTAGACGGTGCGTTTGCGGGCCATCTCGTCGCTGGCCAGGTATTCGTCGTAGGTGGTCATCTTGTCGATCAGCTTCCCGCCCGGGAGGATCTCCATGATCCGGTTGGCACTGGTCTGGACAAACTGGTGGTCATGGCAGGAGAAGAGCACCACACCCGGGAATTTGATGACCCCGTTGTTCAGGGCGGTGATAGACTCCATGTCCAGGTGGTTGGTGGGCTCGTCGAAGATCAGGCAGTTGGAGCCGCTGATCATCATCTTGGAGAGCAGGCAGCGCACCTTTTCCCCTCCGGAGAGGACCTTCACCTTCTTGACGCCGTCCTCCCCCGCGAAGAGCATCCGGCCCAAAAATCCCCGCACATAGGTCACATCCTTGATGGGAGAGTAGCCGGTGAGCCAGTCCACGATGGTCAGCTCGTTGTCAAACTCATGGGTGTAGTCCTTGGGGAAGTATGCCTGGGAGGTGGTCACCCCCCACTTGTAATTCCCCTCGTCCGGCTCCATCTGGCCAGCCAGGATCTGGAAGAGAGCGGTCTTGGCGGTCTCGTTCCCCCCCACAAAGGCAATCTTGTCGTCCCGTCCCACGATAAAGGAGATATCGTCCAGAACTTTTTCCCCTCCCAGGGTCTTGCTCAGATGCTCCACAGTGAGCACCTCGTTGCCGATCTCCCTATCGGGCCGAAAGTCGATATAGGGGTATTTGCGGCTGGAGGGCTTGATCTCATCCAGCTCGATCTTCTCCAGGGCCCTCTTGCGGGAGGTGGCCTGTTTGGACTTGGAGGCGTTGGCGGAGAAGCGGGAGATGAACTCCTGGAGCTCCTTGATCTTTTCCTCCTTCTTCTTGTTGGCCTCCTTCATCTGCTTGATGAGCAGCTGGCTGGACTCGTACCAGAAGTCGTAGTTGCCGGCGTAGAGCCGGATCTTGCCGTAGTCGATATCCGCCGTGTGGGTGCAGACCTTGTTTAGGAAGTATCTGTCGTGGGAGACTACGATGACGGTATTGTTGAAGCCGATCAAAAATTCCTCCAGCCAGGCGATGGCGTCCAGGTCCAGGTGGTTGGTGGGCTCATCCAGCAGCAGGATGTCCGGGTTGCCGAAGAGGGCCTTGGCAAGCAGCACCTTCACCTTCACATTGCTGTCCAGGTCCCCCATCAGGGAGTAGTGAAAGGCGGGGTCGATGCCCAGGCCGTTTAAGAGGGTGGCCGCGTTCGACTCCGCCTCCCAGCCGTCCATCTCCGCGAATTCCGCCTCCAGCTCGCTGGCCCGGATCCCGTCCTCGTCGGTAAAGTCCTCCTTGGCGTAGATGGCGTCCTTCTCCTTCATGATCTCATAGAGCCGCCTGTTGCCCAGAATGACGGTGTCCATGACGATCCAGCCGTCGTATTTAAAGTGATCCTGCTCCAGGACCGAGAGGCGCTGGCCGGGGGTCACGGTGATGTCGCCCTTGGTGGTCTCCAGCTCCCCGGAAAGGAGCTTCAGGAAGGTGGATTTGCCCGCCCCGTTGGCCCCGATGAGGCCGTAGCAGTTCCCCTCCGTAAATTTGATGTTCACGTCCTCGAATAAGGCCTTTTTCCCCACTCTGTAGGTTACGTTGTTTGCACTGATCATATAATTCTCCATTCTCTTTTCAGGCGTCTGCTGCCCGCTCACCCTATCTATTTTACAGATAATGGGGATTTTTTCAAGAGAAAATTGCGTTCCCGGGCCGGTTTTTGGGGATTTTGAGAGGGCGGGGGTCAAATTATGAAAATATAATGAAATCGAGGCGAAAGGTCTTAAAGGTTTTCTTTTTTTGTGCTACACTGAGAAGAAGATGTGACACAGGAGGAACGGACCCATGGACAGCTTTGTGATCTTCCGCGGCGTAAATAAGGTTTACCGGACCGGTGAAATTGAGATTCCCGCCCTTCATGAGGTGAATTTTACCATTGAACGGGGGGAATTTTGCGTGATAGTGGGGGCCTCCGGGGCGGGGAAGACCACCATCCTGAATATCCTGGGGGGAATGGATACCCTCACCTCCGGCCAGGTGTTCCTGGACGGGGAGGAGGTCTCCCGGTTTGGAAAAAAGCAGCTCACGGCCTACCGCCGGCACGATGTGGGCTTTGTGTTTCAGTTTTACAATCTGGTGCAGAATCTGACGGCCCTGGAGAACGTGGAGCTGGCGGCCCAGATCTGTAAGGCGCCTCTGGACGCGGCCACGGTCTTAAAGGAGGTGGGCCTGGAGAACCGTATGGCCAATTTCCCGGCCCAGCTCTCCGGGGGCGAGCAGCAGAGGGTGGCCATCGCCAGGGCCCTGGCGAAGAATCCCAAGCTGCTGCTGTGCGATGAGCCCACGGGAGCGCTGGATTACAACACGGGGAAGGCGGTGCTGAAGCTTCTGCAGGATACCTGCCGGGAGAAGGGGAAGACGGTGGTGGTCATCACCCACAATCAGGCCCTGACGGCCATGGCGGACCGGATCATCACCGTCAAGAGCGGCACCGTGCAGAGCATGGTGAAGAATCCGCACATTGTGGATATCGCGGATATCGAGTGGTAGTTCCCGCCCCTTTCCCCGGGCCGCGCGGCCAGAGGGGAGGGGAAAGAGAAAACCGGGAAAAGACAGCCAGGAAAAGACGGCCGGGAAAAACATCCGGAAAGCAGCAGCCGGGAAAAGACAGCCGGAAAAAGACAGCAGGAAAGCAACAGCCGGAAAAAGACGGCGCCGGGAAAGACAGCGCCGGAAAGGAGGGAGTCAGCCGGGATGAAATCCGTTATGTGGAAGACAACCGTACGGGAGATCCGCCGGAGCCTGGGGCGGTACATGGCAATTTTGGCCATTGTGGCGCTGGGCGTGGGCTTTTTTGCGGGCCTGAAGGTGACAAAGCCCTCCATGGTGGAGACGGCCGGGGAGTATCTGGACGAGAAGGCGCTGTACGATTTCCGGCTCCTGTCCACCTACGGCTTTGAGCAGGAGGATGTGGAGTACTTCCGGGAGCGCTACGGGGTCAGGGCCGCCCAGGGGGCTGTGAGCTTTGACGCGGTCTATCTGGATTTTGAGGGAAACGAGAAGGTGATCAAGGCCCACAGCATAACGGACGGGGTCAACGGCCTGGAGCTGACGGCCGGCCGCCTGCCCGAAAGAGAGGACGAATGCGTGGTGGACTCCCAGCTTTACGGCCCGGACAGGATCGGGGAAAAGATCCGCCTGGCCCAGAGCAACCGGGCGGAGGATCTGGAGCATTTCGCCTGCCGGGAGTACACCATTGTGGGCATCGTCTCTTCCTCCTACTACATACAGTTTGAGCGGGGCAACACCTCTCTGGGCACGGGTACGGTCAGCGGCTTTATGTACCTGCTCCCGGAGGGCTTTCACTCGGAGTATTATACGGAAATTTTTGTGAAGCTGGAGAAGGATTTCCCTCTTTACAGCGACGCCTACGAGGATTATATGGAGGAAAAGACCGCCGAGTGGGAGACCTATCTGGATATCGCCCTGGACCGGCGCTACGGGGAGATCGTGCAGCAGGCCCAGGGGGAGCTGGATGAGGCCCAGGAGGAGTTTGACCGGGAGAAGGAGGATGGCTGGCAGCAGCTGGAGGAAGCCCGCCGTGAGCTGGAGGACGCGGAGAAGGAGATCGGGACCGGGACGCTCCAGATGGCCTCCGCCCGGCAGGAGCTGAACTGGGGGGAGAGTACCCTGGCGGAGAAGGAGGCCCAGCTGGCGGCGGCACAGACTCAGCTGGACGAGGCGAAGGCGCAGCTGGCCCAGAAGGAGGCCTACCTGAAGGACATGGAGCGGGAGCTGGAAGAGGGAGCGCGCCTGTGGCAGGAGCAGAAGGACTTTGTGAACGCAAAGAGGAAGGAGCTGGGGGAGGCGGACGCCCAGTTTAAGGGGAAGTATTACGAGCTGGTGCGCACCGTCGACGGGGCCGGGAAGAAGGTGGAGGATTTCTTTGGCGGCTGGGAGCTGCCGGACTTAGAGCTCCCGGATGTGTCGGGCGGAAACCTCTTCGACCGGGACGTGACGGGCGGGGATCTCTTTGACCGGGACGTGTCGGGCGGGAATCTCTTTGACCGGGACGTGACGGGCGGAAACCTCTTTGACCGGGATGTGACGGAGGGGGGAGGCCTGCGCCCGGGCAGGCCGGAGAACGGTTTTGCGGACCGGGATCAGTGGGAGGAACGGTTCCCGGACCGGGAGGGGAGCGGGTCCTCCCATGAGACGGAGGGGGACTGGCGGGAGGCCCTTACCTCTGTCCGCGAGGGCTGGCAGTCCATGAAGGATCTGCTGCTGAACTGGGAAGAGAGAACGGATCAGTTCCTGGATGAGATTATGTGGCAGGGGAGCCTGGAGGACACGGTGGCGGTCTACATGGGATACTACAACCAGCTGGAGAACGCCAAGAGGCAGCTGGGCTCCGCCGACAACCAGCTGGAGGGGGCCTGGCAGACCATCGAGAGCGGGCGGCTGGAGATCGCGGACGGCCGGCAGCAGATCAGGGACGGCTGGCAGCAGCTGGAGGATGCCCAGGCTCAGCTGGACGAGGGGAAGGCCCAGCTGGAGGACGCCCGCCGGGAGCTGGAGGACTCCCAGGGGCAGGTGGCCCAGGGAGAAAAAAAGCTGCTCCAGGGGCAGAAGGAGTACGAGGAAGGGCAGGTTCAGTATCAGAGTGCCCTGGAGGAATATGAGAGCCAGATCGGCCAAGCCAGCCGGGAGCTGGGGGACGCCCAGGAAGAGATCTATCAGATTGAGCGCCCTCAGGGCTATGTGCTGGGGCGGGGCACCAACATCGGCTATGTGTGCTTCCAGAGCGACAGCAGTATTGTGGAGGATATCTCCAATGTGTTCCCGGTGTTCTTCTTCCTGGTGGCGGCTCTGGTGTGCATCACCACCATGAACCGGATGGTGGAGGAGCAGAGAACCCAGATCGGGACCCTGAAGGCGCTGGGCTATGGCCAGGGTGTGATCATGGCCAAATACATGATTTACTCGGGCAGCGCGGCGCTGATCGGCTGCGTGTCCGGCTTCCTGGGCGGGACGCTGCTGTTCCCCCGGGTGATCTGGGCGGCCTACGGGCTCATGTACCGGCTCCCGGCCCTGACCTATGTGATGGACTGGAAGCTGGCGTTTATCTCCCTGGCGGTGTCCCTTCTGTGTTCCGTCGGGACCACCTGGCTTACCTGCCGGGTGGAGCTTGCCCAGGTGGCGGCCCAGCTGATGCGGCCCAAGACTCCCAAGGCGGGAAAGCGGGTCTTCCTGGAGTACATTCCCTTCTTCTGGAAGCATCTGGGATTTTTGAAAAAGGTGTCCGTCCGCAATGTGCTGCGGTATAAAAAGAGATTTTTTATGATGGTGCTGGGGATCAGCGGCTGTACGGCCCTGGTGCTCACGGGCTTTGGCATTGAGGATTCCATCGCGGACGTGGTGGTACAGCAGTTTGAGGAAATCTCCCTCTACGACATGAGCATCTCCTTCCGGGAGCCTTTGGAGAAGGAGGATCTGGAGGATTTCCTGCAGGAGGCCGGGGACAGGGCCGCGGGAGCCCTGAGAGTGATGGAGAGCTCTGTGGACCTGCATGTGTCCGGCGAGGCGAAGTCGGTCAATCTGGTGGTGCTGGACGGGGACGGGCCGGAGAGGGCGGAATTTTTGGACCTGCATACGGCCGGCGGGGAGGCCATCCCCTATCCCGGCCCCGGGGAGGTGGTGCTCACGGAGAAGCTGGCCAGCCAGTACGGCCTGAAGGAGGGCGACCAGGTGGAGTTGATGGATTCCGAGAACCGCCTGATCCGGGCGACGGTCAGCGGAGTCAGCCAGAATTTTGTCTATCACTATGCGTACCTAAGCCCGGAGACCTATGTCAGGGAGCTGGGGGAGGAACCGGCCTTTAAAAGTCTGTGGGTGAATCTGTCCCCGGAGACGGACGCCCATCTGTTCTCCGCGGACTGGATGGGCCGCTCCCAGGTGGCCAGCGTCACCCTGAACCAGGATACCATGGAGCGCTTTTCCAGCATGATGAGAAGCCTGGACGCCATTGTCCTGGTGGTGATTTTGTGCGCGGCGGGGCTGGCGTTCATCGTGCTCTACAACCTGACCAATATCAATATCACGGAGCGGGTCAGGGAGATCGCCACCGTCAAGGTGCTGGGCTTTTACCGGCATGAGACGGCTTCCTACGTGTTCCGGGAGAACCTGATCCTGACCTTTTTCGGGACCGGGGCGGGGCTGCTCCTGGGGCGGCTTCTGCACCGCTTCGTCATGGCCCAGATCAATATCGATATGATTGCCTTCGATGTGCGCATCCGGCCGGTAAGCTATCTCTACAGTGTGCTGCTCACCTTCCTCTTCGCCTGGGTGGTGAACCGCATCATGTCCGTGAAGCTGGAGAGGATCAGCATGACGGAATCCCTCAAGTCGGTGGATTGAGAGGGCGGCCGTAATTTTTGTGAATAT
Source organism: uncultured Acetatifactor sp. (assembly GCA_947625475.1). Lineage (GTDB taxonomy): Bacteria > Bacillota > Clostridia > Lachnospirales > Lachnospiraceae > Acetatifactor. The sequence goes on from CANQOL010000022.1 coordinate 31,615, forward strand.
GGGTTGTATACAGATATAAAGTTTGCTATAATGTACAAATAAGATACACAAAACAAAATATTGCGCGGAGCGGCCGGGAGAAGGCCGGAGAGTCTGGGCGTGACAGGGGAGGTGCGTTTTGATGAGAGCTTTCTGGAACAGAGCGGGCTGGCTGGGAATATGTCTGGCTGTGCTGGCGGCCGGATTTGCGGTGCAGATGGCGTGCAGCGCCCTGTGTGCGTTCCCTGTCTCCTTCCGGGCAGGCTTGGAGGCCGCCCGGGAGGGGATCACGGATCCGGCGCTGATTCAGGAGAGAGTCATGGAGCTTCTCAGTCCCATGATGGGCGCGATTGTGCTGGCGTCCCATGTGGCGATGCTGGCGGTGTTCTTCCCCTGGTACTATTTTGGCTGCGGTGGCCGCGGAAATGTACGCCGGGCCAGGGCCCGGGGCGGCAGGCGCGTCACGCCGGGGTGCGTGCCGGTAATCCTGCTGGTGGCGGAGGGGATGTGCTTTTTCTGCAATGCGGTCCTGCCCATCGTCAACGTGGCGGCCCCGAAGCTCATGGAGTCCTACCTGGAGCTGATGGAGAGCTCCGGGATCGTGGAGACTGCGGCGGGGAATCTGGCGGCGGTGCTTGTAGCTCCCCTTGGGGAGGAGCTGATGTTCCGGGGCGTGACATTCTGCTACGCCCAGAGAGCGGTGCGGGGCTTTAAGAGCCCCCAGGCGGCCTTTTGGGCGGCCAATGCGGTACAGGCCTTGTGCTTCGGCCTCTTCCACGGCAATCTGGTGCAGGGCACCTATGCCTTTGTGATGGGGCTGTTCCTGGGATATCTGAGAAAGCGGTATGAGAGCCTTTGGGCATCCGTCGCGGCCCATTTCCTGATCAACGCCACCTCCCTGTTCCTGTGGGAGAGAGTGGCGGGGCTTCTGCCCCAGACTCTGCCGGTGTACCTGATTCTGGCGGCGGTGAGCCTGGCGGTGGCCCTCTTTGGAGGAATCCTGGGCGGCAGCCCGGTGCGCCGGGAAAATCCCCTGACAGGGAGAGCGGCCTAGGGCCCGGCCGGCACAGGATGTAAAGAAATCTTAAATTTCTTTAGAAAATCTTAAAGTGCATTTTGCCGGAGGATGCGTTATAATGGAGTTGGCCCTGTAAAGGGGGCCCCTGTGCGCTTCGGCGGACAAAGGAAGAGAGACAAAGAGGATCTGGAAACTGTTACGGGAGGATATTATATGAAGGGAAAGCATTTTGGAAGGGGAAAAACAGCGTCCCGCTTCAGGGCGGCGGCCGCGGGAGCGGTCCTGGCGGCCCTGGTACTGGGGCTGGCCGGGTGCAGCAAGGGGGGAGAGACCCCAAAGCAGGAGAGCGGGGAGAGCGTGGCGGAGGAGGTTGCCCAGACCCCCGAGGGCTATGTGTATGTGCCTGAATTCAAGGATCTCAACTTTCCGGAGGATACCAACCCCGGCAATCTGACGGTGGCTGGCGGCCAGCTCTACTGGACCACCTATGAGTACGACGAGGAGACCCAGACCCAGTCCACCCCGGTGTGGCGCAGGCCCCTGGAGGGGGAGGGAGAGGGGGAGAAGATCCCCATAGAGGCAGACCCCATAGAGGGCTATTCGTCCAGCCTGAACACCTTTGTGGTGTGCCCGGACGGAGGGCTGTTCTGCTTCTTCCGCTACGTGGATGAAAATTGGGAGAACCCGCAGTATTTCCTGTACCGCTTTGACGCCCAGGGGACCCGGCTTTTTGCCGCGGACATCACAAAGGATATGACGGACGACGATTCCTACAGCTATATCCAGCAGGCGGTCTGCGGGGAGGACGGGAACCTGTACGCCGCCTACAGCAGCCAGGTGAGAGTTTTCTCCGGGGAGGACGGGAGCCTCTTAAACACAGTGACACTGGGGAGCGCCGGCGGCTCGGTGTGGATTGCCGGCCTGGCCAGGACAAAAGAGGGAAAGGTGTACGCGGCCTATGAGGATTATTCCGCCCACGATCTGGACGGCACCCTGTTCCTGGAGCTTGGCCCGGACCCGGCGGCCCAGCCGGAGCCCAAGGGGGGCATTGGGACCATAAGCGGCAGCTCCGGCAACGCCTATTACCCGGGGCTGGAGAAGGGGACTTTGGTGAAGCTGAATTCCGGCCTGGCGGAGTACGACCCGGAGACGGAGACCTACGAGATGCTGCTGAGCTGGACGGATGTGGATCTGGTGGGCGACTATGTGAGATTCGCCCAGGCCCTGGAGGACGGCCGGATTCTGGCCTATGTGGACGATTATGAGAGCGATACCACCCAGCTGGTCTATCTGACCAAGACCGAGGCGGCCAAGGTGCCCCAGAAGGAGACGATTGTGGTGGCCTCCCTCTATGCCACGGACTCCGACATGCAGCGGCTGGTGGTGGGCTTTAACAAGACCAGCGACAAATACCGGGCCACCATCAGGGGCTATGTGGACGAGACCTCTCCCTGGTCCGAGACCTCCTATCAGGACGCCGTCACCGCCATGAACAATGACCTGACCGGCGGCTCTGCCCCGGATCTGCTGAATCTGTCCTATGTAAGTAATCTGAGCAGCTACGCCGCCAAGGGGGTGCTGGAGGATCTCTCCCCCTACCTGGACGGGAGCGCTTCCCTGAGCAGAGGGGACTTTATCGAGAGCGTGCTGAACGGCTTTACCGTGGACGGCCGGCTCATTTCCATCCCCAAATATTTTGTGCTGAACACCTTGATGGGCCGCACCTCCCAGGTGGGGGAGGGCTCCGGCTGGACCGTTGACGATGTGATCGCCCTCGCGGATGCCAACCCGGACGCCCAGGTGATCCCCTATTCCACCAAGATGTCCATCCTGAGCACCCTGCTCAGCTACGGGGGAGACTCCTATATCGACTATACCACCGGGCAGTGCCATTTTGACAGCCCGGAGTTCCTAAAGCTCCTGGAGTTTGCCAACCGGTTCCCCCAGGACTACGATTACGACCAGGACTGGAGCCTGCCCGAGGAAGTCCAGGCGGGGCGCCTTTTGCTGGAGGATTTGTACCTGAGCGATATAACGGAGTTCCAGATGTACAGCCTTATGTTCGGGGAGCCGGTGAACCTGATCGGGTATCCCACCGCGGACGGACAGAAGGGCAATGTGCTGCGGCCCAGCGAGGCCTACGGGATTTTGAGCACCTCCCGCCACAAGGAGGGGGCCTGGGCCTTCCTGGAGTACATGCTCCAGTATGAGGATGCGGCGGACAGTTGGCACCGCTACGGCTTCCCCAGCCGGAAGGATATGATGGACGATATGATGAACGCAGCCATGGAGGAGCAATACATGACGGACGAAAACGGGGAGGTTGTGCTGGACGAGAACGGGGAGCCCATGGCGCAGCCCAAGACCACCTGGGGGTACGACACCTTTGAGGCCGAGATCTACGCGGCCACCCAGGAGCAGGTGGACGCCATCCTGGCCGCCATCGACTCCGCCTCCGTGCTGCTGGGGAGTGACGATACGGTGCTCCAGATCATCACCGAGGAGGCACAGGCCTACTTTGAGGGCCAGAAGACCGCCCAGGAAGTGGCGGGGATCATCCAGAGCCGGGTGCAGATTTATGTAGACGAAAACAGCTAAGGGGGCGCAGACCTTGGGGAGAAAGAAAGCCGGGAGGATCCGCACAAAATCCACAAAGAGATACAGGAAACTCAAGAGAAGCTCGGGGCTGTTCATCGCCCCCAGCTTCCTGGGGGTTATGACCTTTTTTGTGGTGCCTTTTCTGGTGGTGATTTACTATTCTCTGGTGGATAATCCCATCAGCCACAATTTTGTATTTTTGGAAAACTTCAAAAATGTACTTGCCAACAACGCCTTCCGCAGGGCTGTGACCAACACGGTGCAGTTCTCTGTGATCGCGGTGCCCCTGGCTGTGGTTTTATCCCTTCTGCTGGCCATGGTGCTGGAGAGCAGGCTCCCCTTCCGGAGCCAGTTCCGCACCTTTTTCCTGAGCCCCATGATGGTGCCGGTGGCCAGCATCGTGCTGATCTGGCAGGTGCTCTTTCACCACAACGGCGCGGTGAACGATATGCTGGCCGTCTTCGGGGTGCCCAAGATCGACTGGCTGAAGTCCAATTACGCCCATATTGTCATTATCGTGCTGTTTCTGTGGAAAAACCTGGGCTACAACATGATCCTGTTCATGGCCGCCCTCTCCAGCATCCCCAAGGATATCCTGGAGGTGGCCAGGCTGGAGAGCGCCACGGGACTGCAGACCTTCTTTTACATAAAGATCAGATACCTGTCCTCCACGATCCTGTTTGTGACCATCATGTCCCTGATCAGCTCCTTCAAGGTGTTCCGGGAGATTTACCTGCTGACCACGGATTATCCCTATGATACGGTGTACATGCTGCAGCACTTCATGAACAATACCTTCCGCAGCCTGGATTATCAGAAGCTGTCCTCGGCGGCCATATTGATGTCCCTGGTGATGGTAGTGATCATCGGGATCCTGTTCCTTGTGGAAAACCGGTTCGGAAAGGATGTGGAAGGATGAGCCGCGGGAAGAAGGCCCCCGGGAGCGCCGAGCGGGATTATAAGCGGGTGCGCAGACGGGCGAAGAGAAGAAGGGCCTGGGGGAATGTGAAGATCGGGGCGGCCACTCTGGTGGCGGCGTTCTTCGCCTTCCTGTTCCTGACGCCCATCGTGCTGACCATCACCAACTCCTTTATGGCTTCCTCGGAGATCTCGGCCAACTACGGCTCCGTGTTCGCCACCACCTCCTCCGGAGGGAAGGTTTACATCTCGGAGAAGGTGAATCTGAAGTTTATACCGGACATGGTCTCCTTCAGCCAGTATGTGACGGTGCTCTTCAAGAGCCCCGAGTATCTGCTGAAGTTTTGGAATTCCGTCATCCTGGTGGGGCCCATCGTGGTCTTCCAGCTGACGGTGGCCTCCCTGGCCTCCTACGGGTTCGCCCGGTTCCGGGGGAAGCTCCGGGAGATCGTGTTCTTCCTGTATATTATTTTGATGCTGATGCCCTACCAGGTGACCCTGGTGCCCAACTATCTGGTGTCGGACTGGCTGAATATCCTGGATACCAGATGGGCGATCTGGCTGCCGGGAATCTTTTCTCCCTTCGCGGTGTTCCTGCTGACCAAGTTCATGCGCAGGATCCCTACCTCCGTGCTGGAGGCCGCCCAGATCGACGGGGCGGGGGAGTGGCAGATTTTCCGGCGGGTGTGCCTGCCCCTTTGCAAGGGGGCCCTGTGCTCGGCGGCGATTCTGGTATTCATTGACTACTGGAACATGGTGGAGCAGCCCCTGATCCTGCTTTCGGACGCGGAGATGCACCCCCTGTCCGTTTTCTTAAGCAAGATCAATTCCGGGGAGATCGGGCTGGCCTTCGCGGTGGCCACCATCTACATGATTCCCACCCTGCTGGTGTTTCTCTACGGGGAGGAGTATCTGGTGGAAGGCATCACCTACCAGGGCGGTATAAAAGGATAATGAGGAGAGGAAAGAGCGTATGAACGAGCAGAGCAGAAAGAGAAGAGAGTGGGTTAAGACGGCGGCCATTATATTTTTGTCGGTGATGCTGGTGCTCACCTTCTTCTCCCAGACGATTATGAATTATTCCCTGCCGGAGGTGGCAGCCCAGTATATAGAGTCCGGGTCCATCACCGCCAAGATCCGGGGCACCGGCACGGTGGAGAGCGGAGACCCTTACGAGGTGGAGATCAAGGGCACCCGCAAGGTGGAATCCGTGGAGGTGAGGGCGGGAGATACGGTGCAGAAGGGCGATGTGATCTGCCTGCTCTCCGCCGAGGAAAGCCCGGATCTGGAGGCGGCCCAGGCGGCTGTGGAGGCGGAGCAGGAAAATCTGGACTCTGCCCAGGACGCCTATGACAGCGCCATGCTCTCCTTTGAACAGACTCTGCTGCTGGATCCGGAGATCAGCGACAGCGTGCTGCTCAGCGCGGGGGCCGTGGATTCCCTGTCCGGCTACCGCAGCCAGATCCTGGAGGCCAGGGCCCAGCAGCAGGTCTGCGAGATCGACGTGGAGCAGGCCCAGTATGTGGTGGACACTCTGGGAGAGCAGTATGATGAAAAGCTCAAGGCGGCCAACGACGAGGTGACCCGGCTCCAGGGAGAGGTGACGGAGTGGACGAACTGGCTGAACGCCATCGACTCCCAGCTGGCCCAGGAGCAGGCGGCCCTCCAGGTGTACGATGTGAGCAGCGGGGATGCGGACGCGGAGGCGGCCGCCCACAGCAGGGCGACCATAGACAGCCTGAACAGGCAGCGGATCCCTGCCAATCAGAACAAGATCAGCTATGAGAGCGCTCTGGCCCAGGCCCAGAGAGAGGTGGAGAGGCTGGAGAGCGAGCGGAGCGAGGCCCCCGATATGAAGACGGCCAACGAGATCCTGACCCAGAAGCAGAAGGCCCTGGAGGAGGCCCAGCAGAACATGACCCTGCTGCTGGCCAATATCGGAGATTCCCTGACCCTGCGGGGACTGTACAGCGGCGTGCAGGACGCCCAGGAGAGGATTGCCAAGGCCAGGGGCAAGCTGGAGGAAGCCCAGCAGAAGCTGGAAAAGCTTAAGCTGGAGTCCCAGGACACCCAGGTGACGGCGCCCATCTCCGGGACCATCACCAACCTCTATATAAAGTCCGGCCTCGACACCCCGGACAACGGGATTGTGGCCACCATGCAGCCGGAGGGGGAGGGATACACCCTGAGCTTCTCCGTGACCAACGATCAGGCCAAGACCCTGTCCCCGGGCGATATGGCGGAGCCGGTCAATTACTGGAGATACGGGGATATGCAGATTATTCTGGATTCCATCAAGCCGGATCCCAACAATCCGGGACAAAACCGCCTGGTCACCTTCAATGTGACCGGGGAGAGCGTGGTGGCAGGCCAGAGCCTGAGCGTTTCCGTGGGGCAGAAGAGCGCCAACTATGACATGATTGTGCCCAACAGCGCGATCCGGGAGGACAACAACGGCAAGTTCATTTTGACCGTGGAATCCAAGAGCTCCCCCCTTGGGAACCGTTATGTGGCAAACCGTGTGGATGTGGAGGTAGCGGCCTCGGACGATACCAAGTCCGCCATCACGGGCGGCCTCTACGGATATGAGTTTGTGATTACCACCTCCACAAAGCCGGTGGAGGCGGGACAGCAGGTTCGTTTGGCAAACAATTAAGACCGGTGTAAAATAGGCGGTGTGTATGAAGAGATTATTGCATTCCCTTTCAGCCAGAGCCCTCGGGCTTGGGATTTCGGCGGGAATCTCCCTGCTGATTTTCCTGATCCTGTGGGGTGTATCCGCCTCTCTGGCGGGCGGGCTGGAAAGCCAGAATATGGCCGAGAGATGGAGCGGGGAAAAGGACGTGGCCCAGGTCAGCTGTTTCTTTTCCACCAAAGCCTCCGTGACGGAGGATACCATAGAGTCCTTTGAGCACGGTCTGGACAGCGCTCTGCAGATGGCCTCCATCACCCAGGAATCCGAAAACCCCGGGGCCAGGCTCTGGGTGGACGCCTACAGCGCCCAGGGCACCCTGGCCCTGACCAGCTCCAAAACCACGGTGAGCGCGGACGCCATCGGGATCGGGGGGGATTTTTTCCTGTTTCACCCTATGGATCTGGTGTCCGGTTCCTTCTTCTCGGGAAACGATCTGATGCAGGACTACTGCGTCATTGACCGGGAGACGGCCTGGCAGCTTTTCGGCTCCAGCGATGTGGCGGGACAGATGGTGACCATCGGCTCCGTCCCTCACATGGTGGTCGGAGTAGTGGAGAGGGAGCGGGGGCGCCTGACGGAGGCGGCCGGGCTGGACGGCAGCATTGTGTATGTGTCCTATGAGGCCCTGTGCCGGTACGGCTCCGGCGGGGACATCAACCATTATGAGATCGTCATGCCAAACCCCGTGACGGGATTTGCGGCGGATCAGGTGAGACAGTCCATGGGCGTGGACGGGGCGGAGATTGAGATTGTGGAGAACAGCAGAAGGTTCAGCCTGCAAAACCGTCTAAAGCTCCTGACCCAGTTCGGCGTCCGCTCCATGAACGGGAAGGCGATCATATATCCCTACTGGGAAAATGTGGCCAGAGGCTATGAGGATATTCTGGCGCTTCTCACCCTGGGAATGTGTGTATTTTTGCTCTATCCGGCGGGGGTCCTGGCCGTCTGGCTGATTCTTCGCTGGCGCCGGAAAACCTGGACGGTAAAGAGCGTATTCTCCGCCCTGCAGGATAAGTGGCAGAGAAGAGGGGCCCGCAGGAAGAGGAAGCGGGGCGGGACCCCGGATCAGCCGAAAAAGGCTTCCAAAAAGAAAAAAAGAGAGAATACAAACCAGTGAAACTAAAAACCAAAGTCATTTTGATCCTGCTGTGCATCGGGGTGGCTTTGGCTTTCCTGGTTTTCAGGAAAGTGCAGACACCCGCGGAGGGGCCCGCATCGGAGGAAGCTGTACAGCCTTCCCAGACCCCGGCCGGCACCCAAGACAAAAACAGCGCTCTGGCAAAGGAGTATGTGTACTCTTATCAAAGCCTTGCATTGGGGGAGGACCTGAGCGGCGCTTCCGTTTTGGCCATGGTATATCAGAACGGGAGGCTCCTTGTGGTGATCAATCAGGCCCAGAGCTCCTACAACCGGACCACCAGAGAGTATCTCAACGAGAATGAGCTGACGCTCTTTGACTGCAATCCGGACGGATCCTCCAGCCGCAGTGTGCGCCTGGAGGATCCGGAGAGCGGTATGGAGGGCCGGATCCTGCGGGTGTGCATCTCCGCCGGGGGGGATGTGTATGTGCTCAAGGAGATCTATGAGCCGTCAGAAGAGACGGCGGAGGGGGAGGAGGCCCAGTACGTCCAGGACAGCTGCCTGGTGCGCTACGACAGCGGCGGGACCCTTCTTTGGAGAAAATCCATGAAGGAGGAACCTTCCGGGGGGGAGGAAGGATTTTACGCCAACAATATGGGGGTGGACGGGGAGGGAAACGTGACCTTCTACACCAACCGGGAGGAACCCCTTCTGATCACATATGACGGGGAGGGAAACAGAGTGGGGGAGGCGCGTCTGCCGGAGACGCTGCAGAACCTGGGGAGAGTGATGTTCCGCCCCCAGGGGGATCTGCTGATCACCACCTATAACGACGATTACTCCCAGATGTTTGTGCAGTCCTACGATCCTAAGACCGGGGTGCTCTCGGAGGCGGCCCGGATGCCGGAGTGGTTCAGCAACTATACCTATCAGCTGGGGACGGAGAGCGATTTCATCCTGATCAGCGACGGGGGCGCCTTCACCTACAATATCGGGGACGAAGAGCCGGTCAAGTTCCTGGACTATGTGAACTCGGATCTGCCGGCCAGCGGGATCGAGCTGCTCTGCCATGTGGACGGGAAGCATTTTGTGGCAGCCTACACCAGTATTGTGGAGGAACAGACCCAGCTGGCCTACTTTACCTACCTGGAGCCGGATCAGATCGAGGAAAAGAAGACCCTGGTGCTGGGGTGCTACGGGCTGGACGCGGGCCTCAAGAAGCGGGTGGTGGAGTTCAATCACAACAGCGCCTCCTACCGGATCACGGTCCACGATTATGCCCACTATTACGGGGCATACAACTACATGGAGGGCTACACCCGGCTGAACAATGACATTATCCGGGGGGAGATGCCGGACATTTTGCTGACGGACGACAATATGCCCATCGAGAGCTATATCGAGAAGGGGCTTCTGGCCGATATTGACAGCCTGATCCGGGAGGATCCGGAGCTGGCCGGGATGGCCTATATGGAGAATGTGCTGGACGCCTACCGGATGGATGGCAGGCTTTACCGGGTGTTCCCCGGTTTTCAGATCCGAACCATGCTGGCCAAGACCTCCCTGGTGGGAGAGCAGCGGGGCTGGACCATGGAGGAGCTGGAGCTGTTCATGGAGCAGATGCCCCGGGACTGCACCCCCTTTGGGGATGTGCTCCGCTCCACCTTTGTGAGTATGATGATGGAGTATGTGGGGAACGAGTTTGTGGACTGGGACAGCGGCCGGTGCGATTTCCGCTCCCAGGAGTTCTTAAGCCTTCTGGAGTATGCGAAAACCCTTCCGGATACCTATCCCCAGGGGTATTTTGACCACTATGACTACTCGGAGTACGAGAATAGGTTCCGGGAGGACAAGGCGGTGCTCTGCGAGATCACCGTAGGGGATGTGTGGGATCTCTACTACGCTGTCCGGGGCAGGTTCGGGGAGCCGGTGACCTACATGGGCTTCCCCAGCCAGAGCGGGGACGGGTCGATCCTGTTCGCCTCGGGGGATGTGTTCGTCCTCTCGGCATCCTCCCCCTATCTGGAGGGAGCCTGGGAGTTTGCCCGGTATTATCTGACGCCGGAATATCAGGAGAGCGGCGATTTCGTGGGAATGCCCCTCTCCAGGAGCCTGCTGGAGAAGCAGCTGGAGGACACCACCAGGCAGCCCTGGAGGGAAGATGAGGAAGGGAACCGGGAATACTATGACAACCCCTATTATCTGAACGGGGAGCAGATTACCCTGGAGCCCTTTACCCAGAGCGAGGCCCAGGAGGTGCTGCGCTTTATTGAAAGTGTAGACCGGAGGGCCTACTACGATCAGGAGGTCCTTCAGATTGTGGATGAGGAGACGGGAGCCTTCTTCAGCGGCCAGAAGAGCGCCCAGGAGGTGGCATCCGTCATAGAGAACCGGGTACAGCTGTACCTGGATGAAAACAGTTAGGGCGGGAGAAACTTAAAAAAACAGATCCCGGCACACAGAGGGAAAAGGAGGAAGAGTTATGAAAAAAGGAAGGAAGGCAGGGAAAGCCCTGATCCTGGCGGCCGCGCTGGCCCTGGGGCTGTGCGCCTGCGGCGGAGGGAAAAAGGCGGAGGCGGATCCCAATCTGGCCAAGCAGAATGTGTATTCCTACATTGATCTGAATCTGGGGGACGCCCTGCAGGACGCCAGCGTGTCCCAGATTTCCACGGACGGCAACCGGGTGTATCTTCTGGTCCAGCGCTATGAGAGCAATTACGACGAGGAGACGGATATCTACTCCAGCGACAACACCTGTATTCTCCTGAGCGTCAATTTGGACGGGAGCGACCTGCAGTCCAAGGTGCTGGAGGACGCCGGGGATTATTTGGCGAAAGAGGAGCTTCCGGCCCCGGGGGGAGAGGGAGATTCCGCCCCGGAGGGGGAGGATGTCCCGGAAGAAGAGCCCGCCCCGGAGGCCCCGGAGGGGGAGGAAGAGCCCACCGGTGAGTGGGAGATGTCCAGTTTGCAGTCCTGGGTGAACGGAACCTGCATGGGAAGCGACGGGACCCTGTGTACGGTGGAGGAGGCCTACGTCCAGCAGCGCCTGGATGAGGAAACCTACTCCGACAATCAGTATTTGTTTCTGAACTATTATACCCCTCAGGGGGAGCTGGCCTGGCACAAAATCCTGTACGACGGCAGCCAGAGCTCTGACTATTATTATGTGAATTCCTTAGGCATGGACCGGGAGGGCAATGTGTACGCCTTCTCCCAGTCCGGCGAGCCTCTGATGCTGGGCTTTAACCGGGAGGGAGATGAGATCTTGAGGGAGACGCTGGAGCTGGAGGACCGGCAGCTTGGCGGCGTCCTCTTTAGCTTTGACGGAAAGGCCCTGATCACGGCCTTCAACAATGAGTACACCAAGATGACCCTGATCCCCTACGATCTGAAAACCGGGCAGATGCAGGAGGCGCTGGAGGCGCCGGACTGGCTGAACCGCTACAGCTTGTTCAGCGGGACGGACACGGACATGATTCTCACGGACAACAGCGGGGTCTACACCTACAACCTGGGGGATGCGGAGCCGGTGAAGGTCATCGATACGGTCAACTCGGATCTGCCCACCAACCGGCTGAACTATTTCTGCCCCATAGACGATCAGCACTTTGTGGCCCTCTATTCCGATATGTCGGATGACTGGACCAGCCATGTGTCCTACTTTACCCGTGTGGATCCCAAGGACATCCCGGACAAGAAGGTGCTGGTGCTGGCGGCCAACTATGTGGACAGCAGCGTGAAAAACCGGGTGGTGGCCTTCAACAAGACGAACCCCACCTACCGGATCACCGTCAAGGATTACTCCGCCTACCAGACCATGGAGGATTACTTTGCCAGCTACACCCAGCTGAACAACGACATTATCAGCGGCAACACCCCGGATATTATTGTGGTGGACGGGAATATCCCTGTGGACAATTATATTAAAAAGGGCGTGCTGGCGGATATTGACAAGCTCATCGCCCAGGATGAGGAACTCTCGGGGAAGGAGTTCATGCAGAACTTCTTCGACGCCTACCGGGTGAACGGGAAGCTCTACGAGGTGATCCCCTCCTTTGACGTAGAGACCATGGTGGCGAAAAAATCCGTGGTGGGGGATCTGACCGGCTGGACCATGTCGGAGATGCTGGACTTTCTGGAGAACAAGATGCCCGAGGGATGCCAGCCCTTCGGAGGCGGCCAGATTCTGCGGGACACCTTTATGTATATGGTGATGAACTATTCGGGGGCCAACTTTGTGGACACCCAGGAGGGAAAGTGCTATTTTGATACCCAGGAGTTTATGGACCTTCTGACCTACGCCAAGAGCCTTCCCACAGAGTATACGGACGACGGGGGCATTTCCTACGGCGTGTACGACGCGGTGGGGGAAAGCCAGAAGAGCTTCCGGAACGATACGATCCTCATGACCAGCATGTATGTCAGCCGGATCGCGGATACCATCTATACCGTGAAGGGAGAGGTGGGGGAGGAGGTGGCCTTTGTGGGCTTCCCCTGCAGCGACAGACAGGGCTCCATCGTGGAGAGCTACGGCTACAGCTACGCCCTCTCCGCCAGGTCCGCCAACCTGGACGGGGCCTGGGAATTTGTGAGATACTACCTGACCGACGAGTACCAGATGAGCGATGAGATATACGGACTGCCCGCCTCCCGGGAGGCCTTTGACAAGCAGGCCGAGACCGCCATGGAGAGGCCCTATTGGATCAATGAGGACGGGGGGAAGGAGTACTACGATTACACCTACTGGGAAAACGACGAGCAGATCATTCTGGAGCCTTACACAGAGCAGGAGATCCAGACCATAAAGGACTTCCTCACCACTGTGAACAAGCGGCCCTACTCCAACGAGGAAATCCAGAAGATCATCGACGAGGAGGCAGCCGCCTTCTACCAGGATCAGAAGCCGGTGGAGGAAGTGGTGAAGATCATCCAGAGCCGGGCCCAGGTGTACCTGGACGAGAACAGCTGACAAAAGGAAGAGAAAGGAGAGGCCGCCCGCTCAGAGCTGGCCTCTCTTTTGCAGATGACAGAGCCCGTTTAACTCGCTCCCGTGGTCCCGAAGCCACCTTTTGCAGGTGAGATAGTCCGGCATCACGGAGGCCACCTTGTTCCAGAAGTCCCAGGAGTGGTTCATATAGGTCAGATGGCAGAGCTCATGGACCACCACATAGTCCAGCACCCGGGGCGGCGCAAAGAGCAGCCGGTAGTTGAAGGAGAGGGTGCCCTTGGAGGAACAGCTCCCCCAGCGGGTCTTCTGGTCCCGGACGGTGATGCGCTCATAGTGCCCGCCGGTGAGGGGCAGATAGTGGGCCGCCCGGGCGGCAAAGAGAGCCGGCGCGGCCTCCCGGTAGCGGGCCTCCGTGACGGCGGCCAGGTGAAGCTGTTCTCTGGTGTACATGCAAAAGACCTCCCCGAATCCTTTTAAGCCCGTCCAGGCAGGGGCCTGCTGCCCCGGCGTCTGAAGGGCCTGACTCTACTTTACAGGAAAACGGAAAAAATGGCAAGGAGGATAAGCCCTTGAAGGAGAATGTGCCGGGCAGGTGCGTCATCGTGGCGGCCGGAGAGCTGAAGGAGAAGAAAATCCCGGTGGAGAAGGGGGATTTTGTGATCGCCGTGGACGGCGGGGCCGCATACTGCCGGCGTCTCGGCCTGGAACCGGATCTGACGGTGGGGGATTTTGATTCCCTGGAAGAGCAGGAGAGGGAGAGGGTGCGCCTCCTTGGGAGGGAGCACCCGGAGCGGGTGATCGCCCTGCAGCCCGAGAAGGACGACACGGACACCCTGGCCGCCATCCGGCTGGGCAGGGAGAGGGGCTTCTCGGACTTTTGGATCTACGGGGGGACAGGCGGGCGGCTGGAGCACACGGTGGCCAATATCCAGTGCCTTTTGTATCTGAAAAACCGGGGCTGCCGGGGAGTCCTGGCGGATGGGGAGAGCCGCATCTTTGTGCTGAAGGAGGAGGAGAGGGGCTTTGGCCGGGAAGAGAGAGGGTATCTGTCCCTCTTTGCCCTGGGAGAGAGGGCCTTTGGCGTGACTGTCCGGGGCATGAAATATCCCCTGGAGGAAGCGGAGCTGGCAAGCGACTTTCCCCTGGGGATCAGCAATGAGTTTACGGGCCGCGAGGCCCTGGTGAGAGTCAAAAAGGGGGCCCTTCTGTGCATCCAAAGCCCCTTTGACTCCCAGAGGCCGGCCCCCTAGAGGGACCGGCCTTTTCCATCCGTTTTTTTATACGGTAAACTGGGCCATGTACAGCTGATAGTAGGCGCCCTTTTTGGCCAGCAGCTGGGCGGCGGTCCCCTGCTCCAGGATGCCGCCCCGGTCGATGACAAAGATCCGGTCCGCCCGCTGGATGGTGCTGAGGCGGTGGGCGATGCAGAAGGAGGTGCGGCCCTTCAGCAGGGTCTCTATGCCCTTCTGCACCAGAAGCTCTGTTTTGGTGTCGATGCTGGAGGTGGCCTCGTCCAGGATCAGGATCCTGGGCCGGGAGAGGAAGGTCCTGGCGAAGGCAAGGAGCTGGCGCTGTCCCACGGACAGGCCCCCGCCCCGCTCGGAGAGCTCCGTATCGTACCCCTTCTCCAGCTTCATGATAAAGTCGTGGGCGTTCACCGCCTTGGCGGCCTCCACGATTTCCTCGTCCGTTGCGTCCAGCCTGCCGTAGCGGATGTTCTCCCGGACGGTGCCGGAGAACAGGAAGTTGTCCTGGGTCATGACGCCCATCTGGCTGCGCAGGGACTCTAAGGTCACATCCCGCACGTCCCGGCCGTCGATGAGCACCCGCCCGCCGGTCACGTCGTAGAAACGGCTGATCAGGTTGACGATGGTGGTCTTGCCGGCCCCGGTGGGACCCACCAGGGCGACGGTCTCCCCGGGCCTTACCGAAAAGCTCACACGGTCCAGGACCTTTACGTCCCGCTCGTCCGAGTAGGCGAAGGTCACATCCTCAAATTCCACGGCCCCTTCGATGGGAGGGAGCTTTCCCGCCTGCGGCTTGTCGGTGATCCGGGAGGGAGTGTCCATCACCTCAAAGATCCGCTCCGCCGCGGCAATGTTGGTGATGAGCTGATTGTAAAAATTGCTCAGGTTCATAATGGGCCGCCAGAACATGTCAATATAGTTCTTGAAGGCCAGCAGGGTGCCCACGGAGACGGCGGGGATCCCGATCACCGCGATGCCCGTGTAGAAAAGGGCGGCGCAGCCGATGCCCCAGCACAGATCGATCACGGAGCCGAAGGCGTCGTTGAGGCGCACGGCCCGGTTGAAGGAGATCCGGTGCTCCTCCACCAGACGGTGGAAGGTGCCGCGTGTTTCTTCCTGGGCGGTAAAGCTCTGGATGACGCGCATGCCCGCAATGTCCTCATGGAGAAAGGCGTTCAGGTTGGCGGATTTTTTGCGCACCGCCTGCCATCTTTTGTGGGAGTAGATCTGGATGATCCACATGCCCGCGAACATCAGGGGCATAGAGCACAGGGAGGCCAGGGTCAGAGGCACGCTCTTGACCAGCATAATGGCCGCCACGGAGCAGATGGTGATAAAGTCCGGGATCAGGGTGGTCACGCAGCTCTCCAGCACATCCCGCAGGGAGTTGATGTCCCCGATAATGCGGGAGAGGATCTTTCCCGTGGGGCGGCTGTCAAAAAAGGTAAAATCCAGGGTCTGGATATGGGCGTAGAGCTCCTGGCGGATATTGGCCAGGATATCGTTGCACACCTTGCTCATAATGTACATGCGAAGCCGCACCAGCAGGATCATGATCCCGTTCAGGACCAGGGCGAACAGGCACAGCCCCACAAGGCCGGCCAGGTCCCCCTTGGCAATATAGTCGTCGATGGCGGACTCCATGATCAGCGGGTTTAAGAGACCTACCGCCACGCAGAAGCCCATGATCAGCAGCACGCCGGCCACCTGCTTTTTGTAGGAGAGCAGGCGGGAGAAAAGGCGCAGCAGGGTCCTGGCCTTGCCGGCCTGGGCGTTCTGTTCGTCCTCCTTAAATGTATTGACGGGCATGGATTACACCTCCTTTTCCGCCAGAAAGTCTCCGTACTGGGCCATATAGGTTTCGTAGTAGAGACCTTTTTTCTGCAGCAGTTCTTCGTGGGTGCCCGCCTCCGCGATCCTTCCTCCCTCCAAAAACAGGATCCGGTCCGCGCTTCTCACGGCGCTGATGCGGTGGGCAATGATGATTTTGGTGATCCCCTTCAGCTCCCTCAGGGTCTGCTGGATCAGCTGCTCCGTCTCCGTATCCAGGGCGGAGGTGGAGTCGTCCATGACCAGGATGGGGTTTTTCTTGGCCAGGGCCCGGGCAATGCTGAGGCGCTGCTTCTGGCCGCCGGAGAGTCCCACGCCCCGCTCCCCGATCACCGTCTCGTATCCTTCCTCCAGCCGGTCGATGAATTCGCTGGCCTGGGCGTCCCGGGATGCCTGCCGGACGGTCTCCGGCGAGGTGGCCTCCTGGCGGCCCAGCCGGATATTGTCCGAGATGGTGTCGGAGAAGAGGAAGGTGTCCTGCATGACCACGGAGATGCTTCCCCGGAGCTGGGCCAGGGAGAGGCGCCTGATATCCACCCCGTCCAGCAGGATCCGGCCCTGGCTGCAGTCGTAGAGACGCTGGAGCAGGTGGATCAGGGAGGATTTCCCGGATCCGGTGGCCCCCATAATGCCCAGGGTCTGCCCGGGCTCCAGGGAAAAGCTGATATCCGTCAGGATCCGGGCGTCGCCCCGGACGAAGGATACCTGCTCAAAGCGGATCCCGCCCCGGACCTTCGGAAGGACTACCGGATTTTCCGGCTCCCGGACGGTGGCGGTCTCCTGATAGATCCTCCTGAGTTTCTTGTTGGAGGCCACGGCGGAGGAAAAGCTGTTGGTGAGCCACCCCAGCATTTCCATGGGCCAGACGATATTCATGGAGTACTCCACAAAGGCGCCCAGAGAGCCCAGGGAAAACTCCCCCCGGATCACCAGAGCGCCCCCCGCCAGCAGCATGATCAGGGGCAGGACCTTGGTGATCAGAGAAAAGATGGGGTGGTATTTCACAAAGATCCGGGACTGCTGCACGTTCAGCTCATAGTAGCGCCGGTTGTGGGAGAGGAATTTGTCCATCTCAAACCGCTCCCGGGCAAAGGAGCGCACCGTGCGCACCCCCTCCAGGTTTTCCTCCGCCACCGTGTTCAGCTCGGCGTTCTCCTGGCTGATGGCCTCGTAAACGGTGTCCAGCTTCTGCTCCAGGAACACCGCCAGAGCGCCGCAGAAGACCATGGCCGCGGTGGGGATCAGGGCCAGCCTCCAGTCCAGCCGGTACATGCAGATGAGCACCAGGGTCACATGGACCGCCACCTCGATCAGCAGCATGCCCACATAGGTCAGGCCGTCCCAGATCCGGTCGATGTCCTCCTTGACCCGGGCCATCAGCTCCCCGGTGCTGCTGCGGTCAAAAAAGTCCGCGGAGAGGCCCTGGATATGGGCGAACAGGTCCCTGCGCATGCTGGCGGAGATCTTTGCCCCGATGATGTCGAAGGTATACTCCTTGATATACATGAACACAAACCGGCCCGCGCCGATCCCCAGGATCCCGGCCAGCAGGTATTTCAACAGGGGCAGATCCCCCCTCCCGATCACGTCGTCGATGATGCGGCGGGTGAGCTGGGGGGAGAGCATATCCAGCCCCACCCCCGCCACCAGGCAGGCCACTGCCAGCAGGTAGGCTAAAGTGTGTTCTTTCATATAGGCAGAGAGCTTTTTCATAGGCTGTGCGCCTCCTTTTTTACAGAAAAGCAGTTCCTTTCCTCCGGAGAGTGGGAAAACACCCACAAAAAAAGTCCATGGCAGAGGCCATGGACAAAAAGCGCTTGGATAAGGGGAGGGGTGCGGTAAAACGGCGCCCTGCCGGCCCTTGTCTCATACGGTTCCTCCGGAGGCAACTGCAGATTGATCCCTATACGGCAATAAACTCTTGTGGATAGAAACGATCGTCATGACACTGCCTCCTTTCCGTTTTATTTCAGCCCCCTGACGGGAGGGACTGCAACACTTACCTTACGACAGGCGGGAAAAATTGTCAAGTGGGAAATTAAAAAAATTTTTCGGCAGGATTTTTCTGTTCCAAATGAGGAAAGTCCCGGTTCGCCAAAAGGCTCCATCTGTCTATGGCTGCTCCTTCCGGAGCGCTTTCTGAACAGCTTCCGCCTCATAGCTGCAGCTTTCTGCGGCGGCGCAGATTCGGTCAATATAACTCCGCTCCTCCAATAGGTCCTCCGCAATCTGCTCCGGGGTCTCTCCTCTTTGCAGCTTGACACAGACCTTGCGGATCAGCTGGCACTCTGCCTGGGCTTTTTCCCGGGCGGCTCCCTCCACAATTCCAGCGGCCTTTCCCTCTGCGATTCCAGCGGCTTTGCCCTCTGCAATTCCGGCGGCCCTGCCCTGGGTAATCCCAGCGCTTACGCCTTTCTCATATCCGTCCTCCACGCCTTCCTCATACCTCACATCCAGCGCGTCCTCCATATTGAACTGCGTAAACAGCATATTCATCGCCTCCGTCCCATGCTC